>NZ_CP008998.1:4560000-5017500 GCF_000961215.1 Xanthomonas citri pv. citri
ATGCAGATCCGGCGCGGTGGGATCGAAGCCGGCCTTCACCCGCAGCGGCTTACCGGTGGCGAGCCGCGCCTGCAGTTGATCGAGCTTGAGGATCTCTTCGGTGCCGCGGCCAATGAGTGCGAGGGATTCTTCGATAGTGGTCAACCACAGACTCCAGCGGCGCTTGCCGTCAAAAACGTGAATGATGTTAAACGCGGGTTAATTCCGCGCCAAGTGAAAATAATGAACAGGCTCAATGGTTTGACGCGCTGTTACAGGCTGTCTATGGTACCGGCGATTGGGCTCGCACTTCGAGCCAGCGAGGAATTTGAACGATGCAGAACTCAGAGCAGGGCCGTGCACGCAAGCGGCGCTTTCACGAACGCCTCCACGTCCTCCACGACACTGCACTGCATCGAAAGCTCAAGGCGCATCTGCCGGCGGCATTCAATGACCGCTGGACACGTCGCCACTGGATCCACGCCAGCCTGTTCGCCACCATCGGCGCGCTGGTGGCCACGATCGTGCCGGGTTTTTCCAACGCCATCGACACACCGCTTTCCAGCCATTCCACGCTGGCGTTGCCGTTGCCGCCGCTGATTCCCAGCCGCAAGCAGCTGGCGCCGAGCACCGATTGGGAAATTCTGCAGGTCAAGCCGGGCCAGACGCTGAGTACCTTGTTCGGCGAGCTGGGAATCCCGACCACGGTGATGTACCAGGTATTGGCGCATCCGGGGACCAAGGAGGTGCTGACCAAGCTGCGTCCGGGCACCGAGATCGCCTTCGACATGCCGACGCGCGGGCAACTGCGCGCATTGCGCTTCGATCGCGACGACAGTCATCGGGTGGAACTGCGCCTGCTGGGCGACGCCGTGCGCGAGAACGTGACCGAGCGGGCGACCACCACGCGCACAGTGGTTGCCAGCGGGGAGATCAGCAGTTCGTTGTATGCATCGGCCGGCAAATCCGGATTGTCGCCGGCGGCGGTGGCGATCATGACCGACGAGATCTTCAAGTACGACATCGACTTCGACAAGGATCTGCAGCCCGGCGACCGTTTCAGCGTGGTCATGGATGAAACCTGGCGCGAAGGCGAGCGGATCAGCACCGGCGACATCCTGGCGGCGACGTTCACCACCGGCGGCAAGACCTATACGGGGTTTCGCTTCGAGCGTGCCGGCAAACCGGCCGAGTACTTCGACATCAATGGCCGCCCGCTCAAGAAGAGCTTTATCCGCATGCCGGTGGCCTATAGCCGGATCAGCTCCACCTTCGGTGCGCGCAAGCATCCGGTGCTGGGCACCATGCGCATGCACAAGGGTGTGGACTATGCGGCCGCCTCGGGCACGCCGATCATGGCAGCCGGCGATGCGCGGGTGGTGTTTGTCGGGACCCAACGCGGTTATGGCAACGTGGTGATCCTGGATCACGGCAAGAACTACAGCACGCTGTACGGGCACATGTCGCGCTTTGGCAAGATCAAGGCCGGGCAGCGCATCAACCAGGGCACGGTGATCGGCTATGTCGGCATGACCGGCCTGGCGACCGGCCCGCATCTGCATTACGAATTCCGCGTGGGCGGACAGCAGCGCAATCCGATGTCGGTGACGATGCCGCCGCCGGAGCCGCTGCAGGGCGTCGAACTGGCGGCGTTCCGCGCGCAGACGGCGCCGGCCATGGCTCGCATCGAGGGCATGGAGAAGCTGATCTACGCCGACGCCGGCAAGCCGGCCAAGGGCAAGTCGCGCAGTTGAGCGCCTGCGGCTGGTAACTGCGTCAGCTGCGTCGCGGCTGCGCAGGCGGGTGGCGCGGCAGGGGTTGGGCGTCCCTCCAGCCGTGTCGCATGGTCGTTGCCGTGCAGCCAATTGCTGCAGCCGAATGCGGGTGGTGAACGCTGCGACTTCCCAATCCGGCGTTTGATCTTGGCTGTCGACCGCATCTGACGTGATTGCGGACCTTGACGATGCCTGAGGTGGGAAGGGAATCCCGACGCATAGGCGATAGTCGGGGCAGGTTGCAGCGCGTGCCGGCCCGACGATGACGCACACGCTGCACGGCTGCCATCCACGTAAGACCAGTTGACGGACCCGGCCCGGCTGCACAAGCTGGCCGGCCGTGTCTTTCTGGCTTCGGCATGTCTGTCTTGGAACACGTTGACTCCCCCTTGTACCTGGGCCTGATGTCGGGCACCAGCGCCGACGGCATCGATGCCGCGCTGGTGCGCTTTGCCGATGACACCCACCGCCGCTGCGAATTGGTGGCCGGGACGACGGTGGCGTGGGAGCCGCAGTTGCGCGAGACCTTGGTGGCGCTCGGCCAGGGCGCCGAGACGGTGGCCATCGATGCGCTAGGCCAGCTGGACGCGCAGGTGGGGCTGGCGTTCGCGGCGGCGGCCAATCAGTTGATCGGCGACAGCGGCGTGGAGCGTCGCCAGATTCGCGCGATCGGCTCGCATGGGCAGACCATCCGCCACCGGCCCAACGCGAGCCCGGCGTTCACCTGGCAGATCGGCGATGCCAGCCGAATTGCCGAGCACACCGGCATTACCACGGTGGCCGATTTCCGACGTCGCGATGTGGCTGCCGGTGGCCAGGGCGCGCCCCTGATGCCCGCCTTCCATCTGGCCATGCTGGGCGCAGGCGACGAAGACCGCGCCGTGCTCAATCTGGGCGGGATCGGCAACCTGACCTTGATTCCGCGCGATGGCGCGGTGCGGGGATTCGATACCGGCCCGGCCAATGCGTTGCTGGACAGCTGGTGTCAACGCCATCACGGCACGCCGTTCGATGCCGATGGTGCATTTGCCGCCAGTGGGCGCGTCGATGCGGCCTTGTTGCAGGCGCTGTTGGCCGATCCGTGGTTTGCGTTGCCACCACCCAAGAGCACCGGCCGCGAGCAATTCCATCTGGACTGGGCAGTGCAGGCGATGGGCAACGCGCGGTTGGATGCTGCCGATGTGCAGGCGACCTTGCTCGAACTCACCGCTGCCAGCGTGGCCGATGCGTTGCTGCGGCTGCAGCCCACCACGCGCCGGGTGCTGGTCTGCGGCGGGGGCGTACGCAACCCGGTGCTGTTGGCCCGACTGGCGGCGCGGCTGCCGGGCGCGATGGTGGAATCCAGCGCGCGGTACGGGCTGGACCCGGATTACCTGGAGGCGATGGGCTTTGCCTGGCTGGCAGCCGAGTTGCTGGCCGGACGCGCTGCCAATCTGTCCTCGGTGACTGGGGCCGCCGGGCCCCGGCTGTTGGGAGCGATCTATCCGGCGTGAGCCCGTTGGCCTCTTCCAGCCTGGATGGAGCGACTGCAGCGCTAGGGATTATTTCCCGCCGGCAGCGCCTTGAGCGCGGCAATCGCCTCGGCCAGCGCATCGACCTCCGGGTGCTGCAGGCCGCCGGTGACTTCGTATTCGCTGGCGAACAGGCCTTGTTCGAGCAGATGCATGACGGTCTGGTGCTGGGTCCAGCCACGTGCGACAGAAATGCGGCGGATACGGTCCACCAGCACCGGGTCGATGTCACGCAATACCAGATCGGTCATGCCCTGCCTCGTGCAATGCGCTGCCCCGCGCGCATCATCGGCAACCTTGGCGGACGTTTCAATCCGGCCGCCTGTCGTGCGCCAATAGCCGCGGCCACAGCCAGGCCAGCAGTAGCAAGGTGGGAATGACGGTCAGGGCGCTGAGGATGAAGAAGGTGCTGTAGGAGGTCGCATTAATCACGGAACCGGAGACGGCACCGGCGAACTTGCCCGGCAGGTTGGCCAGCGAGACCAGCAACGCATACTGGGTTGCGGTGAAGTTGCGGTCGGTCAGCGAGGACATGAAAGCCACCAGTACCGAGGCGGCGAAACCCTGGAACAGGTTATCGGCACTGAGCGCGGCATAGAACGCCCACAGCTTGCCGGGGTTGTGCGCCATCAGCAGGAACGCCAGGTTGGACAAGGCCACCCCCAACGCGGCCACCAGCAACATGCGCCGGAACCCGAACGCGGCGACTGCGGCACCGCCAGCGAAGGCTCCGACAATCCCCATCCAGACGCCGAACAGCTTGGAGACGGTGGCGATATCGGCCTTGGTGAAGCCCGAATCCAGATAGAACGGGCCCGCCATGACGCCGATCACCTGGTCGGGAAACCTGTACAGGCCTACGAACAGCAGCAGCGCGATGCCCAGCGCCAGCCCATTGCTGGAGAAAAAACTGGAAATCGGTTGCCAGAAGGCACCTGAAACATCGACTCGGCGCACCACAGTCGCCTCGGGATGGTCGGGTTCGCGGCACAGCAAGGTGGTGACGATCGGCACCAGCATCAGTGCAGCCATGCCGACGTACGCCCATGTCCAGCCAAGGTATTCGGCCATGTACAGCGCGCCCGCGCCGCCCAGGATCAGCCCGATGCGGTAGCCCAGCGTGTAGGTCGCCGCCAACGCTGCCTGCGCGGAATCCGGTGCGACTTCGATGCGGTACGCATCCACGACAGAATCCTGGGTGGCACCCCAGAACGAGGCGAACAGCACCCAGCCGACCAGGCCGGTCACGCTCAGATCCGGGCGCGAAAATGCCAGCGCGAACAGGCCGATGGTGACGCCGATCTGCGCCACCAGCAGCCAGGAGCGACGGCGCCCCAGAAACGCGGTGAGCGGAAACGCATAGCGGTCGATCAGCGGCGCCCACAGAAACTTGAGGAGGTAGAAAAAGCTGGCCAGGCTGATAAAGCCGATGTCCTGCAGGTCCAGCCCTACATCGCGCAATCGGACGGACAAGGTCTGCGAGGCGATCAACAGAAACGGCAAGCCGCTGCCGAAACCCAGCAGCGCCATGGTCGCCGCCGATGGCGTGGCGAAGGCGCGCTGGATACCACGCCAGCCTTTATAGGTAGGTACGGACGTGGTCATGCGTCACACGGTCGAGAACGAACGCCAGTGGTCGTGGCCGGCGCGGCCCACGGCACCGCTGCATGCAGCCCGCCGCGGACGACCGTCATGGCGTCACGCGTCTTGTCTTGAGCGGTCTGTGCAGCACCCCGACGACGCGCGCCCGAGCCGAGGAAGAACGTTTTGAGCGGCATCGGCACACTGCGTAATGGCGTACGAGAGCCACCGCGCGTGCTGCGGCAGTGGCCAAGGTGCGTCCAGGTGGCGAGATCGCCGGCGAGGTGGTCCCCCCACTCCGTAACACGCTGACGCGATGTGACGGAATTCACAGCCTCGACCTGCCTCACTGCGCGTAATCCACGATGTACGGCGCGTGGTCGGAGAAGCGTTCTTCGCGGTAGATCGAGCAGGCCTTCAGGGCGTCGCGCAGGCCGGGGGTGACCAGTTGGTAGTCGATGCGCCAACCCACATTGTTGGCGCGCGCCGCGCCGCGATTGCTCCACCAGGTGTAGTCCTGGCCCTGCGGATGCAGCACGCGGTAGCTGTCGACCCAACCGCGGCCGTCGGCGGCGCTGGCATCTTCTGGCGCGTCGGCGCACAGGCCGTTGAGCCAGTCGCGCTCGGGCGGCAGGCAGCCGGAATTCTTCTGGTTGGATTTCCAGTTCTTGATGTCCAGCGCCGTGCGCACGATGTTCCAGTCGCCGCACAGCACGTACTGGCGGCCACTGGCCAGCCATTCGTCCAGGATCGGCCGCAGCCATTGCATCACCTGGAACTTGTAGTCCTGGCGCAACTCGCCCGAGGAACCGGAGGGGATGTAGAAGGACACCACGCTGAGATTGCCGAAGCGCGCTTCGATATAGCGCCCCTCTTCGTCGAACTCCGGCCAGCCCAGCGCGGTACGCACCTCGTCGGGCTCGTGCCGGCTGTAGATCGCCACTCCGCTATAGCCCTTCTTGGTGCTGGCGTCGCGAAACCAGGCTTTGTAACCGGTGGGCAGGAAGTCCGGCCCGGCCAGTTGATGCTCCTGGGCCTTGGTCTCCTGCACGCACAGCACATCGGCGTCCTGGGCGGCGAACCACGCGAAGAAACCCTTGCTGGCGGCCGAGCGCAGGCCGTTGGCGTTGAAACTGATGATGCGCATAGGCCGGGAATGGGGAAATGGGAATGGGGAATCGTAAAGCCTACCCCAGGCGCATGCGGAAGGCTGCCGGCGCACGATGCGTTTACCATTCCCGATTCCCCATTCCCCATACCCGTCCAATGACCGACCACCGCACCCGTTTCCTGCAGCTGGCCCTGGACGCCGATGCCCTGCGCTTTGGCGAGTTCACGCTCAAGTCCGGGCGGCTCAGCCCGTACTTCTTCAATGCCGGGCGCTTCGATTCGGGGGCCAAGACCGCGCAGTTGGCGCAGTGCTATGCCGATGCGATCGAAGCGGCCGGGCTGGACTTCGACCTGTTGTTCGGGCCGGCCTACAAGGGCATCCCGTTGGCGACCGCGCTGGCCTGCGCCTACGCAGGACGCGGGCGCGACCTGCCGCTGGCGTTCAACCGCAAGGAAGCCAAGGACCACGGCGAAGGCGGCACCCTGATCGGCGCGCCGCTGGCCGGCCGTCAGGTGTTGATCGTCGATGACGTGATCACCGCCGGCACGGCAATCCGCGAGGCGCTGGCCATCATCCGCGCCGCTGGCGGAACGCCGTCGGGGATCGCGGTGGCGCTGGACCGACAGGAAATCGCGTCCGATCAGGACCGCCGTTCCGCCGCCCAGGCGGTGGCAGCCGAGGCCGGCATTCCCGTGATCGCGGTGGCCAACCTGGGCGACCTGCTTGCTTTTGCGGCAGGAAACGCCGACCTTGTGGGCTTCCAGGAACCGCTGCTGGCCTATCGTGGCCGCTACGGGACCGACACCACAGGCTGACGGCAGGCGACAGGGGGCTGCGATGATGCCAATACAGACACGTTCGGCATTATTCGCCGTTGCGGCGGCTGTCGCTGCGACATTGGGCATGGCTGCGCCGGCCGGTGCGCAAGACAGGCCGGCCGCCAAGAAGCTGTATTGCTGGAACCAGAACGGCGCCCGCGTGTGCAGCGATACGCTGCCCCCGGAGGCGGTGAACCAGGCGCGCGACGAATTCAACGTCAAGAGCGGGATGCGTAGCGCCGAGGTGCAGCGCGCGATGAGCAGCGACGAGCGCGCTGCTGCTGCGGCCAGCGAGCAGCAACGCCAGGCCGATCTGGCCGCCGAGCAGACGCGCCAGCGCACCGACCAGGCGATGCTGATGTCGTATCAGAGCGAGGACGACCTGCGCCGGGTGTTCAACGAGCGCATCGCCATCGTCGACAACAACATCCATACCGCGCGCTTCAATGTGACCAGCCTGCGCGAAGGGTTGGCCAGCCTGCTGCGCAGCGCCGGCGACCGCGAGCTGGCCGGCCAGGCAGTGGCCGACAAGCTGGCCGGCGACATCCAGCAGCGCCATCGCGATTTGATGGCGCAGTTGCGTCTGCAGATCAGCTTCGAGCAGCAGCGGGTAGCGCTGGATGGCGAGATCGCCGACATCCTGCAGCGCTACCGGGCCATGAAGGAGCCACCCGCCAACGCCCCGCCCGCCGGCTGACCGGCGCTTGCGTCATCCCGGCCGTGCGGCGCACCGCCGCGGGCGGCATTTCCCGATCCGGCGCCCTGCCCGCATAATGGCCGGTCTTACTCTTGCCCACGAGGCTCTCCCGCATGGCCCGGATCATCGCCATTGCCAACCAGAAGGGCGGCGTCGGCAAGACCACGACCGCCGTCAATCTGGCGGCCGGCCTGGCGCGCGCGCCCAAGCGTGTATTGCTGGTGGATCTGGACTCGCAGGGCAACGCCACCATGGGCAGCGGCATCGACAAGCGCGATGTGGCCGCCTCCACCTGCGATCTGCTGCTGGGCGAAAACAGCGCCGCGCAGATCCGGGTGACCGCGCCGGAAGGCTTCGATCTGCTGCCAGGCAACATCGACCTGACCGCCGCCGAGATTCAGCTGATGGACCAGGGCGAACGCGAGCAGCGGCTCAAGCGCGCCTTGGCGCCGATCCGCGACGAGTACGATTTCATCCTGATCGACTGCCCGCCGGCGTTGTCGCTGCTCACGCTCAATGCGTTGACCGCGGCCGATTCCATCATCGTGCCGATGCAGTGCGAGTACTACGCGCTGGAAGGGCTGACCGCGCTACTGGAAACCATCGAAGCGCTGCGCGCCAACCTCAACCCGGCGCTGGAAATCGAAGGCGTGCTGCGCACCATGTTCGACATCCGCAACAACCTGGCCAACGCGGTATCGGCCGAGCTGACCGAGCATTTCGGCGACAAGGTGTTTCGTACCATCGTGCCGCGCAACGTGCGCCTGGCCGAGGCGCCCAGCCATGGCCAGAGCATCGTCGGTTACGACCGCACCTCCCGCGGCGGGGTGGCCTACCTGGGGTTGGCCGGTGAGATCGTGCGCCGCCAGAACGACCGCAACAAGGCCGTCCGGCCCGTGGAGACCGTCTGATGAACAAGCCGATCCCCGCAAAGAAGCGTGGCCTGGGCCGTGGCCTGGAAGCGCTGTTGGGGCCCAAGGGCGCGGCGGCAGCGGCACCCGGTGCGGCCAGCGAAGAGACGTTGCAGCCTGGCGATAGCTTGCGCCAGTTGCCGGTGGCCCAGCTGCAGCCGGGCAAGTACCAGCCGCGCCGGGAGATGGACGAGGTCAAGCTGGCCGAGCTGGCCGAGTCGATCAAGGCGCAGGGCGTGATCCAGCCGATCGTGGCGCGCGAGCTGGCACCGGCGCAGTTCGAGATCGTGGCCGGCGAACGCCGCTGGCGCGCTTCGCAGCTGGCTGGGCTGACCGAGGTGCCGGTGGTGGTGCGCGAGCTGGACGACCGCACCGTCATCGCGATGGCGCTGATCGAAAACATCCAGCGCGAAGACCTCAACCCGCTGGAAGAAGCGCAGGCGCTGCAGCGGCTGATCGACGAATTTTCGCTGACCCATGCCGAGGCCGCCGGCGCGGTGGGACGCTCGCGTGCATCGGTGTCCAATCTGCTGCGGTTGCTGGAATTGCCAGTGGCCATTCGCGTGTTGCTGGAAACGCGCCGGCTGGAAATGGGCCACGCACGCGCGCTGCTCACCCTGGCGCCGGAACTGGCCAGCAAGCTGGCACAGGAAGCGGCCGACCAGGGCTGGTCGGTGCGCGAAGTCGAACACCGCGCGCAGCAGTTCGCCGCCGGCAAGGTGCCCGGCTCGCTGCGCAAGGGCAAGCCGGCGCCGGTGGCCCCACAGGCCGATATCGCCTCGCTGGAAACCGAACTGTCCGAGTCGCTGGGCACCAAGGTGGTGTTCAATCACGGCCGCGGCGGCAAGGGCAAGCTGGTGATCCATTACACCGATCTGGACACGCTGGACGGCGTGCTCGAACGCCTGCGCATGCAGCGCAGCTAATCGCTTGCACATCCAACAGGATCCTCGTCGGCCATGAATCCCGCCAAGGTGGACCGCCAGCATCTGCTGCAGCTGACCGATTTACCCAACGTCGGGCCGGCCTGCGAAAAGGACCTGCGCCTGATCGGCATCCGCGTGCCTGCGCAGCTGCGCGGTCGCGATGCCTACGACATGCACGCACAGCTATGCCTGCGCACCGGCGTGCTGCACGACCCCTGCGTGATCGATGTGTTCCTATCGATTGTGCGCTTTATGGAAGGCGAGGCGGCGCAGCCGTGGTGGAAGTTCAGCGCCGAGCGCAAGGCCAAGCTTGCCAGCGAAGCACCGCTCGCCCTGCGGTGAGCGAAGACGCATGGCGCGCTGCAGCCTTTATTTTGAGCTTGGTGTGAGCGGCGAGCACCATGAATCGCGCATGGCGCACGGCGCACCGCAGGCGCGTTGGCAGCATCGGGATGCCGGACCCGCTCGCGGCGGTGTCCGCAATGCGCCGCGCGTGCGCATCCGGAGCGCCAGCCTTTTGTTCCCGCATTTCCCAGGATCACAGCCATGACCATTCTCGTCACCGGCGCTGCCGGTTTCATCGGTGCCTACACCTGCCGCGCGCTGGCGGCACGCGGCGAGACGGTGGTGGGGCTGGACAACTACAACAACTACTACGACCCGCAGCTCAAGCACGACCGGGTGGCGACGCTGTGCCCAGGCCTGGATATCCGCACGCTGGACCTGACCGATCGCGAGGGCCTGGCTGCATTGTTCGATGAGATCCAGCCGACCCGCGTCGTGCATCTGGCTGCGCAGGCGGGCGTGCGGTATTCGCTGGAAAACCCCCACGCCTACGTCGACAGCAACCTGGTCGGCTTCGTCAACATGCTCGAGCTGTGCCGGCACCGCGGCGTGCAGCACCTGGTGTATGCCTCGAGCAGTTCGGTCTACGGCGATTCGGCCACCCCGCCGTTTTCCGAAGACCAGCGCGTGGACCAACCGCGTTCGTTGTATGCGGCAACCAAGGCCGCCAACGAATTGATGGGCCACACCTATGCGCAGCTGTATGGCCTGCGCGCGACCGGTCTGCGCTTTTTCACGGTATACGGGCCGTGGGGCCGGCCGGACATGGCACCGCTGATCTTCAGCCGTGCGGTGCTGGCGGGGCGGCCGATCGAGGTGTTCAACCACGGCAAGATGCAGCGCGATTTCACTTTCGTCGACGATATCGTGGCCGGTGTGCTGGGCGCGCTGGACACGCCCAGCGACGCGCCGGTGCCGCACCGGGTGTTCAACCTGGGCAACCACACGCCGGTGGAGCTGGAGTACTTCATCGACGTGATCGCGCAGGCCGCCGGCCGCCCGGCCGAGAAGGTCTACCGGCCGATGCAGCCGGGCGACATGATCCGCACCATGGCCGATACGCAGCGTGCGCAGGCCGCCTTCGGGTTCGATCCGGCGACCCCGGTCGAGCGTGGCTTGCCGCAGGTCGTGGAGTGGTGCCGGCAGTATTTCGGCGAGCGCGCCTAGCGCTTGGCGGGGGTTGCTGCGGAGTTGCACGTGGGCGTCGATGGGCGCGCGTAGCGCCGGGACTGCCATGCGGGCCAGATGCAGGGCGTACTACTGTCCAGCCGTCCTGGCGTACGACCGCATGGCAGATAGGCAATGCCCATGGCGATGCGTGCCAGCTGCGCTGCGCCGGAAGACGACGCGTGATCGGCCCGCTAGCCCAACACCTTCGCAGCCTTGCCACGTCCCCATCATTCACTACAGGCTGCTTCCAACCGGTCCAATGCGCATAACGCGTGCATGCTTCATGCCTGACTCAGAGAGTCAGGGCACAATGCCCGATCTTTTTCGCTCAGCCTTCATCCGGCCACCCTGCAACCATGAGCCAACCTCAGCTGTCCGTCGTCGTCCCGGTATTCAACGAGCGCGATAACGTCGCCACGCTGGTGGGCGAAATCGTCAGCGCCCTGCGCGGCGTGGTGGCCTTCGAAATCGTGTATGTCGACGACCATTCGCGCGACGACACGCTCGCAGTGCTGCAAGGCCTGAAGAGCACCACACCGGAACTGCGCGTGCTGCATCATGTGACCCAGAGCGGCCAGAGCACGGCGGTGCGCAGCGGGGTGAAGGCCGCGCGCGCCAGCTGGATCGCCACGCTCGATGGCGACGGCCAGAACGACCCGGCCGACATCCCCAAGCTGCTGATCGCGCGCAGCCAGGCGCAGGCGCAGGTGAAGCTGTTCGCCGGCTGGCGGGTCAATCGCCAGGATTCTGGCTCCAAGCGCTGGGCCAGCAAATGGGCCAATGCGATCCGCTCGCGCATGCTGCGCGACAATACGCCCGACACCGGCTGCGGCATCAAGCTGTTCGAGCGCGAGGCATTTCTGGACCTGCCCTACTTCGACCACATGCACCGCTATTTGCCGGCGTTGATGCAGCGCGCCGGCTGGCGCACGGTGAGCGTGCCGGTCAACCATCGCCACCGCACCGCCGGCGTGTCCAAGTACAACAATCTCAATCGCGCCCTGGTCGGCATCCGCGACCTGCTCGGTGTGGCCTGGCTGATCACCCGCAGCAAGCGCACAGTGGTGCAGGAACGCTGATGGACCCGTCCTTTCTCGACCAGCAACTGACCTGGCTGTACTGGACAGGCATCCATGTGACCGGGTGGAAGCTGATCGGCTATGTCGGCGCGCTGATGTTCGGCGGCCGCTGGCTGGTGCAGTTCGTCGCCTCCAAACGCGCCGGCAAGCCGGTGATTCCGCGCCTGTTCTGGTACATGAGCGTGGTCGGCAGCTTGATGACGCTGAGCTATTTCGTGTTTTCGGCCAAGCAGGATTCGGTCGGTGTGCTGCAGAACCTGTTCCCGGCGTTCACGGCGTTTTACAGCCTGTATCTGGATGTGAAGCATCGTGGGTGGAAGCGGGATAGGGCCAGTCATTGAGGCGGGGTTCGGGATTCGGGATTCGAATCGCCTGGTCCGGATGGTTGCCGGTGATCGAACGCTGTTGGTGAGCCGTGGCGGGTGGAGATGATCCCGATGCGCGGCAAAGCGCGTTGCTGCATCTGATTTTCGGCGATCCATCGTGGTTGGCGATGCCTCAGCGTACGCAAGCGATACGGATGCACTGCATCTCACTGACCAGGTTTTGGGCTGCGATGCAGCGTGATTGACGAGCGCTTGCGCGCATTGACGTGATCCGGGGCATCCACCCGATGCAGCGCAGATTGCCGGAGGCGTGGCGATAGCGCTGACCGCTGATGCCTGCTTTTCGGACACGCCGCTGCGCGCGCGGCCGACGCGATGATGGGGTGCCCGCCGATATTGCCGCTCCCGCGTCGCTGGCAACCTGCGACCATGTCCAGTGCGCTCCGTCATCGCCCCCTGCCCACGCCGACGCTTGAAGCAGCGTATTGGCATCTGCGGCTGCACACGCATCAGCACGTGCCGTTGTTCGCGGACTGGCGCTGCGCTCGCGCTGCGGCGGCCAGCCTGGCACTGCCCCGCCATTGGCAAGGTGCGCAGTTGCTGTGCTGGGTGCTGTTGCCTGACACGTGGTGCGGGTTGCTGCAGGCACCGAGCAAGTCGGCATTGCTGCAATTGGCCGCGACGGCGCGACTGATGACTGCCGATGCGGTCAATCGCGCACGCGGGCGTGGTGGAACAGTGTGGCAGCCGCAGATGCAGGTGTCGGCGCTCCCGCTGCTAAGCGATCATCGACAGTTCGCCCGCACGCTGGTCGCATTGCCCCTGCGGGCAGGGCTAGCCGAGCAGGTGGGCGGGTATCCGTACTGGGACGCAGTCTGGCTATTGCCGGACGGTCATGACGCTGCATCGATCACCACGCCACGCGGTCATGCTGAGCGACTGGAACAGGTGGAACACACGGGTGACCGCGTACACCGACGCGATACCGGATGACGGACCGCCGCGTCGCGCACCGGCCCAGCTGCGCTGCCGCTCCACAGGCAACGCAGCGGACGGTCTCCGCATCCGGCAATCAGAACGCCACGGAATGCTCCGGCAACAACGTCTGCAGTTCGTTGCGGAACAGCGTGCGAATCCGCTGCAATGCGGCTTCGCTGTCGGCTTCGAACCGCAGCACCAGGATCGGGGTGGTGTTGGAGGCGCGTACCAGCCCCCAGCCGTCGATGAAGTCCGCACGTAGTCCATCGATGGTCGACAGCCGCGCCGATTCGAACGGCGATTCTTCGCCGGTCTGCGCACGCGCGACAAATTGCGCGACCAGCGCATGCGCATCGCCTTCCACCGGCACCTTGATCTCCGGCGTGGAGACGCTTTCAGGCAAGGCGTCCAGCACCTCGGACGGCGTCTGCTCGCGCTGGGCCAGGATTTCCAACAAGCGTGCGGCGGCGTAGATGCCGTCGTCAAAGCCGTACCAGCGCTCCTTGAAGAAGAAGTGGCCGCTCATCTCGCCAGCCAGTTCGGCGTCGGTCTCGCGCATCTTGGACTTGATCAGCGAATGCCCGGTCTTCCACATCAGCGGACTGCCGCCGTTGCGCAATACGTAGTCGGACAGCTTGCCGGTGCACTTCACGTCGTAGATGACCAGTGCGCCAGGGTTGCGCTGCAGTACATCGGCGGCGAACAGCATCAGCAGGCGGTCGGGGAACACCATCGCGCCTTCCTTGGTCACCACGCCCAGGCGATCGGCATCGCCATCGAACGCCACGCCGATATCGGCATCGAAACGCTGCACCATCTTCACCAGATCGTTGAGGTTGTGCGGCTCGCTCGGATCAGGGTGATGGTTGGGGAAGGTGCCATCGATATCGCAGTACAACGGCACCACGTCGGCGCCGATCGCTTCCAGCAGGCGCGGTGCGATCTCACCGGCCACGCCATTGCCGGCGTCCACCACCACCTTGATCGGGCGATCGAGCTGGACGTCGTCGGCGATGCGCTGGATGTAGGCATCGCTGATGTCGCGCTGTTCCAGTTCGCCAGGCGTGGCGGCGGTATGCAGGCGGCCTTCGTTGATGCGCTGGTGCAGTTCGGCGATGGCGGCGCCGGACAAGGTCTCGCCGCCGACCACGATCTTGAAGCCATTGTAGTCCGGTGGATTGTGGCTGCCGGTCACCGCCACGCAGCTGCCGGCACGCAGCTCGTACGCGCCGAAGTACACCACCGGCGTCGGTGCCAGACCGATGTCGGTGACGTTGCAGCCGGCACGGCGCAGGCCTTCGATCAGGCCGTTGCTCAGCTCCGGCCCGGACAGCCGGCCGTCGCGACCGACCACCACATCGCGTAGTCCCTGCGCCTGCATCACGCTGCCGATGGCCTGGCCGATCAAGGCGGCAACGCCGGGGTTGAGGTCTTTGCCGACCACGCCGCGGATGTCGTAGGCACGAAACATCCCGGCGGCGACCTGCACCGCCGGCACCAGCGCTGGCGGTGCGGGCGACGCCTCGGCGTCCAGCGCGCGTGCTTCGCTGGCAACGCTGGCGTCGTGCTGCAGGCTCTGACTGAAGGTGGGTTCATCGGCGCTGGATTGGTCAGCCGCCCGGCGCCGTGGCAAGGCCACCTGCCCCCGGCTGGCCAGCACCAGCAGCACCGCAATGATCAGCAGCAGTGCCGCCACGATGGCGCAACCGACGGTGCCCAGACCCAGTGGGCCACTATCGCCTTGCGGCACTGCCGCAGCCACGCGCAAGCCGCTGTTCCCAAGCGGCCTGGCCAGCGTTTCGGCCGCATCGGCCAATGCCATATCGCCCTGCTGGGCCACGTTGTAGCTGCCCTGGCGCACGGCCAGGTAGGCGCTGTCCGGCGCCGCAATCGCATCCAGCGGGCCGGTCAGGCGCAGTAACGGCAACCGCGCATACGCCACCGCCGGCTGCCCGCCAAGGCGCACCGCGGCAGCCACGCCCAGGCGGACTTGTTTGGCGTCGCGCACGACCCGGACCTGCGCACGGTCGGCCACCTGCGCCGATTCGAGCAGGCTCAGACGCGCGTACCCGAAATCCTTGGGGTTGGCATAGGCCGCAGCAAGGTCGCCAGGCAGCACCTGGACATCCTCGGCACCTTTGAAACGCTCGCGGATGGCCGATGCGGCCGCCAGCGCGTCGCCACCGGCCAACGCAGCGATGACCGGCGGCTGCTTGAGCACCGCGTCGAGCTGGCTGGCCTGCGTGGCCATGGCCTGGCCGACGTCCTGCACCGCGCGGTCGCGTGCCTGCTCCAGCCCTTGCGCCACCGCGTCCTGGCGCCATTGCGCATAACTGTTCCAGCCGAACCAGACGGCCAGCAACAGCAATATGCCCCCCAACACCGGACCACTCGTACGCACGCTGGACATCCCCTGCCTGCGCTCGTTCGCCTTGCTCATGTAATTTCCCCTGTCAGCGCACGCCGGTGTGGCCGAATCCACCCGCTCCCCGCGCGCTGTCGACGAAAGTATCCACCACTTGCAAGCCCATACGCACGATCGGCAGGATCACCAACTGCGCGATGCGATCGCCGGGCTCGATGGTGAAGGCCTCGCGGCCGCGATTCCAGGTGCTGATCAGCAGCGGTCCCTGGTAATCGGCATCGATCAAACCGGTGCCATTGCCGAGCACGATGCCGTGGCGATGGCCCAAGCCCGAGCGCGGCAGGATCACGGCGCACAGTTGTGGGTCGGCCAGATGGATCGCGATACCGCTGGGGATCAAGGCCGCATCGCCCGGCTGCAGCGTCATCGGCGCCTCCAGCGCGGCGCGCAGGTCCATGCCTGCACTGGATTCGGTGGCATAGGCCGGCAGCGGCCACAGATCGCCGAAGCGCGGGTCGAGCAACTTCACCTGCAAGGACTGGGTTGGGGGGCTCATGCCTGCAATCTCTCCGCGATCAGGGCCAGCAGTTGGTCGGCCAATTCGGTCTTGCTGCTGCTGGGAAACACGCGCTCGCCGCCCTGCCAATAGGCCGTGGCTGCGTTGTTGTCGCTTTCGAATCCGCCGCCTTCGATCCCTACCTGGTTGGCGATGATCAGGTCCAGGCGCTTGGCCGCCAGCTTGCCACGGGCGTAATGCTCCACATCGTGCGTTTCGGCAGCAAAACCGACCACCAGTTTCAGCGCGCCGGTCTGCGCGGCGACCTCGGACAGGATGTCCGGGGTCCGCACCAGTTCCAGGGTCAACGTTTCGCCGGTCTTCTTGATCTTCTGCGACACCACCCGCTTGGGGGTGTAGTCGGCCACGGCGGCAGCGCCGATGTAGATGTCGGCCGGGAATGCACCCAGCACCGCGTCGCGCATCTGCGCGGCCGAGCGCACGTCGATGCGCTGCACGCCATCCGGGGTGGTTTGATGCACCGGCCCGCTGACCAGCACCACATCAGCGCCTTGCCTGGCAGCTGCGGCGGCCAGGGCATAGCCCATCTTGCCGCTGCTGCGGTTGCCGACGTAGCGCACCGGGTCCAGGTCTTCGAAGGTGGGGCCGGCGCTGATCACGATGCGCAGGCCCTCCAACTGCGCGCTGCTGGGGATGAAGACGGGCGCGACGACGCTCCTGGCGCCCTCCGGGGCAGTGCTGGCGGCCGCCGCGCCACCGGCCAGCGCAGCAATGATCGCCGCCGGTTCGGCCAGCCGCCCGGGGCCGGATTCGCCCTCGGCCAGCGGGCCGTCGTCAGGGCCCACCACCGTCACCCCGCGCGCGCGCAGGGTGGCGATGTTGGCCTGGGTGGCAGGATGCAGCCACATGCGGTGGTTCATGGCCGGCGCCACGGTCAGCGGCGCGGTCGTGGCCAGGCACAGCGTGGTGACCAGATCGTCGGCCAGACCATGCGCCAGCCGCGCCAGCAGGTCGGCGGTCGCCGGGGCGACGATCACCCGATCGGCCCAGCGCGCCAGTTCGATGTGGCCCATCGCCTGCTCGGCGGCGCTGTCCCACAGCGTGGTGCGGGTGGGCTGCCCGGACAATGCCTGGAAGCTGAGCGGGGTGATGAATTGCTGCGCACCGCCGGTCATGGCGACCTGCACCTGCGCACCGGCGTCGCGCAGGCGACGGACCAGTTCGAGCGATTTGTAAGCGGCGATGCCTCCGCCGACGCACAGCAGCAAACGCTGTCCGTCCAGGGGGCGGGCCTGAGTGGAGCCGATCACGTCGGGGTCGTCCTACGGTTACAAGGACAACTAGATTAGCCGATGCCTCTGCTTGGCCTGATGGGCGTCGGCGATGAGCACCGGCAATCTCGCCATATGCACATACACGACTGGCCCACCCACGAACGCCCGCGCGAGAAACTTCTGGCGCGCGGGGCCACTGCCTTGTCCGATGCCGAGCTGCTGGCGATCCTCGTCGGCTCCGGCTTGCGCGGCCAGGATGCGGTGCAGACCGCGCGCGATCTGCTGCATCGGCACGGCCCGCTGCGTCTGTTGCTGGACCGCCCGGCCAAGGCGCTGACGCGCCTGCCCGGGCTGGGCCCGGCCTCGGCCTGCAAGTTCGCCGCCGCGATGGAGCTGGCCCAGCGGCACCTGATGAGCGCGCTGGAGCGCGGGGAGGCCCTCAGCGACCCGCCCAGCGTGGGCCGCTACTTCTCGCAGCGGCTACGCGCGCGGGCCTATGAAGTGTTCGCGGTGCTGTTCCTGGACAACCGCCACCGCGCCATCGCCTTCGAAGAACTGTTCACCGGCACCATCGACGGGGCCGACATCCACCCGCGCGAAGTGGTCCGGCGGGCGCTGCTGCACAACGCGGCGGCGGTGATCGTCGGGCACAACCACCCGTCGGGTAATCCGGAGCCCTCCGAGGCCGACCGCGCGGTCACCAAGCGCCTGCTGGACAGCCTGGAGCTGGTGGACATCCGCCTGCTGGACCATTTCGTCATCGGCGACGGTCGGCCGGTGTCGTTCGCCGAACGCGGCTGGCTGGAATGAGCAGTGGTGCGCTGACCTGAACCATTGCTCGGACCCTGCGGCACGCGGTCGGGTAAAATCGCTGGTTTGGTTCCAAGCAGATCCCACGTGAAAGCCCTACTCCGCGCACTGATCGGCCAAGGCATTGAAGCCTTGCGCGCCAATGGCACCCTGCCCGCCGACACCCTGCCGCCGGATTTTGTGGTCGAGCGACCCAAGACCTGCGAGCACGGCGACTTCGCCACCAACGCCGCGATGCTGCTGGCCAAGGCTGCGCGCAGCAATCCGCGCGCACTGGCGCAGGCGCTGCTGGCGGCCCTGCCGGCCAGCGACGACGTGGCCAAGGTGGAAATCGCCGGTCCGGGCTTCATCAATTTCCACCTGGCCCCCACCGCGTATCAGCGCGAAGTGGCGCATGTGATCAAGCAAGGCCACGACTACGGACGCGGCCTGGCCGGCAACGGCCGTTCGGTGGGCGTGGAATACGTCTCGGCCAA
Source organism: Xanthomonas citri pv. citri (assembly GCF_000961215.1). Lineage (NCBI taxonomy): Bacteria > Pseudomonadati > Pseudomonadota > Gammaproteobacteria > Lysobacterales > Lysobacteraceae > Xanthomonas > Xanthomonas citri. The sequence goes on from NZ_CP008998.1 coordinate 4,578,650, forward strand.
CCCGACCGGCCCGCTGCATGTCGGCCACGGCCGTGCCGCGGCGATCGGCGACAGCCTGGCGCGCGTGCTCGATGCCAACGGCTGGAACGTCAAGCGCGAGTTCTACTACAACGATGCCGGCGTGCAGATCGAGAACCTGGCGCTGTCGGTACAGGCACGTGCGCAGGGGCTCACCCCCGACAGCGACGGCTGGCCGGAAAACGGCTACCGCGGCGACTACATCGCCGATGTGGCCAATGCCTACCTGGCCGGCGACACCGTCGATCTGGAAGGCCATCTGGTCACCGGCACCAAGGATCCGGCCGATCTCGAATCGATCCGCCGCTTCGCGGTGGCGTACCTGCGTAACGAGCAGAACCACGACCTGGCTGCGTTCCGGGTCGATTTCGACATCTACTTCCTGGAAAGCTCGCTGTACAAGGACGGCAAGGTCGAAGAAGCGGTGCAGAAGCTGATCGCCTCCGGCCACACCTACGAGGAAGGCGGCGCGCTGTGGCTGAAGTCCACCGACTTCGGCGACGACAAGGACCGCGTCATGCGCAAGTCCGACGGCACCTACACCTATTTCGTGCCGGACGTGGCCTATCACCTGACCAAGTGGCAACGCGGCTACGAACGCGCCATCACCGAACTGGGCGCCGACCACCACGGCTCGCTGACGCGCGTGCGCGCCGGCCTGCAGGCGATGGAGCTGGGCATCCCGCAGGGTTGGCCGGAATACGTGCTGCACCAGATGGTCACGGTGATGCGCGGCGGCGAAGAAGTGAAACTGTCCAAGCGTGCCGGCAGCTACGTCACCCTGCGCGACCTCATCGAAGAAACCAGCGCCGATGCGGTGCGCTGGTTCCTGATCGCGCGCAAGCCCGATTCGCAGCTGACCTTCGATATCGACCTGGCGCGGGCGCAGAGCAACGACAACCCGGTGTTCTACGTGCAGTACGCCCATGCGCGGGTATGCAGCGTGCTGCGCCAGGCGCAGGAAAAGGGCTACAAGTACGACCAAGCCCATGGTCTGGCCGAGCTCGCATGCCTGGACGACGAACACTCGCTGGCGGTGATGCTGGAGCTGTCGCGTTACCCGGAAGTGGTGGAAATCGCCGGTCAGGCGTTGGAGCCGTACCAGATCGCGCAATACCTGCGTGAATTGGCGCACGCCTTCCACACGTGGTATCACAACAGCAAGGTGCTGGTGGACGCTGCCGCCGAGCGCGACGCCAAGCTCACCCTGGCGGTCGCCACCCAACAGGTGCTGGCCAATGGCCTGGAACTGCTCGGCGTCAGCGCTCCGGAAAAGATGTAAACAGGCGGTAGCTCCCGGGCGCCATCGCAGGCAGCAGCGTAGCGCATGGCACTGCGGTAGGCGCCGGCCTGCCACCTCGGGCGCTGATGGCGCTCACCGGGCAATCAGCGCAGCGGCGCGCATTGCCACAGCAAGTCGGGCCAGCGGGCCCGCAACGACACGATTCGGAGAAGTGGTAGATGGCAGCACGACGCGGTAAGAGTCAGGCCCGGCGCAACACCAGCAATGGCACCCCCGGTTGGGTGTGGCTGGTGGCTGGCGCCGCGATTGCGGCAGTGATCTTCCTGGCCGCACCCAACCTGTTCAAGAAGGACGGGGACGGTTTCCTGCGCGTGGGCCCGCGTGCCAATCCGGATGCGCAGCCCGAGCCGGTGGCCGATGCCGACGTGGACACGCCGGCCGAACTGCCCAAGCCCAGTGCGCAGCCGCCCAAGCCGCAGGCCAAAGCTGGCGATGCGCAGACCCAGTACGACTTCTACACCTTGCTGCCCGGCAAGGAAGTGCAGATGTCCGATGCCGAACTGGCGGCCAGCGCGCGCGCCGAAGAGGCCGCGCGTGCGCGTGCGGCGCTGGAAGGCAAACCCGTGCCCCCCGCACCCGGCGCCAGTGTGGCTGCCGCCACACCGACCACCAGCGTCCCGACGCCATTGAAGGAAACCACCGCCAGCGTACCCAAGCCGCTGCCGGAAACCGCCCCTGCACGCCCGGCCGCCACGCCGGCTCCGGCCAGCACCGCCGCACTCACCGCGCCGGCCGCCGCCGCGCCCAAGCCCGTCGCAACTGCCGCCGCTGCAACAGCGCCGACGGCTGCTGCGCCGGCGGTCGCCGACAACACCCGCTACATTTTGCAGGCCGGCTCGTTCGGCGCCTCCGGCGATGCCGAATCCACCAAGGCCAAGCTGGCGATGATGGGCCTGGCCGCACGCGTGGAATCGGCCGACATCAGCGGCAAGACGGTCTATCGCGTGCGCATGGGGCCCTACGGCAGCGCCAGCGAGCTTGCCGAGGCCAAGCAGAAGCTCACCGGCAGTGGCGTGTCCGCCATCGCGATCAAGGCGCAGTAAACGCCCGTGTTGCGGCGTATCGCTGGCGTGTTGCTGTGCGTGCTGGCGTGGGCCGGCCCGGCGCAGGCCACCGATCAACTTCCCGACCTGATCCAGATCGACGGCCAGCAGGCCACGCTGCTGGCCGAACCCTTGTCCGGCCCACTGGACGACCCAGCCACCTGGAAGCGCTTCGTGGCGCACGCAGGCAGCGCGCTGGGCAGCTGCAGCGCCAACTGGCGCGGCTACCGCGCCCACTGGCGTCTGGACGGGCAACAGCTGGTGCTCGATCGCGTGGTCCTGGGCGCCTGTAACGACGCGCCGCCCACGCTGCCGCTGGACGTAATGTTCCCGGGCCAGGCAGCGCCAGTGCCCGCCGCCTGGGTAGATGGCGAATTGATCGTCGCGCTGCCCGCCACCGCGACGAGCGCTGCGCACGCGCCGGCCCCGTACGTGGCGCTGCAGCTGCGGCGTGGCCAAGTCGTCGCGCGCCAGACCCTGACCGAACAGCTGCTGCGTGCACGGCATGCCGCAATGGCGAACCCGCGGCCTGCTCACTGAATCTGGTTCCCGCCCCCCTGTCCTCCTGGAGTTCCTCATGTCCAAGACCGTCCTGATCACTGGTGCTACCTCCGGATTCGGCAGCGCCGCCGTGCGCCGCTTCGCTGCAGCCGGCTGGAAGGTCATCGCCACCGGCCGGCGCGCCGAACGCCTGCAGGCGCTGGCCGCTGAACTGCCGGCCGGGCAGGTCCACACCGCCGCGTTCGACATGCGCGATGCACGCGCCTTGTCGGACGCGATCGACGCAGTGCCGGCCGCATTCGCCGATATCGACGTGCTGGTCAACAACGCCGGCCTGGCGCTGGGCACCGCACCGGCGCAGCAGGCCGACCTGGCGCAGTGGCAGCAGATGATCGACACCAATGTCACTGCGCTGGTCACGCTCACCCACCGCCTGCTGCCGGCGTTGATCGCGCGCCGCGGCGCCATCATCAACATCGCCTCGGTCGCGGCAACCTACCCATATACCGGCGGCAACGTCTACGGCGGTACCAAGGCCTTCGTGCAGCAGTTTTCGCTGGGCCTGCGCTCTGATCTGCACGGCACCGGCGTGCGCGTGACCTCGATCGAACCGGGCATGGCCGAGACCGAATTCACCCTGGTGCGCACCGGGGGCAACCAGGCGGCGTCGGATACGCTATACCGTGGCGCCACCCCGATGACGGCAGAAGACATCGCCGAACAGATCTTCTATGTCGCCAGCCTGCCGGCGCATTTGAATATCAACCGCCTGGAAATCATGCCGGTGACCCAGTCCTTTGCGGGGTTCCAGGTGGCGCGCGACGCGCAGTGAGGCGTTGCACTGAAGCCAGGGCTGGGGCGGTGCGCGCGCAGTGCGCCAGCCATACATCCCGCTGCGCCGCGTAGCCCTACCGAGTATCGAAAAGCCGCGCATTGCGCGGCTTTTTTTCAACTCCCGCCCGTGCGATGGATGACTGCAGATCGCATCACGCACGTTCTGCATCGCGGCGCACGGCTGCGCGCCGCCGCAGCAGCGCGCCGCGCAGCTGCAGGAACGGACGTTCCACCACGTAATGCAGCAGCGCACCCGCCGCCAGCGCCACCGTGCCATACACTGCAAAGGCCAGGACGCCACGACCCTCCAGCGTGGCATCGAACCACCCCTGGGTGACATGGAACATCGCCTTATGGGTCAGATACATGCTGTAGGAAATGGCGGCCAACCAGGCAGCGCCCGGCACGCGTCGGCGGCCCAGTGCGCTGTCGGTCGCGGTGCCTGCCAAGACCAGCAAGGCTAGCCCCAGCGAAAGCACCGGCCAGCCCACTGCGTTGCCCAGCAGGCCGGTTCGCTCGCGGAACAACCACATCGCCAGTGCCAGCGTGGCCACCCCGGCCAGCGCCCAGGTGTTGCCGCGCTGCTGCAGCCATTGCCATGTGCGGGGGCGGAAGACCTTCACCATTGCCAGCACGACACCGGCCAGCAAGCCGTCCAGCCGGTTCCAGGTGGGGTAATAGAGATCTTCGACAAACCAGTTGCGCTGCTGGCCGCCGCCGAGCTGATCCAGCGCCGTGTTGTGCAGCCACACGCTGGTGCGCAACGCGATGCCGGCGACCACCACCGCCACGCACACCGCGACCACGCGCGCGGCCGATGGACGCCGCAACAACAACGCCGCCAGCAACGGAAACACCAGATAGAAATGCTCTTCCACGCAGAGCGACCATGCGTGCGAGAACGCGGCCTGCTCGCTGTAGTCGACGAACAGATTCAATGTGAAGGTGAGAAACATCCACCATGGCGCCAGCCCGGGCGATTCGCGAAAACCCGGCCATGCCATGTAGATCGCCAAGACCACCAAAAACGCCGGCAGGATGCGGAATGCGCGGCGCAGGTAGAAATCGGTGAAGTCCAATGGCTTGCCGCGCGACAGCGGGGTCAGCACCTGGGTGCCGATCAAAAAGCCGCTCAGCACGAAGAACAGGTCCACCCCCATCCAGCCGTAGCGCGACAGCCATTCCCAGTCCTTCCCCAACCCGCCGACCACGAACGAATGGAACAGCATCACCCAGACGATGGCGATGCCACGCAACAGGTCCAAAGCGGGATAGCGCATGCGGGCGAGATCAACCGAGGGAGCCCGATTGTGCCGCATGCCGGCAGCGCGCAGTGCGTCGCTGCCAACCACGCGCTGCCGTACCGCGCTGCAGTGCGCGCATCAACTGCTGCGGGCGGATGCGCAGCACCCCCATGCTTATGCGATGGCGTGCTGCTCGGTGCGAGCGGCCGCCGCGGGCGCCACTGCCGTCGGTTCAAGCAGTTGCCAGGCTTCCAGTTGATCGACCGCAGTGCGGACACCGTCTTCCTCGCCAATCCGTTGACCGAGTGCGCGCGCGGCCGCACGCATGGCCGGCGTGCTCGCCTGATGGATGGCAGCGGCCAGGGCTTCTGGCTGCAACCCGGCACGCGCCAGCGCCGGCGGCGCAACGCCACGCTGGGCCAGGCAATGCGCCCAGAACGACTGGTCGTAGCCAAAGGGCAGCACCACCGAGGGAATCCCCGCCGCCAACGCCGCACCGCTGGTGCCGGCACCACCGTGATGCACGGCCACCGACACGCGCGGGAACAGCCAATCGTGCGGTGCCTGTTCCAGATGGAAGAAGCGCTCGGCGTCATCGGCGGCAGCGGTGTCCCCCGCCCCCAGACCGCCCCAGCCGCTGGCCAGCAACGCGCGCTGCCCGGTCAATCGCACCGCTGCCTTGACCGTGGCAGTGAGCTGCGCGACGGCGCTACTGGTCATGCTGCCGAAGCCGATATACAGCGGCGGCGGCCCGGCCTGCAAAAACGCCTGCAGCGCGGCTGGCGGTTGCCACTGCGACGGTGGCAGCTGCCAGAAGCCGCACACCTGCGCGCTTTCCGGCCAGTCCGGCGGACGCGGACACACGTGCGCGCTATAGCCGTAGATCACCCGTAGCCCGCTGCGATCCGGACCGCTCCACGGATACCCCGGCAGCCCCAATGCCGGACGCACGATATTGTTGAGGGCCGGCCGCATCAGCTGCCAGCCGACAAAGCGCATCAGGCGATGCAATGCCACGCTGACACTTCCCGGCAAACGCAGGTTGGGCATCAGCATCAACGGCAGGTGGCGCGACTCGGTGAGCGGCTGCAACTGCGCAAACGCCACCGGCACCCCATACGCCTCGCCCAGGCTATGGACGAGAAAACTGGCACTGCCCACACCCAGGATCAAGCCGGCGTCGGCACACGCCGCGCGGCCCTGTGCGGGCCAATCGCGCGCCCACTCCAGCAACTTCTTGCGCAAGATGCCTGGGGCGCCGCGCATCTCGGCAACATCCGGATGGTCTTGCAACAGCTTCTGGAGATCGCCGCTGAGCGGGAAGAATTCCAGCCCGTGGGCACGGATCAACGTCTCGAAGTTGGAGCTGGTCAGCACCCGCGCCGGATAACCGCGCCGCTGCAGGCCAAGCGCCAGCGCAATGATCGGGCGCACGTCCCCATGCGTGCCAAGGGTGGCGATCACCACCGGGCGCTGGCGTAACGGATCGGCTCTGGACTCAGGCATATTCGGTCACTCCGTCGCCGGCGACCGCACTACGGCCGGTCTGCCCTACAGGCTGTTCAGCCCGCGCGGCCTCTGCGGTGGCCGCGTGCAGCAAGGTGCTGAGCGTGGCCGAATGCGTCGGCGAGAGCATCGAATGGTGGTCGCTGTCCAGAGCGTGCAGCTGCAGGTTGCGCACGTACGGGTGCCACGCCTGGGGACGGTAATCCACCCACAGCGCATCGTCGCCGCCGGAGCTCATGCGCACGCTCGCTTCGACAAAGACCACATCCTGGTCCAGCTGCCTGGGCCGATGACGCCGCGCCAGGTGCAGGTGATGCTGGGTGAGGGCGCCCAGATCGTCCAGCAAGGTGGGACGTTGCTCCAGCAACTGCCGCACCGCAGGCAACTCGTTCAGCCCGTAGTGATCGCACAACAGGCTGGCAAGCTCGGCGACCGTGGTCGGCATCGGCTGGCCCGGCGCCAGATGCAGGGCCAACGCGTGCACCGAGGCGCGTACGTTCTCCGATTCCGACAGCGATGCGGCCTGTTCCAGATGCGGGTAACTGTCGAGCATGACCAGCAACTCGACCTCTTCGCCCAGCGCATGCAATTCGGCCGTGATGGCGTGCGCGATCAAACCGCCCAGCGACCAGCCCAGCAGACGGTACGGCCCCTTGGGTTGCACGCTGCGCAGATGCGCCAGGTAATCGCGCGCGATCGCCTCGATGCTCTCCGGACGGTGCTGCGGGTCGCTCAAGCCCGGCGATTGCAGCGCATACACCGGCCACTGCGGATCCAGCTGACCCAGCAAGGTGAGATACGACCAGCCCAGGCCGATGACCGGATGGATGCAGAACAGCGGCGTGGTGCCGGCGGTGCCGGCGCGCAGCGGCAGCAGCACGCTCAACGGGTCGTTGGGCGTGTGTGCGCTGCGCTTGATCACCTCGGCCAGGCCGGCGATCGTCGGTGCATGGAACAACGTGCCCAGCGGCAGTTCCACCCCGAACATCTGCGGGAAACGCGCGGTCATTTCCGCCGCACGCAGCGAATCGCCGCCAAGCTCGAAGAAGTTGTCGTCTACGCCCACCACCTCGATGCCCAGCACCTCCTGCAGCATCGTTGCCAACTGGCGTTCGAGCGCATCGCGCGGCGCCAGGTGCGCGCGTTGCGGCAAGGCGCCAGGCGCCGGTAATGCGCGCCGATCCAGCTTGCCGTTGGGGGTCAGCGGCAACGCCTCCAGCGGCACCCACAGGGTAGGAATCATCGATGCCGGCAGGCGCTGCTGCAGATGCGCGCGTAGCAGCTCGACCGATGGCGCGTTGCCGTGCTTGCCCACCACATAAGCCAGCAGCTGCAAGGCATGCTCGCCATCGCTGTGGCCCACCACCACCGCCTGCGCCACCTGCGAATGCAGCAGCAAGGCGCTTTCGATTTCGGCCGGCTCCACCCGATGTCCGCGGATCTTCAGCTGCGCATCGGCGCGCCCGATGAATTCCAGCAGGCCATCGCTGCGTTGACGCACGCGGTCGCCGGTGCGGTACATGCTGCTGCCGTCGTCGGCGAACGGGTCGCGCATGAAACGCTCGCTGGTCAGCTGGCGCTTGCCGCGATAGCCCTTGGCCACGCCCGCGCCGCCGATATACAGCTCGCCGATCGCACCGGTCGGCAGCGGTTGACGCTGCGCATCCAGCACATAGACGCGCGTATTGAGCAGCGGCCTGCCGATCGGCGGTGCGGCGGCATCGGTCAGCTGCAACGGCATGATGGTCGACCAGATCGTGGTTTCGGTGGGCCCGTACAACTGGGTCAGGCGCCCCACCCGGCTGAGCAATTGCGTGGCCAGTTCCGGCACCAACGCCTCGCCGCCGATCAGCGCGTGGATGCGATCCAGCACCAGATCCTCATTGGCCAGCAGGATGCGCCACAGCGATGGCGTGGCCTGCACCACGCTGATGTGTTCGTCGGCGATCAACCGCGACAGGCCGCGCGGGTCGTGGCTGATACCGGCCGGTGCAATGACCACGCGCGCGCCCACCAGCAACGGCAGGTACAGCTCCAGCCCGGCGATATCGAAGGTGATGGTGGTGACTGCCAGCACACGATCGCGCGGACGCAATGCCAGCTCGTGCTCCATCGCATGCAGGAAATTGAACAGGTTGCGATGGCTGATCTCCACGCCCTTGGGCGCACCGGTGGAGCCGGAGGTGTACAGCACGTACGCGGTGCCGTCGGGCGTCGCCAGCGGTGCGATCGCCTCCGGCAACACGGCCGGGCGCGGATCCAGCCAGACCATGCCATCGAGCAGATAGCGCTCGCACAGTGCCGGCTCGCAGACCAGGCCGATGGCACCGGAATCGTTGAGCATCTGGCGGTTGCGCGCGGCCGGGCTCTCCGGATCCAGCGGCAGGTACGCCGCACCGCTCCACATCACCGCCAGCAACGCCACCAACAATTGTTCGCTGCGCGGCAGCGCCACCGCGACCACATCGCCAGGGCCCACGCCATCGGCCACCCATTGCGCGGCGATGCGCGAGGCAAGTTCGCACAACGTGGCATAGTCGAGCGTGCGGTTGTCGTATTGCGCCACCACGGCCGCAGGCATCAACTCGGCGCGTTGCAGCATCCCGTGCAACAGCGTGGCCGGCTCCGGCAGCGGCGCTGCGGTGTTGTTCCAGGTGTGCAGCAAACGCCGGCGCTCGCTATCGCCGAGCACATCGACCTGGCCCAGCGCGCATTCCGGATCGGCCAGTACCGCATCGGCCAGATGGGTCAGACGGCGGCAGTGTTCGGCCAGTTCGTCGCTGTCGTATAACGCCGGGTTGGCATCCAGATCGAAACGCACCGCTGCCCCATCGCCGCGTTCGTAGCAGAAGATGGTGAGGTCGTCGGCCGGGCCGTTGGAAAGGTTGTGCGGCACCGCGTACGCCTCGCCGAAGCGCAAGGCGTAGTCGAAGGGCTCGATGTTCACCGCCAGGCGTGCGAACTTCTGCTCCATCCCGAACATGCCCAGATCGCGGCGCACGTCCTCGAAGCGATATTGCTGATGGCGCAAGGCGTTCCGCACCACCGAGGATACCTGCGCGAACAAGGTATGGATGGGCTGCTGCGGATCCATCTTCAGGCGCAGTGAAATGACGTTGGCCACCAGGCCTGCGGTTTGCCGGTAGCGCGCGTTGATGCGGCCGGTGACCGGCATCGCCAGCACCAGGTCCTCGGCACCGGTGCAGCGGTAGTAGTACGCCGCGATCAGCGAAATCAGCATCTGCGGCAGGCTGGCGCCGTACTCCTTGCCCAGCGCGCGCAAACGCACCACCTGCTGCGGCGAGAACTGCCCGGTGCCACGCAATAGCCCGGTGGACAGCTGATTGCCCGGCCGCGCCAGCGTCGCCGGCGGCGGCAGATCGGCCAACTGCTGCATCCAGTATTCGCGATCGCGCTGGAACCGATCGGAGTTGCGATAGTGCTGTTCCATTTCGAGCAGCGACAGTGCACTACCGTACTGCGCAGGCTCCGGCTCCATGTCGGCCACGTAGGCGTTATAGAGCACGGCCATGCGCTGCATCATGACCGACGCGCAATAGCCGTCCATCACCAGATGGCTCACACATTGCACCCATAGATGATGATCTTCGCCAAGACGGAACACCGCGCAATGCCACAGCGGTCCGTTCTGCAGATCTTCCGGCTTGCGGATTTCTTCGTCGATCCAATGTTCGGCGGCATTACGCGGAGCAGGATCTGAGCTGACGTCGAAGTATGGAATCGTGCCGTTGTACTCGGGCAAGACCACCTGCGAAGGCACGCCCTCGCGCTCGACGATACACAGGCGCAGCGTATCGAACTCGTGCGTCAGCTGCATGCTGGCGCGGATCAGCACCTGGGGATTGAGCGGGCCGAACATTTCCAGTACTTCGGCCAACATCAAGGTATTGTCGGTGTGCAACTTGTTGGCCACCCAAAGGCCACGTTGCGCCTTGGTCAGGGGAAAAACGGGAGAGGCGTCAGCGTGCATTGCGTGCATCCTTCTGATGTGGCGCGCAGTCCGTCGACGCCCCCCAACCGTTATGCGGTCAATGGACGCCGAATCAGCATCTGGCCTTAAGAAACGAGGGGTAAGAAACACCGCCGACGACCGACAGTTGCCGGCAATACGCGATGGAAACGCATGATGAAGACGCACAGCACAGCGACTCGCACAATCGAACAACAATGTGCAGGTGACTTGGTTGAAGCACTTGTATCCCGACAAGTTAAACGAACACTAACAATTCGCCCGGGGCCGAAACCGTGCAAAAAATCACGGAAATCGCGTGATACCTAAAATTTTTTCACCGAAGTGTGATTTGAACTAGTGTTCTGGATGCATACATCCGATCAAATTCCGCGCCGCGTCCGGCACATGCCAGCGCCACACCCCGCATACGGCATGGTCGACGATACCCACAGCATTCAAGGCGAATATGCGCGCACCGCGGCAGATAAAACGCCGCACTGAATAAGACCAATTCCAAATCAGCGTTACTGGAATTAGGTTATTCGGAAAATCACTTTACGAGAGAAAATACGCTTTCAATGCGTCTGCCTCGATAAGCGCGCGCGACCACGCGATGGTCGCCTGACTGTCATCGGCGTGCAGCACACACGCGCGAGAATGAAGCCGATCCGATTGCAAGGCGTGGCGCAAGGCAAAGCGCAGGCGCTTTGTTCGACGCGACAAAGCACGGCGGCATGATGCGCAAGCGTAGCCGACCTCAGCGCACGTCGGCGCGACAGCGCGTCGCAGGAGCTGCGGCGGCCATGCCGGTGATGTCCCTGCGCGGTGTTTGCGGCGGGAACGCGTGGCAGGTTGCCATGTCGTTGCACAGCCAGCGCTGCGGCGTTGCCCCAGCGCACTGCGGATCAGCCCAGCGGCTCGTCGGAGAGATAGGTGTATCCGGTCAGCCCAGCTTCCAGCGCAGCGCTGAGTTCCTGCGCCCGTTCGGGCGAGAGGTGTGCGGCAGCAATGCGCTCGGCATAGGTGGCACGCAGCGTGTCCAGCTGATAGCCCACGTAGTCGAGCATCACGTCGGTGGTATCGCCGCGGCGCTGCTGGGCGATGCGATAGCCATCGCGATCCACCACGACTTCCACCGCATCGGTATCGCCGAACAGGTTATGGATATCGCCCAGGATTTCCTGATAGGCGCCCACCAGGAAGAAGCCGATGCGATAGCTCTCACCGGCATTCAAACGATGCAGCGGTAGCGAGCTGTCCAGGCTTTCGTTCTCGACATAGGTCTTGACCATGCCGTCGGAATCGCAGGTCATGTCGGCGATGATGCCGCGCCGCTGCGGCGCTTCGTTCAGGCGCTCGATCGGTACGATCGGAAACACCTGATCGATCGCCCACACGTCCGGAATCGACTCGAACACGCTGAAATTGACGAAGTACTTGTCCACCAGCCGCTCGTTGAGCTCATCCAGCACCGGGCGATGGCTCTTCTCGTCGAAGCTCAAACGTGCGCGCACGCCATGTGCGATGGCGTAGAACAGATCGTCGATGCGCGCACGGTGGGTCAGGTCGATCTGGCCCAGCGCATAGGCGCTGAGGCCTTCGGCATGGAAATGCTGGGCTTCCTGGAACAATTCCACCGCCGGGCGCACATCGAGCTCGTCATGGATCTCGCGCAGGTGGCGGATCGCGGCCGGTTCGTCGTCGTGCGCGTCCGGCACGCGGCCTTCCGGCGCCTGTTCCACTTCCGACACGTTGGCGATCAGCACCGCATGGTGCGCCGTCATCGCGCGCCCGCACTCGGTGACGATGCGTGGCGGGGTCAGGCCATGCTCTTCGCAGGCGCTGGCCAGCGGCTGCACGATATTGCTGGCGTACGAATGCAGGCCGTAGTTGATCGAGCAATAGCTGCGCGAGCGCGTGCCTTCGTAATCGATGCCCAGGCCGCCACCGACGTCGACATGGCTGATCTTTGCGCCCAGGCGCGAGAGCTCCACGAAATAGCGCGTGGCCTCGCGCATGCCGTTGGCGATGTCGCGCACATTGGAAATCTGCGAGCCCATGTGGAAATGCAGCAGGTTCAGGCTGTCGGCGTACTCGGTGTCGCGCAGCGTCTTCCACAGGTCCAGCACCTGGCGCGGCGAGAGACCGAACTTGGCCTTGTCGCCACCGCTGTTCTGCCACTTGCCCGCACCCAGCGAGGCCAGGCGCATGCGCACGCCCAGGCCGGGCTTGACGTCCAGCGCGCGTGCTTCTTCCAGCACCAGGGTCAGTTCGGAAGGCTTTTCGATGACGATGAAGGTCTGCAGGCCGAGTTTGCGGCCGATCAGCGCCAGGCGGATGTATTCGCGGTCCTTGTAGCCGTTGCACACGATCAGCCCGCCCGGACGCGACAGCGCCAGCACCGCCATCAGTTCCGGTTTGCTGCCCGCTTCCAGCCCGAAGCCCTCACCGTGGTGGCTGGCCAGGGTGCCGGCCACGCCGCGATGCTGGTTGACCTTGATCGGATACACGGCCGTATAGCCGCCGGCGTAATCCCACTCCGACTGCGCCTGCGCAAACGCTGCCTGCAGCTTGCCCAGGCGTTGGCCCAGGATGTCCGGGAAGCGCACCAGTAGCGGCAGCTTGGCACCGGCAGCGCGCGCGGCATCGACCACCTCGGGCAGCGACACCGCCGGACCATCGGCGGTCGGGGTGACCACCACGTGTCCGGCAGCGTTCACATCGAAATACCCGTCGGCCCAGTGCGGGATCGAATAGGTCTTGCGGGCTTGGTCGAGGGACCAATCGCTCATTTCGCTGTCTCGGCTGGAATAAAAAAGGGCGTGAAGTGTAACGCCTGGCATGCGCAGGGTCCGTTACAATCCGCGCCGACTTCACGCCCCTCTCCTGGTTGGAGCGGGGTTGGCGTGGGTCAGGCACTGCGCAGTTTGGCTGCGCGAGGCCGTGCCCGACCCTCATCCGGCGCTTTGCGCCACCTTCTCCCGCTGGGAGAAGGAACAGCCCACTTCTTTTTTAGGACTTTGCATGAGCGCCAACGACAACTGGTACATCGAACACTTCCAGCCCACCGGCTCGGCGATCGGCTTCCGCATCAGCGGCAAGCTGGACGAGGTGCAGTCCCCGTTCCAGAAGATCGAGATCTACCAGACCACCGATTGGGGCAAGCTGATGCTGATCGACGGCGCGGTGATGCTCACCAGCCGCGACAATTTCTTCTACCATGAGATGATCAGTCACCCGGCACTGTTCACCCACCCCGCGCCCAAGCGCGTGGTGATCATCGGCGGCGGCGACTGCGGCACGCTGCGCGAGGTGCTCAAGCACCCGGGCGTGGAAAGCGCCACCCAGTGCGATATCGATGAGCAGGTCACCCGCATGTCGGAGAAGTATTTTCCCGAGCTGTGCGATTCAAACCACGACGCGCGCGCCGAACTGCTGTTCGACGATGGCGTGGCCTATATGGCCAATTGCCAGGCCGGCAGCGTGGACATCGTGATCGTCGATTCCACCGACCCGGTGGGCCCGGCCGAAGGCCTGTTCAACAAGGCCTTCTACGAGAGCTGCTTCAAGGCCTTGAAGGACGACGGCATCCTGGTGCAGCAGTCCGAATCGCCGCTGGCGCTGCTGGACCTGATCAATGAAATGCGCACCGAAATGGGCAAGGCCGGCTTCCAGTCGTTCAAGACCCTGCCGTTCCCGCAGCCGTGCTACCCCACCGGCTGGTGGAGCGTGACCATGGCCAGCAAGCAGGCCAAGGCCGATTTCGCGTTCCGCCAGGACGCTGCGCAGGCCAAGGGTTTCGACACCCTGTACTACACCGCCCATCTGCACACCGGCGTGCTGGTTGCCCCGCCGTTCGTGGCCAAGGCGCTGGGCGAGTAATCGCGGCTGGCCTAGCATGGCCAGCAAGTGCAGACAGCAGGTGTTGAATCGTGGCGCTTGAATGGACGCGGCGGGTTCCAGCGACCGGCCGCGCCCGCTTGGCGGTGATCCGCAACCGGTTTGGTAGTTTTCTGCATGACATGGCCTGCGTGCCTACAGCGCGCGGGCCGGTGGGTCAGCGCAACGATTTAGGTCTGGTCACGCAACGCTGGTCGAGTGTGAGGCCGCTGCGCGACTAGCAGCCTTCTGGAGCGGCGAGCCACCGACAGCGCCGCCGTGCGATGGACGCGTCGATGGGTCGCGGCCGCTGATGCGTCACTGCTGCGATCTATGGGCCGTGGTATGTGAAGCCGACCAATGCGCGGAGGTACTGCGCACGCTATAAGCGCGCCAGCACTTCTGTCTTCTTGGCGTCGAATTCGTCCTGCGTGATCAGCCCCGCATCCAGCAGTTGCTTGAGCTTGCTCAACACCTGCACCGGATCGTCGGACGCAGGAACGGCGCTGGCCTGCGATGGCATTGCTGCGCCGTGCGTGCCAGGCGCATGCACCACCACGCCACCGGCCGCCGCGCGCAACTTGTCGATCTCCAGCTGCTGGCGCTTTTCGTAGGCGGATTCTTCCACCTGCTGCGCATAGGCGTACACGCGCCGCGCCTGTTTCTTGGGCAGACTGTCGATGGAGGCGTAGGCGCCCTGCGTGGTGCGGCACATGATGGTGGCTCCGAGCATCTGCTCGCTCATGTGCACATCGAGCACCTCGCGCCAGGGGAAATCGCGGAACGTCATGCCAAGCAGCTTTGGGTAGACCACGATGAAGCGGCGGTTGGTCAGCACCACCGCATCCGGCGAGAAGTTCATCATCATTTTCTTCTGCACGGCGATGTACTCGACCTGCTCGTCGCGGGTCAGCAACTCGGTGATCCTGGGCAGGATCTTGCCCACCGCCACCGGGTCCTGTTCGTCTGTCAAAAACTGCGCCAATGCGTCCATCTGCCCTCGCCCACGGCTGAATCAGTGCGTTGACCAGGACACTACAGCAAACCGCATGGATGGCTGTGCAATGCCGACAACCGTTTGCGGTGCAGCTTCAAATGGATTTTGCTGTCCGCCGCATAGCGGTTGCATGCGGCATGACGCAGAAGGGCGAGCGCTGCCGCCCGCCCTTCTTTGCCATTGGCCCGGATCAAAAGCGGATCTCGGCTCCGAAACTCAGCACTTCCGCACGATTGATCGTGAGGTCTTCGTAGTCGTCGTAATACTCATCAGCGTAGACGTAATTCGTGTAGAGCGCGCTCAAGCTGACGTGCTTGCCGATATCCACACCGAGACCGGCGCCCACGTACGCACCATAGACGCGCTCGTTGTAGTCCTCACCTTTCGCCGTACCGCCCCAATAGCCCAGCCGCACAAGCGCAAATACCGGGGCATCGCCGAAGTTGAAGCGCGCCGTTCCACCGAGGCTGCCGAAATCCACGTTTGGAATGACAACAAAGCCGTCCGCGTCCTTGGAACCATCCACTTTCCCGGTTGCGGCTTCGATACCGATCAATGTGACCGGACCTGCGCGCCAGCGGTAGCCGACGTTGAAGCCCTGCATATCCTGCTTGCCATTTTCAAACACCTTGGCTTTGCCGCTCTGCACACCAAGGAACAGTCCGCTTTTGAGGCGTTGCTCTTCTTCGCGCGGTGGCGCCGATACGTCGGCAGGCGCGACAGGCGCTGCCTCTGCCGACGTCCGCTCGGTCACCGTACTGAAGCCGCCGGACGCACCAGGTTGGCCGGAGCCGCTTCCACCCACAGCGGCCGGCGCTCCGCCAACGTCCGCTTGCGCCGGGCGCGACGATGGCGCTGCAGGCGCGGTGGCGCCCTGGGTGACGGTCTGCTGCTTTTGCTGTTGACGGTAGCTGTCCCATCCGCGCGACAACGACTGCGCCGAGGCCTGAGCCGTGACGCCGAATGCCGTGCAAGCCAACAGCAGTGTTGCGGTCCTTTTCATTGCATCCCCAATGAGTCGTCCTCCATCGTTTCCGCATCCTTGCGCATGCAGGTGGCAACCTGACGGCGTCTGGAAGCGGCGCAGTTGCGGTCGCATCGGGGGCTTCCCGGCATCACCGGATGTCGCGCGACATCGAGCCGGGCACTGCCCAAAGAGCGTGCCCGTGCCAACGCGTATGCGGCCCCCTGACCGCAGCCGGCACAGTGTAGGGAGTCTCAGTCCGTGTCAAGAAGCAGCGTGACCGCCACCGCACCCCGGCGTGTGAACAGACAGGCCTCGCCTAGAGGAGGCGCAGCGCTGGCGATACCAACAAATCGCCTGCATCGGCATTGCCTGCATGTACGCGCTGGCGCATGCCACTGTATCGAATCGCGACTTCCGCCAAACGCCTGATTCCAAAAGCCGTTCCACTCGCGGAACATTTCATTTGTTAAATAGATATAATTTCAATACCCGCAAGTTCTAAAATTGGGCAGACCGATCCCTCGCGATCACAGTGAACCTGCGCAACGCGTGACCTCTCCGCGCCGCCAAGGTCTGGAGAACTGCCATGCATTACCAGCCGCTGGACGTGTCCAGCCTGCACCTCGTCACTCCCGTTCTGCTCACGCAAGGCACCCGGCTGCTCGAGCCGGACGTCTACCGCACTCATGTGAACGGGCAACCGGCGGTGGTCAAGGACTACGGCCGCTATCGCCGCACATTGCTGGCGCCCATTGCGCGGTTGATGGTGCGCCACGAGGCCAGCATGCTGCGGCAGTTGCAGGGCTGGCGGCACGCACCGGCCCTGCTCGGCACGCTGGGCGGGCTGGCGCTGGGCATGGAATTCATTCCAGGCGACACGCTCAGCGCCAGCACCGTCGTGGGCCAGGAGGTCTTCCAGCAATTGCAGCAGGCGCTACGCCGGCTGCATGCGTTCGGCATCACCCATAACGATCTGCATGGCACCAATGTGGTGGTCAGTGCGGGAGTGCCGGTGCTGATCGATTTCACTTCGGCATGGCGATTCCCGCGCTGGCTGCGGCGCGGCACGCTGGCACGTCAGCTGCAACGTAGCGACGTGGCCAACTTTCAGAAAATGCGCCATCGCCTTGCTGGCATCGCACCGAGTGTCGACGAATCGGCACGCAGTGCGGAACCGCGCTGGATACATGTAATCCGTAGCGGCTGGAAGCGGCTGTATCCACGTTTGAAAGGCAAGGCGTGATCAGCGCTGCTGACGAAAGGCGACCGAGCACGCCGTTACGCTCGACTGCTGCGCTGAGTCGTCGGTTTGATCCGTAGCGCGGACATCCTTCGAGCGCGCCATGCCACGTGCTGCGATGCAGATGGCAATGGCGCTGTCGTGTTTGCATGCACCGCGACGCGAACCATTCCCCATGCGCGCCGCGGTGTTTCTGCACTACCCCATCACTTTGCTGCTGCCGAATCAGTCACTGCCGCCTGGCGATAGGCGATCAAGTGCGGTGCCTGCGCGATGAAGCGGTCCAGCACGCCGTCGGCGATCTTGACCGGGCCGCCGAAGCGCGTGGCGCCGGGAATCGATGGGATCTGGCTCGCGACGGCGGCGATCGCAGCCGCCTCGGCAAACAACGCGGGCGTCTGCGTGTCGCCGCGATTGGCCGCATCCAGCCCGGCTGCCGTCTTCTGCAGCGCATGGCCCCAACCTTCCATTGCCTCCAGCCAGGGGCGCGATTGCTCGGCAAAGCCCTTGTCGACCACGCCGTCGCGGATGATCTGCGGTGCCGCAGCCATTTCGTCGGCAGTGCGTGCCAGTTCGGCAATCGCCTGCGTGCGTGTTGCCGCATCGCCAAGCGCGACTGCCTCGCGTACATGATCGAGCACGGCCTTCAAGCGTGGCGCCTGTTCCTGCCACGGCTGGCTGCCAAAGGTTGGCGCCAAGTGCTGGGTGTCGAAGAAGGTCAGCAGGGCCGCAGCGACACGCGCATCGCCGCCGGCAAGATCGCGCGCCGCCGCGTGCCAGGTGCGTTGCGCGTCGTAGTCCTTGTCGTTCCAGGCGAACGCGGCCACACCCATCACCGCGACGCGGCTGGGCACTTCCTGGTTCATCGGGTTGGAGACGATGCCCGACAACTCGGCCGACAGACCCGCCTCGCGCCGCGCATACGGCGCCATCAGCAGGCGCCCGGCCGAGGTTTCGAAGTCGTTGACCGGGTAGTTGTCCCACAGCAGCGTCCTGCGGCCGAACGCCTTGGTGGCCGCGCGCGCATCGGGGATGGAAATGGCCGGCGGCACCACGTCGGTGCCGGTCCACTGCACCACGATCTTCGGGTCCAGATGCTTGCGCAGCGCTTCCTTGTACGGGCTCTCTTTGGCGTCGTAGTACTCGGTCGGCACCATGATGAGTTCGGAGGCCGCATCGTGGCGCGCGACCAGATCCGCCTGCACCAGATTGAGCAGATGCGACTGCGCGATACCGGCCGCCTGCGCGCCGGATTCGCCGAAGGTGGTCTTGTCGCGTTCGCAATTCCATTTGGTGTATTCGATGTCGTCCAGCGCCACGTAGAAGCTGCGCACGCCCAGCGCGCGGAACGCATCGAACTTGCGCAACAAGGCCTTGGCATCGGCCGGATCGGAGAAGCACACCGTGGGGCCAGGCGAAATCGCATAGACGAAATCGACGTGATTACGCTTGGCGGTGGCGGCCAGTTGGCCGAGCGCCTTCAAGGTCGCCTTCGGGTACGCCTCGCGCCAGCGATCGCGCGCGTAAGGGTCGTCCTTCGGGCTGTAAATGAAGGTATTGGCCTTGGTGCGGGCGAGGAAATCGATGTGCTTGCTGCGATCGCTCATCGACCACGGCGCGCCGTAGAAGCCTTCGATGGTGCCGCGGATCGGCATGGACGGGTAATCCTGGATCGTCAGCGTCGGGATGGCCGGCCGCTCGACCAGCTGCCGCAGCGTCTGCGCCGCATGAAACAGGCCATCGTCATCGTGGCCGGCCAGCGTGATCAGGCTGCCGCGATCGCGCGCAACGCTGGCCAGCGTGTAGCCTTCCTTATGGGTGTCCTGCGTCGCCTTGCTGCGCGTCAGCGCATCGCGCACCACTGCCGCATCGCCGGTGCCGAGCACGATGTACGGGCGGTCCAGGGTGGCAGGCAGGCGTGTGGCGGTCGCAATCTTGGTGACGCCGGCGCCATCGAGAATGCTGCGCACCAGCGCCACCGTGGCCTTGTCCGCGCCAGGGGCGACCACCAGCACCGCCGAGCGGCCCAAGGTGATGGTGGCACCATCCAGCGTGATCGAGACCGGAGTCGGATAGATCGCCGGCTGGGTGACCGGTTCGGTGACCGATTGCGCCAACGCAGGGGCAGCCAGGCCCAGCGCCACCAAGACCGAAAGCAGGCGCACGCCCGGCTTGCTGTTGCGTCGCTTCATTCTCGAACTCCGGTATTGGAATGGTATTACGCCCTAGGGTAGGCAAGTCGCGCGACGGCGACAAGCGCGGCCGGAATTTCAATTTGGCCAATACCTGGATTGGCCTGCGGTGACATCAACCTGCCTCTGCATCGCAGTCCAGAAAGTGCGTCAGCGATAGGTGGCGGTATTGAAATGGTATGAAACAACGGGTGGTAGCGCCGTCGCGCCTGGCAGCGGCCTTGCCCGTAGGCGCACAGCCGCGCATCCGCTGCGGTGATGCGCGCCACCGTCAATGCACTGAGCGCATGCGGCGCACGCCGCATGGCTTGAACGGCCCGATTCCCTGCGGTCGGTGCAACTGCAATACGCCTGATCCAGCACCGCTGGCTGCATCGCCGGCTCAGCAATACGGCCCCCGGTATCGACGTTGCGCGGGCCGAGGGCATCAAACCCCTCGTCGCCCACCACACACCTGGCAAGCACCAAGCGCCAGGTTGCGAACTACAACGCGTCGCTATCCAGCTCGCCGGTACGGATGCGTACCACCGTGCCCAGGTCGTATACGAACACCTTGCCGTCGCCGATCTTGCCGGTACCGGCCGCTCCGACGATCGCCTCGACCACGCGCTCGGCCTGGTCGTCGGTCACCGCCACTTCGATCTTCACCTTGGGCAGGAAATCGACCACGTATTCGGCGCCGCGATACAGCTCGGTGTGGCCTTTCTGCCGGCCGAAGCCTTTGACCTCGGTCACCGTGATGCCCGCCACCCCGCAGCCGGCGAGTGCTTCGCGCACATCGTCGAGCTTGAACGGTTTGACGATGGCCATGATCATTTTCATCGGTGCAGGTCCCAGGGCATGACGGCCGCGCAGCATACCGTGGACGGGCGCAACACTCATCCAACCCGCGCGCTGCCATCACCGCGGACGACGGCCGAATGGGACTATCCTTACCGCCTGCCGACTGCCTTGCCGATGTCCCGCGTGTCCCGGCCTGCACTAGGCTTCCTACGGACCTGCGGAGAACACCATGATCGATTTCAACCAGCTCGACGACCTCGCCCGCCGCCTCAGCGACCTGGTGCCGCCGGGCCTGCGCCAATCGCGCGAAGAACTGCAGAGCACGTTCAAGGGCGCGTTGCAGGCCGGCCTGGGCAAGCTGGACCTGGTCACCCGCGAAGAGTTCGATGTGCAGCGCGCGGTCTTGCTACGCACCCGCGAAAAACTCGACGCACTGGAGCAGGCCGTCGCCGCACTGGAAACACGCGCCCCCGGCGCGCCGCCTGCCGCACCTCCCACCACCACCACCTGAGCGAAGGCCACCACCATGAGTCTGGCGCTGGTGCACAGCCGTGCCCGCGTGGGGGTGCATGCGCCTGAGGTTCGGGTGGAAGTGCATCTCTCCGGCGGGCTTCCCTCTACCCAGATCGTGGGCCTGCCCGAAGCGGCAGTGCGCGAATCGCGCGAGCGCGTACGCGCTGCCCTGCTATGCGCACAGTTCGAATTCCCCGCCCGGCGCATCACCATCAACCTGGCACCGGCTGATCTACCGAAAGAAGGCGGCCGGTTCGATCTGCCGATCGCCCTCGGCATCCTGGCTGCCAGCGGGCAGATCGACCGCCAGGCCCTGGCCGATTACGAATTCCTCGGCGAGCTTGCGCTTACCGGCGAGCTGCGTGGTGTCGACGGCGTGCTGCCCGCGGCGCTGGCGGCCGCGCAGGCCGGGCGACGGCTGATCGTCCCGCTCGCCAACGGTGCCGAAGCCGCCATCGCCGGGCACGTCGAAGCCTTCACCGCGCGCACCCTGCTGGAGGTCTGCGCCACGCTCAACGGCAGCCAGAAAGCGCCCGCCGCCGAGCTGGCAGTGCAGGCGCTCGGCGCACGCGCCCTGCCCGATATGGCCGACGTGCGCGGGCAACCGCACGCACGTCGCGCGCTGGAAATCGCCGCTGCCGGTGGGCACCATCTGTTGCTGGTCGGCAGCCCCGGTTGCGGCAAGACGCTGCTGGCTTCGCGCCTGCCTGGTCTATTGCCCGAAGCCAGCGAAGCAGAAGCACTGGAAACCGCTGCAATCACCTCGATCAGCGGCCGTGGGCTGGATCTGGCCCGCTGGCGGCAACGGCCGTACCGCGCCCCGCATCACACCGCCAGCGCAGTGGCCCTGGTCGGCGGCGGCACGCATCCGCGCCCCGGCGAGATCTCGCTGTCTCACAACGGCGTGCTGTTCCTGGACGAATTGCCCGAATGGCAACGGCAAACCCTGGAAGTCTTGCGCGAGCCCTTGGAGTCGGGCGTGGTCACGATCGCGCGCGCGGCGCGCAGCGTGGATTTTCCGGCGCGCTTTCAATTGGTCGCCGCCATGAATCCCTGCCCGTGCGGCTGGGCAGGCGATGGCAGCGGGCGCTGCCGCTGCAGCAGCGACAGCATCCGCCGCTACCGCAGCCGCATCTCCGGCCCGTTGCTGGACCGCATCGATCTGCATGTCGAAGTGCCACGCCTCCCTCCGCAGGCGCTGCGCAGCGGCAACCTCGGTGAAGACAGCGCCAGCGTACGTGCCCGCGTGGTCGCCGCGCGACAACGACAGCTTGCACGTGGTGCGCTGCCCAATGCGCAACTGGACCAGGCCGACACCGACCGCCATTGCCGTCTGCAACACAACGATCAGGTGCTGCTGGAGCGCGCCATCGAACAGCTGCAGCTGTCCGCACGCTCGATGCATCGCATCCTGCGCGTTGCGCGCACCATCGCCGATCTCGACGACAGCGCAGACATCGCCACACGCCATCTCACCGAAGCGATCGGCTACCGCAAACTGGATCGTGCGCTTGGCGCCGCCAGCGCGGCGTAGCGCGCTCGTCCGGTCAACCGGGCCGCGATCCGCAAGCCATGCGCGGGCGTGCCGCCCTGGTACTGCAGAGCGCCCGCTTTGCCAGGACGTTATGCCGGTGCCGGTGCCGGTGCCGGTGCCGGTGCGCAACATCATTCGCCGCCGCGGTGTTCATCGCATGCAGCCAATTGGTCGCTCGGGCGGCATCGGCCCACGAGCGGCATCGTGCCAACGCCAATACGCACCGAGCCGATGCTCTCAGGCACGCCCGTCCTTGCTGCACGGCCGCTCGCGCCGCATCCCAACATGCATTTCATGGCGCGACACGTACAACAGGCGCCACTCCATTGTGCTGAGGCCTGTATGAGCCACCATCCCGAACTCGCCACTGTCCCTTCGCTGGATCTGAATCGCTACCTAGGCACGTGGTACGAAATCGCCCGCCTGCCGACCCGCTTCGAGGATGCGGACTGCACCGATGTGTCGGCGCACTACACCCTGGAAGACGACGGCAGCGTGCGCGTCCAGAATCGCTGTTTTACCGCGGAAGGCGAGCTGGAAGAAGCGATCGGCCAGGCGCGCGCCATCGACGACACGCACAGCCGGCTGGAAGTGACCTTCCTACCCGAGGGTCTGCGCTGGATCCCTTTTACCAAAGGCGACTACTGGGTGATGCGCATCGATGCCGATTACACCGCCGCACTGGTCGGCAGCCCGGATCGCAAATACTTATGGCTACTTGCACGGTTGCCGCAGCTGGACGAAAACATCGCCCAGGCCTATCTGGCGCATGCACGCGAACAAGGCTTCGACCTAGCGCCGCTGATCCACACCCCGCACACCGGGCGGCTGACCGAGCAACCGCTTCCGTAGGGGATTCCGACTAGTTGGTACGTCGTCAGGCCGGCGACCACAGCGCCGCTGCGCCTCACTACAACGGTAGCGGCGTCGATGCACTGACCAACGCACGACAGGCATCTAATGCTCGCAACGACCACCCAGACGACACTCGCCCACCGACGCCATCACCATGCCTAATGGCATGGCGACCCGGCGCCCTGGCCCTGGCCTTGGCCGTTCTTCCATCGCGCAGGCCAGCGTTCCAGTCCCCCTCAATCGTCGAGCGTGCCGAGATCCTTGGCAGCGGCCTGTGCACCTTCCAGGCTGTCGAACGCCACGCCGGTGTCGCCGACCACGTACTTGGTCAGCTCGCCGTCGCGTGTTGTTTCCAGCATCTTGAAGATCGGCACCGCATCGGTGCCGCCGACGCGTTCTTTCTGCGTTGTCATGGGTGATTCCTCCAGTAAAAGCGCCCTGCGTGGGACCGGTGTCCCGTCGCTCCCGGGCGGGAGCGCAGACGATTGGACCCTAGCGCGGCAGTGCGTGCAGTCGCGTGAATCCGCAGGCGGCCCCGACTGCCAGGATGCGACGCAGGACGATCGGAAAAAAATCACGGCCGCTTCGCTCCGCAAACGCGCGCAATGCACGCGTGTGTCGTACATTCGCGACGTGCAGCCTCATCAGTCCATGCCGTGTGTCACCAATCGCTACGTGCGCCACGTTCGCGCGCGCTCCGGTTGGCGTGCACCTTCCATCTGCCAAAGCCTGCGTTGGCGGCATTTCTGCAGGGGCCATGCGTGAACCGGCAGCGCAGCCGTCGCGGGTGGTGAGGTGAAGCGCCAACGCATCATCAGTGTCACCGTGCTGCTGGTGTTGCTGAGCGCAACGCTGCCGATCGGCCTGTCCTACTACCTGGCCTGGCGGCTGGCGTTGGCGCGCGAAGAGGGCAGGCTGAGCCAGCTGGCTGCGCTGTCGATCCGGCGCACTGAAACCGCCTTCGACGAGGCGCATGGCATATTGTTGAGCATGGCCGCCTCGCGGTTGCCACCGTGCTCGCCCGCGCACCTGGCGCAGATGCGCGCCTTGGTGCTGACCAGCCACTACATCGTCGAGCTGGGGCGCTTTCAACAAGGTCGTCTCAGCTGTACGTCATGGGGCCAACTGCGCAACACCATTCCGCAGCGCACGGCCGATTTCGTGGTCAAGCGCGGCATCTCGGTGACCACGCGGCTGCTGCCATTGGCCAATCCGCAGCGTCCGCTGATGGCGCTGCAACTGGGCGAATACAACGTCCTGATCAACCCCGACACGCTGGCCGACATCAATATTCCGCCTGGCCTGCAACTGGCGATCGGCACGCCGGACGGACAGATTCTCAGCAGTACCGGCACCGCCGCCGAACACTTGCTGATCGACCCCACGGCCAAGCGCGAGCCAGGCGATCTCATGCTGTCGCAGGTGCTGTTCGGGCGCGACCGTCGTGGCGATTGGTCCGCGGTGGTCACCGAGCCGGTGGCCTATCTGCGCGGCCCACTGGCGGCGGCGAGGTGGCAGTTGGTGCCGGTTGGCATCGCCATGGCACTGCTGCTGGTCGGTGCAGTGCTGTGGGTCTCGCGGCGGCGGCTGTCGCCACTGGCGCGGCTGGGAATCGCTGTGCAGCGCGGCGAGTTCATCGTGCACTACCAACCGATCATTGCGCTCGATAGCGGTGCCTGTGTCGGTGCCGAAGCGCTGGTGCGCTGGCAGCAGCCCGACGGCGTGCTGGTGCCACCGGACGCCTTCATCCCCCTGGCCGAACAAAGCGGCCTGATCCTGCCGATCACCGATCTGGTGGTGGCCGAAGTCCTCCGCGAACTCGGCCCCACCCTGGCCGCCGATCCAGCGCTGCACGTGGCCATCAATGTCTCCGCCGACGACATCAAGAGCGGCCGCGTGCAGGGCGTGCTGGCGCAGGCGTTGCGCGGCACCGGGGTAGACAGCGGCCAGCTGTGGGTGGAGGCGACCGAACGCAGCCTGATGGACATCGATGCGGCACGCACCACCATCACCCATCTGCGCGGTGCCGGCCACACGGTGTCCATCGACGATTTCGGCACCGGCTATTCGAGCCTGCAGTATCTGCAGGGCTTGCCGCTGGACGCGTTGAAGATCGACAAATCGTTCGTGGACACCATCGGCACCCATTCGGCCACCAGCGCCGTGACCGCGCACATCATCGAGATGGCCAAGACGCTACGGCTACGCACCATCGCCGAAGGGGTCGAGCGGCAGGAACAGCTCGATTATCTGCGCGCCCATGGCGTGGATCTGGCGCAGGGCTGGCTGTTCTCGCGCGCGTTGCCGGCCACTGGTTTCATCGCCTATCACGCACAGGCGCGCAGCGCGACGCAGTAAAACCGGCAACAAAAAAGGCCGCCATTGGCGGCCTTTCGATGTCGATCACGCGTTGTGCAATCCGATTACGCGCTCTGCAATGCACCACTGCCCTGCCGCACCGGCTTGGGCCGGCTCGGAAAGGCATGGCGCACGATCCGCCACATCACCTGGCCGAACTGGCGCGGCAGCGAGCCGGTGTTGTAGTGCTGGCCGTAGCGCGCACAGACCTGCTTCACTTCGACGGCGATCTGCGCATAGCGATTGGCCGGCAGGTCCGGATAGAAGTGATGCTCGATCTGGTGGCTCAGGTTACCCGACAGCACGTTCATCAGCTTGCCGCCGGTGAGGTTGGACGAACCACGCAGCTGACGCAGATACCAGTGGCCACGCGATTCGTTGCGGATGGATTCCTTCGGGAACACTTCTGCATCGGCGGTGAAGTGGCCACAGAAGATGATCACGAACGTCCAGATGCTGCGCAGCACGTTGGCGGCCAGGTTGCCCAGCAGCACGGTCAGGAAGAACGGGCCGGCCAGCAGCGGAAACACGATGTAGTCCTTGAGCATCTGGCGCCCCATCTTGCGGCCGACCGGCAGGAACGAGGCGCGCAATTCGGCCGCCTTCATCTTGCCGGCGAACCAACGGCCCAGACGCAGGTCCTGGATCGCCACGCCCCATTCGAACAGCAGCGCGAACACCACCGCGATGAACGGCTGCAGCAGGTAGAACGGGCGCCAGCGCTGCTCGGGGAAGATCCGCAGCAGGCCGTAGCCGATGTCATCGTCCATGCCGCGCACGTTGGTGTAGGTGTGGTGCTTGAAGTTATGCGTCTTGCGCCAGTTGTCGCCGGTGGCAACGATGTCCCACTCGTAGGTGTTGCCGTTGAGCTGCGGGTCGCCCATCCAGTCGTACTGACCGTGCATGACGTTATGGCCCAGCTCCATGTTCTCCAGGATCTTGGACAACGCCAGCAGCAGCACGCCGGCGATCCAGGCCGGGATCAGCACGCTGTGCACGAATGCGCCCAGGAACAGCAGCGCACGACCGGCCACGCCGGTCCAGCGCACGGCGGCCACGATGCGGCGGATGTAGCGCGCATCGGCAGCGCCCACCTGGCTCAGCACGCGCGCGCGGATGGCATCGAGTTCGTCGCCGAAAGACTGCAGTTCGGCAGCGGACAAGGCACGGTTATGGACTCGGCTCATGAAGATTCCTTACAGATCCAGGATCAGGTCGGTGCTCGGCGCACTGATGCACAGGCGCACCTGTGCGGTGGGTTCGTTGCTGCGTTCACCGGTCAACAGATGCCGGGTGGTGCCGGATTGGCGCGGGCAGGCGCAGGTATTGCAGATGCCCATGCGGCAGCCGTGTTTGGGCCGCAGGCCCTGCGCTTCCAGCCCTTCCAGCAGCGACTGGCCGCGCGGCAGGGTCAGGGTACGGCCGCTGCGTGACAGTTGGACCTGCACCTGCCCGGTCTCGGCCTCATCCAGTGCCGGCACGCTGAAGGCTTCGGCCTGAAATGCAGCCACGCGTCCCTGCAGACGTTCGCGCGCGGCCTGCACGAAACCGCCCGGCCCGCAGGCCATCACATGGCGCTGGTCCAGCGCGGCAATCTGGTCCAACGAATAGGTGTCCACGCGTTCTGCAGGCGTCTCGCCTTCGCGGGTGGTCAGCAGTTGCACACGCAGGCGCGGATGCGCCGCAGCCAGCGCTGCGAATTCGTCGACAAAGCAGGCTTCGTCGCGCTGGCGCACCCAATACAGCAGGTCCACGTCCATCGGCATGCCGGCTTGCGCGGCGGCCTGCAGCAACGCACGCATCGGCGTGATGCCGGAGCCGGCGGCCAACAGCAGGAGCGGGGTAGGCGTGGTCGGCAACAGCATGTCGCCGAAGGCCGGGGCTAGCGACACCACCGTGCCCAAGGCCGCATCGCGCGCCAGGAAGCGGCTCACCAGCCCACCCTCGATGGCCTTGACGGTAATCGCCAGCCGGCCGTCGGCCAGCACCGTGGGGCTGTAGCTACGCAACAGGCGGCGGCCGTCGATCTCCACGCCCAGACTCACATGCTGGCCGGCCTGCAGGCCGCGCCAGTGGCCGTTGGGCTGCAACACCAGGGTCACCGCGTCACGACTGGCCGGGATGCGCTGGACCAGGCGCGCCACCGGCTGTTCGAGTGTCCACAACGGGTTGAGCCGGGTCGCCCAAAAATCGAACAGTTGCGGCGACACCAGCCGGCGCGCCAGGCGTGCCGGCAGCGGGGACTTGGACTTGCGAGGAGATGCCAGGTTCATGGGTCGCACTATACGCATGCATGCACAGCCGTGTATACACTTGTATATTGCTGGAGGGGCTATGATTCAGACCCACGCCCGGCTGCAGCCTCATGACCTCTATCGCCCTGCCTTCCCACGACGCGCCGCCGTCCCGCAAGCCGGCGATTTCACGGGAAGATCTCATCGCTGCAGCGCTGTCCTTGATTGGCCCGCACCGCAGCCTGTCCACGCTGAGCCTGCGCGAGGTGGCACGCGAGGCGGGTATCGCGCCGAACAGCTTCTATCGCCAGTTCCGCGACATGGACGAGCTCGCCGTGGCCTTGATCGACCTGGCCGGGCGTTCGCTGCGCACCATCATCGGCCAGGCGCGCCAGCGCGCCACCTCCACCGACCGCAGCGTCATCCGCGTCTCGGTCGAAGCCTTCATGGAACAGCTGCGCGCCGACGACAAGCTGCTGCACGTGCTGCTGCGCGAAGGCGCGGTGGGCTCGGACGCTTTCAAGCAAGCAGTGGAGCGCGAACTCACCTATTTCGAAGACGAGCTGCGCGTAGACCTGATTCGCCTGGCCGCGGCCGACAACGCCAAGCTGCACGCTCCTGCCCTGGTGTCCAAGGCGATCACCCGGTTGGTGTTTGCGATGGGCGCGGTGGCAATGGATTCCCCGCCGGAAAAAGACCCCGAGCTGATCGAGCAGATCTCGCAGATGCTGCGCATGATCCTCACCGGCGCGCGCGCCCTGGGCACGCACGCTGGCTGATCGTCTGCACTGACGTTGGCGTGCGGGTGAAAGGGACATCGCAGGCGGTCGGCGTCGTGCCAGACGACGGATCTTCAGCGACGTGGCGGGCACGGCATCGGCCTTGCGAGCCACCCTGATCCAACATGTCAGACCTCGCGTCACCGGGCGACATGCGGGCGCGCAGCACGCGCGATGAGGTGTCATCCCGTCTGCCATCGGCACATCGTCCTCTTTGCGAGGCGAAACTGGCCCGCAGCACCGACGCGCGACGCCTCGCCCAATGCTCCGCATGCGGCACCTCGGCGAAGCATCTGACTGCCCCATTCTCTCCAAGCGATGGAAGCATCGCAGGAGACGGCTTCCGTAGCCTACGAAAACCAAGAGGCAGCACGCAGCATGAGCGCGTCCAGTGTGTAGCTTGGGCATGGGTCACGCGACACACTGGCCAACAGCACGCCGCTTGAATTGCGTGACGATTGCTCGCCGCGCGCAGGGCTGGCTCGCTTGATCCTGGTTTTCGAAATCGTGTCATCGCCTGCGTCGACCATCCCACGCAAGGGGTATGGCCTGCTACCGCTACGCGGTTTTGATTCTGTTTCCGACTTCCGAATCCGACCACCAGACAGATAATCCGAAAAATAATTGCATAAAGTGCTTGCATCACTAAAAAGACGCGGGTAATGTTCGCGCCCTCGGCAGCCACGCCTGCACGTTTACCCAATCGATCTCATGTTCCTGCTCAACTCCGCCACATTCAATCGACTGCCCAGCGCGCACCGCGCGGCATCGTTTGTGCGCACGAAGAAAGCAGACGTGCGCATCCCCCTCTTCGACTGATGTCCTGACAAGGAGATCGGTCACCCGATCTCCGAGGCAAGCGAACGCCCTCGGATGCTGCATCCGGGGGCGTTTTCGTTATGCGTTCGCACCGACTCTTGCGGATGACCTTCCAGGCACCCGGGCATGGACTGCCCGACAACACGGACGTAGCACGCGATGAGGCGCGAAAGCGCTGTGCCCTGGTGCCGGGCACGGGTAGCGCGTGGTCATGCGCATACAAGAGTTACCGTTGAATAAACGGTAATCAGAAACATTGCGGAAGATATTCAGCGGCCTGGAGTTTATTCCAGCTGGTGCGCGCGGCGATGTCGTGGCGTATACCGAACTCTTTCTCATGTTTCTCGTTACGGGTATCGGCTCCTGGTGGAGCGGCGGCGCAAGCCGTAGGCCTGGTTCAATTCCGGAATACCCACCACTGGATAGCTCAATTGGTAGAGCAGCAGATTTGCAATCTGTTAGTCGCGGGTTCGAATCCCGCTCCATGCATGATCTTTCGGTCATTCCTCGGGACGCAAGTCCCTTTACGGAAACGCCCATGCCGCAGGCAAACAGGTATCCATCGCCTGACCGCCCATAGCAGCGGCAGCCTTGCCGGGCCCTTGCCCTGAACGCGCGTGCTCCGCCGTTCGCGACCGCGACGCAGCACATCGCACCGCGGCAGTCACGCACTTGCAGGCGCCAACAGCGCATTGCGCCCCGCACAGCCGCCGTCACCGGCGTTTCCACCTTTCAACGCCGCGTTGCATCGGCACACGTTCCGCCAGCAGTCCGATCCGGGCAGCGGGACGGCTGTAGCCCCGGATCGGACCACCGGAGCCAAACCTAAGGAGAAGTGCCAATGTTCTGGACCAAGCGGGTCGTGATCGGTGACGGCGAGCGCGGCCTGGTGTATCGAAACCGTCGGTTCGAGCGCGTGCTCGTCCCCGGCGTCTATCGCCTCTTCGACCCGTTGGGTCGCAGCGAGGTCATCGTCCACGCCATCACGCAAGGCGCCTATGTGGGCCGCGACGCGGAGATGCTGTTCGACACGCTCGGCAGCACCCTGCCGCAACACTTCGTGTTGGCCGACATCGGCACCGCGCAGGTCGGCTTGCTGATCCGCAACGGCAAGCTCGACGACGTGCTGCCACCGGGCACGCGCACGCTGTACTGGCGTGGTCCGGCGGCAATCGAGCTGCAGACCCTGCCATTGGGCGAGGGGCTGCAGGTGCCCGCCGATGTGCAACGCAGGCTGCGTCAGCTCGGCACGCTGTCGCGCGTAGCGGTCTGCATGGACGTGCCGGCCGAGTCGCAGGGACTGGTGTTCGTCGACGGCAAGCTGGTTGCACCGTTCGGGCCGGGGGCGTATGCGTTCTGGAACTTCCAGAAGAACATCGCCACCGACGTGATCGATCTGCGCGTGCAGTCGGTCGAAGTGTCCGGGCAGGAGCTGTTGACGCGCGACAAGGTGTCGTTGCGGGTCAACCTGGCCGCCAGCATGCGCGTCACCGATGCGGTGGCGATGCGCACGCGCGTGGCCAAGGCCGGCGATTACCTATATCGCGAGTTGCAGTACGGCTTGCGGCGCGCGGTCTCGGCCAAGACGCTGGACGAGTTGTTGGGCGACAAGGCCTGCCTGGATGCAGATATCTTCGGGTATGTGCGGGGCAGCGTGAGCGGCTTCGGCATCGAGGTGCTGGGCGTCGGCGTCAAGGACGTGATCCTGCCGGGCGAGATGCGCGAGATCCTCAACGCGGTCGTGCAGGCGGAGAAGCAGGCGCAAGCCAACGTCATCCGTCGGCGCGAAGAGGCCAATGCCACGCGCTCGTTGCTCAACACCGCCAAGTTGATCGAGGACAGCCCGGTGCTGATGCGTTTGAAGGAACTGGAGGCGCTGGAAAAGGTCACCGAAAAGATCGACAAGCTCACCGTGTTCGGCGGCCTGGATGGCGTGCTGAAGCAATTGGTGACGATCAGGCAATGAAGGTAGTGCGTGGCGGAAGGATCTGCCACGCACTGCCGCAAGGGAATGACAACAATGAGTACATCGCAACACTTTGAATTTCTGCACGCCGAAGGCAGCACGACCCCGATCAAGGGCTGGGTACGCGGCGTGCCCCTGGAAGAACAGGCACATGCGCAGCTGCGCAATATCGCGGCGGTACCGTTTGTCGGTCCGTGGGTCGCGGTGATGCCAGACGTGCATCTGGGCAAGGGCGCAACCGTGGGCTCGGTGATTCCGACCCGTGGCGCCATCATCCCGGCGGCGGTCGGCGTGGATATCGGCTGCGGCATGGCTGCAGTGCGCACCACACTGCGCGCCGCCGACCTGCCCGACAATCTGGCGCAGTTGCGTGCCAGCATCGAGCGCAGCGTGCCGGTGGGCAACGGCCGTGGCGGCGAGCATCGCAAGCTGCCGGACAGCATTGAGAGCCGCATTGCGCAGTCCGGGCTGGTGCAGCGCCTGGATGCGATCAAGCAGCAGCACAAGCGCATCCGTACCGACAAGCTGGACTGCCAGATCGGCACGCTGGGCGGCGGCAACCACTTCATCGAGATCTGCCTGGACGGAACCGATGCGGTATGGGTGATGCTGCACAGCGGGTCGCGCGGCACCGGCAACCTGATCGGCACGTACTTCATCGAGCGCGCGCGTGAGCAACTGGCACATCGCGTGCTGGGCTTCCATCTACCCGACAAGGACCTGGCCTTCTTCATGCAGGGCGAGCCCTTGTTCGACGAATACGTCGAAGCGGTGTCGTGGGCGCAGGATTACGCCCGCGAAAATCGTGAGGCGATGATGGCGCGCGTGCTGGCCGAGATGCGTCACCGCCTGCCGAAATTCCAGCTGGAAAAGCTCGCAGTCAATTGCCACCACAACTACGTGCAGAAGGAAACGCACGGTGGCGAGGAATTGTTGATCACCCGCAAGGGAGCGGTGAGCGCTCGTGCCGGCGAGCTGGGCATCATTCCGGGTAGCATGGGCACGCGCAGCTACATCGTACGTGGGTTGGGCAATGCCGACAGTTTCCACAGCTGCAGCCACGGCGCAGGGCGTGTGATGAGCAGGACCGCTGCACGCGCGCAGATCACCCTGGCACAGCATCGGGAGGCCACCGCACATGTGGAATGCCGCAAGGACGCGGCAGTGATCGATGAGTCGCCTGCGGCGTACAAGTCCATCGATGCGGTGATGGCGGCGCAGCAGGATCTGGTCGAGGTGCTGCACACCTTGCGCCAAGTGGTGTGCATCAAGGGATAGCTGTCCATCAAGGAATGGAAAAGGGCCGCATTAGCGGCCCTTTTTGTTGCAGACACGTTGCGCGAGCGGGTGAGCAACCTCATCCGCAATGCGGTGCACAGTTCAGTCATGTCGCGATGGCGCTCACATCAAAGCACGCGCGTTTCACTCTTTCGACGCCATCGTGGCGCCTCGTTCGCGGTCTGATCTCCAGGGCGCATCCATTAGATAACCGGAGGCGGTATGAGCAATCTCGACAAGCAGGAACGCAAGGAAGAAGCAAGGGACTTGAACCGCGACCCCATCTCCGGTGCGCCCGGTTCGCATCCGGTCGGCGTCGGTGTGGGCGGCATCGCCGGCGGTGCGGCAGCAGGCGCGCTCGCAGGCACGGTGTTCGGGCCGCTCGGCACCTTGATCGGTGCAGCAGCCGGTGTGGTTGCTGGCGCTGCGGCTGGCAAAGGCGTGGCCGAGCGGCTCGACCCCACTGTGGAGACGGAATACTGGCGCCAGGAGCACCGCAATCGTCCTTACTACAAGGAAGGCACCGACTACGATCGCGATTACGCAACCGTCTACGGATTCGGTTTGCAGGCACGTGAGACCCGCCCCACCAGCACGTGGGAAGAAACCGAAGCCACGTTGGCCGGCGAATGGCCGCGTAACCGCGGGCAATCGCGCCTGGAATGGGACGAAGCGCGGCTTGCAGCACGCGACGCATGGGAGCGTGCGGACCGCACCCACACTGTCTATCGCGACAGCGACACGCACTACGCAGGCCGCTTCGACAGCGCCAGCTACCGCGATGCCGACTATTCCTATGACGACTATCGCCCGGCTTACCGCTATGGCATGCAGGCGCGCCAGCAGCACGCCGGCCGCCAGTGGGACGACCACCTGGAACGCGATCTAGGCGATGGCTGGGATCGCTTCAAGGCAAATTCACGCCTGAGCTGGGAAAAGGCCAAGCACGCGGTGCGCGAAGCGTTCGATTCCGAGCATCACGATGCAGCCGCGCGCCGTCACCCGACCGACCCGCGCGTTTAAAGCGTGATCGCCGCGGCGCTGTAATAAGCGCCGCGGCGAGCGCAACGCGCTGAACCAGGGCGGGCCCGTTGGGGCCCGTTCCGCGTGGTGGAGCGATGCAAGTTCCATTGCTCGCTCGGCGGCACTCAGGGCGCATCGATGCGACATGCATTCCGAGCTGAGCAACCAACACGATAGTCCGCGCGCGCTGGGCATCACCAGGCCGAGAAGGCGACGGATGCACGCCCCATCGAGCTTGCGCGCGCCATCTCGTCCCGGACGACTAATCTGCGGTCTTCTCCACCGCACGGATGTCGCCACGAAAGACCGGAGCGGCCTGTTCCAATGAGGTCGCAGCAGCACCTTGCTGATCCTTGAGCAGCTGCTTGCGCGTGGCCACCACTTCCTTGGCCAATGCGATCCGACGTCCCACGACCATTTCGGTCAGCCAGTCGATCAGTGCACGCGTGTATTGCTGCTGGTGTTCCTTGATGCTGAGCGCATGGTCCGCGCCAGCGATGACGCGCGATGTGAGCGAACGCGCCTGCACGAACGCTTGCGCATAGTTGTGCAGCACCGGCTGCGGCACGATCACATCGTGTTCGGCTTCCACCAACAGCACATCGCCCTTGTACTCGGCGCAGGCGGCCAAGGCGATGTTATCGGCCGGATGCAGGCGCTGCTGGCGGTACGCCATCAGGTCCGGGTCGGCGTTCAGGCTGACCTTGGGTTGATCCCAGTGCGCGTCCTTGTAGAGCGCAGGAGATCGCAACGCCAGCCATTCCACCGGGCGTTCGCGCGTCAGCAATGCGGACAAATAGCCCCCGTAACTCAGGCCGACCACTGCGATCGACTGCGCATCCACGTACGGCAGGCTCGCCAATTGATCGTACGCGGCCTTGATGTCGTCCAGGTTCTGCGCCCGTGTCACGGTCTGGCGCATCGATGCATAACCCTCATGCCCACGTAGATCGAAGGTCATGCAGATGCAGCCCAGGCCTGCCGCCTCGCGCGCACGTACCAGGCTGTGGTGTTGGCTGCCGCCCCAGCCGTGCACGAACAACACTGCAGGCATACCTGAAGGCGTGAGCAAGGTGCCACTGAGTGCGTCGTTGCCGACCGGAATGTCGATACTGGAAAGTTTGGCTTCCATTACGTTGCAGAGATCCTCCTGTATTTGTAACGCGGCCCAGGGCCGGGTTGGGTTGCGCGGTAGTAGACCTGCGCATCGGTCGGCGGCTCGCCCGCATAGATTTCGTGAGTGGACGCACTGACCCACTGCAATGCGGGATCTTGCTGAAACGCGGCAATTGCAGCGAGTTCGGCCGGGGTTGCGCCCCCGATTCGCCAGGATTGTTCCAGTACGCCGCATACCGGAACGTTGCCCGCATCCTGCCCGCTGACCACATCGTAGTTGCGGCGGGAAATCTGCAGCTCAGGATAAGCCGCGGTGACGCCTCGATCGTAGCTGCACGCCTGTTCGACCACCCGCCGCTCGAGCGATGGCAAGGCTGTCGCCATCAATGCCTCCAACGACCCGCGGTAGACGCGCAACGACGAGCCGCCGTAGACATCGCTGCCGTCCGCATTGGGCACGCTGCATTGCGTGCCGTAGTACGCGATCTGGACGCCGGCAAGACACAACTCGCCCACGCTGTGCGTCATTGGCTGCAAGATATTGCGCTCAAGCACGCCGCCATGCGTACCTAGATAGGTATCGGGCAGGCTGTCCAGCATCTGCGTCAGCTGCCATGCATCGGCAATGCGCCACTGGTCGTTGCCACCTACGCCGGTGGGTAGCTTCAGGCGCACGTCTCCGCCGCCAGACAGCGCCTCGAACGCATGCAACGCATCCGGGCGAGAAAACGCGGTGTAGCCCGGCAGCGTGGCGGGAATCAGTGATATGGCTAGCGCCTGATCCCAGCCCGCCGTGCTTGCCGCATCGGCGCAAATCAGTGGGTGACCGATGACCTTGGTCGCCAGAAACGCATGCGGCACGATACCTCCGAGCAAGTCGCCGGCGCCTTGGATACCAAGTCCGCGTGCTTGTGCGGTGGTGAGCGTGTCATCGGGTACGTGGAACGTTCCAGCTTCAACGACGCCATGGCCGGCGACGCCGGCATCGCGCACGCCCAGCAAACGCGCAATTTCGCCACACACCCAAGCATGCGTTGCACGCTCATGACCATGCTCGGGCACGGGGCGCGTGGCATGCCCAAGCACCTGCCGGTAGTGCGTCTGTGCCATGACCTCTCCCCTGCGGCGTGATCGCGCGTCGTTGCTGGCCTCGGTCGCAGCTGAGGGACGAGTCGTGGAAGTGGGTGTCGCCGGAGCCTTACTTCAGTGCCAGATACAGGCCAAGCACAATCAGGAACACCACGATCAAACTGATGGCGATACGCCCGCCGCGCAACTCCAACAAGGCGTGCCACCACACGCGGGCTTCAGGTGCGCCGCTTGCATGATGCGGCTTACGGCT
Organism: Xanthomonas citri pv. citri; assembly: GCF_000961215.1. NCBI lineage: Bacteria > Pseudomonadati > Pseudomonadota > Gammaproteobacteria > Lysobacterales > Lysobacteraceae > Xanthomonas > Xanthomonas citri. The sequence continues at coordinate 4,614,947 of NZ_CP008998.1, forward strand.
ACTGGTCTCGCTGTCCTGCATCCTGGGTACTCTCGCTCCATTACGTCGCCGCTTACCTTAATGATCAGACGTTACATAAGTGTGGAGCGGTTCAGAATCTTCCGTGAAATGCGGCATTGCAAAGGCGATTTTCGCCTGAGCGGCGATCACATACGGGACCCAAGGTGGTCGGGTGCACTACTGTCGTGACATCGGAACGCGTACGAGACCAACGCGTTGTTTCGACAACGCGGTTACAAACGCGTCACGTGGTGCGCGTTGACCACATGCACGCGGCTGCATGCGCCGCGTGCAGATGCAGTCAAACAATCTGACCAATTAAGCGTGCAACGCGCCGAAGTGCTGCAATGGTCGGGTTCGATGATCAATCGTTGACATACCCGCAGTTACCCTGCAGGTCAAGTTTGTTTATACCGGAACACCCCAAGCCATGAGCAGAGATCCATCCGTCATCGATGTACAGGCCGAAATCGCGCATTGGCAGGCGCGGCATGCCCAGGGCAACCTTGGCGCAGGCAAGTTCAGCGAGTTGTCCCCGGTGGTGAAAATGGCCTGCGATATCTATCTGCAAGCCCCGCGTTCGAGCGACCAGGAACGTCTGCGCCTGTTCCGTGACCGCCTGGAGCATCACTTCATCTCATCCAGCACGCAGTCCAACTACGAACAGTTGGCAACCGATTGCTGGCAGCGTTTGGGCGCACGCAATAGTTGAGTCCGCAGTACCCAGCAACACCCGTTTTTCATTGGAGATCGTCATGAAAACCCCGTATCAAGTGCAGCAGGAGCTGGAACGACTGGAGCGGTTGGTGCCGCACATCGTCAGCGACCAGGGCGACCGCGCGGAGGAAATCCTTGGCTTCCACGTCGCCAGTCTGTTGGGCAGCGCGCCGGCCAGCGAACACGCGTTGATTCGCGAACGCACCGCCCGCATGGCGCGTACCTGCCGCAGTGCGCAGGACGCCGTGCGCGCGCCCAAGGTGCCTGCCAGACCATTGGGCATGTCGCCCGTTGCCCAGCCGCAATGGGCCTGACCGACCTCCCCGGAGCCGCGTAGCGGCTCCTTTGTATTTCAACGTCGGCAATCGTCGACTCATTCCAGGATCTTCATGAAATTCACGCTTATCACCGCTTCGCTATTGGCCATGCTCTCTCTGACTGCCTGCGATCGCCCCGGCGGCGATGCGTCGCGCACTGCGCCAGCGGTGTCGCCCGAGCCGACGGCTGCGCCCGTCAGCGGCAACGGTGCGACCGAGTTGGCCAAGGGCGATAGCGCAGTGCTGGGCGTGCTGGCAGCGATCGACGACAACGAGATCGCACTCGCCAAGCAGGCCATCGCACAGGATCTGGGCGGTGCCACCGGCGAGTTCGCGCAGCAGATGCTGCACGACCACCAAGCCAACCTTGAAAAGACCAAGTCGCTTGGCGCAACGGAGAGCCCACGCGCACAGGCCATGCGCGCCAAGGGCAAGGCGGCAGTGGAAGCGCTGTCCAAGACGCTGACCTTGCCGGACGGCAAGGATGCGTACCGCAATGCATTCATGCGCAACATGGTCATCGACCATGGCGACACCATCAAGATCATCGATTCGGAACTGCTGCCCGCCGCCGAAAGCGCGCCGGTCAAACAGCATCTGGAAGAGACGCGCCGCGTGGTTTCGGCGCATTTCGAACGCGCCCACGCGGTGTCGTCGTCCAAGTAGGCGGCTGATCAAGCGCTCGCCCTGCAAACGCGCCGGCCAGTCCGGCGCGTTTGCGTTGGGTGGGCAGCACGCGCCGCTGTCGTCCAGGTAGCTGGGCCACGCCGCAAGCTGACGGCGCAGCGCACAGCCGCATGTCCGTGCCAGCTTCACCTCGCTTGGCGGGATCCTGGCCTATCGTGCCGCATCGATTCGGCCAGGAGCCCTGCATGCATCTGCTCATCACCGGCGGCACCGGCTTCATAGGACAGGCCTTGTGCCCGGCATTGCTGCAGGCCGGCCATCAGGTCAGCGTGCTGACCCGCGACCCGCACCGCGCCGCGCGCAGCCTGCCCAGCATCACCGCAGTACACACACTGGAGGGGGTCCAGGCCGATGCGGTCATCAACCTGGCTGGCGAGCCGCTGGCCGCCGGCCGCTGGACCGACGCCCGCAAGCAGCGCTTCCGCCAATCGCGCCTGGGCATCACGCGCCAATTGCAGGCCTGGATCGCGCAGCAGCCGGCCGCGCAACGCCCCTCGGTGCTGATTTCCGGCTCGGCGGTGGGCTACTACGGCGAACGTGGCGATACTGCGTTGACCGAAGCCGAGCCCGCCGGCGATGACTTCTCTGCGGTGCTGTGCCGCGACTGGGAAGCCGAAGCCAACACCATCGCCGCACTCGGCCCGCGGGTGAGCTGGGTGCGCACCGGGATCGTGCTGGATCGCGATGGCGGCGCGCTGGCCCGCATGCTGCCGGCATTCCGATTCGGCGGCGGTGGACCGTTCGGCGATGGCAGGCACTGGATGAGCTGGATCCACCGCGCCGATATGGTTGCGCTCTTGCTGTGGTTGCTGCAGCAAGGCCAGCCTGGCGCCTACAACGCGACGGCACCCAATCCGGTGACCAATGCCGACTTCGCACGCACGCTGGCCCAGGTGCTGCACCGCCCCGCCCTGTTGGCATTGCCGGGCGGTTTGCTGCGGCTGGGCTTCGGCGAGATGGCCAACCTGCTGCTGATCAGCCAGCGCGTGCTGCCGCAACGCGCGCTCGATGCCGGCTTCCGCTTTCAGTACCTCCACCTGGACGCTGCGCTGCGCGCCATTGTGCAGCGCTGAGCGGGCAGGGCCTGACCAAGCGGGGCCGAACGGCATGCATGGCCTGGCCTGCGTGCGGTTCGGCCATGCACTAATATTTGCCTAAGCTTCATCACCGACAGTGCCGCGGATCTCGGACTGGCCCTGCGCACGGCAGAACACCTATGCATCTGCTCCTCGTCGAAGACGACACCATGCTGGCCAACGCCATCTGCGACGGTGTGCGTCAGCAGTCATGGACCATCGATCATGTCGGTCATGCCAATGCCGCCAAGACGGTGCTGGTGGACCATCGCTACAGTGCGGTGTTGCTGGATATCGGCCTGCCGGGCGAGTCCGGGCTGAGCGTGATCCGTTTCATGCGCAGCCACTACGATGCCACCCCGGTAATCGCGCTGACCGCGCGTGGCCAGCTCACCGACCGCATCCGCGGTCTGGATGCCGGCGCCGACGATTATCTGGTCAAGCCGTTTCAGTTCGACGAGCTGATGGCGCGGCTGCGGGCGGTCACCCGGCGCAGCCAGGGCCGCGTGGTGCCCCTGCTCAGCCACGGCGACGTCTGTATGGATCCGAGCAGCCGCAAGGTCACCAAGGACGGCAAATGGGTGGCGCTGAGCGCACACGAATACCGCCTGCTGCTGGCGTTGATGGAACGTGCCGGACGCGTGGTCACCAAGGATCAGCTGGAAGAAGGCATCTATGGCGGCCCATCCGAAGGGGGCAGCAACATGATCGCGGTGTATGTGCACCAGTTGCGGCGCAAGCTGGGCGATGCGCTGATCTCCACCGTCTATGGCCAGGGCTACATGGTCGGAAAGACCCCGGAATGAAGTCGCTGCAGGCACGCATGCTGGCGGCGCTGGCCGCGATCGTTCTGCTGAGCTGGTCCACCTCTCTGTGGATCCTGGTCGCACTGGTCACCCAGGGTCATCACAGCGTGTTCGAGCAGGAACTCAACCTGCTCGGCGATCAACTGCTCGCCACCTTGCCCGACGCGCTCCAGCACCGCTTCGATACGCAGACAGAGCCGCCCGACGCGGCAACCACGCCGACCCCGATCGGCAACCCATCCTCGCGCATGAGCGTGAAGCAGACCCTGATCGCAGTGGTGCTCAACACCGTGCAATTGGGCATCCTGGGGCTATTGATGTGGTGGGCCGTGCGGACCTCGCTGGGGCCGCTGCGCGCCCTGTCCGGCGCCATCGCGCAACGCACCGGCCTGGATACCGAGCCGGTGCCGCTGGCACAGGCGCCCGACGAAATTCGCCCGCTGATCGCCTCGTTCAACACCTTGCTGGCGCGGGTGGAACAAGCCGTCCAGGCCGAACGCGATTTCGTCGCCGATGCCGCGCACGAACTGCGCACGCCGCTCTCGGCACTGCATGCCTACGCCGAGGTCGCATTGCGCGCGCCCACACTGGACGCCAAGGACGCCGCGCTGCGCCAACTGCTGGAAACCGCGCGTCGCAGTAACCGGCTGGCCGAACAATTGCTGGATCTGGCACGACTGGATGCCGGCATCAGTTCAGCCGCCTATCATCAAGTCGAAATGGGCGAGCTAATCTCGCATGTGCTGGACGAATTCAGCGTGCAGGCCAATACGCGCCAGATGCAGTTGCAGGTTGAGGCATCGCCCTGCCTGGTGCGTTGCGATGTGGATGCAGTGGGCATTCTGATCCGCAACCTGGTCGACAACGCCATCCGCTATGGCCGACTGCATGGCAAGGTGGAAGTGAGCTGCGGCTATTGTTTGCGCGCTGACGTCCTGCACCCCTTCTTGCAGGTCAGCGATGACGGCCCCGGCGTACCCGAAAGCGCGCAGGCCGCTATTTTCGAGCGGTTTTATCGCGTGCCCGGCAGCGCAGTACAGGGCAGTGGAATCGGGTTGTCGCTGGTCGCCGGCATTGCGCGCCTGCACGGAGCCACGATCGAAGCCGGCGACGGCAACGATGGACGCGGGCTGTGCGTACGCGTGGTGTTTGCCGGCGACCACCCCGCCAGCGCGGCCTGAATCTGCCTGCGCGGCAGTGCGAGGGCACTACGAAACGCGGCTGACCAAACGACTGCGCAACCACGGGATGGCGCGGCCAGTGCTCGGTGCGGCATGTACCAGCGGCGGCACGTGGAAGCCGCGAGTTCGCACCACGCACAGGCCCAGTGCGACCAACGCGATACGGCCTATCTGATGCGTACAGTGGGGCGCGCGAGCGCCATCCACACCCACCTGATCGCTGCTCGCTCTGTTTTGGTAGTCGCTCTCATGCGGACACCATTGCGTGGTGCACGGCGTATCGCGCTTTCGCCAAGGTGCGCAGTCTTCGAGGTGATCCAATAAGTTCCCAAACTCGTTTGCCTACAGTGCACTCACCGCACGCATCAAGGATGCCTGGTGATGCCTCACTCGATCCGTTCCACCCAACGCCTCCCCAGCGCGCTGTCGCTGCCGGTCGTGCAGCGCGCCGCCAACGACCCCGTCGCTGCGCATCCGCTGCCACTGCCTGTCGCGTCGGAATTTCGCTGCGGCTTCACCGGCACGCGTAACCGCGACATCTGGTGCGCGTTGCCGGATATCCGCAGCGCGCGCGACACCCGCCGCCTGCAACACTTGGCCAAGAGCGGCGTGTTGTTCGCCGCCGCAGCGGCCGTGTTCGGGCTAGCGGCTGCCAGCTTTCTGATGCACTGAGCATCAGGTCACGCCAGCGCGCTGCAACTGCATCCATCCGCCTCCCTCCTTCAGGTAGTTCCCCATGTCGGCTTGTTCATTCGTTCGATACTGCGCACTCGCCGTTGTCATCGTCGGCCTGATCGGCTGCGCCAGCACCCGCCCCATGCCCTATCGCCAATTGCCATCTTCGAGCTACCTGCGGCCGCACGATGGCAGCCGCGGCGACCGCATGCCGTACGCGTATCACGGCGACGTGGATTGGTCGCGATATCGCACCGCACTGATCGAGCCGGTGAGCATTTACCGCGGCCCCGATGCGCAATTCGAAGACGTGCCCGAGCAGGACAAACGCATGCTTGCCGAGCTCATGCAACGCGAGTTCGGCGAGGCAATCGGCGAGCGCTGGCAGCCCACCACCGCCATCGGGCCCGACACCTTGCGTGTGCGGCTCACCTTGACCGGCGCCAAACCCAGCAAGCGGGTGCTCGGCACCTTCATGAAGGTCGATATCGGCGGCGGCTCCTACAACGCCGTGCAGGCCGCGCGTGGCAGGGAAGGCGCATTCTCCGGCTCGGTCAGCTATGCGGTGGAAATCTTCGACGCGTCAAGCGATCGCTTGCTGGCGGCCTATGTCGAAAAGCAATACCCCAATGCAATGAACATCAAGGCCAGCCTCGGTGCTTATGACGCGGCCAAGGCCGGGATCGGCCTGGGTGCGAAACAGTTTGTCGATGGCATGCGCTAGGCCTTGCTCCTTTTACTGCGTGCGCGATGCCTGTGCGTATCGGAGTGCTCGCACGCGATACTTTCGGGCAGTCCTCTCGCGCAGTGCAGAGTCATCACCGTGTTGGGCGCTTTGTGCAGTGGCATTGCCTTCTTTTACCGGGCCATTGTTCTCCTCGTGGAGGAGAAGGTGCCCCGCGAGGATAGATGAGGCTCCCTGACAAGCCTCGTCTGGTTGGTGTGGATTGGTGGCAAAGCCTCGTATTGTTCGATAACACGTATGGCGTCGCTCCGTACCCTCAGCCCAATCCCTGTCCCGCAGGAGAGGGGCGTTAGTCAAAGCCGCTGCAACAAAAAAGCCGACGCCGTGAAAACAGCGCCGGCTTTTTCGACATTGCACATGGTTCATGGCACATGGCGCGTGCGCTGCACGCGTCTCACGCTAAGCGGCCCAGGCAACTCACCCTGCGCCGCAGCGTGACAACCTCAACGCGTGACGCGCTTTGCCGCTTTCTTGCCCACTGCCTTGCGCGCGGCGGTGGTCTTTGCCACGGCACGCGTGGCCGGGGTCTTGGTCACCTTGGCGGCTTTCTTCAACGCGGTCTTGGTCACGGCCTTCTTGAGCGGGGCCTTCTTCACTGCGGCCTGCCTGGTCGCGGTTTGCTTGGCGACCGGCGCCTTCTTGGCTGCAGGCTTGACCAACGTCTTCTTCGCTGCCGCCGGCTTGGCTGCTGCCTTCTTGGCTGCCTTCTTCGCCGCCGTGCGCGCGTTCACCGTTGCAACGGCGGTCTTGCGTGCGGCGCGCTTGGCGGCGGTCTTGGCATTCAGTGCGGCCGCTTCGGCCCTGGCATTGGCCTTGGCGGTTTCCAGCTTGCGCCTGGTATTGGCCTTGGTGTCTGTGAGCTTCTGCTTGGCCGCGGCGCTGGTGCTGCTCAACTTCTGCTTGGCGGCCTGCGTGGTCGAGGTCAACGTTTGCTTGGCCACGTCCTTGGTGGCGGTGAGCTTCTGCTTGGCGGCCTCCTTGGTGGCGACCAGCTTGTCCTTGGCAGCGTCCTTGGTGGCCGCCAGCGAGCGCTTGGTCTTGGCCACGCTGCGTTTCACTGCGCTGGCCGCAGTGCCGGCGTTCCTGGCCACGTTCTTTTCGACCTTGACCACCGCCTTGCGCGCTTTGGCCACCTGCGTCTTGACCTCTTCCACCGCCGTGCCTGCAGCCTCCTGCACGCTGGCAACCGCCTCGCTGGCGGTGCTGGCGATGGTCTCGGTCAACTCGGTGGCGGTGCTTTTTACGCTATCGACGGCGTCGGACAGGGTTGCCGTTACACCATTGCCGTTGCTCATAGACCCTCCTTAAGGGCGTCAGTGCGGGAAACTTAGGCGATGCGCGACGGCACGCAACATGCTGAACAGGCATCGGATCAAGCGGACGCTACGCCCGGCCTGCCGGGCTGTCAACGCAATCAGGGCAAGGGATGTGCGGCACTTTCACCGGCAGTTAAATTGCATGCGGGCACTCTCGTTCAGCTTGATTTACGTAGTCAGACGCCCTATTCCTCATCCACCGCGTAACCCGGAATCCGTTCCATGCGACCGCTGCCTACCCTGCTGACTCTTTCGCTGGCCGCTGCCTTCGGCGGCTTTGCCGCCACCGGCATCAACGCCTGGCTCGACAATCGCGCCGAAGCCACACCCCCCAGCAACGCCGCCTTTACCCTGCCGACGGCCGCCGCATTGCCGGCGGCGGTGGCCGGCCAACCTGTGCCGTCGCTGGCGCCGATGCTGCAGCAGGCCATGCCCGCGGTGGTGAGCGTGAACACCAAACAGGTGGTGCGCGTCCGCAACCCGTTCTTCAACGACCCGATCCTGCGCCGGCTGTTTCCGCAGGTGCCGCAGGACCGCATCAACGAGTCGCTGGGTTCGGGCGTGATCATCGATGCGCAAAAAGGGTATGTGCTGACCAATCACCACGTCATCGAAAACGCCGACGACGTGCAGGTGACGCTCGGCGACGGACGCACGGTCAAGGCCGAGTTCATCGGCTCCGATGCCGATACCGATATTGCGCTGATCCGCATCAAGGCCGACAACCTCACCGATATCAAACTGGCCGACAGCAACGCGCTACGCGTGGGCGATTTTGTGGTGGCCATCGGCAACCCGTTCGGCTTCACCCAGACCGTCACCTCCGGCATCGTCTCGGCAGTGGGGCGCAGCGGGATTCGCGGCTTGGGCTACCAGAACTTCATCCAGACCGATGCCTCGATCAACCCCGGCAACTCGGGCGGCGCGCTGGTCAACCTGCAAGGCCAGTTGGTTGGCATCAACACCGCCAGCTTCAATCCGCAGGGCAGCATGGCCGGCAATATCGGCCTGGGGCTGGCGATTCCGTCCAACCTGGCGCGCAATGTCGTCGAGCAATTGGTGACCAAGGGCGTGGTGGTGCGCGGCACGCTCGGCCTGGAGACCCAGAACCTCACCCAACAGATGCTGCAGGGCCTGGGGGTGGATTCGTTGCGCGGCGCATTGGTGACACGGGTGTTGCCGGGCTCCGCAGCGGCGGCGGCAGGCGTGCAACCGGGCGATGTCGTGGTGGCGGCCAACGACCAGCGCGTGGACAGCGCCGAAGCGCTGCACAACTACGAAGGCCTGCAGGCGGTTGGCAGTGCGGTGACCCTGGATATCCGTCGCGATGGCAAGCCGCTCAAACTCAAGGCCACGCTGAGAGAGCAGGACCGCGCCATCACCGGCGACATGCTGGACCCGCGTCTGACCGGCGCGACCTTCGTCGATCTCCCCGAATCGCTGCGTCAGTCGGGCATCACCGGGGTGATGGTGAGCGAGGTCAAACGCGGCGGTCGCGCTGCCGCCAACGGCCTGGTCGCCGGCGATGTGATCGTGGCCAGCAGCGTGGGCGAGTTCGCCGACCTTGCCAGCTGGCGGGCCAATTTCCAACGTAAACCGCAGCAGCTTGTCGTGCGTATCCTGCGTGGCAACGCGCAGTACGACGCGCTGATGCGTTGACGCACTGTGTACCGAAAGTTGGTTGCACTAACGCCTCCTACACCCCCCCGGTGCTATTGCTACCGCTCGACCGCACGTGAGTGGCGGCTGCCATCAATGACCGAAGGAGATATCGCATGAGCCCCACCAATACCGATCAGCTGAAGGAAAACCTGAGCGAAGCCGGCACCCATCTGAAGTCGGCCGCAAACGCCGCCGGCGAAGCCGTCAGGGGTGCGACCAGCGCCGCCGGCGATGAGCTCAAGCTCGGTCGCGCCAACGTCAAGGCCGAACTGTCCGACACCGCGCTGGCCGGCATGGCCGCTGCCGAGTTCGGCGGTGCCGCTGCCAAGGAGCAGATCGACGTCCTGGTTGCCAAGGGCAACGATCTGCTGGAAAGCGCCACCGATCTGATCCGCGAGCGTCCGCTGGCCGCCTTCGGCGTTGCCTTCGCCGCTGGCTGGGTCATTGCCAAGCTGGCACGCAGCAACGACAACTAAGTCGTGAGCGATCAGGCCTCTCCCGCTGCCGGAACCGACGCGCCAGACGCGCGCGCGCAAACGCCAGGACTGGACGAAAGCGTACGTGCGGTCGGCGCCGCCGGCCGTGCCACGCTGGGCTCGGCCAAGGACACCAGTCGCGCCTTGCGCCGGCTGGTGTCGGCTGATCTGCAACTGGCACGCAGCGCATTCGGGCGAGGCCTGGCCTGGGCCTGCGTGGCCGTGGTGTTCGGTGCCTCGTCATGGTTATTGCTGGCTGGCGCCATCATCGCCCTGCTGCAGCGTGCCGGGCTGTCGTGGTTCCAGGCGATGTTTTTCACTGCGTTGGCGAGTCTGTTGGTGACCGGCATTGCGGCATGGCGTGTGTTCTTCTACTTCGACCATACCGGCATGAATGCAACGCGCCGTCAGCTCATCAAGCTTGGGATTTTCGATGACCCCGGCAAAGACGATGAGGCGGCGACCTCTGCCAGTGGAGCACGTCCATGAAATTTGGAACCTTGCGTCAACGCGTCGAACGCGCCGAATATCTGGTCGAAGGACGTGCCCAAGAAACGCGCCTGCATTGGAGCGAACTCCGCCAGACCTGGCGTGCCGGGTGGTCCCCACTGCGCATTATGACGGTGGGCTTCGGGCTGGGGTTTGTCACCGGCCGTAATGAACCGCAAGCGGCATTGGGGAGCATCGCCAGCAAGCTTGGCGGTATTCCCAAGCTTCTGCAGATGATCAGCACCATCTCCGCGCTGTTCACCGCGCACCGTGCGCAGGAAGCTTCCGAGCAGGCCGAACGTGCTGCAGACAATGCCGAGGAAGTGGCAGCCGACCCGCCGGTGACCGTGGTGCAGGTCCCGGCCGATCGCGCCGATCGCGCCGCCTGAGCGCGGAGGATATTCACGGCGGCCAGCGCTCTGCCAGGCCGCTGTCGTTGGCGACCGCACATTGGCCTGTGCAAGTCATCGACGCACCGGAGCAACCGAGAATCCGTACCACGGCCGGACGAACATGTTCGGCTCCGGCGCAGCACGCACGTACTACGCTTGGGATTGGTCGAAGGAATGACTGCACCACGAACCCGCGGATATGGGCGTCTGCGCCTTCCATTTCTGCAGATGACTGCTCGCCGCGGTTGCTGGCCGATAGCAGCTCTGACATGCGGAGATCGCGCGCCACATGTGGCGACTTAGCTTCGCCGATCGCTGCAATGTCTGGCGGCCATTCGCGCAACATGCGTGCCATCGCGGTTGGCAGCTTGCGGCATCATCGTGGGGCAGTGGCAATCTCACATCGACGACCGACACTGCGCACCGCGACCTGCACAAGGGCACATGCGGCCGAGTTCGCCAGACTAGCCTTCGCTCGCTGACATTCCGCCCACAGGCCCTGTGCGCGCCGTTGACGCATTGCGCCGATAATGGCGCACCGCTGGCAGCACGCCAGTCTGCTGCCAGGGCGCGCATGTCTCTTCCCGTCGACTCACCGGATGCCGCCACCGCGGCAGATTCGCTTCCGCCCGCACCGGCGCCCCGCCCACGCGCGCCGGCCTCGCTGGTGGTGCTGGCCACGCTCGCCGTTGGTTACACGCTATGGGCGGCGCAGACGATCATCCTGCCGATCATGCTGGCCGCGTTTTTCGCGCTGATCGGCAACCCCATCCTGCGGGGTCTGCGCAAGCTGTATATCCCGCGGTTTCTCGGTGCCTTGCTCATCCTGTGCCTTGGCCTGGCCGGTACCGTCACGCTGGCCGCGCAATTGGCCGGCCCTGCCGCCGAATGGGTACAACAGGCACCACGGCAGATGCGCCAGATTGCGCGCGATGTGCGCGATCTGACCAAGCCGGTGATGCAAGCCAACCAGGCAGCGGAAAATTTTGCACGCGCGGCCGGTGGCGAAGGCCAGCGCGGCGTGCAGATCGTGCGCACGCAGATGGACGACCCTTACAAGGCACTGGTCCGCACCCCAAAGCTGGCGGCCTCGGTGCTGGCGGTAGTGCTGCTGACGTTCTTCTTCATGGTGTATGGCGAAAGCCTGCAGCGGCATGCGATCGCCTTGCTACCGAACCGTCAGCAGCAACGGTTCACCACCGAGATCATGCTGGACATCGAACGCGAGGTCTCGCGCTACGTGCTCACCATCAGCGTGATCAACACGCTGGTCGGGCTGGTGTTTGCCGGTATTTTGTATGTCCTGCAGATTCCGCTGCCCGAAGCGATCCTATGGGGGACGGTGGTCGCATTGCTGAATTTCGCACCGTATGTCGGCCCGTTGATCGGCGTGATGCTGATGCTGCTGATGGGCTTTGTGGAATTCCGCACCACCTTGTCCTCGCTGCTGCCGGCGATCCTGTACCTGGCCCTGCACACCATCGAAGGCCAGGTGGTGACACCGATCGTGCTGGGCCGACGCATGGCGATCTCACCGCTGATGCTGATCCTGGCGCTGATGCTGTTCGGCTGGCTGTGGGGCATGGTCGGCCTGCTGCTGGCGGTGCCGTTGCTGGTCTGCATCAAGATGGTGTTGAGCCGGGTGGACGGGATGCAGCGCTGGGCCCGGCTACTGGAGTAGCCGCGAATGGGGAATCGGGAGTTGGGAATCGCAACAGCAGAGGCGCCGCTCTACCCATTCTCGATTCCCGACTCTCCATCCCCGGCATTACAATCAGGCGATGAGCTTCCACATCCGCGCCATCACCCTCGACCTCGACGATACGTTGTGGCCCTTTGCGCCGATCGGGGCGCGGATCGATCAGGTGCTGTACGACTGGATGCGCGAGCACAGCCCGCTCACTGCCGAGCGCTTTCCGGTGGAGGCGATGCGCGAGCTGCGTGAGCGCAGCTTTGTCGACAACCCGCACCTGCATCACGACCTCAGCGCGCTGCGCCGGTTGACGTTGGAAATGGCGTTGCGCGAGAGCGGCGGCGATCTGGCGTTGCTGGAGCCGGCCTACGAGGTGTTCTATGCGGCGCGTAACCAGGTGGAATGCTACCCGGATGCGCTCGACGCGCTGGCGCGCATTGCCGCCCATGTGCCGGTGGCCGCGCTCAGCAACGGCAATGCCGATCTGCAGCGCATCGGGCTGATGCACCACTTCGCGTTTCAATTGGGCTCGCGCGAACACGGCAGCGCAAAGCCCGACCCGAGCATCTTCCTGGCCGCGTGCGCCCGGCTCGAGGTGCCTCCCGCGCAGGTGCTGCATGTGGGCGACCACGTGCGCATGGACGTGCTGGGCGCACTGGATGCCGGCCTGCGCGCTTGCTGGATCAATCGCGAAGGCGCGGTGTGGTCGCACCCCACCCAGCAGCCGGATCTGCAATTCGACAGCATGACCGGGCTGGCCGATTGGCTGGACGCGCAGCAGCCGCATCCGGGCCCTATGAACGCCGGCATCACCCTTCCCGCCTGAGCCACTGCGCGCGGCGCTGCACTTGAGGATTTCCATGTCCCATCTCACCGGTTTCATCGATCCCAACGCCGCAGCCTTGCCGCTGTATGTGCTCGACCGCGAAGGCTTTACGCGCTGGTGCGCGGAGCAGCCCACCCGCGTGCTGTCGTGGGCGCAGGCCCAGCGTTTCGATGCCGCGCCGGGCAGCGTGCTGTTGTTGCCGGGCGACAACGGGCTGGCCGGGGCGATCCTGGGTATCGGCGACCGGGCCGATGCCTACGCCTACGCGCATGCGCCGATGGCCTTACCGCCGGCCACCCGCTGGATGCTGGCCAACCCGCTGAGCGATGCCGAGCAGGCGTTGCTGCATCTGGGCTGGGGATTGGGCGCCTATCGCTTTTCGCGTTATCGCAAGGTGCCGCGCGCGCCGGCCGAACTGGCTGCAACGCCATCGGCACAGACGCGTACGCTGATCGAGGCGTGCCTGCAGGTACGCGACTGGGTCAACACGCCCACCGAAGACATGGGCCCGCAGCATCTGGAAGAGGCCACACGCACGCTGGGACAGGCGCATGGCGCACAGGTCGATGCGATCGTCGGCGACGCGTTGCTGGCGCAGAACTTCCCCACCATCCATGCCGTGGGGCGCGCCTCGCATCGCGCGCCGCGACTGATCCAGTTGCAATGGGGCGACACGGCGCATCCGCATCTGGTGCTGGTCGGCAAGGGCGTGTGCTTCGACACCGGCGGGCTGGATCTGAAGCCGGCCGATGGCATGCGCAACATGAAAAAGGACATGGGCGGCGCGGCGCATGCCTTGGCGCTGGCCGGATTGGTGATGGCGCAGCAGTTGCCGGTGCGGCTGACGCTGCTGATTGCGGCAGTGGAGAACGCGGTGGGCCCGGATGCATTCCGCCCTGGCGAAGTGATCACCACCCGCGCCGGCGTGTCGGTGGAAGTGGACAACACCGATGCAGAAGGGCGCCTGGTGCTGTGCGATGCGCTGAGCTATGCGACCGAGCAGCACCCGGATCTGATCCTGGATTTCGCCACGCTCACCGGCGCGGCACGCATCGCGCTGGGCCCGGACCTGCCGGCGCTCTTCGCCAACGACGATGCGCTGGCGCAGGCCTGGATCAGTGCCGGCGAACTGACCCGCGACCCGGTGTGGCGCATGCCGCTCTGGCGCCCTTACCTGCGTTATCTCAATAGCCATGTGGCCGACATGGCCAACGCCGGCTCGCGCATGGCCGGCGCCGTCACCGCCGCGCTGTATCTGGAACGCTTCGTGGCACCCGGACAGCCGTGGGCGCATCTGGACGTCTACGCCTGGAACGACAGCGACCGCCCTGGCCGCCCTGCCGGCGGCGAAGCGCTGGCAGTGCGCTCGGCGTTCGCGATGCTGCAGCAACGCTACGGCGGTTGAGCGCGGCGAGCGCTGCTGTCAGTCTGAGGCGAGCACAACTCGCCTTCAGCTGCGCTGGTCATCCCTGGCGACGCAACAACGGCGCGATCGTGCGCATGCGTGTCTGCGTTTCCGGGCCGACCAATGCAAATGCGGTGTCGCCTTCTGCCCAGTACTGCGCCAACAGCCGACCATCGCGGCGCTCGCCGGTCGGCATCGGTCCGCTGCGTGGACGCAGATACAGACCGATGCGTGCGCCGCCGGCATCGCTATATACCAGCATCGCGGCCGCGCCTTCCGATGTGGAAAGCAGTTGCCCACCGCGTAACGTATAACCCTGCGCACGCAGATCCGGCACGACGCCTGCGTTGCCGAAATGCGTGCGCAACCACGGTTCCAGTTCGGCGCGGCGCTGCACGTCCAACGCAATGCCCTGATGCGCGTCGGCATCGGCGAACAGGCGGTACGCGGCCACTGCATCGGCCATCGGCACGCGTTGGCTGGCGATCCGGCTCGCATGCAGCTGCCAACCCAACCCGGTACCCAGGCCAAGTGCCAGCACGCAACTGGCGGCCACGGCAAACACGGCACGACGGCGCTGTTGCAGGCCACGGCGAATCGTCGCAGGCGTGAATGCAACAGCGCTCATCTCCGGCATCAGGCCGGCGTGTGCGGCACGCAGCGCTTCGGCATCGCGCTTCCAGCCGGCTACGCGTGCAGCGTGAGCGGGATGCGCCTGTAGCCAGGCTGCCACTGCTGCATGTTGCTCCGGCGCCAGGCGGCCATCGACGTATGCGTGCAGCGCGTGTTCGTCGGGCGGTATGGCGGTCATTTCAGGATCCTCAATGCAGGTGCGTGTTTCACCTGGCCTTCGTTCACGGCACGCAGGCGTTCGCGCGCACGCGACAGGCGCGACATCACGGTGCCGATCGGGATGCCAAGGGTGTCGGCCACTTCGCGATAACTGAAACCCTCCACGCTGACCAAGAGCAGCAACGCGCGTTGTTCGGCCGGCAATGATGCAAGGCTGGCCAGCATGGCACGGCCGTCGTGCACCTGCTCAGCGGACGCGGATTGGCTGGGCTGCTGCGGCGCGAACAGGCCCACGACCCGCTGCCAGCGCGCGGCACGCCGCTGCCCATCCAGAAACTGCCGGTACAGGATGGCGAACAGCCAGGGCTGCAGGGCTTCAGCGGTATGCCGGGTGCGCCACCGCCGCAGCGCGCGCTCCAGTGTGGCTTGCACCAGATCGTCGGCGCTGGCGGGCTCGCCGCTCAGCGAGCGCGCAAAGCGGCGCAGTGCCGGCAGCACGGCGCGCAGTTGGTCATCGTCCAAAGCATCCATTGGCGGGCGTGGTAGTGACATCACACGGTAGACGCACTGGAGCGTGGATTATTCCCGCGATCGGTGCGTGCCACCGTCGTTGGTGGACGAGGGAATAACGCGGCCCGCATGTCGTCTCACTCATCTCAACCACTCACAGTATCGACCACCGGAGCCAGCCATGACGTTGCCACCTCCTTCGCCCCCGCGCGCACGCAGCCCCGTGCTGCCCTTGTTGGGGATTGCCGCCATTGCCGGCGGCATTGCGCTGGCGTTTGCCTGGACGGCCGGCTGGATCGGTGGCGACCGGCTCACTGCCGCACGTATGACCGACACCATCGAATCCAGCGGGCCGCCGCATCCGGGCTTCCGCCGCGCGCATACCAAGGGCGTGTGCGTGAGCGGGCAATTCCAGTCCAGCGGCAAGGCCACCTGGCTGTCGTCGGCACGCATCTTCAGCCAGCCCAGCACGCCGGTGCTGGGGCGCATGTCGATCGGCGGCGGCGATCCGCACGGGCCCGACGGGCAGGCGCGCGTGCGCAGCATGGCGCTGCTGTTGCGCAGCGACGATGGGCAGGAATGGCGCACGGCGATGAACAGTTTTCCGTTCTTCGTGGTCGCCACGCCGGCCGGCTTTCAGGCACTCAACGTGGCCTCCAGGCCGGACCCGGCCACCGGCAAGCCGGACCCCGAAAAACTGGCGGCGTTCGGCAAGCAGTATCCGGAAGCGGCCAAGTTCCAGCAGTGGGCCAAGACCGCGCCGTGGTCGGACAGCTGGGCCAATACGCAGTACAACGGCGTCAATGCGTTCCGCGCGATTGCCGCCGATGGGCGCGAACGCTACATCCGCTGGTCGATGCGCCCGCATACGCCATTCAAGGAATTGAACGCCGAACAACGCAAGCAGGCCGATGGCGATTTCCTCGCCACCGACCTGGACGCGCGGCTGGCGCAGGGGCCGTTGCGTTGGGACATGGTGCTGACCATTGCCGAGCCCGGCGATGCGGTGGATGACCCGTCGCAGCCGTGGCCGGACAGCCGCAAGCAGATCGTGGCCGGTACGCTCTCGATCGAGCGTGCGCAGCCGCAGGCCACCGGCCCGTGTCGCGATCTCAATTACGACCCGTTGATCTTGCCCAAGGGTCTGGCCGCATCGAATGACCCGATACTGGCGGCGCGCTCGTCGGTGTATTCGCAATCGTTCAATCGCCGCGAACACGAGATCGCCAATGGCACGGGCAGCGCCGCCACCGGCCAGGGAGCACGCCAATGAGCCGCCGCACCCACTTCAATCTGCCGGCGCGCGTGCTGCATTGGCTGATGGCCGCGATGATCCTGACCATGCTGTTCGTCGGTGTCGGCATGGTAGCCTCGGTGACGCAGCGGCCGTGGCTGATCGATCTGCATCGCCCGCTGGGCATCGCGATCCTGATCCTGGCGATGCTGCGCTTGATCAACCGTTTGCGCAATCGGCCGCCGCCGCTGCCGGCCGACCTGCCGGCATGGCAGAAGGCCGCGGCGATCGCCTCGCACTGGCTGCTGTATGCGTTGATGCTGGGCATGCCGTTGATCGGCTGGGCGATGTTGTCGGCCGGCGGCTACCCGATCGTGCTGTGGCCGGGCGCGAACCTGCCGCCGATCGCACCGCACGACCCTGCGCTGTACGCCTGGCTGCGCAGCGCGCACGGTTGGCTGGCGTATCTGTTATTTGCCACCGTGTTGGGGCATCTGAGCGCGGCGTTGTTCCATGCCTGGGTGCGCCGCGACGGGGTGTTTTCCAGCATGGCGCGTGGGGAGCGGTCTGCGCGGTGATGGGTGGGTGTTGGCACCCTCTCCCGCCGGGACATTGTCCTCCTTTACGGGGGAGAAGGTGCCCCGCAGGGGCGGATGAGGGTGCGGGCAAAGCATCGGGTTAACCGCCATCTGGAGTGGCGTTGCCCCGTAGCCTCACCCCAACCCATCTCCCGGCAGGAGAGGGGCTTTGAGTTTCCTTCTCCCCTCGGGAGAAGGTGCCCCGCAGGGGCGGATGAGGGTGCGGACGAAACATCGGGTTAACTGCCGTCTGGAGTGGCTTTGCCTCATACCCTCACCCCTCTCCCGAGGGGGAGGGCTAGTGCTGGCGTTTTGTTTTGGCCGCTGGCGCAGATGATTCGATGCCCTTGCCGGTGGCGGCCCAATAGATCCCACCGTACAAATGCTCCAGGTAGCGTGGGTCGTTATAGGCTTCGGCCAGATGGCCTAGTGCAGTGGCGAAGACGCGGCCACCTTCGAAATGGTGGTACCACGCCACCGGGTGCTGTTTGCCCATGCCCTTGGCGACCTGGCCCGGCCAGATCAGGGTGGGGTCGTAACTGCGTTCGTCGACGGTGAGCAGCGTGACCAGATCGTCGCCGTAGGGCGGATCGTATTCGTACCATTCGTCGCTCCACACCCAGCGCTTGGGCAGGCCGGCAGTGGCCGGGAAATTGGCGTCGGCCACATCCACCATCGCCGTTTGCATGTAAGGGTGCGTGCGGAACGAGCGGCCGATCATGTGGTCGTACCACTCCCAGTCCCCGCGTTTGATCGCAAAGGCCTTGTGCACCGCGACCACGCCGCCGCCGTTACGCACGTATTTTTGAAAGTTGGCCCGCTGCGTCGGGTCCAGATCGGTGGCCGGCGTATTGAGCAATACGATGGCCGCGTATTGCGACAGGTCGCCATCGAACGCCTTGGCGTTCCACGCCCATACCATCTCGACATAATGTTTGCGCGCCATCGCTTCGAATTGCGGCTTGGCCACGGGGATATAGTCGTGGTGATACTGGTTGGGAATGGCAGCCACCAATATCTTGTATTGCTCGGCGGATGCGTTGAAGGCGCACACCAGCAGCAGGCCCGACAGCCACAGACATTTCATGCATCGCTCGCCGTGTTTTCGATGCTGTGCAGTGTACCTGCGCGCGGCTGGCATGCTTTGGCCGGCATTTGGAATCGCTGTGGATCGCTTGCCGATGTAACGGATGCCACCGCTTCAGTGGCTGCAGCCTGGTGCGATCGCATCGCTTCTGCGAGCAACGCCGCACCCGGCAACGCAAGGCCCACGCGCGCAGACGCGATCCGTCGAACGGTCGCGCTACAACCAGCCCTTCTGTCGCGCCAGGCGATAGGCTTCGATGCGATTGGCCACGCCCAGTTTGCCGATGCATTCGGACAAGTAATTGCGCACCGTGCCGTGCGAGAGCTGCAACTGTTGGGCAATCTCGCTGGCGGAGCGGCCTTCGCCAGCCAGGCGCAGCACGGTTCGTTCGCGTTCGCTCAAGGGGTCTGCTTCCACCCACGCATCGATGGCCAGCTGCGGGTCGATCACTCGCCCGCCGCGATGCACCTGCCGCAACGCATCGACCAGTTGTTCGGCGGGCGCATCCTTGAGCAGATACCCAGCCACGCCGGCATCCAGCGCACGGCGCAAAAATCCCGGACGCGCGAACGTGGTGACGATCATGACCCGTACCGGCAGCGCCTGCCGCTGGATCCGCTGCGCCAGTTCCAGCCCGGTCAGGCCGGGCATCTCGATATCGGTGACCAGCACGTCCGGCTGCAGGCGCTGCAGCTCGCGCCATGCGCTTTCGCCATCGCCGGCGCTGCCGACCACCGCGATATCGTCCTCCAGCCCGAGCAAGGCCACCAGCGCGCCACGCAGCAAGGCTTGGTCTTCGGCCAACAACACCCGGATCATCGGTCGCGCTCGTATGCATGCAACGGTTGCGCACGATAACAGCGCCGACGCATGCCGTGCACTTGGCAGCGCAAGCAGGGCGCGTTAAAGCGACTGCGGCATCACCGGCGGCGACGGCGTTGCGGCAACGACCGCAGGCCGCGGCAACGGCAGACTGGCGCGCAATCGCATGCCGCGTGGCAAGGCCTGCACATCCAACGCGCCACCCAGGCTGTGCAGGCGTGCGCGCATGCCGTCCAGGCCGTTGCCAGGCACGATCACGCCACCGCGGCCGTCATCGGTGATCTCCAGCACCGCCTGCTCGCCGTGCGCGTGCAGCTGCACACGCACGCGTTTTGCCTGGGCGTGGCGCTGCACATTGGTGGCCGCCTCGCGCACGACCAACGCAAGCGCGGTTTCGTGCTCGGGCGGCAACGCCAGTGGCTCCAGGTGTTGCTCCAGCGCAATGCCGTCCAGGTCCAGCAGCACGCGCGCCGATGCCAGTTCGGCAACCAGGCCGGCAGCACGGATGCCGGTGACCGCGCGTCGTACCTGTGCCAGCGCCTCGCGCGAGACCTGCGCCACCGCATCGATCTCGTTGCGTGCGGCCTGCGGGTCGCGCTCGATCAGGCGCGCGGCCAGATCGGATTTGAGCGCCACCAGCGACAAGGTGTGGCCAAGCAGATCGTGCAGGTCGCGGCCGATGCGCTCGCGTTCGGCGGTGGCCGCCAGCCGACGGACTTCGTCCTGCGACAGGCGCAGCAACGCGTCCTTGCGTTCGTTGATGCTGTACACCGCGCCCACGGCCGCCATGCCCAGCACCGTCACCGGCATCCACACCAGCGCCTGCATGCTCAACCCGAGCCAGCGCGCCCAGCTCAGGTACAAGGCGTTCATCAGCAGCAACATCGCAAAGTGCCGCCACAACGCATGCCGCGTAGAGGGGCGCAAGGTCAGGCAGGCGAAGACGAAATAGCTGAGCCCCGCCGAGTACACCGGCAGCAAGGCAGCACTCAGCGCCGCCATCGCCCAGGCGTAGCGGTACAAGGTGCCGCGCGGCGCCAGCAACATGCGTGCGTAGAGCAGCACAAACACCGGATAAGACGCCAGCGTGCACAACAGCCAGGTGCTGTCGTAGCCACGCGCAGAAAACGCCGGCACTACGAACACCCAGGCCGACCAAAACAGGTGCACGCTATCCATCCACGGCGATTGCCCCTGCGCCAGCCGCGCGGCAACCTGCGAACTGGCGGCGGGACGAAGCCATGCGGGAAACCGGAGGCGCATCAGCGAAGATCCGTGTGGGTGAGCGGATTCTGCCACTGCCGGGCCCGTCTGCGTGCCGCTGCGTGCGGGACGATAGGGGTGAGCGGCCTCATGCATGCCCCTGGTGACTGCTGCGATGCGATCGCCCACCGAGGCTGCAATTCGCCTGCGCAGGCGCAAGCCAGACACGCGCGGTTCGCATATGCAAGGAAAGCATGCCGGTCACGGGTTGCCGAGGAGCCTCCAGCATGGCCGCCCGCAGCATTGGCGCACTAGTCGCCGATGTCATGATTTGCAGATGACAGCTGTCACTGGTGAGCGCGCCGCGCTGACCGCATGCTGCGCACCATCTGGCGGTGGCATCGGCGCATCGACCGTTCGTCGCCCCAGCGCAGTTGGTGACTTCCGGCAGCTTGCGGCGTCGCCCGCAGACCGTCACATTTCGCGCAGCCTTCCGTCCTGGTCATCGATGAACACTTCCGCCGATCTGCTCAAGCAACTCCGCATCGACCGCCAGCGCTCCGCCACGCCGCCGCCCGCCCGCCGTACCGGCTGGATCCTCGCCGCAGTGATCGTCGTCATCGTATTGGCCGCCGCCGCGTGGTGGTTCACGCGCCGCCCGATGGTGAAGGTGCAGACCGCGCCGGTGGTGGCGATCAGCGCCGGCAGCAGCAGCGCATCGGTGCTGGACGCCTCCGGCTATGTGGTGGCACGACGCATGGCAACGGTGTCGGCGCAGGTCACCGGCAAGGTGCGCGAGGTGATGATCGAGGAAGGCATGCGCGTCGAACAAGGCCAGGTGATGGCCACGCTCGACCCGCTCGATGCCGATGCGCAGCGTAGTTTGTCGGCCTCGCAGTTGTCGGCCGCACGCAGCCAGGTCGACAACATGCAGGCGCAACTGGCGGTGGCCAATGCCGATGCCACGCGCCTGCAATCGTTGGTGGGTGCGCAGCTGGTGTCGCGTTCGCAATACGACCAGGCCATTGCGCAGCGCGATGCCTTGCGCGCGCAGCTGCAGAACGCCCAGCGCAACGTGCAGGTCGCCTCCGACCAGCTGGCCATTGCCGGTATCCGCTCGGACTTCAATGTGGTGCGCGCGCCGTTTGCCGGCGTGGTGACGGCCAAAGCAGCGCAGCCTGGCGAAATCGTCTCGCCGTTGTCGGCCGGTGGCGGCTTCACCCGCACCGGTATCGGCACCATCGTGGACATGGAATCGCTGGAAATCGAGGTGGAAGTGGGTGAGTCCTACATCGGCCGCGTGCAACCCAAGATGCCGGTGGAAGCGGTGCTCAATGCCTACCCGGAGTGGAAGATCCCAGGCGAGGTCATCGCCATCATCCCCACCGCAGACCGCGGCAAGGCCACGGTGAAAGTGCGCGTGGCGCTCAAGGTCAAGGACCCGCGCATCGTGCCGGAAATGGGTGTGCGGGTCAGCTTTCTGGAGCAGGCCAAACCGCAGCAGGCAGCCAGGCCGCAAGGCGTGCGCATCCCGGCCACCGCACTGGTGGAGCGCGACACGCGCACGGTCGCGTTCGTGGTCGGCGAGCACAACACCGTCAGCGCGCATGCCGTCACCACCGGGATGGTGATGGGCGAAGACAGGCAGGTGCTCTCCGGCCTGGCCGCGGGCGACAGCGTGGTACTGGATCCGCCGCAAGCCTTGAAGGATGGCGACAAGGTGACCGAAGCAGAGCCGAACGCGACCGAGTAACGCACACCCAAAGACAGCGCACGCAGCAACCGCTCAACGGGCACGGAAAAGGGCGTTGATGGAAACGGCAGCGGTGCAGGCGCCTGATCCGCGCGGCGACAGACGCCGTTGAAATCCAGTCACGCGGTGGCGACTGTGTGCTTGCGCATCTGCGGTTGCGATGTTCGTCAACATTTTCAGCCAATGTCGCCGCACGCACGTTTCAGGCATCGGCAACGTGCGCCGTACATGGGCCGTCACAGCAGTCGATGCCTTGCCTGCACCCGCCACATCGCTTCATCGCATTTCAGCTCGCCGTGTCACTGCAGTGCCGCATCACATCCGCAGTCGCTCTGCGCACTGCTTCATCTCTTCCATCGCACCGCCAGGAGTTGCCATGTCCGCTCTCGTCAGTTTGCGCAACATCACCAAGACCTACCAACGCGGGCCCGAGCAGGTGCAGGTGCTGCACGGCATCGATCTGGAGATCGCCAGCGGCGACTTCGTTGCGTTGATGGGCCCGTCCGGGTCGGGCAAGACCACCTTGCTCAACCTGATCGGCGGGCTGGACAACCCCAGCGGGGGTGAGATCGAGATCGAAGGCGAGCGCATCGACCGCATGAGCGGCGGTCAGCTGGCGACCTGGCGCAGTCACCACGTCGGTTTCGTGTTCCAATTTTACAACCTGATGCCGATGCTCACCGCGCAGAAGAACGTGGAGCTGCCGTTGCTGCTCACCTCGCTCAATGCCGCTCAACGCAAGCGCAATGCCGAGATCGCATTGACCCTGGTCGGCCTGCAGGAGCGCCGCAACCACAAGCCCAGCGAATTGTCTGGCGGACAGCAGCAACGCGTGGCGATTGCGCGCGCAATCGTCTCTGATCCCACCTTCCTGATCTGCGACGAGCCCACCGGCGATCTGGACCGCCACAACGCCGAAGAAATCCTGCGCCTGCTGCAGGAGCTCAACCGCGAACACGGCAAGACCATCGTGATGGTCACCCACGACCCCAAGGCCGCCGAATACGCCACCCACACCATCCATCTGGACAAGGGCGAGCTGGCCGACGCGCCGCTTGCACTGTAAGGGAGCGCTGCCATGAAGTATCTCTCGCTGGTATGGGCGCAATTGTTCCGCAGCAAGACCCGCACCTTGCTGACCTTGCTCTCGGTGGTCGCGGCGTTTTTATTGTTCGGCATGCTCGATTCGGTGCGCGTGGCCTTCACCTCCGGTGGCAGCGTCAGCGGCGTGGACCGGCTGGTGGTGGCATCGCGCCTGTCGATCACCCAATCGTTGCCGATCACTCTGGAAAACCAGATCCGCAGCGTGCCGGGCGTGCGCGATGTGACCTCGGCAATGTGGTTCGGCGGCATCTACCGCGACCCGAAGAACTTCTTCCCGAATTTTTCGGTGGCGCCCAATTTCTTCGATGTGTACAGCGAATATCAGTTGCCCAAGGATCAGCTCAAGGCCTTCCAGAGCACACGCACCGGCGCGATCGTCGGTGAAAGCCTGGCCAAGGAAAATGGCTGGAAGATCGGCGACACCATCCCGCTGCAGGCCACCATCTTTCCGCGCGGCGGCAGCAACGACTGGCCGCTGCAACTGGTCGGCATCTTCCGCATGAAAGACCGCACGGTGGCCGCCAACCAGGAACGCCAGTTGATGATGAACTGGAAGTACTTCGACGAGTCCAACGACTACATCAAAAGCAGGGTGAGTTGGTACACGGTGACGCTGCGCAATGCCGACCAGGCATCGCGCGTGGCGCAGGCCATCGATGCGTTGTCGGCCAACTCCGACCATGAAACCAAGTCGCAGACCGAGTCGGCGTTCCAGCAGGCCTTCGTCAAACAGTTCGCCGATATCGGCCTGATCGTCACCTCGATCATGGCCGCGGTGTTTTTCACCTTGCTGTTGCTGACCGGCAACACCATGGCGCAGGCCGTGCGCGAGCGGATTCCGGAGCTGGCCACGCTCAAGACGCTGGGCTTTCAGGACCACACCGTGCTGAGCCTGGTGATGGTGGAGTCGATGTTGCTGATCGGCCTGGGCGGTTTGATCGGCATGGGGCTGGCGGCGCTGGTGATCCCGGCGGTCGCCGCGCGCAGCGGTGGCCTGATGCCGACCCAGGGCGTGCCGCTGCAGACTTGGTTGGTCGCGGTCGGGCTGATGGCCGGTATCGGCATCGTGGTGGGTGTGCTGCCGGCATTACGCGCGCAGCGCTTGAAGATCGTCGATGCACTCGCCGGCCGCTGACAGGAGCATGCACATGCAACGCAAATGGAAAGATCGTGGGGTCAACGCGCTGTCGGTCGTGCTGCTGGCAATCGGGCTGGCTGCCTGGATCGCACTGCCGTGGTTGGTGCTGCTGCCGATCGGTGGATTGCTGGCGGTGTGGCTGGTGGCCACACGCAGCGGGCGGCTCTCGCTGGCTGCCGCACGCATCGGCATCGCCACGTTGCCGCAGCGCTGGGGGTCCAGCTCGGTGATCGTGGTCGGCATCGCCGGCGTGGTCGGCGTGCTGGTGGCGATGCTGGCGATGGGCCAAGGCTTCCAGGCCACGCTCAACAGCACCGGCGACGAGACCACCGCGATCGTCCTGCGCGGCGGTTCGCAGGCGGAGACCAACTCGGTGATCACCCGCGACCTGGTGCCGCTGATCGGCAGCCTGCCCGGCATCACCGCCGATGCCAACGGCCGCCCGATGCTGTCGCCGGAACTCTCGCAAGTGGTGAACATCGCCTCCCGCTCCGACGGCACCGACGTCAACGCACAACTGCGTGGCGTGGGCGAACAGGCCTGGGCCGTGCATGACAAGGTCAAGATCGTGCAAGGCCGCCGCTTCAACACCGGCCTGCGCGAAATGGTGGTGGGCAAGGGCGCGTTGAACCAGTTCCGCGGACTGGAGCTGGGCAAGACACTCACGCTTGGCAGCCAGCAATGGACCGTGGTGGGCGTGTTCGCCTCCGGCGATGCGCACGATTCGGAGCTGTGGACCGACGCGCAGACGCTGGCCACCACCTACAACCGCAGCGCCTATCAGTCGATCAGCGCGCGCACCAACGGCAAGGCAGGCTTCAGCGCGTTCAAGACCGCCATGGCCGCCGATCCGCGGCTCAAGCTGGATGTGGGAACCACCCGCGCCTACTACGGCAAGCAGGGCGGCGGCTTGAACAAGTTGATCAACATCCTGGGCACGGTGATCGGGGCGATCATGGCAGTGGGCGCGGTATTCGGCGCGCTCAACACGATGTATGCGGCGGTGGCCACGCGCGCGCGCGAGATCGCCACCATGCGTGCGATCGGCTTCCGTGGCACGCCGGTGATCATGGCGCTGATGCTGGAAACCATGCTGCTGGCACTGCTGGGCGGGCTGCTGGGCGGGGCGATCGCCTGGGCGGTGTTCAACGGCTACACCGTCTCCACGCTGGGCAGCAACTTCAGCCAGGTGGTATTCCAGTTCAAGGTCTCGCCGGAGCTGCTGTGGAGCGGGCTGAAATGGGCGCTGGGCATCGGCCTGGTGGGCGGGCTGTTTCCCGCGCTGCGTGCCGCGCGTCTGCCGATTACCACGGCGTTGCGTGAGGTGTAGGCGGGTGTTGGCCCGCCGCGAATCGGGAATCGGGAATGGTGACAGCCGCGGCAGACCCGCGGCGGCGGCGGCGGCGGCTGAACGTATTGCAGGCTGTCATGGTTCTGTCACCGCAGTGCGGTAGATGCGCGGGCCGGGCAGGCCGTAGCCTGCTCGGCCGTTTGCTCCAACGATCGATCGCCATGACGCGCCTGCTTGTGCTGGTCTGCGCCTGCCTGTGGCTGGCCGGCTGCTCCTCTTCTTCGACCTCGCTCAGCGAGCGCTTGGTTGCGCCCGGTGGCACCTCGCCACTGCTGGACGAAGAACGCATCGCCGCCACCATCGCCACGGTGCCCAACCGCAGCGGGCATGTGGTGACGCGCGATGGCGTGCCGATCTTCTGGCGCGCGATCGACCCCGGCCAGTACGCCATGCACTATCGCTACATGGGGCAGCGCACCGACCCGGCGCATGCGCTGGATGTGGATTTCAGTTTCAAGGCACCGACTGCCAAGCCGCCGGCGCCGCGCGGCACGGTGGTGCTGCTGCACGGCTGGATGATGGATGGCGACTCACTGCTGCCCTGGTCGCTGCAGCTTGCGCAGGCCGGCTACCGCGTGGTCACCATCGACCTGCGCAACCATGGCCATTCCGGCGGCGGGCCGTCCGGCTACGGCACGCGCGAGTCCGACGACGTCATCGATGTGCTCGACGCCCTGCAGCCGCGCGGCGAAATCCGCGGGCCGCTGTATCTGTTCGGCATTTCCTACGGTGCCGCCACCGCGCTGTTTACGGCCGACAAACTCGGCCCGCGCGTGACCGGCGTGGTGGCGATGGAGTCCTTCGCCAATGCCGGGCGCGGCATCCGCGACATGGTGCCGCACCTGCTCGCCAGCCAGCCGCACGGGTGGCGTGGACGGGCGGTGGCGGCGTATGCACGCTGGCGCTATGCCGACCAGAATATCGACGCGGTGATTGCAGCGGCCGACACCCAGCTCAAGCTGGACCTGGACCGTGTCGATGTCGCGCACGCCCTGGCCGACACGCGCAGCTGCGTGCTGCTGTTGCACGGCGATGCCGATCAGCACATTCCGGTGGCGCATGGCCGTGCATTGGCCGTGGCCAGCGCGCGGGCGCATTACCTCGAACTGCCTGGCGAAAACCATTTGAGCCTGCCACTACGGCTGGACTTGCTCGGCGGGCCCGTCGACCAATGGCTGGCGCAGGTGCAACAAGACCCCAGCCATTGCCCTGCACCGCAGGCGCTGCCCGCGTCCACGCTGGCAGTGGCCAGCCCGTTGGCGCCGCCGCGCAGTTGAGCGCGGCAATCGCGCACGCTGACGCGAAGCAATCGCCCCATGAATGCCACACGCACTGCGTGCGGTGAGGCGCTGACTCAGCGCCTCACCACCGGCTGCCGCGAACGCACCACGCTGTCGCCGACAAACACCAGCAAACCCACCCAGATCGCGGCGAAGCCGATCGCGCGTCCCTGATCGAACGGCTCGTGGAAGAACCACACGCCCAGCAGCAACTGCAGGCTCGGTGCGATGTATTGCAGGATGCCCACCAACGACAGCGGAATGCGCCGCACGCCGTAGGCGAAACCGATCAACGGCAGCGCCGTCACCACGCCACCGAAGATCAGCATCGCATCGGTCCGCAGGCTCCAGCCGCTCAGGAACGCGCCGCCGTGGCCCTGCTCGCCCCACGCCGCCAGCAGCAGGGCCGGCACGAACAGGTACACGCTTTCCACGCCCAGCCCGGCCACCGCATCCACCGCCACCAATTTGCGCAGCAGCCCGTAAATACCGAAGGACACCGCCAGCCCCAAGGCAATCCACGGCGGCGCGCCGGCATCGATGGTCAGCCACAGCACGCCCGCTGCGGCGCACAGGCCACCGCTACCCACTGGATGCGGCGCAGGCGCTCTTTCAACACCAGCACGCCCAGCAAGACGCTCAGCAGCGGGTTGATGAAGTACCCCAGGCTGGCTTCGATCACATGCCCGGCGTTGATCGCCCAGATGTACAGGCCCCAATTGAACGCGATCGCCACGCTGCTGCCGGCCAGCATGCGCAGCGCGCGAGGCTGCGCGGCGATGCTGCGCCACCAGCGCAGGCCCGAGCTCGCCAGCAGCCAGGCCACCACCAGCACCGTGCTCCACACGATGCGGTGGGCGATGATCTGCAGCGACGGCACCGCCTTGAGCAGATGCCAGTACACCGGCACCAGCCCCCACAGCACGAAGGTGGAGGCGGTGATCAACAATCCGCGGCGCGCTTCCTGCGACGACACCGCGCTCATCGCCGCGCCTTGGCGAAGGTGACCACCAGCACGCCGGCCAGGATCACCGCCATCGCACCGATGTCCTGCGCGCTGAAGCGCTCGTGGCCGAGCCAGGCGCCCAGGCTGACCGCAATCACCGGGTTGACGTAGGCGTAGCTACCGGCGAGCGCAGGGCGCACGTGATGCAGCAGCCACACGTAGGCGGTAAACGCCACGATCGAGCCGAACACGCACAGGTACGCCACCGCCAGCAGTCCTTGCGGACTCGGCCACACCTGCGGGCGCTCGCCGATCAGCAGGCCGGTACTGACCAGCAGCACGCCGCCGCACAGCATCTGTCCGGCGGCGGTCATGAACGGCGAAGGCAGATCGCGCCCGCGCGACCACACCGAGCCGAATGCCCAGCCGATCGGTGCGATCAGCAGCAACACCAGGCCACCCGGCGTCGCGGTCAGGCTGCTGCCGGCGTTGAGCCACACCACGCCCAGAAAGCCGATCACGATGCCCAGCCATTCGCCGCCGCTGGCATGCTGCCCGCGCAAGGCGCCAAACAAGGCCATCCACAACGGCACCGAGGCCACCGCGGTGGCGGCCAGCCCGGACGACACGCTGCGCTCGGCCAGCACCACCATGCCGTTGCCGAGCAGCAGCAACGCCGCCCCCATCAGCGCCACGTTCTTCCACTGCGCACGCGTTGGCGCCGCCACGCCGCGCCAGCGCAGCGCGCTGTAGAGCACGCTACCAGCAACGATGAAACGCGCGCCGGACACCATCGTCAGCGGCTGCGCGCCACCTTCCAGCGCGAATCGGATCGCCAGATAGGTCGAGCCCCACACCACGTAGACCAGCAACAAGGCGAGAACGACTAACCCGCTGCGCGCAGGCGCGGCAGCATCGTGAGAGGAAGACATCGGAACAGTGCCAGTGCAGCGGAACCTTCAATTCTAGAGCACATGCCAAAGCCCACGCCGCACCTCGGTCGCGCTATGGTGCACTTCCCACCGCATCCGAGCGTGCATATGCAGTGTCCTCTTCGCTGGCTGGCCCTGGCCGCCTTGTTTGCAACGTCCGCCACGGCATTGGCGCGCGCACCCGAGCCGTGGGAACTCAGCGGCCGCAAGCTGATCGAAGCCGGACTGGACGGATCGCTTGCGCCAGAAATCACCGCGCCAGAGCAACGCGAGTTCAAGGTGCTTGTCTCGGCCAGCCGCGCCGGCGCGTATCTGCTCGGCGTCGCCAGCGCCAGCTATCGCACCGGCTGGTGCATGCCTGCAGGCAACACCGGCTCGCCCGATCTGCAGGCGGTCATCGCCGATATCGGCGCGCTGCCCGATACACGCCAGGACCAAGCCGCACCTGACTTGATCGTCCAGGCGCTGGCAAAGCGCTATCCGTGCAGCGGCGGCGACAAGAGCACGCGTGCCGGCGGCGGCAATTCAGCCAATGCCGCCAAGCCGTAGGGCACGCCTATACGCAGTCGTTCAATGCCATGGCGTTGACCACAACGCCAGCATTTGTACCGCGCGACGACAAACGTCCCGAGCAGCTGCCTGATGAGCGTGGACGGCGCGCACGCACAAGCAAGTGCATGCCACCGAGCAGCGGTTGCGTTCGCTTGGCGTAGCGCGCAGTCATTCGATACGCATGGAGAGCGTGCAGGATCCCAGGTGTACGAGCGCACATGCCGCATGGAGTCCAGCTGCGCTCTTCTGGCGATCAGCGCAGTCGTCTTGGACGCTGCTCTCAGCCCGTGATGGAGCGCGCGGTGCCCTCTCGCTCCTGCGCGCTTATTTGCGCACCGCATCGCTCTTGGCACGGATCGCCTTGAATTCAGAGCCATCCTGCCAGCTCGGCCACTGCCGGCCATTGGCCAGCGCCACGCCCACGTCGTAGACCAGCGTGGTGTCGGCGGCATGGCCGCTGGCATCCCATTGCGGGGTCCAGCGATCGCACGGCTGGTGATAGCAATCGGCGAAATACGTCTCGCGCAGTGCCTTGCCTGCCGCGACGCCGCCGTCGAGCATGTCCAGGCCGGGGCCGGCGGTGATCGCCGGCACACCCATGCGCGCGAACGCAAAATGATCGGCGCGGTAGAAGAAGCCTGCTTCCAGATTCGGGTCCGGCGAATAGCTGCGACCACGCGCCTTGGCGGCGGTTTCCAGGTCGTCTTCCAGCGACACCCGCCCACGTCCCCACGAGGCGATGTCGCGGGTCGGACCATCGGGGCTGAACATTTCCATGTTGAGCACGGCCACGGTCTTGTCCAACGGCGCCAGCGGGTGCGCGGCGTAGTAGTTGGCGCCGAGCAGGCCCTTTTCTTCGGCAGTCAAGGCAATAAAGTACAACGTGCGCTGCGGCTTGGGGCCGGCTGCGAACACGCGCGCCAGTTCCAGCACGCTGGCCACGCCGGTGGCGTTGTCCACGGCGCCGCGTCGAATCGCATCGCCACTGGCATCGGCCTTGCCGATCCCGAACGCATCCCAGTGCGCGGAGAAGATCACCGTCTCATCCGGATGCTGACTGCCGGTGAGTTTGGCCACCACGTTATGCGTCACCACACGCTCGCGCTTGAGCTTGAAATCCACCGACAACGTCGCATCGCCCAGGGCCACAGGCGCGAAGTCGCGCTGCTGCGCACGTGCCTTGGCCTGTTCGAAGTCCAGGCCGGCCTGCTTGAACAACGATACCGCCAGCGCACGCTGCATCCAGCCACGCACCGGCACGTGCTGCGCGCGGGCATCGGCATCGCTGCGCTCGATATCGAACAACGGCGACATGCCCGAGCTCTGCACCGTGCCCCAGCCATACGCCGCCGGCGCTGTCTCGTGCACGATCAACACCCCGGCCGCGCCGCGCCGCGCCGCCTCTTCGTACTTGTAGGTCCATCGGCCGTAATAGGTCACGGCCTTGCCGTCGAATGCGCCCGGCTGCGGCGATTCGAAATCGGCATCGTTGATCAGCACCACCGCAATCTTGCCGCGCAGGTCCACGCCCTTGTAGTCGTCCCATTGGCGCTCTGGCGCACTGATGCCGTAACCGACGAAGACCAGTGGCGCGTTCTTCAACGCGACCGCCTGCTGCGGGCGCAGGCTTTGCAGGGTCACATCGCTGCCATTGACCAGCGCCTGGGTCTTGCCGCCGACGCGCAGGCTTGCGCGCACCGGGCCATCCACCTGCGCGCGCACCAGCGGCACGGCCTGGGTCCAGCCGCCCTGCTCGCCACCTGGCTCCAGGTCGGCCGCCTTGAACTGCTCGACCAGGTAATCGACCGTGCGCTGCTCACCGGCGCTGGCCGGCGCGCGCCCTTCGAATTCGTCCGACGCCAGCAAGCGCACGTGACGCGACAATGCCTCGGCATCGATGCCGCCGCCCGGCAGATCGTTGGCGGCCTGCGCCACACCTCCCACAAACAGGCAGGCAGACAACAGCAGGATACGCATCGGATTCACGGTGAGGCCTTGCAACGGTAGATGACACATAGTTTACAAGCGTGCAGCCAACGCCGGAGCGCCACGATGCGAAATTGCGTTCGATCGGATGGACTGCATGCGTGGCGACGCGTGGATGATCTTCGGTTGAGCGGTAATGCACCCCATCCACGCACCATCGCAGGACACGCCGTAAAGACGGCATGCCGCAGAAGGTCCCTCGTTCGGCGGCCAAGGTTGTACTAACCCGTACGCGCCGCACGATCCAGCCAACAGCCCAGCCCTTGCGCGTTGAGCTCGATATCTGTTGCCAGCAGTCGCTCCACGGCGGCATCGTCCAACCGACATCCATGTTGGCGTGCGCGCTCCAGATACAACGCGGTCAATGCCGCCACCATGCAGCGATGCCGGTCCGGACGCTGCGCGCAGCCCAGCGCAATGTCGGTCATCGCATGAATCTGCTCGTCCAGCGCCTGCGCCAACGGTTCTGGCGAGGTGACACGGCCGTAATGGGTCAGATACATCGCCTGCGGTGCGGCGTCCATCAGGCGCGCGATCGACTGCAGCATGGCCTCGGGTTCGAACTGCACCGGCGAAGACGTCGGCAGAATGAACGCGCCGCGCGCGCTGTCCAATTGGCGATACGACAGGCCGAAGGTGTCGCCGGTGAACCAGCTGCGGCTGCGCGCATCCCACACGCATAGATGATGGCGTGCATGTCCAGGCGTCTCGATGATGCGCAGCACGCGCTCGCCCAGCATCACGGCATGACCCTCGTCCGCCGCGACCACACGCTCGGCCGGCACCGGCTCGATGATGCCGTAGTTGCGCGCCATGTCCGCCTCGCCATACACCGCGGTGGCACCGGCAATCAGCCGCGTGGGGTCGACCAGATGCGGCGCACCGCGCGGATGCACCAGCACCTGCGCATGGGGCAAATGCCGCAATAACGCTCCTGCCCCGCCGGCATGATCCAGATGCACATGGGTCAGGATCAACCACTCCACCTGCGCTGGCGACAACCCGGCCGCCTGCACGGCGGCCAGCATCTGCGGTACCGACAGCGAGGTACCGCAATCGATCAGGGCAGCCCGCTGCGCTTGGACGACCAGATACGCCGCATCGAATTGCACGCCACCAAAGCCGGTATCGATCGTGTGGATGTTGAACTCGGCTGTCGCTGTCATTCGCACCCCGCGGCGGCTGTAAGAACTGCAGTGTAGGCCCAGGCCTGGCGTCGCTGTCGTGCATGTCGCCACAGGCACGAGCTTACGCACCGCGATCGTCCACCTCTACGCCTGCTGCGCAGCGCAGGTCACGCCTCGCGCAAGGCGTCCATCGCAGCAAGAACCACGTCGGCATCCACTTGCGCATGCACGCCCGGCAGCTGCAAATCGCTGGCCTGCGCGGCCTGTTTCAGCCGCGCGATCACCTGTCCGGCATCGCGTGGCGAAGCGAAGCCATCGCTCTGCAGCAGCAATGCACCCGCGCCATCGTTCAACTTGAAGTAGAACTGGCCATCGCTTTCACGATATTGCTTGAACACCGGCAGTGCGATCTTTTCGCTGGCATGCACCGCCGCGGTGGCGGCTTGGCTGGACAGGTCGCGCAGGCCCACCGCGTCGCGCAACTCGGCCAGCAGCGGGGTGGCGTAGCGCGCGCGCAGACGTGCACCACCGGCGCGCAGAATCGCTTCGATCCTGGCCGGCTCTGCAATCAAGCCCTCGTAGCGCGTACGCAGCGGCGCGATCTCTTGATCGATCCGCTCGAACACCTGCTGCTTGGCATCGCCCCAACCGATGCCGTCGGCAAACGCCTGCGCAAAGGCGGCAGATTCCTGCGGCGTGGCAAATGCCTGATACAGCTGAAACAACGCCGACCCCTGCGTGTCCTTCGCTTGGCCCGGGGCGCGCGAATCGGTGAGGATGGAAAACACCAGCTTGCGCAATTCCTCGCGCGGTGCGAACAGTGGAATGGTATTGCCATAGCTCTTGCTCATCTTGCGGCCATCCAGGCCCGGCAAGGTGGACACCTGCTCGTCGATCACCGCTTCGGGCAGGGTGAAAAATTCGCGCCCATAGACATGATTGAAACGCTGCGCGAAATCGCGTGCCATTTCGATGTGCTGGATCTGGTCGCGCCCGACCGGCACCTGGTGCGCGTTGAAGATCAAGATATCGGCCGCCATCAACACCGGATACATGAACAAGCCTGCGGTAACGCCGGCATCCTCGTCCTCGCCATCGGCGCGGTTCCTGTCCACCGCCGCCTTGTAGGCATGCGCGCGATTGAGGATGCCCTTGCCGGCCACGCAGGTCAGCAACCACATCAACTCGGTGGTCTCGGGCACATCGGACTGCCGGTAGAACCACACCTTGTCCGGGTCCAGGCCGCAGGCCAGCCAGGTGGCGGCGATTTCCAGTGTCGAACGCTGCGTGCGTGCCGGGTCCTGCGCCTTGATCAGGCTATGCAGATCGGCCAGGAAATAGAAGCTCTCCGCATCGGCGCCTGCACTGGCCTGGATGGCCGGGCGGATCGCACCCACGTAATTGCCCAGATGCGGGGTGCCGGAGGTGGTGATGCCGGTAAGGACACGGGTGGTCATCGACGTCATGCCAGGATGGGGTAGCCCCCAAGTTTAGCGGTTCCAGTTTAGCGGTTCCGCACTTTTGCCACCGCTGCAGAGGCCCGGGAGTTGGTTCGACGCTCCAACGCAGAACGGGCCGCACCAGGCGGCCCGTCGTCTGCGAGCTGCTCGCCTCAACCGGCGCAGACTGGTGCACCATCAGGTGTCGTCGCGCAGCGACTTTTCGAATGCGCGCACTTCCGTCTGGGCGCGGTCGCGATCCCAGCCGTAGCGTTCCTGGAGCTTGCCCTGCAGATATTCGGCATTGCCTTCGGCAACCTTGAAATCGTCGTCGGTAAGATCGCCCCACTTCGCCTGGGCCTTGCCCTTCAACTGGGTCCACTTGCCGGAAATGATGTCACTGTTCATGCGCTGACTCCGCTGGTGCGGTCGCGATTGACCGTAGCGCCAGCGTGCCCACGCGGGCGTTGGCACTGGATCAAAAGGTGTCAAACCGCCGATCACCGCACTGAACCGTTGCCCACCCCCATCGAGGGTCTTACTCGCACGCCGTGCATGTGTCGCGCCGCGCCTTCCACGTAAGCGCGCACAAAAAACGGGCCTTGCGGCCCGTCTTTTTGCATGCAGCGTCGGATTACTTACGCGCTGCGTCTTCCACCTTCTCGCCAGCGCCCTGCACGTCCTTGCCGGCACCTGCGACGGTGTTGCAACCCGCCAGCATTCCCACCGACAACATCGACAGCACCAGCAGCACAATTGCACGCTTCATAACACACTCCTCATGGGTAAAGCGGCGCGTTGCCGCAGATCGATCAATTCAACAAGACCACGCGATGTGACGGATCAGCACTTACCGTCGCTGCATTTTTCGGCCGTTTTCTCGACCTTGTTGCCCGCACCCTGCATGTCCTTGCCGGCGCCGGCCACGGTGTTGCAGCCCGTCATCACGCCGGCCGAAAACAGGCCCAGCACCATCAGTGTCAGCAGTCGCTTCATCGCTCGTCCTCGTTCAATACGGTGCCAGCGCACCTGGCTTGGCGCCAAATCTGACTGCGCGGCCGTGGATTTGATGTGAACGCGTCGCGGTGCGCTCGGTACGGCATCAATCCCGCATCAGCGTCGACTTGCCGAACAGGCTTTCGACCAGATCCACCGCCAGTTCGGCGGTCGCGTTGCGGTTGTCCAGCACCGGGTTGAGTTCGACGATATCCAACGACCCCATGCGCCCGGTGTCGGCAATCATCTCCATCACCAGTTGCGCCTCGCGGTAGTTGGGGCCACCGGGCACCGTGGTGCCCACGCCCGGCGCGATGCTGGGGTCGAGGAAATCCACATCGAAACTCACGTGCAGGTGCGTATCGGCGCTCATGTCCTGCAATGCCGCTTCCATGGTGCGCTTCATCCCGGCTTCGTCGATGTAGCGCATGTCGTACACATCGATGCGGTGCTGCTTGATCAGCCGCTTCTCCTCCGGGTCCACCGAGCGGATGCCGATCTGCCGCACCTGCTCGGGCAACAACGCCGGCGCACTGCCGCCCAGGTGCGTCAGCGCCTCGGGGCCCAGCCCGCACAGGCAGGCCACCGGCATGCCGTGCACGTTGCCCGAAGGGGTCACCTCACTGGTGTTGAAATCCGAATGCGCATCCAGCCACAGCACCCGCAATGGCCTGCCCTGCTCGCGGCAGTACTTGGCCACCGCCGTGATCGAGCCGATGCCCAGGCAATGGTCGCCACCGAGCATGATCGGCATGCGCCCGGCACGCAGTTCGGCGTAGCTGGCGTCCATCAGCGCCTGGTTCCACGCCACCACTTCGTCCAGATGCCGGTAGCCGGCCTGCGGCGCCTGCCAGGGATTGCGCGGACCATCCAGATTGCCCAGATCGCGCACCTCCACGCCGCGGCCGACCAGCGCCTCCTGCAGGCCGGCGATGCGTAGCGCCTCCGGTCCCATGCGCGCACCGCGGTGGCCCGCGCCGATGTCGGTAGGGACGCCAATCAGGGAAACCGGCACGTACTGCGTTGCCATGCGTTGCTCCAGTCACGATAAGGCCGTGCAGTCTAGTTGCCCGCCCGCACAGTGACGCGCGGCAGCGCAGCACACATGTCGCCCGTACTGAACAGTGCGAGCAAACGCGAGGTTTAGATCTGCCTCCTCGCGCCGCTATCGTGACGTGCCAGGGCACTTTGTGGCGCACCGGACTTTGCCGATTCTGCCTGTCTGACCGCCCAGTTAAGCATCACGGGCGGGCGTGACAGCCTGCTCGGATCCGGGTGGTATGGTGCGCCGCCCGGCGCGGCACACCACGCACGTACGCGCTCGGGCCATCACGCAACAGGGGGAGTTTCATGCCGCACAACGCCGTCAACCAGGTCGTCAAGGCTGCCGTAGGCGAAGTCCCGCGGGCATTGCATTTCTACGATCTGCAGCGCATCGGGCACGAATTTGCGCAGACCATCGAACGTGAGCCGGGCATCCGTCTGTTGATGCTCTCCACTGCCGACGGGCGTGCCATTACCGAGCGTTCCAGCCTGGATGTGGACAGTCGCCGGCTTGCCGCGATGGCCAATTCGTTCCTGACCCTGGGCGAGACCCTGGCGCGCGAATCCAGCCTGAAAGAGGCCGATTACGCCACCATCAGCACGCGCGTCGGGCAGCTGGTGCTGATCCGCATCCGCGCCGACAAGCCGCTGACGCTCACCGCAGTGGGCAGTAGCGACATCAATGC
The DNA here is from genome assembly GCF_000961215.1 of Xanthomonas citri pv. citri. Lineage (NCBI taxonomy): Bacteria > Pseudomonadati > Pseudomonadota > Gammaproteobacteria > Lysobacterales > Lysobacteraceae > Xanthomonas > Xanthomonas citri. The sequence goes on from NZ_CP008998.1 coordinate 4,651,970, forward strand.
CGCTGCGCTGTTGTTCAATGCCCGCGATTGCGCCGGCCGCCTCGCCACCGTGTTGACGCCGCCGCAAGGCTGAGCACTTGGCACTGTTCGTGCATGCCGCAAGGCACCCATTCCTCATCGTTTGTAAGGACCACACGTGTCAAAACTCAATCTGGAACACCTGCATTCGCTGGCCGGCTTCGTCGGCGCGGCGCTGGTCGATAGCGACAGCGGCATGGCGCTGGGCATGACCGGCGGTGCCGAGCTCAACCTGGAATTGGCGGCGGCCGGCAATACCGAAGTGGTGCGCGCCAAGCGCCGTATCGCCGAACAGCTCGGCCTGAACGACACCATCGAAGACATCCTGATCACGCTTGCACGCCAATACCATTTGCTGCGCCCACTTGAAAGCAACAGCACGCTGTTCCTGTATGTGGTGCTGGACCGCGCCAAGGCCAACCTGGCCATGGCCCGCCACGAGCTCAAGGCGTTCGAAAAGACCCTCGATTTCGGTTGATGCCGACAGCGCGCTGCCAGCGCATCGCCTGATCCAGCCTGCCGGTGCTGACCGGCAGGCATCTCGTCATCCAATGCGCCGCCACCGCGCCAGCTCATGACTACACCCATCAACGCCATGCGGGTCGCCACGGCCGGCCTGGACCTGCTGCACACCACACGCCTGAAACTGGCGTGCTCGCTGCTGCTCGCCGAACGCATCGACGTGCAGTTGGGCCAATGGCCGCAGCACGCAGCCGATGTGGTGGTACTGGGCCTGGACAGCGCCGATGGCCTGGCCGCCTGGCAGGCATTGCAGGGGCAACCGGTGCGTGTGCTGGTGGTGTCGCGCACGCCCATGGCCGGCGCGTGGATCAAGCACGGCGCCACCGTGCGCGAACTCAACGAACACATGCGCCTGCTGTTGTCCTCGCCGCACGCCACCCCGGTCGCGGAGCCGGCATTGCTGCTGCGGTATTGCCGCGGCGAATTCGGTGCCGGCGCAGTGACGCTGCAGCATGCGCAGTTGCACGTGCGTGTGGACCCGAGCAATGGTTGCGTGCAGTTGCCGGCTGGCGTGGCGCTGGCGGAGGTGATCGCCGCGCTGGACCGCTCGGGCTGGCACGTCGTGTCCGACCTTGCCGCGACCGCGTTACCCCAACGCATTTCCTTCGAAGCGCTGTTTTTCGCCCTGCCCGAGCATCTGCGCCAGGCGCTGCCGGCAGTGGAACCCGGGCATGCGCTGCAATTGCGCCAGTGGCCGGAGTTGACTGCAGAAACCAGTTCGCCAGCCCAGTTGCTGGCCATTGCCCACCTGCATGCACGCCCCTGGCGCCCGCAGGCGCTGGCCAATGCTTGCAAGCTGCCGCTGCAAACGGTGGAATGCCTGTTCGCCGCTGCACTTGCCAGCGGCCTCGCCCAGACTGCGGAGATTCCCGTGCCTGCAACGCAGCGTCGCCCAGACGGCGGAAACACGCGGTTCTTTTCCTGGGTCGCACGTCGGTTCGGCCTTTCCCTCTTCCAGGGGCAGTCATGAGTCTTCCAGCCAACAAGCTGGTGTTCGTCGGCGGCATGGGCGCCGGCAAGACCACCGCAGTGCGCTCCATCTCCGATGTGGAGCCGGTCAGCACCGAAATGCCGCTCAGCCAGGACGCGTACGGCGACAAGACCTACACCACCGTCGCGCTGGACTACAGCTCGATCGAGCTGGAAGACGGCGAGCTGCTGCATGTCTACGGTGTGCCAGGCCAGAAATACCTGGATTTCATGTGGCCGCTGGTGTGCGACGGTGCGCTGGGTGTGATCGTGCTGACCAACGCACGCGACCCGCAGATGCTCACAGCCACGCTGGAGTTGTTGCGCGAGTTTTCGCAGATCGCACCCGAGGCCAGCCTGGCGGTGGGCATCACCATGACCGATGAAGTCGAGGATTTCCTGGTGCCGCCCTTTCGCGAAGCCCTGGTGGCCGAAGGCTTCCGCGTGCCGGTCATGCGCGTGGATGCGCGCTCGGCCACCCAGATCACCTTCCTGGTGAAATCGCTGCTGTCCTACCGCTACACCTCGGCGACCAGCTGATCGAAAGCGCGCCTGGCGCGGGCGCTGGGCACGGCAAGCAAGACAAGGAATCTGGTCACGACGGTGCCTGAGAGGGCGTCACGCGGGGGATGCCGCCTCTAGGGTGGCGGCGACGCGTCCGTTTTCCTTGAAGCCAAAAACACGACTCAGTCGCGATGTGCGTGTGCAGTGTGTCTGACTTGTTCAGTATGGCCCGCGGCTAGAAGCCAGGATATCGGGACATTTCCGACATCGCGCAGGACATACCGGCGATAAGAGTTAGGCAATATCCGCCACGACGCGCCTCAGATCTTTCGGCTTCACCCCCGTCGCGTTGCCGTCGCGTATCCCACATGCTCCTGCGGCTGATTTTCGCCAGCACGGGTGTCGCGAAGACTGCATGCTCGCCATTGCTGCTGGCGGTAGGGTCCATCGCCACGATCAGATAAAGTAGCGCGATGACAATCGAACTGAAGCCCGGCGGCTTGCTGATCGCCATCGAAGGCATCGACGGCGCTGGCAAGACCACCCTCGCCCGCCGCCTGGCCGCCACCCTGGACGCCGCCGGCGCGCGCGTCGTGCTGAGCAAGGAGCCCACCAACGGCCCATGGGGCACCCAATTGCGCCAGTCCGCCGCCACCGGCCGCCTGAGTGCAGAGGAAGAAGCCGAACTGCTCATCCGCGACCGCCACGAACACGTGGACACGTTGATCGCGCCCGCGCTGGCACGCGGCGACATCGTCATCCTGGACCGCTATTTCCCGTCGATGGTGGCCTATCAGGGCGCGGCCGGTCTGCCGCTGGACGAACTCCTGGAGCGCAACGCCTTCGCGCCGCGCCCGGACGTCCTGCTGCTGCTCGACCTGCCCCCGCCCACCGGCCTGGCCCGTATCCGCGCCCGCGGCGATGCGCCCAACCACTTCGAAACCCAGGACAACCTGGAACGCTGCCGCACGATTTTTGCCGCGCTGGAATTGCCCGGCAAACACGTGGTGGACGCCAGCGCCGATGCCGACAGCGTGCTGCGCCAGGCCCACGCCATCATCGTGGCCGCATTGGCCGACCGACTGAGCGGCGATGCAGCACATACAGACACCGGCAAGGCCGCGCTGGAACTGCTCTCGGCCGGCCGCCCGGCCTGATGCTGCACCTCGCATCGCGCGATCAACATCGCGCGATGTACGTGACATGGTGCGAGCCACTTTAAGCGGCTACCAAAACGATGCGAGCAGCCTTCAGGCGAGCATGGGTAGCGCGCTCGGAACGGAGTGCGACGCATACGCCCGCTCACACGACGCTGAACACGCTACCGTCTGTTGGGACAGATGGCGGCAAGCAACGCGCCATCGTGCTTGGCAATGAGTTGATGCAAATCCCACACCGCATCGCGTGCTCGGGCTGCAGCAACGTCGACCGTGATTGCCACGTCTGCATGGATCGAAGATGGTGCCGACACCCGGATTCGAACTGGGGACCTACCGCTTACAAGGCGGTTGCTCTACCAACTGAGCTATGCCGGCGAAGGCAGGCGCGTTGCGCGCCGGTGCGCATTCTAGCGCAGCGCGGCGCAATCTAGCGAACGCTGACGCGTGGCACCGGCAGCCCCTTGCAGGGCGCTGGTGGCCGCACTGGTGCGGACATCGATCCACCACCGCGATTGGCCGTTGCCGCTGGGCACCAGTTGCGCCGGAAATCCTGCGCCGACCAGGCTGGCCTGGCGCCGCTCGGCGCGCTCGCGGCTCTGGTACTGGCCCAGCGCCACGGTGTTGTCCTCGCCCTGCGCGATCACGTAGTAGTCGCCCATCCCGGCCGCGGCAATGCGCTTGACCAAGGCCTGCGCAGCCGCGCGATCGCCCACATTGGGCAACATCACCCGAAATGTGCTGATGCCGGCGTCCTTGTCCTCGCGCACGCTGGCGCGGCTGGCCTGCCCACGTACGCGCGCCAGCGCGGCATCGGCATCGGCGCGTGCCGCAAAGGGTCCCAGGCTGGCGCAGCGCTCTGCGGCAGGCGGGGATGGCGCGGGCGATGATTGTGCAGCCGTCGTGGCGACGCCATTGGCTGGTTTCGCAGCAGCTTCCGATGCGCTGCGCGGCGCTTCCGCTGCAGCAGTGGTGGCCGGTGTCGGCGCTGCAGACGTGGGCGTGGAGGGACCCGCAACTGCCGACGTGGCCGGCGTGGGTACGGATGCAAGCCCGGATGCTGTCGATGTCGATGTCGATGGCGCCGGTGCTGTCGACGCACTCTCTGCCGCAGACCCCGATCCCGTATGCGCTGCAGCCGGCAGCACAGCTTCGCCAGCACCGGTCACTGTTGGCAGCAACTCCAGCCGCGCCACACCGCTCGGCTGCGGCGGCGCCGACGGTGGTGCCGATGGCGGCTGCAAGGCCCACCACAACGCCACCCCGGCGTTGAGGACGATCAAAACGACGATGAGGGCACGCACATACATGCCCCGATTCTACGGCGACGACGCGGCGGTCGCCCACGTCGCCAGACCGTCCAGTACCAGGGCCGCGCGGAACGTGGCATCGGGCAGCAGCGGCAGCAACGGCGGCGCGCCACCGCCATGCACCAGCAGCCGTACCGGAACGCCCAGGCTGCGTTGGGCGTGCTGCAGGCTGCGCTCGATCAGCGCCACCGCCGCGCCATCGCAGCCGGAGGTCAAGGCATCGTCGGTGTCGATGGCCAGCTCGACGTAATCGCCGCCGCTGGCCGGCAGTTGCACCGCGCGCGCATGCAGTGCTTCGCGCATGGTGGTGGGCGAGGCGGCGATGCGGCCGCCGTGATGCAGGCCATCGGCGCCGAGCACGTCGATGGTCAATGCGGTGCCCACGCCGGCCACCAGCACCGGCGCGTCGCCACGCGCACCCAGCAACGCCAGGAAGCGATCCACGCCGAAGCGGCTCGGGTCGGCATAGGCGATGCGGATGCCGGCGCATTCGGCGGTGGTCCGCACGATGCGCACCTGCGTAAAGCGCTCCTGCAGGCAGGCGATCATGCGTTGCGTCAATGCCGGCGCGGCCACGCTGGCGACATACGCAATACGCCCGGATGGCAGCGCCGCCAGCGCCGCCGCGTCCATCGCCTCGGCGCCATGCGCCCATGCCTGCACTTGGCCGGCACGGTTGCCGTGCAGCGGCGCGTACTTGAAGCGCGAATTTCCCAGGTCGAACAACCACTCGCTCATGCAGGTCTCACGCTCACTTCTCCGGAGTGGAACAGGCGCACCGTCTCGCCCAGCTGCACCCGCAACGCACCATCGGCCGCCAGGCCGAGCGCGACTCCAGTATGTCGGTTGCCGGCTTCTTCGACCTGCACCGCTCGCCCGCTCAAGACATCCAGGTCTGCATAGCGTCCCAGAAACGGCGCCAGCCCCTGCGCCTCGAACAGGTCCAGTGCCGGCAGCAACCCGGACAGCACCGCTGCCGTCACCCGGTCGCGCGACACCGGGCTGCCAGCCAGGGTATCCAGGTCGACCCACGGCTGGTCGATGCTGGCCGCTGCGCTCGCCGGCATGTGTACGTTCAAGCCCAGCCCGATCACTGCACGCGCGTTGCCGGCCATCTCGCCGCCGCCTTCGATCAACAGGCCGCCCAGCTTGCGCTGCCGCGCCAGCAGATCGTTGGGCCACTTCAGCCCGACATCGGCGAACCCGCAACCGCGCAAGGCTTCGGCCACTGCCACACCCACAGCCAAGCTCAGGCCTGCGAGTTGGCCCAGCCCGCCATTGAAACGGCGCGACGCCGACAGATAAATGTGCGCGCCCAGCGGCGAGGTCCATTGACGGCCGCGCCGGCCGCGGCCGCCGGTCTGGCGCTCCGCCAGCAGCACCGCCACACCCTGTTCGGGCGCCGGCTGCGCCAGCAAGGTGGTGTTGGTGGAGTCCAGCGTCCAGGCCACATCCAGTGCCGCCAGCCCAGCTGCCGCACCGGGTGCCATGCCTGCACGGATGCGCGTCGCGTCCAGCAGATCCAACGGCGTGGCCAGGCGGTACCCGTCACCAGCCCGTCCCTCGATGTCGACGCCGGCCGCTCGCAGATTCTGGATGCGCTTCCACACCGCCGCGCGGGTCAGCCCCGCATCGCGCGCCAACGCATCGCCAGACAGCCGGCCACCGGCAAGTTTGGCCAGCAATGTACGGTCATCCACGGCTGCGGCGGGCGATGGGGCGTGACGTGGCGACGTCGCGGGCTGCAGCACCCGGAAGCAATGCCTGCGCTGCGCAGCCGGTGTGCCGCCGGGGCAACGCGCGTGACGCAGCATCGACGGGCCAGACCAGGCGTGCGGTCGGCTCTGCGACCGACAGCACCGAGCATGCACCCTGCGACTGACCGATGCGCGCGCCAGACCCATCTCCCGCAGCGCCTGCGCCGTACCGCCGGCCACCGGCGCGTTTCATCTCACAGTGCATTGCGCGCGAAGTCCCCGAATCCATCCGCCAAAGTATGCGCCAAGCCCTCCCGGGCGCCCAGCGCGGCTTGCGTGAGGAAGTGAAAAGCGCGTTATGATCGGCGACTCACGCCGCTTGCCCTGGATGTGGACGATGCGCCGAATCACGGTTTGCCTGCTGCTGTTGTTGGCTCCGCTTGCCGCCCTGGCATCGGACGAGCTGATCGACGGCGATCATGACAGCTGCATCAGCACCAACTCGGCCGCACGCGGCAGAACACCGGCGCCCGAGGCGGCACCGGCGCGCAACAGCCCGCACAAAGCCACGCCGTCCACTGGCGGCGGCGGCAGCGATGGCGATTCGTTGTTCCCGCGCATGCGCACGATGCCGCGCTGGCACAGTTTCCTGCCGGGCATGTTCCGCTGATCCAGTGGTTGACGCGCCGGCTGCGCCGGCCGCCCCCCGACATTGCTGATGCGCTGTGGCAGCCGCTATGCGGCAGTTGCGCCTGGGTCGCCGCGCTCGATCCGCCCCGCCAGCACCGTCTGCGCGCATTGACCGCGCAGTTCCTGCAGCAAAAGACCATTTCGCCCGTCGACGGGTTGCAGCTGCAACCGAACGATCAACTCGTGCTGGCCGCGACCTGCTGCCTGCCGCTGCTGGAAATCGGCGCCGCCGGCTGGCGCGGCTGGTCGCAGCTGATCGTGTATCCGGATGCGTTCCGCGTGCAGCGCACCCACATGGATGCGGCCGGGGTGATGCATGCCTGGGACGACACCCTGATCGGCGAAGCCTGGGAGCAAGGTCCGTTGATCGTCAGCTGGGCCGATGTGCAAGCCGACCTGGACGACCCGCAGGCAGGCTTCAACGTGATCGTGCATGAGATGGCGCACAAGCTCGATGCACTGGATGGCGCGCTCGACGGCACGCCGCCCCTGCCGCGCGATGCGCAACGCGCCTGGGCGCGCGATTTCCAGCACGCCTACGATCTGTTTTGCCAACGCGTCGATGCCGGTCAAGACACCGAGATCGATCCCTATGCCGCCGAAGCCCCGGAGGAATTCTTCGCAGTGGTCAGCGAATATCACTTCTCCGCACCGCACGTGCTTTTGCGCAGCATGCCGCAGGTCGCCCTGCACCTGGAACGGTTTTACGGGCGCTCGCCGTTTGCAGATTCAGTGCAACGGTGATATGCCGCGTCGCGGAGCGGCGAGCGATATCGCCGTTGGCAGAGGCAACCTGCAGCCGTCGCTTGAAGCAGATGCCGCAGGATCGACGCAAACCCGCGGTCGACATCACGCACATGGCCTCGCCTGTGCGATCGTTCACCAAGCAGATTCACACCAATCCAAGATCGCGTGGCTTGGCACCCGGGAACACCCGATCCAACTGCGCTGGCGACAGCCCCCACAGACGGCTGAGCATCCCGCTGAACAGGCTGCGGTAATTGTTGAGCACTGGGTAATCGCGATTCTGCAGCAGCTGCGCCTGTTCGACCGCCAGCTGTTCGCCAGCGATGCGACCGCCGCGCAAGCCACCTCCCAGCACCCAGTACGTGGTGCCGTGCCCGTGATCGGTGCCCTTGCTGCCGTTCTCGCGGAAGGTGCGGCCGAATTCGGAGATGACGACCACCACGGTGTCGTTCCAGGCCGGGCCCAACGCATCGGCATAGGCAGCCAGCCCTTCGCCGAGATTGCGCAGGTTGTTGGCCAGGCCACCTTCCACGCTACCCTGGTTGGCATGCGTGTCCCAGCCACCGACATCGACGAAGCCCAGGCGATAGCGCTCGCGCATCAAGGTGGCCATGCGCCGGGTTTCATCGGCGAAGGTGCGTGCACTGGCGGCGCCACGGCCGGCCTGCTCCATCTCTTCGCGCAACTGCGCGGTGACCTGCTGACGCAGCGCCAAGCCCTCGCGCGCAGCGGCCGCCAGCGGCGTACTGTCGTACATCTGCGACAGGATCTGTGCCTGCCGCGCATCCAGCCCGCCTTTGCCGATACTCCGCAACGACACATTGGGTAAATCGCCACCACCCTGGAACGTCAGCGGCAACGAATCGGTGAACGCGATGGCCGGCACGCCACTGAGCACCCCCGACAGGCGCGCCATGAACCCGGAGCGGTAATCGCGGTGCTTGCCGGCCTGGCCGGATTCGATATCGTCCTGGGTTTCGAAGTGACTGCGCGACAGGTCGTCGGTGCCGGCAAACGGCACGAAGGCCACTTGCTTGCGTTCCCATAGTGGCAGCAGCGTCTCGCGCATCACCGGGTTGAGACCCCACTGCGCGTTCAGCGCTACAGCACTGTTTGGATTGGCCGGATCCGGCCGCGCAATGGCCAGGCTCGGCCGCGACTGATAATAAAAATCGCTGCCATGCGGCACCAGCAGATTATTGCTGTCGTAGCCGCCACGCAGAAACACCACCAGCATGCGTGCGCTATCGCGTGGCGCAGCGAACAGACGACCGGCCCACGGCATGCTTGCAGCGGCTGCAGAGGCAAGCAGAAATTGACGTCGTTGCATGGTGTACTCCCGCGGCATTGACCGCCTGGCATTGATTAAATCGCTGGATCGGTTGTTTTTATTCTGCGAACGTGAATCGTGGGCCTTGAATCGGCGAATCCGAATCGGCGCCATGCCCTCAGCGATAGTTGAAGTCTGGCGACGACAGCAAAAACCCATTCCATTCGGCAGGCGAGCGCGCCTGATCCAGCGCCTGCCGTGTGGCAGCCGACAGCGATGGCGCCAACCAGCGGTACGACGGGCGCGTCTCGATCTGCACCAGCGCAGGAATCGGCGTCTGGTTGTCGCCCTCCAGACGAAACAACTGCTTCGGTCCGCCGCCGATCGAACGCGCCACCTCGAACCTGCGTGCCAACTGCCCGGAACTGGTCCAGGCCTGCGATTGCAACGACCAACCATCGGGCGTGATGCGACCAAACAACGGTTCACCCAGCTGCTGCACCCAACTGGCCATTGGCGCGGCATTGATCACCGGTTGCTCCTCGTACGCCACCCGCATCGCCGACACCACGAAGCGGTTCGGGTCCTTGAACTTGCGCGGTTGCGCCTGCGCGAACTCCGGCGACGCCAGCATGGTCTGCATGACCTTGGCGATATCGCCATCGCTGTGCTGGAAGGTATTGGCCATGCGCGTCACCAGCGCAGTGGGCGGCGTGTCGCTGACGAAGTACTCGGCCAGGCGCTGCGAAATGAAATGCGCACAGGCCGGCTGGCGCACCAACAGCTGCACGGCGCGTTCGATCTCATCCAGCCCACCGCCGACAATGCGCTGGCCAAGCAGCATCTTGTCGCCGGGTTGGTGACGCGCCGGATTGAATTCGAACAGACCCTTGCGCACGACCTGCGCCTGCCCTGGCGCTGCGGGCGCCAACGGCGGTGCGCCGGTGGCCTTGATCGGTACCAGGCCCGCGCCGGTGAGGATCAGCGCCAGTTGCTGCACATCCTGCTGGCTGTAGCCCCCGTGCACGCCCAGCGTGTGCAGTTCCATCAACTCGCGTGCGTAGTTTTCGTTGACCTTGCCCTTGGCGTTCTTGGCGTTGTCCAGGTACTCCAGCATTGCCGGGCTTTCCAGCGTGGCCATCACCAGGTCGGCGAACTTGCCGGTGGCATTGGGGCGGATCGCGTTTTCCATGTAGTCGGCCGCCATCCACTTCACCCGGGCCTTGTCGGCATACACGCTGAAATGATTGAGCCAGAACCACACCAGTTGCTCGCGCAGTTGATCCGGCGCGTACACCGCGCGCAACAGTTGCGCCTGCCGCGCCTGCACCAGCATCTGACCACCGCGCGCCTGCCACTGCTTGCGCAAGGCAACCTTCTCATCGCCATCGGGCATGGACTGCAGGCGAACCTTGTCGGCTTCGTACTGGGTCAGCAGATCCACCAGCGGGGTATGCAGCGCGTCGAAGCGCTGCAGCTGCGCGCGTACCGGCGCGGGCAACGCAGCGTCGTCGCTGGGCTGCAACAACAGCGCACCAAAGCGCTTGGGGCCCAGCCGTGTCAGCTGGGTCGCGCTGCTGGCATCAACACCATAGGTGGCCCGCTGCAGCCAGCGCATCTGCGATGGTGTCAGCGGCGCTTGCGCAGCCGTGCAAGTGAGCGCGTACAGGCTGCCGATCAACAGCGGCAGCACCCGCCATCCTCGCGTGTGTTGCGCGCGCGCGACGCGCGCGTGCACCCACACGGCCTTGCCAGCTTGCTCGAACATGCAGCCCCTCCATCGCAACGGCTTGCCACCCAGTATGGGTAAGCCAACGCGTGAGGCGTTAAACGGTTGTCGGAACGCCAGCGCACATTGGCCACGGGTTCATCGGCCCTGCGGCGGTCACAGTCCCGGCGGCAGGGTCACATCGAAGCGGGCGCCGCCCAGTTCCTGCGAGCGCACCACCTGCAGCTCGCCGCGATAGCCCTTGATCAGGTCCTGCACGATCGACATGCCGATGCCGTGCCCTTGCACGCGCTCGTCGCCACGCACGCCGCGCTGCAGGATCTTGGCCACGTCTTCCGGCGCGATGCCGGGGCCGTCGTCTTCCACCGACAGAATCAGGCCGGCACGACGGCTACCGGTGGTGGGCCCCGGTTTCGCGGTCAGCAGCACGCGGCTGCGCGCCCACTTGAAGCCGTTTTCCAGCAGGTTGCCGAGCAGTTCCTGCAAATCGCCCGGCTCGCCATGAAAGCGGGCCTCGGGGGAAATATCGAATTCGCACAAGACGCCTTTGACCGAATACACCTTCTCAAGACCACGCACGATTTCTTCGGCGGTCGACTCGATCGGCAATGGTGCCGCGAACAATTTGTGCCCACTGGAAGCCGCACGTGCCAGCTGATACGACACCAGGTCGTTCATGCGGCGCAGCTGCACATCCATTTCTTCGTGCAGATCGCGCTCGGACGCACCGCTATCGAGTTGTGTGCGCAAGACGGCGATGGGCGTCTTGAGGCTATGCGCAAGATCGGCCAGCGTATTGCGCTGACGCTCCAGGTTGTCGCGTTCGCTCTCGATGAAGGCATTGATGCTGTCGGTCAGCGGCTCCAGTTCGCGCGGATGCTGCTCGCTCATGCGCTGGATCTCGCCGCGCTGCACCTTCGTCAACTCGTTGATGACCCGCCGCAGCGGACGCAGGCTCCATTGCAGAATGAAGGCTTGCAATACCAGCAACACCACACCGGCGCTGCCAAGGTAGAACCACACCGCACCACGGAACACGCGCAGTTGCGCGCCCATCGAGCGCGCGTCCTCCATCACGTAGATGGTGTACGGAATCTCGCCGCCGTGTTCGCGTTCGACATAGCTCACGCCCAGCCCGTAGCGATACAGCTGGCCCAGGCTGCCGTCGATCTGGGTCATTTCCAGCGGGCCGATGAATTCTTCCTGGCGCGGCTCCAGCATGCGGCCATGCGGAATGTTCGGGCCTTCGGCCGACATCGAGGTCCAGCTTTCGTCCGGACGCACCACTTCCACATACAGGCCGCCACCAGGCACATCGAAACGCGGGTCGGGCGGTTGCCCGCCGATATACAGCGACCCGTCGCGCACGAAATCGATATTGGCCGCATACGCGGAGGCGTAGTTCTTCAACCGCTCGCGCAGGTTCTTCTCGGCGGTGTCGGCAAACGCCACATCCAGCGCGTAACCCGCCAGCGCCAGGAAGGCCACCAGACTGAGGCTGGCGGCCAGCAGCTGGCGGGCCTGCAATGAGCGCGGCCGCCAGCGTCTATACCACTTGGAGCGGCCCGGCACTTGGTCTTCCTGCTCGTTGACGCGCTGACTCAGCCTTCGGTACGCGGAATGGCGAAGCGATAACCGCGGCCACGCACGGTTTCGATCGGCTTGAGTTCACCATCGGGATCGAGTTTCTTGCGCAGGCGACCGATGAACACTTCCAGCACGTTCGAATCGCGGTCGAAGTCCTGTTGGTAGATGTGCTCGGTGAGATCGGCCTTGGAGACCAGTTCGCCGGCATGCATCATCAGGTATTCGAGCACCTTGTACTCGTAACTGGTCAGATCGACGTTGGCGCCGTTGACGCTCACCGTCTGCGCCGCCAGGTCCAGCGCGACCGGGCCACATTCCAGCGTGGGCTTGCTCCAGCCGGCAGCACGCCGAAGCAGCGCATTGACGCGCGCCAGCAACTCTTCGACGTGGAACGGCTTGACCAGATAATCGTCGGCGCCCTGCTTGAGGCCCTCGACCTTGTCCTGCCAGCTCGAGCGCGCGGTCAGGATCAGCACCGGAAACTTCTTGCCTTCATCGCGCAAGGCCTTGATCAGCTCCATCCCCGACATCTTGGGCAAGCCAAGGTCGATGATGCCGACATCGAATGGCACTTCACGGCCCATGTAGAGGCCTTCTTCGCCGTCCTGTGCAGCGTCGACCGCAAAGCCTTCGCGCTTCAGACGCGCCGCAAGGGTTTCGCGCAGCGGAGCTTCGTCTTCGACCAAAAGGATACGCATGCACTCTCCCTAGTTACGTTGTCGGCCAGTGGCCGGGGAATTTATAAGACTGAACGAAGAACTATCTACGTTCAGTGGTTATCGTCGCGTGGTGGCGCGTCGGGGGGCGGCAAGTTGCGCGCAGGCGCGGCCTGCGTCTGCTCCGGCTCATACACGGTGTGCACGCGCCCGTCTTTCATGTACTTGACCCGATTGAGATTGCCGCCATCGAACGGCACACGCTCGGCACCCAGAATCTGTCCACCGGTAGACCGTTGCACATGCCGAATGGTGTCCGACAGTGTGCGGCTATTGCCGCGCGCCGAAGGCGGCAATGCCTCGCGCCCGCTCTGCACCATCGGATAGCCCTGGCCCCAGGCCGACGGCGCGGCCATGGCAACCCAGAGGGCGACCAGAGCGACTTGGCGAGCGCGGCAGAGCGATTGGGTCACAAACAGATCCTAGCGGGTTGTTCAGGAACATTCAAAATTCGTGAAATCGACCAGGCACAATTGAAGGTCGAGCATCGGAATCGAGGCAAATTCTTGATTTTTCGGGGTGAATCCGATCTGAACTTTTTAGCTTCACGTTAACGGCGTTCAGTGAAATGAATACCGATCAGATCCGCACGCACGACCAGCGCGCGTTGTTGCGGACGCGCCTGCCGCAGAAGCGACCGGAAATACTCGGATATGCCGGCAGCCTGTTCAGGAATGCAAGCGGTGGGCCAAAGTCAGGCAACGACTCGCCAGGACCGCGTATCGGTGCGCTCCAATGCCTGCTCGACCAATTCCCAGCCGGCACCCGGACGATGGGCGCCCTCGCTCAGGACCTGCCGGAACGCCCTGCCTCCAGGCTGGCCGTGGAACAGGCCCAGCACGTGCCGGGTCATGTGCTTCAAGCCCAGACCCTGTGCCAGCTGTGATTCCACATACGGCTGATAGGCGCGCAGCAAGGACTCACGCGGTTGCTCGGGCCGCTGGTTCAAGGCTGCATCCAGACAGTGCAGGACGTACGGATCGTGGTAGGCGGCGCGGCCGAGCATGACGCCGTCGGCGTGCTGCAGATGCGCTATCGCCGGCTCGACGGCCACAATGCCGCCGTTGAGCACGACCGGCAGACCGGGCCGCTCCTGCTTGAGCCGGTAGGCCCAGTCGTACCGCAGCGGCGGCACTTCGCGATTTTCCTTCGGCGACAAGCCCTTGAGCCAGGCATTACGGGCGTGCACCACCACCATGGCGGCGCCGGCCGCGACCACCTGGTCGACAAAGCGGGCGAACAGCGCGTAGTCGTCATCGTCGTCCACGCCCAGGCGGCACTTGACCGTGATCGGCAAGTGGGTGGCCGCGCACATGGCCGCAACGCACTCGGCCACCAGCGCCGGCTCACGCATCAGGCAGGCGCCAAAACGCCCGGCCTGCACGCGGTCGGACGGGCAACCGCAATTGAGATTGATCTCATCAAAGCCCCATTCCTGCGCGATTGCCGCCGCCTGCGCGAGCAAGGCAGGATCGCTGCCGCCCAGTTGCAGCGCCAGCGGATGTTCCACCGGATCGAAGCCGATCAAGCGCGCGCGATCGCCGTGGATCACCGCGTTGGCGTGCACCATCTCGGTGTAGAGGCGTGCCGACGGCGCCAACAGGCGGTGGAAGACCCGGCAATGGCGGTCGGTCCAATCCATCATCGGGGCAACGGACAGGCGCAGGGAGGCGGCGTAACGATCGGTGGAAGCGGTCATCGACGAGGTAGCCGCAGCAAGCGGCCATGGGAATGCGAAGCAGGATCAACAGCTTACACGGGCCCCGATGAATCTGCGGCAGTGCGGCATGGGATGCGGGAACGCCTGCGCTTCGGCCTGGCTGCAAGGTCGCTTGTTCGCGTGCCGGATGATCTAGGAGGACCGGTTGGTCGAACCCGACCGTTAGACGCAATGCAAATGCCGCTGGTGATGCATGGGCGGCCAGCATCACGGCTACGTTCGACCGTCGGAAGCGATGAACACCGACATTGGCACTGTCGTGGTTTTCCCTCGCTCGCCGAGGACCGGCGGGAGCGGAGGCATCGCCGCAGGATACGCGGTGCCTGTATGCGTTCGCTCTGCGGAGCGAACGCGTTGCATCGTCAGTGACGAGCGGAGCTTTCTCGGTCCAGTGCCGCCATCACTGCTGCGTCCGGACGGAAGCGAAATTTACGGGTTACGGACACCGACACGCTCTTCGGCGCTCAGCGGCTTGCCCAGCGCATGGTAGGAGGCAATCAGCGTGATCAGGGCCGTGCCCATGACCGTGTAGAAGCTCCACGACTTGGCCAGCACGTGTACCTGGCCGAACACCAGCGCAACGACGGCGGTGGCAGTGCACAGCACCATGGCCAGCAGCGACATCAGGAAAGGGATGGAGGGATCGAGCTTCATGGTCCGGGGGTTCCAAGGTGCGATGCGATAGCTGCAGCATCGGCGTTCCCGGCGCTTTCTTGAACTGTTTTCTGCGGTTTTTCCCAGGCGATTCAAATCAAGTCAGCAAGCACTCAGTTTTCTGTCAAAGCCTTGGCGCACAAGGGTTTGCGCGTCAGAAAAATCCTGACGAAATGGCGAAAAATCACCACCACCGTCAGAGATCCAGCGCGGCCGTGGCGGAAAACCGACGGCGCTGCCAGGAGCGGTTTGGCGCTACCAGACAGTGGCTCGGAGTGCTGCGATGGATGCGGCGATGCCCCTCGACGGCGTCGACGTGGCAGGTGCAGCAAGAGCTGGAGGATGCGCAGCGACCAGATAGGCGGCGCGTCATGCACCCCCAGCCGTGGCGTGCTTCGCCAGAGCCGAGACGCGTTGCGACGAGCGCGCGTGCCTACTACCTGCCGCACAGCAGCCGTTGGCTACGAGCAGCCGCCCGCTGCTTCTAGCAGGTAAAGCGCAACCACATAGGCGCATCGCGGCCGATACGACACGCTGTGGGCAGCAGGCCTGGCAGGCAAGACTGGCGCGCTCAGCGCGCCGGCGTGGTGGCGAATTCGCCGCGCTGCAGCTTGGTCACATCGTTGCCCTGCCCGTCCTTGAGGCTGAGGTCCGCTCCCTTGGCGGCGAGGTCCTTGAGCACGTCGGTGCGTTGGAACAATGCCGCATACATCGCAGCGGTCTGGCCGGCGTTGTTGCGCTGGTCCGGCGCGCAATCGGCCTGCATCAAGCGCTTGGCGATCCCCAGCTCGCCCTTGAAGATGGCGCCCATCAGTGCGGTGTTGCCGCGCTTGTCCTGCGCGCAGGGGTCGGCGCCGGCGCTCAGCAACTGCTCCACCGCTGGCCGCTGACCGTGGTACGCGGCCAGGATCAAGGCGGTATAGCCCTTCTCGTCGCGGGTATTGAGGTCGTAATGCGAGCGAATGAACTCGGCCAGCATGTCCTGGCGGCCCTCACGCGCGGCGTCGAAGAAATACTCGCGCAGCTGCAGCTTGATCTGCTCAGGCGTGGCGGTGGCCGTCGCGCTGGCAGCGGATGCGGATGCGGATGCGGGTGCAGGTGACGCAGCGTTGGCAATCGCAGACACGCTGCCAAGCATCAGAAACAACAGGGTGCGCATAGGGATCTCCCAAAAAAAAAGACGACATCGCGGCGCAGCCGCGATGTCGTCGGGGCGGATCAGTCCTGCAGGCTGGAGGCCAGCTGCTTGACCCGTGCCAGGTCGCCCTTGGCCACGCGGGTGACGCCGGTGCCGTACTCGGGGTCGGCCTTGTACAGGAACGACAGCATCAGGTGCTTGCTTTCGGTATCGGTGGCGGCCAGCGACTCGCCGAAGCTCTGCACCAGGTCGGCACGGTCCTTCTTGCTGTAGGAACGATACAACTCGCCGGCCTGCTTGAAGTTCTGTTCGCGGGTGATCTTGGCCTGCTGGGTCGTACCCGACAGCGGCAGCTCGCTGTAGCGCGCAGCGGTGTCCTGCGGACGCGGCTCCAGGCGGCTCGGCTCGTAGTTCACGCCACTAGTGGTCTGACCGATGTTGCCCTGCCCATCCTGGTTGCCGTTGTTGACCGCCACACGCGGGCGATTGACCGGCAGGCTCAGCCCATTGGCACCGATGCGATACAGCTGCGTATCGGCGTACGAGAAAATACGGCCCTGCAACAGACGGTCTTCAGACGGCTCGATACCCGGCACCAGATTGGCCGGCGCCAAGGCCACCTGCTCGGTTTCCTGGAAGAAGTTGTCGACGTTCTTGTTCAACACCATCTGGCCGACCTTCTGCTCCGGCACGTCCGGCCAGATCTTGGTGGCGTCGAGCGGGTCGAAATCGAACTTGGCCAGGTCCTCCGGCTTGAGCACCTGCACGTACAAATCCCATTTCGGGTAATCGCCCTTCTTGATCGCACCGACCAGATCGTTGGTCAGGTGGCTGTAGTCCTTGGCCTGCACCGCAGCGACCTGCTTGGGATCGAGGTTCTTGATGCCCTGCAGCGTCTTCCAGTGGAACTTGACGTAGTGCACTTCGCCCTGCGCGTTGACCAGCTTGTAGGCATGTACGCCATTCCCGTCCATGAAGCGGTAGCCAGCGGGCGTGCCTTCATTGGAATACAGCAGGGTCAGCGTGCGCGTGGCTTCGGGCACGTGCGAGAAGAAATCGAAGCGACGCGAATCGTCATCCAGATTGGTGCGCGGATCCGGCTTGAACGCATGCACCATGTCGGGGAACTTGATCGCATCGCGAATGAAGAACGTGGGGAAGTTGTTGCCGACCAGATCCCAGTTGCCTTCGCTGGTGTAGAACTTGGTGGCGAAGCCATGCGGATCGCGCAGCGTCTCCGGCGAGTGGTTGCCATGCACCACCGACGAAAAACGGAGTTTTTTCGCCGGCGCTGAATACCTTGGCCTTGGTCAGATTGGAGAGATCGGCAGTGGCGGTGAACTCACCTTTGACGCCAGTGCCGCGTGCATGCACTACGCGCTCGGGAATGCGCTCGCGATCGAAACGCTGCAGCTTCTGTATCAGCTGCACGTCCTGCAGCAGCGTCGGGCCGGTGGCACCGGCTGTCTGCGAATTCTGGTTATCGCCGACCTTGGCGCCATTGTCGCGGGTCAGAACGGATTGGGCGAAGACCGGCGGAGCGATCAACGTCGGGGCTAGCAGGGCTAGCACCATGAGGTGTCCAGGGCGCATGGCGTCGGCTCGTTTGAGGAGGCTGAATCATCGCCAGCAGGCCGAAGCGTGAGAAGTCGTTAGTTATGATCGCTTCGATAGGGGAACATGATGATGACCGCGTTGCGTGATATGCATCGCCAAACCCGCGAGCGGCGCATAGCAAATAACCGCGAGCGCTATGTGCGTCATTGCGTTTTTAGCGCGACCTTGATTCCAATCGCGCGCAGCCAATGTTGCGCTGCAAGGGTCGTGCGCAGTGTGGATGGTGCGAGTGGCCTATTGCGCATCGCGCGTATGCCGATGTGGTGCGACTGGCCATCTCCCCGTTTAGCTGCACAACGCGGCACCGGCTTGCATCGTGCAACACCCAAAACGGCGCGCTACATCCGTATCGGCATCGCCAGGCGATCTTCAACGCCCGATCACCCGCTTGAACGGCGGCAAGGCATCGATGATGCGTTTGCCGTAGCGACGGGTGAGCAGGCGCGAGTCGAGAATGATCACGCGGCCGTGGTCGCTGGAGCTGCGGATCAGGCGGCCGGCGAATTGGGTGAGCGTGCGCAACGCATGCGGGATGGCGATCAGGTTGAAGGCGTTATGGCCGCGGCTTTCCAGCCATTCGCTCAAGGTGGAGGTTTGCGGATCGGTGGGCACGGCGAACGGCACCTGGGTGATGACCACGGTGGTGCAGGCTTCGCCGGGCAGGTCCAATCCTTCGCCGAAGGAATTGAGGCCGAACAACACCGAGCCTTCGCCAGCGCCGATGCGGCGCAGATGTTCGGTGATCAGTTGCGACTTGTTGCCCTCGCCCTGCACCAGCACGCGGTTGCGCTGCGCCAGCGGCATCAGGTCGGCCACCTTTTCCATCTTCCAGCGCGAAGTGAACAGCACGATGCTGCCCTTGGCGTTCCAATCCAGTTCGCGTACGAGATACTTGGCCACTTCCTTGGGATGGCCTTCACGGTCATCGGGAGTCACCGGAAAATTGGGGACGATCAATTCGGCCTGGTTGGGTAGGTCGAACGGCGAGGCCAGCGATGCCATTTCGGCGTGATCGGGCAAGCCGTTGTCGATGGCGAAGGATTGGAAATCGCCGCCACCGGTCAGCGTGGCCGAGGTCATCACCACCGAATCCACCTCGTTCCAGATCATCGTGCGCAGCACCTGCGCGGCCGACACCGGCGAGCAATGGCAGATCAGGTCGCCATCGCGCGAGAGGGTGATCCAGCGCGCCATCGGCGGCTGACCTTCCTTGTCCTCGCGGCGCCACCCGCTCCACAGATTGTGTTGTTGCTCGGCCATTTCCAGCGCCAGGCCGAGGCTGCGCTGCAGCCGTTCGCGCGCGGAATCGTCCTGTTTTCCCTTGGCAATGGCGCTGTGTGCGGCATGCACCCAGTTGAACAGCGCGCGGGTTTCTTCGCCGAGCTCTTCGATGGCAGGGCCCCATTGCGGCGGCAACTTGCCATTGGCCGCGCGCCACAGCGGATCGCGCTCGCCGGGCTCCGGCTTCCACACGCGTTCGACCTCGGCGTGGAAGGCCTTGAGCAGTTTGGACACGCGCGCAGCCACCTCGATGGCTTCGTTGGGCAGCAAGTTGCCCAGCTTGTCCTTGTCCACTGCGCGATAAGCGGCCGCGATGAGGATCTGCATGCGCCCGGTGCGCCTGGCCATGTCGTCCAGCGGCAGGTTGGCTGCGCCCTGATCGATCGCTACGCCGGCGATGTGGTGGCCTTCGTCGAGCACCAGCAGCATGTCCGCTGGCGGGGCGATGAGTGGCTGGCCGTTTTCGGCATCGCCCAGCGACAGCGACGACAACAGCAAGGCATGGTTGGTGACCACGATCTGCGCTTCGCGCACATCGGTGCGTGCCCTGAGCACCGGACATTGCGCTGCGTAGCTGCAGCGGCGCCCCGCACAGCCGGACGCCGGCGTGGTGATGCGCATGCGCAGCGGCACGGAGATCTGTTCTGGCGCATCGTCCAGATCGCCATTCCAGGTGCGGGCGGCGTAGGCCTTGGCCAACCGTTTGGCCAGATCCGCATCGACCGGGCTGAGCGGGCGGTCGTAGAGCGCCTGCTCGTCTTCGAACATGGCGTTCTGACTGGTGTCGCCTTCCAGCTCGGCGGCATTGCGGGTGCACAGGTAGCGCGTGCGGCCCTTGGCCAACGCCACGGTGGCATCCAGCCCGGTGGCCTTGAGGAAGGCCGGGATGTCGCGTTCCACCAGCTGCGATTGCAGCGCAACGGTGCCGGTGCTGATGACCAGTTTTTTCTTGGTGGCCAACGCGATCGGCACGCCGGCGGTGAGATAGCCCAGGCTCTTGCCCACGCCGGTGGGCGCCTCGGCGATGCCGATGCCGCCAGAGGTGGCCAGTGCACGCGAGACCAGGCCGATCATCTGGCTCTGTGCGCGCCGCGTGGCGAAGCCCGGCGTATTGGCCTGCAGCTTGGCGTAGGCGTCGCGGATGCTGGCCTTGATCGGGTCGGTCAGGCTGCGCTGGGTGGGAACGGGCGCCGACGGCGCGGCCGGAGGGGCGACTTCACTCATCGCGCTATTTTCGCACGGACCGGCGCAGCGACTGCGACCGGCGCGCCGCACGGCTGAACAGGTTGCCTGCTTGCAGCGGCGACCCGGCGAGTCCCGTGCCGGTGCGACTGCTGCGCGGCCAAGGCATGGTTCGATTCCCCGATGGTTGCCTGCCAGCAGCGGCCGCCTGCAGGCACTCGCCGCCGGGGTAACCCGGAAGGCGGCGCAGTGAATGCCGATGCAGGCAACGCCGCTGTCTTTAAAGCGTAGGCAGTATCAATGCGCGCTCAGTTCCGCCGCCCGCGCGCCGGCCACGCATAGCGCGCCCACACCAAGCCGATGGCCGCCATCGCAATACCCATCAGCAACATGCCGGTGCCCACGCCGTTCGGGCCGAAGCGTTCGTACAACAGGCCACCGCGATTGACTGCCGCCAGTGCCTGCGGGTGCAGCAGCGTCCACACGCCCTGCCCGACGCAGACCAGCCCAACGATCACCAGCAAGATGGCTTTGAGCGGAATCACGGGCGCGGACCCGTGCCAGCGGGCAAACGCTGCAGGCTGGCCGCCAGCGTCCACACCAGCACGCCAATGCCAACGGCCTGTATGGCCATCAGCACGAAGTGGGCGACGCCGACCACCATGCTGATCTGGCGCACGTTGCCTTGCTGCAGCAACACCATCGGAATCGCCTGGACGGCCACCTCGGCGAACAGGCAGCCCAGCAGCAGCCAGAGCGCGGCCAGCCCGGCGCGCCGCAGCGGGCTATGGGGTGCGCGCCACACCAGGACCAGCCCGAGCAGCAGCGCAATCAACATCGGCACACGCGACAGCAGGCTGGTGACCAGGGTCAGGAGGATCGCGGTGGCATCGGCGCTGCCCACGTCAGTCGGCACTGATCAGCACGGCCTCGCGCGCGCGCAGCGCGGCGTAGACCGGGTCGGTATCCGGGCGCACGCCATGCCACAGCGCGAAGCTCTCGGCGGCCTGCTCCACCAGCATGCCCAGCCCGTCGATGGCGTACCGGCATTGCGCCGCACGCGCCCAGGCAAGGAACGCAATCGCGGTATCGCCGTAATTCAGATCGACCGCGGCAGTCAGGCTGTTGACCAGGCCCAGTGGCAATGCGAACGCGCCGGCATCGCGGTCGCGGCCGGCGGCAGTGGCATTGACGATCAGTTCGAAATCGCCGAGCTCGCGCAGGTCCTCGATGTAACGCGACGTCACCCGCGCCGGCTCGCCCAGCGCATCGCACAAGGCATCGGCGCGCTCGGGCGAGCGGTTCACCACCACCATTGCGGTGATGCCCGCCTCCAGCAGCGCCGGCGCCACGCCGCGAGCAGCGCCGCCGGCGCCCAGCAGCAGCACGCGGCGGCCACGCAGATCCAGGCCCTGGCGCTCGGTGAGGTCGCGCACCAGGCCGGCGCCGTCGGTGTTGTCGCCCTGCCACTGGCCGTCGTTACGCACCAACGTGTTCACCGCCCCGGCCAGCCGCGCGCGATCGCTCAGGCTGCTGGCCAGCGCATAGGCGGCTTCCTTCAACGGCAGGGTGACGTTCGCGCCTTTGCCGCCTTCATCGGCGAAGCGTTGCAGCGCGGCGCTGAAGTCTTCCAGCGACGCGTCGATGGCGGTGTAGTCCAGCGCAATGCCGGTCTGCTTCCCGAAGTCGGCATGGATGGCCGGCGACAGCGAATGGGCGACGGGGTGACCGAATACGGCATAACGGGAGACGGGCATGAAACGCTCTCTGGTTGACTAGACTGTGCGCGACTTAGAGCCGCTCTTGAGGCAGGAACACCGCATGCACTATCGATGGACGCTGCTCACGCTGGCGGCAAGTTTACTCTGCGTCCCGTCCGCTTCGGGGCTTGCTGAATTCGGCATCGAGGGCATGGGTGTGGTCTCCACGCCGGCCAACGAGGCACGCGCCACGCTCAGCCCGGACGGACAGCGCATCGTTTGGGCCAGCGACCGGACCGGTGGCACCGGCGGCTGGGATCTGTGGCAGGCGCAGCTGCGCGGCGGGCGCTGGCAGGACGCGCAGCCGCTGCCGATCAATACCGCGCAGGACGAGACCACCCCATTGTTCAGTGCCGACGGCCGCTGGCTGCTGTTCGCCTCCACCCGGCCAGGCGGCGCGGGCGGCAGCGACCTGTACCGTGCACCGGTGGATGCGCAAGGCGCCGTCGGCCCGGTGCAATCGCTGGGCGCAGCGATCGACAGCGCCGGCAACGAGCGCGCACCGACGCTGTCGCTGGACGGCACACGCCTGCTGTTCGCCAGCGACGGGCATGGCGGTGCTGGCGGCATGGATCTATTCGTCGCGCACTGGGATGGGCAGGCGTTCACTGCGCCGGTGGCCTTGGTCGACATCAACAGCGCAGCCGACGAGCTGGACGCCGCCTGGCTCGGCGACGGGCGCGCGCTGGTATGGGCGCGCGGGAAGACCGATGACCCCAGCCAGTTGCTGCTGGCCATCTGCAAGGACGGGCATTTTGTACAGGGCTCGCCGCTGCCGCTGTCGTTCAACGGGCCGCAGGAGCGCACTTTCGGCGCGGTCGTGGATACGGCCAAGCCCGGCGAATTGCTGGTGACCGGCAGTGCTCGCGCGCCGCGCGCAGGGCAGTTGGACATTTACCGGATGAAGGCACCGGCAGCCGATGGCGATGCGAGTTGCCGTTGAGGTGGATGGGTGCATCGGTCAGATCGAGAAGATGTTATCTGGGCATTCGCCGCAGAGCTGCTGATCGCCTCCGATGAGGTGACTAGCAAGCCGTGCGACGCGAAGTCCTCATTCTTCAATAAACAACCAGCGAACTGACTGGCGTGGTGCTCTCCCACGCTTGCGGCACCGTTGGCGGCATGGATGCCGCCATTGAGCCTCAGGAATGGGTTCATGGCGTGTCCCGCGAGCGACGAGGACACCGCACGCTCGACCGGCGAGGATTTATTGATGCGTCCAACAGGTCGTAAACCGATACAACGCTGCACCAATGCCATGCAAACGTAGAACGCTCGCCACCCGAAGTGGGCGCGTATCCGTCGTCCACGGTGATCTGCGGTTCTACACTCTGCGCACCCGCACAGTGCTCACTCGCCAGGTTCTGCTAGCCGATGTAAAGCGGGGCTGGTGCCGTCATCGCCGCGCTCAGTACACATCGCGTCGATAACGCCCCGCCGCGGTCAATGAGTCCAGACGCGTGTCGCCGAGTACTTCGCGCAATGCCGCATCGACCTCGCGCGCCATGCTGTCCAGACTGCCGCAGACGTAAATCACCGCACCTCGGTCGATCCAGTGTCGCAACGTGTCGCCGGCGTCGCGCAAGTGATGCTGCACGTAGCGTTTTTGTGGTTGATCGCGCGAAAACACCCATTCCAGCTGCTGTAGATGCCCACTCGCCTGCCAGACCTGCAGCTCGTCGGCGAACAGGCGGTCGTGCGCCGCATGCCGTTCGCCAAACAACAACCAGTGCCCATGCACGCCGGCCAACTCGGCCTCGCGTAGCAGCGCGCGCAGGCCCGCAATGCCGGTGCCGTTACCGATCAAGACCATCGGCATCGTTTCGAGCCGATGGAACCCGGGATTGGTGCGCAACCGTGCGCGCACCGGCGCGCCGATCGCCGCGTGGCAGATCAACCAGCCCGAACCCAGACCGGGACTGCCATCGGCACGCGCCGTCAGCCGCACCACCACCATCGCAGTGGCGTCAGCCGGTACGCTGGCGAGCGAATAATCGCGTGTGGGCAGCCAGGCGCATGCGTCCAGCCAGGTTTGCGGATCAGGGCGATGGGCAAGCGGCATCGCGGGCGGCTCGGGCAGTACGCGCTCGGCGGCAGCCTGCTGCAATGGCAGCAGCTGCGCATCCACATGCACCAGTGCGTCCGGCGCCAGGCCCCATGCCGCCAGACAGGTGCGCACCTGCGCCTGGGCATGCGCAGGCTGCACTTCGAGGATGTCGCCGGCCTGCCACTGCGCATCGGCGGGTGGCTGCAGATCGATACGCCAGATCGGCGCCCCCTGGCTGCCCGGATTCAGATGCGTGCGCGAGGACAGGGTCCATTCGGTCAATCTGGGGCGTGCCAGCGGCGCCACGTTCATGGGTGCACCGGCGATCTGGCCCAGCTGCGCATGCCAGTGCGCCAGCGCCTGCGGGTCGACGTTGTCCAGTTCCACCGCAGGAAACAGGGCGCGTGCACCTTGCGCATCCAGCCACTGTTCGACACGCCGCGAGAACCCGCAGAACTGCGCGTATTGGCGGTCTCCCAGCGCCAGCACCGCGTAGGCCAGGTGCGGCAATTCCAGGCGTTGCCGCAGCAGCCCACGCTCGAAACCGCGTGCCGCATCCGGGGGTTCGCCATCGCCAAACGTGCTGATCACAAACAACGCATGCCCGGTGCGTTGCAGTGCCTGTGCATCCAGCTGCGCCAGCGAGCGCACCTGCACCGGCAAGCCGGCAGCCTGCAGATGCCCGGCGGCCTGCCACGCCAGGCGCTCGGCAAAACCGCTCTGGCTGGCAAACGCAATCAACCATGGTGCCGCCTGCGAGGCCGGTGCTGCGCCTTGCAACACCTTGCGCGCCGCGCGCAGCGCACGTTTTTTGCGGCGCCGATCCAGATATAGCATCCAGCCGGTGACGAAGAACACCGACATGCCCAGGCTGGCCAGCATCACCACGATGCGCCCGGGCAACCCGAAGAAACTGCCCGAATGCAGCGGGAACATGCTCACCGCCAATTGCTGCCCGCGCGGCAGCAGCGCGTAGTCCTGGCGCTGCAGCAGTGCTCCGCTGTCCGGCGCGATATCAAGACTGTTGTAGGCGCGATCGTGAGCCGGATTGTCGGGCAAGAACCGCACATTCAACGGCTGCCCGGCGCGCGTGGGAATGCGCAGATCCAGGGCGGCGCTGCGCGTGGCGGGAATGCCATCGAGCGTGCGCTGCACGCGTGCAAGATCGACGGTGGCCGGGCGGCTATCGCCTTTGTCGCCACGTATCGCAGGCGGGCCGCCGAGCAAGGCCACCATGCCATCGCGATACCAGGGGTAGGACCAGGTCAGCCCGGTCAGCGCGACCAGCAAATACACCAGCAAGCACCAGGTGCCGAACACCGCATGCAGGCTCCACAAAAAACTGCGCCCCTGCCGTCGCCATTCCACCACCCACCAGGTGCGCGGGCTCCACCACCGTCGCGGCCAGCGCAGATATAGCCCCGATGCGCAGAAGAACAGCAAGATGAGGGCGCCCGCACCGGTGACCGCCTGCCCGCGTTTGCCGGCCGTCAGGTTGCGGTGCAGGTCTTCGATGAAGGCAAACGCTGTACTCAGCCGCGGCGGCGCGACCCGCTCACCCGTGTAGGGGTCGAAGTACACCCGGCCCGCGCCCTTGCCGGAAAGACGCGCGGCAGACGGGCGCGCACCGGTGGGGTCGATCAACAGGCGCGTCACCGCCTGTTTTTGCCCCGCACCGGCTGGCGCCAGATCGAGCCGTTGCAGCAGCACATCCACCGGCAAGGCCCGCTCGCCCGCCGCATGCCGCTGCGCCAGTTGCGCAATGGCCGGATTGGCCATGCGCACGATCTCGTTTTCGAACGACATCGCCGCGCCGGTCAACCCCATCACCGACAGCACCAGCCCGGCAGTGATGCCGAGCAGCCAATGCAGCTGGAACAGGAGCGTCTTGATCAAGACCTGGCCACGAAACAGGACGGCCGGCCATTGTAGATGAGAATGAGTCTCGCATCCGATCTGCATCGATGCCGATGGCGGCCCGCGTCCCGCTGCACGCCACGCACCGGAAACGGTCCGTCTTGTCGGATGCGTTCTGCCTCGCCGTCATCTGCCGCACATGGCGCGGTCATCGTTCGGACATCGCGCATCGCCACCTTCCTCACTCCCCTTGGCAAGCGAGCTCTGCAATGTCCTTCTTCCTGCGCGGTTGTGTGGCCCTGGCAGTGTTGTGCACGACCTCCGTGGCGGCCGCCACGACCCGTTGTCCCACTCTTTACGCGAACGGCACCCCGCCTAGCGTGAGCAGCACGACCCGCACCACCGAGATCTGCCACACCGAATACGTGCTCCTGGCCTCGGGCGTGACCAAGGACCCGGCATATTCGGCCGAGCATCTCACCGACCAGCAGGTCGCCGGTGCCGAGGCGATCGGCCGGGTCGGCTCGTTTCACGATGAAACCGGCATTCCGGCCGCCGACCGCTCCAAAAGCTCCGACTACACCAACACCGGCTACGACCGCGGGCACATGACGCCGGCCGGCGATGCATCGACCGAAAGCTCGGAAAAAGAAACCTTTTCCATGGCCAACGTCGTCCCGCAGGACCACAAGCTCAACACCGGAGAGTGGGCGCACATCGAAGAGCAGGTGCGTCAGCTGGCCAAGCAACACGGCGAGTTGTACGTGGTGACCGGCCCGGCGTTCGACAGCGGCACTGCACCGACCATCGGCACCGACAAGGTCGTCGTCCCGGCATATGTGTGGAAGGCGATCTATGAACCGGGCGTGGGCGCCGGCGCGTATCTGTGCG
The DNA here is from genome assembly GCF_000961215.1 of Xanthomonas citri pv. citri. Taxonomy (NCBI): domain Bacteria; kingdom Pseudomonadati; phylum Pseudomonadota; class Gammaproteobacteria; order Lysobacterales; family Lysobacteraceae; genus Xanthomonas; species Xanthomonas citri. The sequence continues at coordinate 4,679,033 of NZ_CP008998.1, forward strand.
TCAACGACAGCAGCATCAATTGCGACGTGGTGTCGATCGACGACCTCGTCGTGATGACCAACGTCGACCCGTTCCCCTCGCTCAGCGCCAGCGTGAAGTCGCACGCGATCGCGCTGGTGCTGCCGTAAGGATGGCCACCTGTGCGTGCGGCGGTCGGCTGCATCGCGTCGCGCAGGCGGACATCGCACGCAAACGGCAAACGGACTCGTTGATCGCAGCGGCTGGATGCCACGCAGGGCGCAGTCACCCAGCCGCTGTCAGTTGCTGCCGAGGCCAGCGTCCGGCGCGGCGCAGTGCGCGGCCAATCCATCTGCCAGGGCCGCGAACACCGCACTGCAGGCAGCGCTGGCGCGCAGGTCTTGATGCATCGTGACCCAGACGTCCAGGGCAACGCCGACCTGCTGCGGCAACACCGGCAGCAGGCCCGGCGTTCGCCGTGCCAACATCGCCTGGCAGAAGCCAATGCCGCACCCGGCGCGGATCAGCGCCAGCTGTGCCAGATCGCTGTCGGCCCGTAGCGCGAAGGCCGCAGGTTCCCAAAACGGGAAGCCCTTGCGCGCGCCGCGCAGAAACGGGGTGTCCGTGTCGAAACCTACCAGCGCATGCTGGGCCAGATCCTCCGGGCGCTGCGGCAGGCCATGCCGGTCCACATAGTCCGGATGAGCGTGGAGCCCGATCGCGACCTTGCCGACGCGACGCGCCACCAGCAGGTCCTGCTGCGGCCGGATCATGCGCACCGCCACATCGGCTTGGCGGTGCAGCAGATCCTGCACCCGATTGCTCAACACCAGTTCCATGCGCAGCTGCGGATGCGCAGCACGCAACGCAGCCAGGATCGGCGGCAGGATTTCCGCACCGACCACCTCGCTGGCCGAGATCCTGACCGTGCCCTGCACCGCCTCACCATGACGGCTGGCTGCGCGCTGCAACGCCGCGGCAATGTCGGCCATCGCCCGTGCATGGCTGCGCAACGCCTGTGCGGCGTCGGTCGGCAGTAGCCCGGTTTGCGAACGGACGAACAGCGGCACCGCCAGCAGGTCCTCCAACGCTGCGACATGCCGCCCGATGGTGGGCTGGGTCAGACCCAGCGCGCGTGCCGCTGCCGACAACGAGCCCTCCTCCAGCACCGCAAGGAAGGACCGGTAAAGCTCCCAGCTGATCGTGTCGGCCATACATAAATGTATAGCTGCACGCGCAGCTTCGGCAATTTATTCGTAGCCACGGCTTATCCACACTGGCCGCATCTCGACAGCGGAGCAGACCCATGACACAGACAGCAACCGCCCTGGTACTGGGCGCCAGTGGCGGCATCGGGGGCGAACTGGCGCGGCAACTGCGCGATGCAGGATGGCAGGTGCGTGCGTTGCAACGCGGGTTGGCGGCCACCGCCGAGCAGCGCGATGGCATCGACTGGCGCCGCGGCGACGCCATGCAACGGCACGATGTCCTGCAGGCAGCGCACGGTTGTGCGGTGATCGTGCATGCGGTCAATCCGCCCGGCTACCGGCGCTGGTCAGAGCTGGTGCTGCCGATGCTCGACAACAGTATCGCCGCGGCTCGCGCCGAAGGCGCCACCCTCGTGCTGCCTGGCACCGTCTACAACTACGGCCCCAGCGCCTATCCATCGCCGGACGAGGAGGCGCCGCAGACGCCGACCAGCCGCAAAGGCGCGATCCGGGTCGAGATGGAGCGCCGCCTGCAGGCCGCCACCGCGCACGGCGCGCGGGCGTTGATCGTGCGCGCCGGCGACTACTTCGGCCCGCGCGCGCGCAACAGCTGGTTCGCGCAGGGGCTGGTCACCGCAGGGCGCCCGGTCGCCACGGTGACCCTGCCCGGCGCGCCGGGCGTTGGCCATCAATGGGCCTACCTGCCCGACGTTGCGCAATGCATGCTGCGGCTGCTGCAGCGCCGCGACACGCTGCCAGCGTTCTGCCGCCTGCACATGGCCGGGCACTGGGATGCAGACGGTACGCAGATGGCCGCGGCGATCGGCCGGGTGGTCGTGCGCCACGGCGGCGCGCAACCAGCACTGCGCCGCTTTCCGTGGTGGGCACTGCCGCTGGCCAGCCCGTTCGTGCCGCTGGCACGCGAACTGCGCGAGATCCGCCCGCTGTGGCGCAACCCGCTGCGCCTGCGCAATACGCGCCTGCGCGAGGTACTGGGCGAGGAACCGCACACACCCCTGGACGACGCCGTCGAGGCGACGCTCGCCGGATTAGGCTGCCTGCCGACACCGTTGCTGGCACCAGCGCACTGACCAGGAGCAGCTAACAAACGACTGCGCAGCCGCCAGGCGGGCGCGGCCGGTGCTCGGAATCGGCATGTACCACCCACACACTGCGGTTCTGAGCGCGCCGTCCGCACCCACCTGACGGCTGCTCGCTACGTTTTGTTGGCCGCTCTAAGATGCGCCTGCGGCGACGTGGCCGCAGGCGCTCGCGCTCAGCGTGTTTCGCGCAACCAACGCGCCACTTGCGGGGCGAAATAGGTCAGCACGCCATCGGCACCGGCACGCTTGAAGGCCATCAACGCCTCGAGCACGCACTTGCGCTCGTCCAGCCAGCCATTGGCCGCTGCCGCCTTGAGCATCGCGTACTCGCCGCTGACCTGGTACGCAAAGGTCGGCACCCGGAATTCCTCCTTCACCCGGCGCACCACATCCAGATACGGCATGCCTGGCTTGACCATCACCATGTCCGCGCCTTCTTCCAGATCCAGGGCGATCTCGCGCAAGGCTTCGTCGCCGTTGGCCGGGTCCATCTGGTAGGTGGTCTTGTCGGCCTTGCCCAGATTGCCGGCGCTGCCCACCGCATCGCGGAACGGGCCGTAGAACGCCGAGGCGTACTTGGCCGAATACGCCATGATGCGCACGTTGAGATGATCGTCGGCATCGAGCGCGCGGCGGATCGCACCGATGCGGCCATCCATCATGTCCGAAGGCGAAATGATGTCCACGCCCGCCTGCGCATGCGACAACGATTGCTTGACCAGTGCCTCGACCGTGATCTCGTTGAGCACATAACCCTTGGCGTCGATGATGCCGTCCTGGCCGTGGGTGGTGTACGGGTCCAGCGCCACGTCGGTCATGACGCCCAGCTCCGGAAAGCGCGACTTCAAGGCACGCACCGCGCGCTGCGCCAGGCCGTCCGGGTTCCAGGCCTCGGCCGCATCCAGGCTCTTGCCGGCCGGGTCGATCACCGGGAACAGGTCGATCACCGGGATGCCCAATTCCAGCGCGTTTTCCGCTTCGCGCAGCAACTCGTCCAGCGACAGGCGTTCCACGCCCGGCATCGACGCAATCGGCGCGCGGCCAGACAATTCGTGCACGAACACCGGCCAGATCAGGTCATCGGTGGTCAGCGTGTTTTCGCGCATCAACCGACGCGAAAACGCATCGTGGCGCATGCGGCGGGGGCGGTAGTGCGGGTGGGCCATGACAAGGCTCCTGTAGACAGCGCATCAGTTTACGCCCGCCATCACGCGCAGGACGCGCTGCGACGCAGTGTCGCAGCGCTGCAACGGCAACCGTGCTGGATGCGTGCGCCTGACGGCACATCGGCAGCGCATCGCACGCTGTCTACACAGGCCCCACTCGCCTCGCGCACGCGACACGCGCCGGCGCGCACGTGCATCGCTGCCTCGTCGAGATCCTCTTAGATAATCCCGCCACCCAGGCTCAAGCGGATCACCCCGACCACGATCACCAGGCCATTGAGCACCAGGCCGGTCTTGGCACGGCCGCGGTTGCCTGCCGAGGTGAACAACAGCGCGACGGCGGCGATCAGCGCGCCCACCGCCGCGAACGGAATCAGGAACCAGTTGCCCCACCCCAGCAGCGGGATGAAGGCCAACACCATCCAGAGCAGCGCCACGATGCCCCACAACAGGCTGATCAATCCCACGTGCCACCTCGTCTTGAAGAAAGCACGAGCTTACCGGCACGGCCGTCCCCACACCGTGGGCGAGTGGTCATCATGACCAATGGCGGTTTGGCGGCAGCCTCACACCGGCATGGCTAGGGTGCGCCAAAGTGCGGCGCGATTCAGTCCAGGCGCCGGATCATCGCCGGCCGCTACCCGGCTTTCATTACCCAGCTTTCATTACCCAAGGGGGGGTCCACCATGCACAAGCAATCGCTGATCAGGAACGTGGCCATCGCGGCGGCCACCGCCGCCTTGCTGGCCAGCTGCGCCAGCAGCTCCAAGGTGATGCTGGGCCAGGCGCGCGCGCCGATCGACCCGGCACAGGTGCAGGTGTATTCCAACGCACCGGTCGGCTCGGTGGAAATCGCCCAGCTCGAATCGACCAGCGCCGCCGGCTTCGGCACCCAGGGCCAGACCGACGCCGCCGTCCAACGCCTCAAGCGCGAAGCCGCCAAGCTCGGCGCCAACGGCGTGGTCATCGTCGGCGTGGGCTCCGAACGCTCCGGCGGCGGCCTGTCGGTCGGCGGTGGCAGCTATGGCGGCCACGTCGGCGGCGGCTTGGGGATCGGCATCCCCACCACCCAGAAGCGCGCGGCGGGTGTGGCGATCTGGGTGCCGGCAGGGGCGGAGCAGCGCCCGGCACCGGATGTTCCGCCGGCGACGCGGTAAAGCCCGCAAGATTCACCTGCATCAATGCACCAGGGCGCGATGGATGACTGTTTGCAGCCTTCCATTGCGCCCTGTGGTTTTGCATCCGCCGGAGCTGGTTAGCGCTTGGCTTGTTGCGCGGGAATGAACTGCGTCTCCACCGCCTTGGCCAGCTGGTCCGGTGGCAGCAGTCCCTGGTCGAGCAGGAAGTTGTTGAAGGCCAGGCGGTCGAACTTCTTGCCCAGGGCCAGTTCGGTGCGCATGCGCAGTTCGAGGATGCGGGTGTAGCCGTAGAAGTAGCTGCCGGCCTGGCCGGGCGCGCGGACGGTGTAGCGGTCCAGTTCCTGGCGGGTCATGGCCGGCGACAGGCCGACGTCGTCTTCCAGTACCTGGCGCGCGCGTTCGCGGTCGATCAGGCCCAGGTTGAGCATCGGGTCGAGCATGGCGCGGGCGGCGCGCAACAGGCGGAACTGCAGGGCGATGAGCTGGCCGTCGAGCGGTTCGTACGGCACCATTTCCGCTTCGGCATACAGCGCCCAACCCTCGACGTTGACCGAGTTGAAGGCGAACATGCTGCGCGCCAGCGAGACGCCGCGTTCGACCATGGCGGTGAACTGCAGTTCGTGGCCAGGGCGGCCTTCGTGGGCGCTAAGCGTCCAGGCGGCCGAGCCGAAGTTGAAGTCGTCGTACTGCTCCTTCTTGGCGCCATCGGCGGTCGGGTTGCCCAGCGGCAACACGAACTGGCCCTGCTGGCCGGTATTGCCGATCAATGGGGCCGGCAGGAAGTGCGGGGCCGGTTGGGCCGCGCTTTCTGCGGCGCTGCCCAGGCGCATCTGCATCGGGCGGTTGGGCACATCGACGATGCGCTGCTGGCGGATGATCGGGTCGATCTGATCGATCACGCCGCGGTAGTGGGTTTCCAACTGGTCGTCGGCGATCTTGTTGCCCTTGAGGGCGCGGATCACCTGCACATAATCGCCGCCCTGCACGCCCTTGGCCTTGGCCACCAGCGGCGCCAGTTGGCGCATGGCCGAGCGCGTCTCCATGAACTCCAGTTGCGCGCGCTGGATCAACTGCTGCGGGGCGATATCGATCCCGACCTGCTTGAGCTGAAAGGCATACAGCGGCTCGGGCAGGCGGGTGTCCTTGCGCGCCTTGGGCAGCACGGTGCTGCGGGTCCAGGCGGCGTAGTCCTTGAGTTGCATGGACATCGCCTTGAGCGCCTCGTCGGCGCCGGCGATCTTGTACTTGGCGAACAGCTCGCCAATACCGGCCACATACGTGTCCACATTGGCCAGTGCCTGCTCGACTTCGCGCTGGGTGGGCTGCAGCAACGCCTTGTTGCTCAGCTTCTCCTCGTAGCGCTGGCGCGCCAGCGTGGTGGTGGGCGTGCTTCCCGGTACCAGGCCGACGTAACGCTTGAGGCGATCCAGCGCCTTGGCGCGGCGCTCGGGCACGGTTTGGTCGGAGAGCAGACCGTTGAGGCCACTGAAGACCGCCTCGGGAGCATCGCTCCAGGGCAACAGATACCGCTCGTTGAGCTCGCTGCCTTCGATGTTCTGCTCGGCCGCGCCGATCATGATCTGCAGGTCCTGGCGCACGTTGGCATCGCGCTCGGTGGTCAACTTCGTTTGCAGCGTGGCGCGCGCCTTGCGCATGGCATCGCGATAGCGCGCGGCGTTGTCCGGACCGAGGTCGACGACCTGATCGTCGTAGCCGGGCACGCCGAAGAAGCTGGCGTATTCGGGTTGGAACGGCGCCTGCGCATTGAGCAGGATCTGCGCATAGCCGTTGCTGGTCTGCACCCAGGCCGGGCTGGCGGGTACCTTGGCAATGCTTTGGCTGGTCTGCGCCTGGAGCGGCAAACAGGTGCCTAGCGCCAGAGCGACGGTAATCACAAGAGGCTTCATCGAGAAGATTCCAACAGGGCGATGCGCGACCGTACGCGGAGCACGCGGCGCCGACAACCTGCCGAAGGTCATCGTGCCTGCTGCCACAGTCCACTTCCTCGCCGCACACAAAGAATCGATGCAAGGAGACAGGCGAAGCGATTCATGCATTAAGCGGGAAAAACAGAAAGACTGGCCCCCTCATGGATTTGGCACTGCGCACCTGCTTTCACACGCTTACTACAGAGGCCAGCTGCACGCATACCGACTTTGACTTACCATAGGTAGAACGTACACTTCAAGAATCAGCACTCAAGGAATTGTCATGAAACGCTGGATAGGGATGTTTGCAGTTCTTCTGTTCACTCAGGCGGCTAGCGCAGCGGGACAAAGTGTTTATCAAGAGCTGGCATGCCGCAGCAATGATCCCTTTGTTTTTTGTACCCAGGGGTGCAAAGACGAGGACAAAAACTGGACGCCGATTGATCCGATCTCCGGAACCTGGGTCGCTGTTCCAGGCTATTGTCCATGGCCAACGAGTACCGGACCATGTTGTGTTGGCAATGTTTGCTTCAACGTCTGGACACAGACCGCCGTCACCGCAGTGGGCCAGTACATGAGTATTTGTCCCCAGGCGAAGAAGCAGGGCCAGTGGAAAGGAAAGCAACGGCCTGAAAAAGTTCCGTTCGACCATTAAACGGCGCCTTCCGGATAACGCTTGGTTTGAAGTGCAGTAAGCACGGAGTGTCTTGCGAGCACTGCACTCTCTCCACGCTCAAGCCTGCATCCAGACGAGAGCCCTGCTTTCTACAACGGTCACCCTGCTTCAACACTATGCATGAAGCCATCTATTTTTTTATTGAGTAGAAAGTTGGAATCTCTGACCAAGGAGTAGTGGTCACTCCCTGTTTTCCGCAGCTTTCGTCAGTCTCGAACAGACGTATTCAATCAGACGTCGGGGCCCCAAGATGATCCCAAGCAGCGTTCAATAAACGCTTCGGCAGTCTTGTAACGATGCAGCGCCGTGGCGCCCGACAACCCATGCTTCGCACCGGGATACGTCATCAATTCGAATGGGGTGCCGCGTTGCTGCAGCGCGCTCATCAGCGCGGTGGAATTGGTGAACAGCACATTGTCGTCGGCCATGCCGTGGATTAGCAGGAGCTTGGCGCGCAGGCCATCCAGATGCGTGGCGATGCGTGCGTCGCGGTAGCCTGCAGCGTTGCGAGCCGGCAGATCCATATAGCGCTCGGTGTAATGCGTGTCGTACAGGCCCCAATCGGTGACCGGCGCGCCGGCCACGCCGCAGGCATAGGCATCGCTGCGCTTGGCCAGCAGCATCAGGGTCATGTAGCCGCCATTGGACCAGCCCTGCACGCCGATGCGCTTGGCATCCACCCAGGACTGTTGCCTGAGCCAGGCCACGCCTTGCAGCTGGTCGTCCACTTCCACCGTGCCCTGCCTGCCGTACAGCGCGCCACCGAACTCGCGCCCGCGCCGCGGAGTGCCGCGGTTGTCCAGCGAAAACACCACGTACCCGCGCTGGGCCAGGTACTGGTCGAACAAGGCATCGCCGCGGCTGGGCCAGGCATCGAGCACGGTCTGCGCTGCCGGGCCACCGTACACGTAAACGATCACCGGGTAGCGCTTGGCCGGATCGAAGTGCTCCGGCTTGGTCAGCCGGTAGTGCAGCGGTGTCTTGCCGTCGGCGGCGGTGAGCGTGCCGAATGCGATCGGGCGCTGCGCATCGCGGTATCTGGCGTACGGATGCTGCGAGTCGGTCAGGTCGTTGTTCAGCAGTGTGGCGATCTTTTCGCCACTGGCGCGGAACAACTCGATCTGCGGAGGCGTGGTGCTGTTGGACCAGGTATCGACGTACACGCTGGCGTTGTTGGCAAAACTGGCCGCGTGCGTGCCGTTGGTGGCCGAACGCTTTTCGATCGCGCCGCCGGCCAGGGGCACGGCGTAAAGATGCGTTTGCGTAGGCCCGTCCTTGCTTGCGGCGAAATACACCGTGCCGGCCTGCTCGTCGACGGCGAGCAGGGCATCGACCACCCAGTTGCCCGAGGTCAGCGGCGTCAGCGTGCGGCCGTCGTCGGATGCAAGATACAAATGCGCGTAGCCGCTGCGTTCGGAGTTCCAGAGAAAGCGGCCATCCTTGAGAAACCGCAGGTCGTTGCTGAGCGGCACCCAGGTGGGCGAGGTTTCGGTGATGAGCGTGCGCTGCGCACCGCTGGCCAGCGTGGTTTCGATCAGCTCGAGGGTTTTCTGGTCTCGCGACTGGCGCTGGAAGGTCAGGCGCTGTGCATCGCGCCAATCCACGCGCGCCAGATAGATGTCCGGGTTCTTGCCCAGGTCGATCCAGCGCGGGGTGGCCTTGGCGCGCGGTGCGATCACACCTAGCTGCACCGCTACATTCGGCTGGCCGGCCTGCGGATAGCGCTGGCTGATCACCTCGGTATGGTCGGCATACACTTCCGGGCGCTTTTGCACTGGCACCTGCGCTTCGTCGATGCGCGCGAAGGCGATCGCCGAATCGTCCGGCGCCCACCAATAGCCGGTGTGACGCTCCATTTCTTCGTCGGCGACGAATTCGGCCACGCCATTGCCGATGGTCTCGCTACCATCCTGGGTAAGCTGCAGCGCGTTGCCACTGGCCAACTCGATCACCCACAGATTGCGCTCACGCACGAAGCTGACGAAGCCGCCCTTGGGCGAGAGCTTGGCGTCGGTGGCGAAGTTTTCGCCGTGGGTGAGTTTGCGTACCGCGGCCGCGCCGGTCTTGCGCAGGTCGTACAGATACAACTCGCCACCGAGCGGGAACAGCAGCGCATGCGCATCCGGCGCCCATTGGTAATCGACGATGCCGGTGAACGCGGCGATGCGCTGACGTTCACGGCGGGCTTTTTCGACATCGCTCAGGACCTCGGTGCCGGGCAGCACGACCTTGGAATCGACCAGCAGGCGCGTCTGGCCGCTGGCGATGTCGTATTCCCACAGATCCAGCTGGTTGCGATCGCTGTCCTTGCCGCGCAGGAAGGTCACGCGCGAGCCATCCGGCGCCACCCTGGGCTTCATCAACGTGGGACCGGAAAGCGGCAACGGGCCGGTGATGGCCTCCAGGGTGAGTTTTTCGGCGTGGGCCATGGGAATGGTGCTGAGCATGAGGGCAAGGGTGACCAGCAGGGCGCGCATCGATGATCCTGTCTGACGGCTGCGCACAGGATGCGGGGGCACTAGGGATTTGAGAAGCGCGGCGATCCTGGCGTTGGCCGCTCAGGCGTGCGCGCGTTGGGATTGATGGTGCCCGGGATGCGCACGCATCGCGAGATGTCTGTGGGCGGTGGGGACTGACACGTCGCTACGCATGGCGGGGGAGCGCACTTGGGGGGCGCTGTCAGTCTCCGGCGATGCCGTACCCTCACCCCTCTCCCGGGGGAGAGGGGCTCGTGCGGCCCCGTTGATGTGTCGCGCGCGTTTGATGCGCGTGTCCTGTTACGCAACCGCTGCTACGACGTTGCTTCAACGCTTGCCGAACAGGTGCTTGCGCTCTTCATCGCTGAGCGGCTGGCCCGCATTGGGATTGACCTGCTCCTTGAGCGCGTAGGCGCGCTGGGTCGCCGGGCGCGCGGCGATGGCGTCGTGCCAGCGCTTCAGATGGGGGAAGGCGGCGTAGTCGGGTTTGAGGTCGCCATAGACTTCGATCCACGGATAGCTGGCCATGTCGGCAATGCCGTAGTCGTCGCCGGCCAGGAAGGCGTGGTCGGCCAGGCGCTTGTCGAGCACGCCATGCAGGCGACGCACCTCGGCGTTGTAGCGCTCGATCGCGTACGCAATCTTTTCCGGTGCATAGACGTTGAAGTGACCCATCTGACCGCTCATCGGGCCCAGCCCGCCCATCTGCCAGAACAGCCACTCCAGTGCAGCGATCCGGCCGCGGGCATCGCGCGGCAGGAAGCGGCCGGTCTTCTCGGCCAGATACAGCAGGATCGCGCCGGACTCGAACACGCTCTGCGCACCGCCGCCATCGGCCGGTGCATGGTCGACGATGGCCGGCATCTTGTTGTTGGGCGAAATCTGCAGGAATGCCGGTTCGAATTGTTCGCCCTTGCCGATGTTGACCGGCTTGAGGGTGTACTGCAGCCCGGCCTCTTCCAGAAACAGCGTGATTTTGTGCCCGTTGGGCGTGGGCCAGTAGTACAGATCGATCATCGTGCGCTCCAGTCATAAGGTGGGGTCGTTGCGGCAGACATGACGCACGGCGGCATGCCTAGCATGCAGGCGTCGGACCGGAAGCGCCGTGGCGCCTGACGAATCCGCTTGCCGGTTGCGCATTCAAGGCTTGCGTCCGCTACGTCGGTGCCATCGCATCTCGAGAGACGTTGCCATCGAAGCTCGATGGTAAGGCCAAGCGTTTGCACACGGATGCATGACACGCCTCGCTCGGTGGAACGATGTGTGACGCGCGATAGGGTCGCGGCCGATGCTGCAGTGCAAATTGACTTTGTTAAGGCCGCACTAACAAATGCTGGATTGTTTCATCGACCTTTGCCTGCCCCGCCTGGGGCCGGCCTTATCTTCTGTTTGGGGAAGCAACGACCGTGAGAGAGACTCGCACCCTGCCGCGCACGCGGCGCTTGACGTCTGCCCTGCTGTTCGCCTTGTCGACTCCGCTGGCCGCGCAGACCGCGCCGGCGCCGCAATCGGCATCCACTGTCCCGGGTTCCAGTCAGGCCGACCCCGCCACCCTCGATACCGTCCAGGTCAGCGGCATTCGCGGCAGCCTTACCTCGTCGATGAACGTCAAACGCGACGCGCAAGGCATTGTCGACGGCATCGTGGCCGAAGACATCGGCAAGTTCCCCGATACCAATCTGGCCGAATCGTTGCAGCGCATCAGCGGTGTGTCGATCGACCGTTCGCTGGGCGAAGGCTCGCGCGTCACCGTGCGTGGCGTCGGCCCGGACTTCAACCTGGTGCTGTTGAACGGACGGCAGATGCCGGGCGCCAGCATCGAAGAATCCAACGCCTCCAACTCGCGTGCATTCGACTTCGCCAACCTGGCGTCCGAATCGATCTCCGGCATCGAGGTGTTCAAGACCAGCCGTGCCAGCACGCCCACCGGCGGGATCGGCGCGACCATCAACATCAAGACCGCCCGGCCGCTGGATAACCCCGGCATGCATGCCAATGTGGGCCTCAAGGGTGTGCACGACGCGTCCAACGAGAACCTGCCCGGCCGCCTGCAGGGCGATTCGCTGACGCCGGAAATCTCCGGCATCTTCAGCAACACCTCGGCCGACGGACGCTTCGGCGTGTCGCTGAGCGGCAGCTACCAGGAACGCGACTTCGGCTACAGCCAGGTCGGCGTCCCCAATGGCTGGCGCGCATTCCGTGGCGATTCCACCGCCTACGGCACCATTCCGCAGCCGGGCGCACCGGGTTCGGAAAACATCGTCAACCGCCCCGGTCCGAACGATATCTATTCGGTGCCGCAGAACCTCAACTACCGCGTGGTCGGCGTCGAACGCCAGCGCACCAACGGCCAGTTGACCCTGCAGTACAAGCCGCTGGACAACATCACCACCACGCTGGATTACACCTACTCGGAAAACAAGATCCAGCAGCAACGCAACGAGATGTCGGTGTGGTTCAACTACGGCCCGTCCGCCAGCGCCTGGACCAAGGGACCGGTCGCAGGTCCGATTACCTATTCGGAAATCGTCAATCCGCCCACCAGCGATCTGGCTACCGCCGGCTCCCAGGCGGCCACGCGCAACCAGAACAAGTCGCTGGGTTTCAATGTGGATTGGGCGGTGAACGATCAGTTCAAGCTCAACTTCGACATCCACCGCTCCACCGCCGAAGCCGGCGCGGACAGCCCGTACGGGTCGAGCAACTCGCTGGGCGTATCCGGCTTCTACCGCGGCACCTCGGTGGTGAATTTCAGCAAGGATTTCCCGGTGTTGCAGCAGCAGCTGGGCTTCGGGCTGAATGGCCTGGACCCGTCGCGCACGCTGGTCACCGGCTCGGCGTTTCGCAATAGCTACATGAAGTCGGAAATCGATCAGGCGCAGGTCAACGGCGACTTCACCTTCGAAAACTATTCGCAGTTGAAGTTCGGCATCGGCAGCACCGAGGTCAAGAACCGCTCGGCGTTTTCCAACGTGCAGCGCGACACCTGGGGCGGCAACGGCACCGCGGCCGATTATGCGGACGACCTGTGGATTCCCAGCTCGTTCGCGCAGTACTTCGATGCGATCGACGGCAGCGGCAATCCGGCGCAGTTCAACCAGCTGTTCCTGTTCGACTTCGAGCGCGTGCGCCAGGCCGCTGCGCAAGCCGCTGGCGATGAGTCGCTGTACCGCATCTCGCCGGTGTTCACCACCGACCGCCGCGTGACCGAAAAATCCAAGAACGCCTACCTGCAGTGGGGCAATAGCTGGGACGATCTGCGCGTGCCGATCAGCCTGGCCGCCGGCGTGCGTTACGAAGAAACCAAGGTCCAGGCACAGGCGCTGGTGCCGGTGGCCGTGGGCATCGACTGGGTTGCCAACAACGAGCTGCCGATCCGGCTGGCCGACTCGGCGTTCTCCGGTGGCAGCGGCAAGTACGAATACTGGCTGCCCAGCCTGGACCTGAGCTTCAAGCTGCGCGAGGACCTGGTGCTGCGCGGCAGCTACGGCGAAACCATCGGCCGGCCCGGCTGGGGCGACATCCAGGGCGGGCAGACGCTCAACCAGATCGGCCGCATCGAAGGCGGCTCCGGCCAGGAAGGCAATCCCGGCCTCAAGCCATTGCTGTCGCACAACATCGACCTGTCGCTGGAGTGGTATTACGGCGAGGCGAGCTACGCCTCGGTGGGGTTCTTCCGCAAGAACATCGACAACTACGTCGGCGTCACCACCCGCAACGACACCTCGCTCGGCCTGCACACGCCGGTGGGCGGCGCCTACTGGAACCAGGCGCTGGCCAATGGCTGCGCCACCGCCGACCTGACCTGCATCCGCAACTACATCTTCCGCAACTTCGCCGGCCAGCCGGGCGTGGTCCGCGGAACCGACGACACCAATGGCAATGCCACTGGTACGATCAGCGGGCAGCCGGGCGACCCGGTCGCCAACTTCTCCATCACCGCGCCGGCCAACCAGCGGTCGGCCTCGCTGGACGGTTGGGAATTCAACGTGCAGCACATGTTCGGCCAGAGCGGCTTCGGCGTGTCGGCCAACTACACCAAGGTCGACTCCGGGCTGACCTACAACAACTATGTGATCGGCGAGCAGTTCGCGCTGGAAGGCTTGAGCGATTCGGCCAATCTGGTCGGCTTCTACGACAAGGGACAATGGCAGGTCCGTGCGGCCTACAACTGGCGCGACGAGTTCCTGGCTGCGCGCTTCGACGGTAGCGGCCTGCCCAACCCGGTCTATACCGAAGCCTATGGCCAGCTGGATCTGAACATCGGCTACAAGTGGACCGACAACCTGTCGCTGAGCCTGGAAGCGATCAACCTCACCAACGAAATACAGCGCCAGCATGGCCGGCAGAAGAACGAGATCATCTATGCCACCCAGACCGGCCCGCGCTACATGCTGGGTCTGCGCTACAAGTTCTGGTGATACCGCTGTAGCGATGCAGGACTGACTGCATCGCTACAGCAAGCCGCACGTTCTCCCGGCAGCCTGGCTGCCGGGAGAACGTACACGGCCGTTGCACCCGCCCAAGGACGTGAACGCATCCGGGGCTTGCCGTGCAGTGGCGATTCGTTGAAGCATGGGCCACGCGCCCCCGCGTGCCGTGCCTATCCCCCATGACCAATGCTGTGTTGTTGAACAATCTCGATCACCGCGATCTGCGCGTGATCACCGCGCACGGCGCCGCCTATGGCGATGACGTGATGTCGGCTGCGACTTTTCCGCAGGAGTTCCGCCAGTTGCAGGCGCAATACCCCATCGTGTTCCATCGCAGCGGCGAGCGCAGTTTCCAGCCGCTGGCATTGCTGGGATTACGCCTGGGCGAAAACCTGTTCCTGGATGGGGCGCGTTGGGATGCGCCCTATATCCCGCTGGCGATCCAGCGCCAACCGTTCCTGATCGGCGAACAGCCCGATGGGCCGATGGTGCATGTGGACCTGGACAGCCCACGCGTCAGCACCACCGAGGGCCAGTTGCTGTTTCGCGAACACGGCGGCACCACCGAATTTCTCGACCACATCAGCCAGGTGCTGCGCACGCTGCACGATGGCCTGGTGGCCAGCACGGCATTCGTCGAACGTGCGCTGCGTTACGACCTGCTCGAACCATTCGTGTTCGAAGCCACCTTGAACAACGGCCTGGAATGCCGCCTGGCCGGGCTCTATGTCGTGCACGAAGAACGCCTGCGCGCACTCGACGACGCGGCGCTGCTCGAACTGCACCGGCATGGCGATCTGGAACCGCTGTACATGGCGGTGGCCTCGATTGCGCAATTGCGCCATCTGCTCGAACGCATGAACCGCCGTCATGCCGGCTGAGCCACGCGCCATCCAAGAGCGTCACGGCCTGGACCCGCAACAGCTGGACCCGGCCATCCTTCGCTCCACCACGCCGCTGGTGCTGCGGGGGCTGGTGCGCGACTGGCCGCTGGCCCGCGCCGGTGCCAGTTCTGCGCAGGCCGCTGCCGCCTACCTGCGTGGCTTCGACCGCGGCGAAGCGGTGGTGGCGCAGGTTGGACCACCGGAGATCGGTGGGCGCTTTTTCTACAACGCGGACATGAGCGGCTTCAACTTCCGCCCCGAACGCGTGCCGTTGGGCGTGGTGCTGGACACCTTGCTGCGCGACCTGCACACCTCCCAGCCACCGGCGATCTATGTCGGCTCCACCACGCTGGACACCTACCTGCCCGGGTTGCGTGCGCATAACCCGATCGCGCTGCCGCAGGGCGAGCCGCTGGCCAGCATCTGGATCGGCAACCGCACTCGCATCGCCGCCCATCAGGACCTGCCCGACAACCTGGCCTGCGTGGTCGCCGGGCGACGCCGTTTTACCCTGTTCCCGCCCGATCAGCTGGCCAATCTCTACATCGGTCCGCTGGATCTCACCCCGGCCGGGCAGCCGGTCAGCCTGGTGGACATCGCCGCACCGGACCTGCAGCGTTTTCCACGCTATGCGCAGGCGCTGGACCACGCCCTGGTCGCCGAGTTGGCGCCGGGCGATGCGCTGTTCATTCCCAGCATGTGGTGGCATCACGTCGAGGCACTGGAGAGCTTCAACGTCTTGGTCAATTTCTGGTGGCGGCAGGGCCCGGCCTATATGGATTCGCCGATGAACGCGCTGATGCTGGCGCTGCTGACCATTCGCGACCTGCCGGCCGAACAACGCGCCACCTGGCAGGAAGTGTTCCGTCACTATGTCTTCGAGCCCGACGACAGCACCGCCGCGCATCTGCCCGATGCCGCGCGCGGTGTGCTGGCGCCGATGGACGAGTCCAGCGCGCGCAGCCTGCGTGCGCGGCTGCTGCAACGCTTGAATCGCTGAGGATTTGACCATGCCCGACACCACGCCTTCGGACCCGCAGCAGCGCCCGGTACGCCGCGTCGTCATCGCCGGTGGCGGCACGGCCGGCTGGATGGCGGCTGCAGCGCTGTCGAAACTGCTGGGCCGGCACCTGCAGATCACCCTGGTGGAGTCCGACGAGATCGGCACGGTGGGGGTGGGCGAAGCCACCATCCCCAGCCTGGTCACCTTCCACCGCTTGCTGGAAATCGACGAAGCCGCCTTCATGGCCGCCACCCAGGCCACCATCAAGCTCGGCATCGCCTTCGAACACTGGCGCGATGTGGACCAGCATTACATCCATTCCTTCGGGCATGCCGGGACCGACCACTGGAGCGCCGGGTTCCAGCATTTCTGGTTGAAGGGGCGCCAGCGCGGGGTGGCGCGCGACTTCGGCGACTACTGCCTGGAACTGCGTGCGGCGCAGGAAGGCCGCTTCGCGCATCTGCCCAATGGCGGCATGAATTACGCCTACCACCTGGACGCCGGGCTGTACGCGCGCTTCTTACGCCGCTTCAGCGAAGGCTTCGGCGTCTCCCGCGTCGAAGGCCGCATCGGCCAGGTGGAGACCGATGCGCAAAGCGGCTTTCTTGCCGCACTGACCCTGCAGGACGGCACGCGGCTGGAAGGCGACCTGTTCCTGGATTGCACCGGCTTTGCGGGCCTGCTGATCGGCAAGACGCTGGGCGTGGGCAGCGACGATTGGTCGCGCTGGTTGTTCGCCGACAGCGCGTTGGCGGTGCAGACCGAATCGGTGGGCCCGCCGGTGACCTACACCCGTTCGCGCGCCGATCAGGCCGGCTGGATGTGGCGCATTCCGCTGCAGCACCGGGTGGGGAACGGCATCGTGTATTCCAGCCGCTACATGGACCAGGATGGCGCCCGCGCGGTACTGGAACGCAACCTCACCGGGCGCGCGCTCACCGAACCGCGGCCGCTGCGCTTCACGCCCAACCAGCGCCACCGCGTGTGGGAAAAGAACTGCGTGGCGCTGGGCCTGGCAAGCGGGTTCCTGGAGCCGCTGGAATCGACCAATATCCATCTGATCCAGCGCGGCATCATCCGCCTGCTGCAGACCTTTCCGCAGGTGATCAACGCTGTCGACATCGCCGAGTACAACCGTCAGGCGGCCCAGGAGATCACCCACATCCGGGATTTCGTGATCCTGCATTACCACGCCACCGATCGCCGCGACACGCCGTTCTGGCGCGACTGCGCGGCGATGGACATCCCCGATTCGCTGCGCCACCGGGTGGAGTTGTTCCGCCAGAGCGGGCGGGTCTTCCATCAGGCCAACGAGCTGTTCGCCGAGAACTCCTGGGTGCAGGTGATGCTGGGCCAGGGGGTGGTGCCGCAACAGCACCACCCGGTGGCCGACCTGATGGGCGATGCGGAGCTGAGCCGCTTTCTGGAAACCATCCGCACCCGGGTGGAGGCGGCGCTGGTGCGGTTGCCTGCGCACGCAGACTTCCTGCAGCGCTACTGCCCTGCCCCGCCGGTCATGGCGACCCCGGCGGGATAAATTTCGGCGATCTGCGGCGCAACCCTTGGCTTAGACCGCCCCAGCAATGCTAGATTGCGGCATTGCCGTCCATTGCGGGAACAATGGCCGGCGCTCGCCGCAGCAACGTTATCTTTCGCACTCGGGGTAAGGGGGACGCATGTTGGATCTGACACAGGGCCGTATGGCACGCCGGATCGCGCCGGTCATTTTGCTGGTGGGCCTGGTCGCCTGCTCCAAGCAGGAAGACAAGGCCGCCACCACCACGCCGGCGACCGGCGCCACGCCGGCGGCAACGGCACCCACGCCGGCCACGGCGGTCTCGCCGCAGGTGCAGTCGATGGCTGCCGAACAGTTGCGCGAATCGGCCACCAAAGCGCTGCAGGACAACCGCATGTACGCCCCGGCCGGCGACAACGCGGTGGAGTACTACCTGGCCTTGCGCGAGAAGCAGCCGCAGGACGCCACCGTCAATAGCGCGCTGACCGATCTGCTTCCCTATACGCTGATCGCCGCCGAACAAGGCATCAGCCGCGAAGAGTTTCCCGAAGCGCAGCGTTTGATCGCGTTGATCGAGAAGGTCGACCCGCAGGCACCGGCACTGCCACGCCTGAAGAGCGGCCTGGAAACCGGCATGAAGACCGCTGCCAACCGCTCCGAGCAGGATGCCGAGCAGGCCAAGAAGCAGGTCGAGGACAAGGCCAAGCAGGCGGCCGAGCAGAAGCGCCTGGCCGAGCAACAGAGCCGCGAGGCCGCCGCTGCCCAGCAGATTGCCGCCCAGCAGGAAGCGGCCCGCCAGCAGACTGCCGAGGCCGAGCGCCAGGCGGCTGCGCGGCGTCAGGCCGAAGCGCCGGCACCCACACCGGCGGCCCCGCGTCCGGCGCCGGCCGCCGCCGCTGCAGCCGCACCGGCCGCGCAGTCGCTGCGTCCGATCAGCACCCCGGCACCGCGCTACCCGGCCGAAGCGCTGCGCTCGGGTACCTCGGGCGAAGTGCTGGTGGAACTCACGGTCGGTACCGACGGCTCGATCACCGCCTCGCGCGTGCTGCGCGCCAACCCGCCGCGCGTGTTCGACCGCGAAGCCCTCAACGCGGTCAAGCGCTGGCGCTTCGAACCGGTGGCCGCACCGGTGACCACGCGGCGTACGCTGTCCTTCAATCCGGGCGATTGATGCCTGCGTCGTCGATGACATGGAAACGCAAAAGCCCGCAGCGATGCGGGCTTTTGCGTTGTGGCGATGGTGCGTTGTGGCGATGGTGCGTTGTGGCGATGGTGCGTTGTGGCGATGGTGCGTTGTGGCGATGGTGCGTTGTGGCGATGGTGCGTTGTGGCGATGGTGCAGCGTCGGTATTGCGCGTTGGAGGGTGCCGCAGGAACTTGCAGCAAACAGCCGCCACGCAACAACCTCAGCCCGAAATCGCCAGACGCTCCTGGTGATACCGGCGCACTGCCGCATACCACAGCAATGCCGCCACACCGAAACCGGCCAGCAGATACACCGCCCACGTCTGTAGGTTGATGGTCTCGTGGCGGATCACCTTCAACAGCATCTGGTTCTGCGCCAGAAACGGCACCGCAAAATGCCACAGCTGCGTCTTCAGCGGATAGGCCATCAAGGCGTAGCCTGGCAGCATCGGCAGCAGCAGCAACCAGGTCATGTGCGCCTGCGCTTCCTTCATGCTCTTGGCCGCGGCGGCCAGATAGGTCAGCAGCGAAGTGCCGACAAACAGCATCGGTACCAGGATGAAGAGCATCTGCAGCATCGGCACGAAGCCGACATTGAGCTGGCGGCCCAGATTGGATGTGGAGAGCTGCGCGCTCAGCTTGAATGCCAGCAAGGTGAGCAACAGCGACACCATGCCGATGACGCAGGCCGCAGCGATCTTGCCGCTGACGATGGCGCTGCGCGGCGCAGGCGTGGCCAGCAACGGCTCCAGCGACTGGCGTTCGCGCTCGCCGGCGGTGGCGTCCAGAATCAACGACGCGCCGCCCAGAAACGAGGTGATCACCAGCAACACCGGCAGCAGCATCGCCATCATCTGGCCGCGCTTGGCTTCGGCAGTGGCCAGATCTTGCGCGGCGACTTCCAGGGGCCTGGACACCTGCGCGTCGATACCGCGCGCCAGCAGCCGCAAGGCGCCGACCTGCTGGCTGTAGGCGGTGAGCGCGGCCTGCAAGCGCATGCTCGGCACATCGGCCTCGCGTCGGGTGCTGTCCTTGATGATCTCCACCAGCGCCGGCCGGCCTTCGCGCCAATCCTCGGCGTAGCTGTCGCTGATGCGCAGCGCCACATCCACATCCTGGTTGCGGATCGCCGCGGTCAGATCGGCTGGCGCATCCACGGCATTGAGCCCCTGCGCGGCCAGAAATCGCACCAGATTCGGTGCATTGCTGCGACCGAGCGTGGGGATGTCCAGCGGCTTGTCGATCTGCGTGCGTACCCGGCTTTCGCTCAGGGCGCCCATGCCCAGGATCAGAATCGGGTACAGCAGCGGCGACAACAGCAACGCCAATGCCAGGGTGCGCCGGTCGCGCGAGATGTCGCGCAATTCCTTGCGCAGCACGGTCCACAGCGTGGACAACAACGATGTGGTGCTCATGCGTGCAGCCCCTCGTCCGAGCCGATCGCCTTGACGAAGGCGTCTTCCAGATTGTGTTCACCGGTGGCAGCGCGCAATTCCTCGGCGCTGCCGGAGGCCACCACTTTGCCCTTGGCGATGATGACGATGCGGTCGCACAGCGCGGCGACCTCCTGCATGATGTGGCTGGAAAAAATCACGCAGCGCCCCTCCGCACGCAGCTGCTGCAAGAAGCCGCGCATGGCGCGGGTGGTCATCACATCCAGGCCGTTGGTGGGCTCGTCCAGGATCACGTTGCGCGGGTCGTGCACCAATGCGCGCGCAATCGCGGTCTTGGTGCGCTGGCCCTGGCTGAAGCCTTCGGTCTGGCGGTCGAGAATGTCGTCCATGTCCAACGCGCTGGCCAGCAGCTGCGTGCGCTGGGCGATCTGGCTGCGCGACATGCCATGCAACTGGCCGAAGTAGGCAATGTTCTCGCGTGCGGTCAAACGCTTGTAGACGCCGCGTGCGTCCGGCAACACCCCGAGTGCGCGGCGCACCGTCACCGGATCCCGGGCGGCATCCACGCCATCGACCGTGACGCTGCCCTGGTCGGGCCCCATCAACGTGTAGAGCATGCGCAAGGTGGTGGTCTTGCCGGCGCCGTTGGGGCCGAGCAGCCCGGTGATCTGGCCATCGGCGGCGCTGAAGCTGACCCCGTCGACGGCTTTCACCAGCCCGGTCTTGGTCTTGAACGACTTATGCAGAGTATCGACGACGATCATGCGAGCGCCTCCGTGGCGTGGTCGATGCGGCTCATGGTTCCCATCCGTTGAACGAGGTGAAGGCAGGCACGGTGTTGAGGCTGGCAACGCAGGTGGTATCCAGCGCCTTGGCATCGGCGGTCTGCATGAACTGGCTCAGCACCTTGGGCATGCAGCCCAGCCGGAACACGCCATGCCCCTGCCCGGGCGCAATCACATGCCGGCCGTTGGGCAGTCCCTGCAGCACGCGCTCGGCATAGCGTGGCGGTGTGACCGGGTCGAGCGCGCCGGAGAGCAGCAACACCGGCAACGTGGAGCGGAACGGGGCGCTCGCGGCAGCCGGCGCCGGCTTGGAGGGCCACACCTTGCATGGTGCGAAGAACATCTCGGCGACCTCGTTGCCCAGCAACGTGGTGTCCTGGTGTGCGGGTGGGTGATAACGCCCGGCATCTTCGCTGCACAACACCGACCATTGCATCAGGCGATTCATCTGATCGGACATGCCCGACGCGCTTATCTGCGCCAAGGCCATCAACGAGGGGTAACGGCCTGCGGCGGCTTCGTCCAGCACCAACGGCAGCAGCGACGCGGTTTCCGGCGCATACGAGAAACCGAACGCCAGGCCGGCCACGGTGTCGGCAGTGACCTGTTCGTGGCGTAAGGCACCGGTGCGCGGGTCGCGATACTCCACCGCCACCGGTGCCTGCCGCAGCCGCTCGACCACCTGGCGCAACTGCGTGGCGGTATCGACCGGAAAGCGCTTGGCGCATGCAGGCTGCTGGCGGCATTGCGCAGACTGCAGCGCAATCGCATCTTCGAAGGTACGCGCGAACTCGCCGCCGATCACCAGATCGTTCGGCGCCACGCCA
The DNA here is from genome assembly GCF_000961215.1 of Xanthomonas citri pv. citri. Lineage (NCBI taxonomy): Bacteria > Pseudomonadati > Pseudomonadota > Gammaproteobacteria > Lysobacterales > Lysobacteraceae > Xanthomonas > Xanthomonas citri. Next base: position 4,700,715 of record NZ_CP008998.1, read on the forward strand.
TCGATCACCACGGTGCGCGTGTGCTGCGGATAACGTGCGGCATAGTGCTGCGCCACGCGCGTGCCGTACGAGGCACCGATCAGATTCAGCGTCTGCACGCCAAGCGCTGCGCGGACCGCATCCAGATCGCCAATGGCTTCGCTGGTGGTGTAGTACCGCGGGTCGGCGTCGTTGCGCAAACCCTCGGCGCATCGGGCCGCATACGCAGTCAATTGCTCGGCGGTGGCTTCGCTGCTGTTGTCCAGCGCCAGCGGCTTGCCGGCCGCGTCGCGACACTCCAGCGGATGCGAGCCACCGGTGCCGCGCTGATCGACCAGAAAGATGTCGCGCTGCTTGCGCACTTCGTGCAGTCCCATGTCCACGATCGCAGCGACTTCGGTGGCCGATTGCCCCGGCCCACCGGCAATGAAGAACACCGGGTCCGGCGTACTGCCCCCGCCGGCCTCGCTTTCCAGCCAGGCGATCTTCAACGCGATGCTGCGCCCGTTCGGTGCGGCCGGATTTTCCGGCACGCGCAGGCTCGCGCATTGCGCTTCGATATTGCCGGCAGCACCGCCGGCGCTCAGCGTGCACGGGGTGAACCGCAACGTGCCGTAAGGATTGCCTGCGGCATTGCCGGGTGGGTTGTTTGCCGCAGGCTGCGGCGCAGTGGTACCGGGCGCTGTCGCGGTGGGCTTTGCTGCAACGTCGTTCGCTGCGGCCGGCGCTGCAGCGCGCTGGCATCCGGCAGCCAGCATCGCGATCAGCACTGCCGCCACCATCGTGGATTGCTTGACCATCGTCATCCTATCTCCTGGCATTGCCTGTCCCCTGACGTTGCATGCGGCCACACGTGACCGTTACTGCCCTTCTTCGTAAAGAAAAACGTGCTCGATCGATTCCCCAAACAAGCGTGCGATACGGAACGCCAGCGGCAGGCTGGGATCGTATTTGCCGGTTTCCAGCGCATTGATCGTCTGCCGCGACACACCCAGCCGTTCGCCAAGCTCTCCTTGCGACCACCCATTGGCCTCGCGCAATTCGCGCACGCGGCTATTCATTCAAAACGACGCGCGTGGATGCTTTTGGTGATGCCGTAGATGGCGCACAGCAGGGGAAACACCCACAGCATCGCCGCGCTCGCCGGAACATCGATCAACTCGGCGGCCTGCAGAAATCCGGCCGTCATGTACGCACCGCTGACCAGCCCGGCGGCAATGGCGATCGCTTCCAGCTCGATCCGCCGTTGCATTTCATCAGAATCGCGCACGTAACGCGCCACCGCACGAATGACCAGTACGACCAGCACCGCCGGCAGCAGGGCGATCAACACCCGCGCCCAGTTGGACCCGACATGCCCAAGCAGATAGCGCCAGAACAGCATCACCAGTACGTACAACACCATCGGGATGCCGAATTCGCGGTAATACCGTTGCGCCAGCATCGGGCGGGCGCTGTCGCGCATGCTGCCGCGCATCAGCCACATCGGCACCGACAGCAGCATGCATGATCCACCGATGCCGGCGCTGAGCCCGGCAAGGTAGTTGTTTAACGGCAGCACCTGCCACAGACCGAGCAGCCCAATGCCGAGGAAGGCCAGTCCCACGCAGAACACCAGCAGCGCCTTGCGTTTGCAGCTTGTCATCGCACGGCCTCGGCCAAGCCATGACGCGCACTGCGCGCATGCCCGGCGACCGTGCGCACAGCGCATCGCGTTGCGCGGTCATGCCTGCATTCCATTCGCCTATGCTGCCGCCGCATCTCATTCGCCTGTCAAGTACGCTTGACAGGCAAGATGCGCCCACTGGCGCTTACTGTCAAGCACCCTTTACACATTCGAACGCGGTTTTCCGCATCCGTCTTCATTGCCTGGCCCAAGCGGCGAACACCCGTCGCGGGACGTCGGCTGGTAGGTACAGACGACACACAGCCGCCGCAGCGTACGCGCGGCACATCCCGCTGCCGAGCCACGGCCGCGTTCGCATGGCGGCTGCCCAGCTGTGTTGCTGGCCTCGCTGCATCACGCCGCAGGTCGGCAGTGGTCTGCCGCGCATGCGTTACGCTGCCGGCTCGAACTTCAGCAGCAGCGACGATGCGGTCAGATTTCTTGTTGGTAGCGGCACTGTGCTGCGCAGCGACCTCTGCCATGGCGCAGCACGCAGCGCCGCGCACGATCCAGCTGGATCTGGCCACGGCTGGCGCGCCGGTCGATCGTTTCTACGACCTGTCGGTCGGCTCGGATTTTCCCGGCACCTTGATCCGCAACGACACGCAGGCGCATCTGGTGCCTGCAATGCAGGAGTTGGGGTTTCGCTACATCCGCTTCCACGATGTCTTCCATGATGTGCTCGGCACCGTCAAAGAGGTCGACGGCAAACTGGTGTACGACTGGACCAAGCTGGACCAGTTGTACGACGCGCTGCTGGCCAAGCGGATTCGCCCGTTCGTCGAATTGGGTTTCACACCAAGCGCGATGAAAACCTCAGAGCAGACGCTGTTCTACTGGAAGGGCAACACCTCGCATCCGGATCCTGCCAAGTGGACGCAGTTGATCGATGCGTATGTGCGCCACATCCGCGCGCGCTACGGCGCCGAGGAAGTGCGCCAGTGGTATTTCGAAGTGTGGAACGAGCCCAATCTGAAGGATTTCTGGGAGAACGCCGACCAGCAGGCGTACTTCGATCTGTATGCGAACACGGCGCGCACCATCAAGGCGATCGACCCGCAACTGCGCGTTGGCGGCCCATCGACGGCAGGCGCCGCCTGGGTACCCGAGTTACTGGCCTTCGTCGCCAAGAACACGCTGCCGATCGATTTCGTCACGACGCATACCTATGGCGTGGATGGCGGGTTTCTCGATGAGAACGGCAAGCAGGACACCAAGCTGTCCGCATCGCCGGATGCCATCGTCGGCGATGTGCGACGCGTGCGCGCGCAGATCCAGGCCTCGCCATTTCCCAACCTGCCGCTGTACTTCACCGAGTGGAGCAGCAGCTATACGCCGCGCGATTTCGTCCACGACAGTTACATCAGCGCGCCGTACATCCTGACCAAGCTCAAGCAGGTGCAAGGCCTGGTGCAGGGCATGAGTTACTGGACCTATACCGATCTGTTCGAAGAACCCGGCCCACCGCCCACGCCCTTCCACGGCGGGTTTGGGCTGATGAATCGCGAAGGCATTCGCAAACCGGCCTGGTTCGCTTACAAGTACTTGCATGCGCTCAAGGGCCGCGATGTGCCGCTGAGCGACGCACATTCCCTCGCCGCAGTGGACGGCACGCGCGTCGCCGCACTGGTGTGGGATTGGCAGCAGCCCGTGCAGGCGGTGAGCAATACGCCGTTCTACACCAAACAGGTGCCCGCCACCGACAGCGCGCCGCTGCGCATGCGCATGACCCATGTGCCTGCCGGCACGTACCAGCTGCAGGTGCGCAAGACCGGCTATCGGCGTAACGACCCGTTGTCGCTGTACATCGACATGGGCATGCCCAAGGACCTGGCGCCGCGCCAGTTGACGCAGCTGCGACAGGCCACGCGCGATGCCCCCGAACAGGATCGGCGTGTGCGTGTGGGCGCCGATGGCGTGGTCGAGATCAACGTGCCGATGCGCAGCAACGATGTGGTGCTGCTGACGCTGGAGCCGGTGGCGCGCTGACCGCAGAAGTCGGGGTGCCACGCGTTAGAACGACGGGGCGCGACCCGCCCATGCAGACCGTGCCACGCGCATGGACCACAGCCGGCCCAGGGTGGGCGCAATTGTCTGTCGGCCGCGCTTACTTCAGATAGGTCTTGAGGATGGCGGTGATGTCATCCACCGCCAGCTCACGCTCGCCCGGTGCCTCGGGTGCGGCGACGTGATGCTTCAGATGCTCGCTGAGCAACTCGACCATCAAGCCTTGCGCCGCGCCGCGAAACGCGGCCACCTGGGTCAGCAACGCGGTGCAGTCCACGTCCTGCGCCAGGGCTTTTTCCAGCCCTTCCACCTGCCCGCGGATCCTGCGCACGCGCGCGAGCAGTCTGGATTTGTCCTGATTGAGATGTGCCATCGCCGTATACCCCCCAGGGGTATTTAGGATACCCTGTGGGGGTACCTTAGCCAGAGCCACCGCCGATGTCGATCACGCACGCCGCGCCGCATTGCACCCAGTCGCACACCTTTGCCAGCGCCAACCCGCTCGCCGAGCGCAGCACCCGCAAGGCGGTGATCCTGACCGTGCTCATGATGATGGTGGAGATCGTGGGCGGTTGGACGCTCAACTCCATGGCCCTGCTCGCCGACGGCTGGCATATGAGTTCGCATGCGCTGGCGCTGGGACTGGCGCTGTTCGCCTATCGCTTCGCGCGGCAGCATGCCGGCGATGTGCGCTTCACCTTCGGCACCTGGAAGGTGGAGGTGCTGGGCGGTTACACCAGCGCGATCCTGTTGCTGGGCGTGGCCGGGCTGATGGCATTCCAGTCTGTGGAACGCTTGTTCACGCCCAAGCCCATCCAGTATCAGGAAGCCACCTTCATCGCAGTGATCGGCCTGCTGGTGAACCTGATTTGCGCGTGGTGGCTGCGCGATTCGCATGGACATGGCCACGCGCACGGGCATCACCATGGTCACACACACGACAGTCATGGTCATGGTCATGGTCATGGTCATGGTCATGGTCATGGTCATGGTCATGGTCATCACCACGATACGCACAGCGATCTGAATCTGCGCGCGGCATATCTGCATGTGGTGGCCGATGCCGCGACCTCGGTGCTCGCCATCGTGGCGCTGGTGGCCGGCATGCACTGGGGCGTGACCTGGCTGGACCCGCTCATGGGCATCGTCGGCGCGGTGCTGGTCACCGTCTGGGCCTGGGGATTGCTGCGCAGCACCGGCAGCGTGTTGCTGGATGCGGAAATGGACGCGCCGGTGGTGGCGGAAGTGAAGCAGGTCATCGCCGCGCTTGGGCATGCGATCGACATCGACGACCTGCATGTCTGGCGCGTCGGCAGCGAGCGTTATGCCTGCGTCGTCAGCCTGGTCACTGCAGCCGACATCGATGCGGACCTGGTGCGCGAAGCACTGCAGATCCACGAAGAACTGGTGCATGTCACGGTCGAGCTGCAGCGCCCGCCGGCGCTCCCTGCTGCGGCCTAGCAACTCGGCAGCGCAGTGCCATCGCGCGCTGGTTGGCGGGCGATTTTCAGTTGATCGCTGACACAGCAGACATCATGAAGTCACCGCCGGCCTGATCTTGCGCAAGCTCAGCAGCAGTCGCCGCGCGCCAAGCACCACACCGGTGAGCGAGAACGCCAGCCCGAGCAGCAGCGGCACGATCTGCACGACGCGCCTGATCACAGGATGCGACTGCAGCAACGGGACGTTAGTGGTGTGGATGGCCAGATACAGCCAAGCGTAAGTGCGGCGGCTGGCATCCAGCGCCAACAACACCGTACCGCTGGCAGGGTCGAAATACAGCGCGGTGCGCGCGGGCGCTGCTGTTGTCAGCCGCACGGCATCGGCTGCGATTGCGTCGGCCTGGCGATACAGCGCTTCGCCACTGTCAGGCACGCCCGGCAGCGGATCGAGTGTCCACACGCGCGCGGCCGCTTGCCGGATCACCTCAGGCGATAGCCGAGTGCCGGTGATGCGGCCGACCAAACCTTCGCTGACCACCGTGCCTTCGGGGCTGCGTGCAACGGCGACGGGACCGCTGCCGACCGCAGTGAAGTCGATCTGCGTCGCGCCCGACAGGCAGCGCAGTGCGCCGACATCGATGCCTGCAAACACGACCGGCAACGGCGCTCCGGAATAACGCGCCACCTGCCCCGGGTCCGGAATGCCTCTGGAGAACAATCTGCCGTGATCCATCGACAGCCAGCCGCTGAAGATCCAGCCCAGTACGAACACGGCGGCGACCAGGCCCAGCCCGTGATGCCAGCGCAGCCAACCGCGGAAACCGGACCACGCCGGCTTGGGGCTACGCGCGCGTTGCCAGGTGCGGTACACACCTAGCACGGTGCCGGCGCTCGCGCTGCACAACGCCGCCAGCGCCAGCCACCACACGGTGCGGTCCCAGGCAGTGAAACTGCGCCGGAGCTGGGTGAAATACAGCCAATGCGGAATCGAGCCGACCCAATTCCAGGCGCGTTCGTTGGCGCGGGTCCGTTGCACCACTTCGCCGGTGCGCGCCGACACGTACAACACCGTGCCAAGGCTGTCGTCCAGCGCAGCGCGATAGAACGGCCGCCACGGATCGAACTTCTGATGCACCACCCATTGGTCGTCATCCAGCGGGCCATCCAGCCGCCGCACGCCAGCATGGCCGAAACCGGCGGCGATCCTGCTGGCCGCTCCGGCGCTTAGCCGCTCACGTACGCGACCATCGATGCCATCCACCGTGGCCGTGGTGGTCGCGCTGCCAACCACGTACCCGGGGCGACCGTCGATCGACACCAAGCGCAGCGTGATGGCGTCGTGGACGTGGCGCAGCGCCTGCGCAGGTGCAACCGCCAGCTTGCGCAGATCGATGCGTTCGGCCTCGCTCCAGCGCTGTTGCGGGCTTAACGCCGGGAACGGCACCAACGCCAGCACCAGCCCGCTGGCGAACCACACTGCGAACATCAGGCAGAACGCCACGCCCGTCCAGCGATGCAACCAGGCGACCCAGAATATCTTCGGCCTGGGCCGTGCCAGCCGGTCAGAAACGTGCATGCAGGCTCAGCTCCACCGTCCGTGGCAAGCCCAGGATGACCTGCCCGGGATAGAACACGTCCGCCCATTGCACGTAGTGCGTGTTGAACAGATTGTCCGCGTGCAGCGATAGCGACACCTCGGAATTCATATCGTAGGTGGCGTACGCACCGGTCAAGGTGTACGACTCCAGACGCAGCGTGTTGGCGAGGTTGCCGTAGCGCGTTCCGACATGGCGCACCGAGGCGCCCAGCTCCAGCGGCAGGCCGGCGACGTTTCTCACGCTGGTCCAGGCATTGAACAGCGACTTGGGTACATTGGTGGGGCGGTTGCCGGAGGCGTCCAGGCCGCTATTGCTGTCGATGAATTGCGCGTACTCGGCATCGACGTAGGCGTAGTTGGCATTTGCGCTCCACTGCGAGGTCAGCTGCGCATCGACGCTGAGTTCGAACCCGCGCGAGGTTTGCCGCCCGATGTTGCTGAGCGCGTCCTGGGCCGTCAGCGCCAGGATGTTGTTGCGTTTGATGTCATAGACCGCCAGCGTGCCGCTCAGGCGTTGATCGGCCGTGGCGGCCTTGACGCCGACTTCCGCCTGCCGCGATTTGCTCAACGCAAAATCCTGCCCCGCATTGACGATGAAGATATTGGAACCGACCGGGTCGGTGGCGGTGGTGTAAGAGGCGTACGGGGTGATGTTCGGGGTGAGCGCGTAGACCAGACCGAGACGGCCATTGGCCGGGCGGTAGGTGCGTGAGAAACTCGATGCCGCCTGAAACCCACCATCCGGACCGAAGTTCTTGCGATCCAGATCGAGATATTCGTAGCGCCCGCCGAGTACCAGTTTTGCCTTGTCGGTGACATCCAGCGCATCTTCGAAAAACAGCGCGGCATTGGTCCAGGTGGTGGGGCTGCGTCGGCGCACGCGTTCGCCGAATTCACCGCTTGGTCCGCGTGCGTCCACCGCCACGCTGTCGCCATCGGGGAAGCCGCGGTTCCTGACGAAGTCCAGGCGACTGTAATCCAGCCCCACCACAAGCCGGTTCTTCAGCCCTGCGATGCGCTGGTCGAAGGTCGCGCTGGTCTGATTCCCCCACAGCGCCTGCTCGTGATACACGAAGAAGCGATCACGCTCGATGCGCCCGCTCTGCGGGTTGTAGGTGTAGTTCTCCGCATTGATCCAGCGCCGATCGGCATGGAAGTAATAGGCCATGTTCTGCACGGTGATGGCATCGGTGACCTTCCACTTGAGATAGGCCTGCGGCCACAGCTGACGCGAGTCGATGCTGGCATCGGCCACGTTGTAGTTGGTGCGGCGCGTGGCGGCATCCACCACTTCGCCATTGGGCGCGCGCAGGATGCCGTTGATGGGCGTGCGTGCCGCAGCGGCCGGCAACAGCGGGGTACCGAAGTAGGTCGAGGGCTGGTCTTTTGCGTAATCCAGCGAAAATTGCGCGCTGATGTCTTCGCGCGGGTGCCACAGCAGCGACACGGTGGCGTTGATCGCGCTGGAATCGGCGCCGTGCACATAGCCATCAGACGACACCTGGCTGATGTCGGCGCGATACGCCCAATCATCATTGATGCCGCCGCCGGCACCGACGCCGAATACCCGGCCGCCGTAGCTGGACGCGCCCAGCAGCAGTTCGTATTGCGCAGGGCCGAAGGTCGGCGCCTTGTTGGTCACATTGACCGCGCCGCCCACCGCGCCCTGGCCATAGATCACCGACGCCGGGCCTTTCAACACTTCGACCGATTGCAGGTTGAAGGTATTCTGCGGCCGGTTGGTCATGTTCGACGGTCCCAGATACAGGCCGTTGTGCAGGATGGTGATCTGCCCGTCGGTGAAGCCGCGCATCGAGAAGGTCGCCGGATTTCCCGGCGAGCCGCCAGTGTTGATGCCTGGCAAACTCTCGGCTGCCTTCTCCACGCTGCGTAGCCCGCGTGCTTCGATGGCGGCGGCGTTGATCGCATCCAGCGTACCGGGCGTCTCGCGCGCGGACAGATTGAGCCGGCTGCCGGTCGGGGTGAATTGCTCCAGCGAACGCAGGCGGCCGCTCACGACGACCTGGTCCAGCGTGGTCGCCTCGGTGGCTTGCACCGTGGCTGTCTGCTGCGCGCGTGCGGCGCCGATGCAGCCCAATGCGGCGGCAATCGACAAGGACAGCAGCGTGGCTTGCGTGCACGTCATGTGCGTTCTCCAGAAAGGCAGGTGGAAGGCCGGAGCGCGCGTACCTCAGCGCTGCCGTGCAACGGCGAAACGGTGCGAGAGGTAGGCGCGAATGGCGGCCTCGTCGTCGATCACGCGGTAATGCCCAGCGGGTTTGCTGCCCGCCACCTCGACATCGGTGCCGGCCAGCACCAGTACCGGCAGCGACTGCTGCTGCTCGCCCAGCAGATCGACCAGCACCTGCCTGGGCCGCGGAAACGCCAGCCGCCGGATCTCCAGCCCCTGCGCGATGGCCGGGGCAATGCTGAGCAAGCCTTCGATGGCGATGCAGTCGCCGCAGTAGAACGGGCCAGCGCCCTCGACCGCGAATGCGGTGTCGGCCAGGAATAAGGTGTCGCGCACTGGCGGGTTGCTCACCGATCGCTCTCCGGGGGGAAGGTGCGGCCTGGCCAATGGCTCAGCCCGCACGACAAGGACCAGGCGCCATGTTGCGCAGCAGCAGGCGATGGGTGAAAGTGGCGTAAACGCCATCTAGCGGTCATTTCATGCCAACCTCCACACCCCGCGCGCGCCGCCATGGCTTGCCACCCCTGGTGGTGGTGGTGGCGTACGACCAGCTGGGCTTGTTCGAATTCGGCATCACCACCGAAATCTTCGGATTGCCGCGCCCGGAAGTGGGCCCGGGCTGGTATCGGTTTGCGATTGCAGCGGCCGAACCCGGCCCGCTGCGCGCACTTGGCGGGCTTCGCCTGGAAGTGGATGGCGGGCTGGATCTTCTCGATGCTGCGCACACCATCATCGTTCCCAGCTGGAGAGATACCAGCGCGTCGGCACCGGCTGCGCTGATCAAGGCGTTGCAACGTGCGCACAAGCGAAGGACGCGCATCGTCTCGATCTGCGCCGGCGCGTTCGTGCTGGCCCAGGCGGGTCTACTGCAGGGGCGCAGGGCCACCACGCATTGGCGCAATGCCGAGGTGCTGGCCAGCCATTACCCGCAAATCACCGTGGAGCCGGGCGTGCTCTACGTCGATGAGGGCGACATCCTGACCTCGGCCGGCAGCGCTGCCGGCATCGATCTCTGCCTGCATATCGTGCGCGCGGATTTTGGCCCGGCAGTGGCCAACCAGGTCGCCAAACGGCTGGTGATGCCGGTACACCGCGATGGTGGGCAAGCCCAGTTCATCGACCGCCCGGTGCCGCCGATCCACGAAAGCACCCGGCTCGGCCCCCTGCTCGAGCGCATCACCCAGGACCTCACCGCCAACCACTGCGTGGACGCACTGGCCAGCGCGGCAGGTATGAGCCGGCGCACGTTCTTGCGCAGGTTTCAGGCCACCACCGGCATGTCGCCGGGCAAATGGATCGTCAACGAACGGCTCAACCGTGCGCGCGAGATGCTGGAAACCTCCGGCGCCGACATCGAACAGATCGCAACGCGCTGCGGCTTCGGCTCGACCGAAACGCTACGGCACCACTTCCGCCGCGCGCTGGCGTTGTCGCCAACGCAATACCGGCGCGTGTTCGGCGGGCATCGCGACGCTGGCGAGGGGATTTGAGCGCGTGGATGCATATCGCGCGCCATAGCCCGGCGGCGGCGCACAGACGCCGCCCGCATGATGACGCCTGTGCGGCTCTTCAGACCTTCGGCGGCGTGGAGCTGACGTATTTCTCGCGGCGGATCTGCGCACTCGGCAGGCCGGCGGCTTTGAGCGCGTCCAGGCAGGTGTCCACCATGTCCGGGTTGCCGCACAGGTAGGCGATGTCGTGCGCGGCATCGGGCGCGAACTCGGCCAGGTGCTGCTGCACGTAGCCGTGCCGCACATCGGCGTGCGGCTGGGCGGGCACTTCGCGCGAGAAGCACGGTACGTAGCGGAACTGCGGATGCGCATCGGCAAACGCGCGGAAGTCGTCGCCGTACAGCAACTCGGCCGGGGTGCGTGCGCCTTGCAGCAACACCACCTGCACACCGCGGGCGGCGATTGCCTCGGCGAGCAGCGGCAGCATCGAGCGGTAGGAGGTGACGCCGGTGCCGGTGGCGATCAGCACGTAACGCCGGTTGTGATCGCCCGCCTGCAGGCAAAAGCGCCCGTAGGGCCCGCTTGCCTGCAACTGGTCGCCAATCTCCAGGCCCTCGAACAAGGCCGTGGCCGAGCCGCCGGGCACGAAGCTCACCGCGATCTCCACTGCCTCGCCCGGCCCCAGCGCATGATCGTGGATGGTCGCCAGCGAATAGCTGCGCTTGGTCGGCGTGCCATCGGCGTAGTCGAAATGGATCTGGATGAACTGGCCGGGCTGGAAATCCAGCGGCTGCCCGTCGTCACGGACGAACTGGCAGTGGGCCACGGTGGGCGCAATCATGCGCCGGTCGACAAGCTTGAGGGGGAATTGAACGGGCACGAACGTATTTGGGACAGTCTGTGATCGGGGCAAACCCCAACGGGCTTCTATAATAACGGGCTGCAACTCGCTGCGCCGTCGCCCTGGCGCAAAGGACCCGGCTTGAATTCCCCATCTCCCACTGCGCCCGCCCTGCGCGTGTGCGATCTGCGCAAGACCTACGACAACGGCACCCAGGCGCTCAAGGGCGTCTCGCTGGACGTGGCGCCAGGCGATTTCTTCGCCCTGCTCGGCCCCAACGGGGCGGGCAAGTCCACCCTGATCGGCATCATCAGCTCGCTGGTGAACCTGTCCGGCGGACAGGTGGACGTGTTCGGCACCGACCTGGTCCGTCACCGCAGCGATGCGATGCGGCTGATCGGCCTGGTGCCGCAGGAAATCAACTTCAACCTGTTCGAAAAACCGTTCGACATCCTGGTCAATTACGCCGGTTTCTACGGCATGCCGCGCAGCGAGGCCGAGGCGCTGGCCGAAGTGGAACTGCGCCGCGCGCACCTGTGGGAGAAGGCCCAGGTGATGAGCCGCACGCTGTCCGGCGGCATGAAGCGCCGGCTGATGATCGCCCGCGCCATGATGACCCAGCCGCGCCTGCTGATCCTGGACGAGCCCACCGCCGGTGTGGATATCGAGATCCGCCGCGACATGTGGCGCGTGCTCAAGGACATCAACGCCGCCGGCACCACCATTATCCTGACCACGCATTACCTGGAAGAAGCCGAGCACCTGTGCCGCAACCTGGCCATCATCAATCACGGCCAGATCGTGACCCAGGGGCCGATGCGCGAACTGCTGGCCAAGCTCGACGTGGAAGGCTTCCTGTTCGATATCGACGGTGAGCTGCCGGCGCAGTTGCCGGTGATCGAAGGCACCACGCTCACCGCCATCGACGGCCACACGCTGGATCTGGACATGCCGCGCGCGATGGACCTCAACCGCGTGTTCGCCGCGCTGGGCGATGCCGGCATCCGCGTGCGCTCGATGCGCACCAAGAGCAACCGGCTGGAAGAATTGTTCGTTCGCCTGACCGGGCCCGGCGAGACCGTCGCCGCCCCGGCTCCTGCCGAAGCGGCGCCCGTGCGCCCGGCAGGCCACCCATGAGTCCTTCGGAGCCGTCGATGTCCGCCACGCCCGCCACACCCCGCCAACGCAACTGGATTGCGCTGCGCACCATCGTGCGCCGCGAAGTGCAGCGCATCCTGCGCATCTGGGGCCAGACCCTGGTGCCGCCGGCCATCACCATGACGCTGTACTTTTTGATCTTCGGCGGGCTGATCGGCTCGCGCGTGGGCGAAATGGGCGGCTACAGCTACATGCAATTCATCGTGCCGGGCCTGGTGATGATGAGCGTGATCCAGAACAGCTACGGCAACATCTCTTCGAGTTTCTTCGGCGCCAAGTTCGGCCGCCATGTCGAAGAGCTGCTGGTCAGCCCGATGCCCAACTGGGTGATCCTGTGGGGCTACGTGTCCGGCGCGGTGCTGCGCGGGGTGATGGTCGGGGCGATCGTGCTGATCATCGCGATGTTCTTCACTCCGGTGCGGATCCCGCATCCATTCGTCACCCTGACCACGGTGCTGCTGGGCGCGACCATCTTCTCGCTGGCTGGGTTCGTCAACGCGGTTTACGCCAAGAAGTTCGACGACGTGGCGATCGTGCCCACCTTCATCCTGACCCCGCTGACCTACCTGGGCGGCGTGTTCTATTCGGTGAAACTGCTGCCCGGCTGGGCCGAAGCCGCGACGCATGCCAACCCGATCTTCTACATGGTCAACGCGTTCCGCTACGGCCTGCTCGGTAGCTCGGATGTGCCGATCTGGGTGGCCTACGCACTGATGCTGGGCTTTGTCGCCGTGCTCAGCGCGCTGGCGTTGTGGCTGCTGCGCCGGGGCGTGGGGCTGCGGAGCTGATGGCACAGTTCAGCGACTACATCGTCTTTGTCGATGAGAGTGGCGACCATGGGATGGCCGTTGACTACGCACGTGCTCTGCGAAGCGCGGGGATGCAGTGAAGATCAAGATCTGGAACTGGCGTTCCGCCGCATCTGCGGGGGAGATAATTTCTCCGGACTTGAACTGCCATTCGATCCGGTCATCTGCGATAAGAAGAGCAACGCAATTGGCCTTCAATTGGCGGATCTAATCGCGCGCCCCATCGGAACACGCCAGCTTCATCCACTGCAGCCCAACCGGGCCTGGCAGGTGATTGAGCAAAAACTCGATAAGGATCGAACTGGACGCTATCTGGGCTACGGCTTGAAGTGTTTTCCATAAACAAAAGGCCCCGGCGAATCCGCCAGAGCCTAATGCCGACCGAGAATCCCCGATCCGGCACGAAGTCTATCACTACATCCGGCATGTACCCAACATCACATTGAACGGAGAACCTATGCGCATCCTGATCCTCGGCGCCGGCGGCACCGGCGGCTATTTCGGCGGACGCCTGGCGCAGGCCGGCGTCGACGTCACCTTCCTGTTGCGCGAAGCGCGTGCGGCGCAGTTGCAGGCAGACGGCTTGCGCATCCGCAGCCCGCTGGGCGATGCCGATCTGCAGGTGGCGCATGTCACCGCCCAGGACTTGCCGGCATTGGTAGCGCAGCAGCCGTTCGATCTGGTGATCCTCAGCTGCAAGGCCTACGACCTGGACAGCGCCATCGAGGCGATTGCGCCGGCGGTGGGCGAGCACACCACGGTGCTGCCCATCCTCAACGGGCTGCGCCATTACGCGGCACTGGACGAACGCTTCGGCGCGGCGCGTGTACTGGGCGGGCTGTGCTTCATCAGCGCCACCAAGGGCGAGCACGGCGAGATTCTGCACCTGGGCAAGCCGGCGGCGATGACCTTCGGCGAGCGTAGCGGCGACGCGCATTCGGCGCGGGTGCAGGCGTTTGCCGCCGCCTGTGCGCAGGCCGACATCACCCATGTGGCCAGCGAGCAGATCGCGCAGGAACAGTGGATCAAGTACAGCTTCCTCACCGCGCTGGCCGCGGCCACCTGCTTGATGCGTGCGCCGGTGGGTGCGATCGTGGCCACCGACGACGGCCGCGCGTTGATCAACGGCCTGTACAACGAATGCCTGTGGGCCGCCGATGCAGCCGGGCAATCGATTCCCGAGCCCGCACGCGCCAAAGCATTGCAGACGCTGTTGCAGGTGGATTCGCCGTTGAAGGCCTCGATGCTGCGCGACCTGGAAGCCGGCCAGGACGTGGAAGCGGCGCAGATCGTCGGCGACATGCTGGCGCGCGTGCGCGAGACCGGCCGCAATGCCCCGCTGCTGATGGCCGCCAATGTGCACCTGCAGGCGTATCAGGTGCTGCGGCATCGCTGATGATGGCGGGCAACTGTGCGCCGCCTGCGCGTGTGAGCCGTCTCCCCCATCCGCCCTTCGGGCACCTTCCCCCCGCAGGCGGGAGAAGGGAGCGGGACCAAGGATGCGGGTCGCTACACGGCTATGGGCCAATGGCCTCCGTATCCACTCCGCAGCGTTGCTCTGGGACGTCCCTTCTCCCGCTCGCGGGAGAAGGTGGCGCGACGCGCCGGATGAGGGCGCGCCGGGTTGGCGGCACCTTCGCGCTGCAACGACGCGGTGCACACGATGCTCTGCTTCCCATCGCCCGCCTCGCCCCTGATGAAAGCGCTCAGCCACCTGTTTCGTGCCGGTCATTTCGTGATCCTGGCGTTCTTCGTGCTGTGCGCGGCGGGCCTGGTGACGATGGCCGGGCTGGAGTTGTGGCACGGCTTCACACCCGGCGGCGACATGGTGGTACGCGACCGTTTCAACGTCGTGCTCGAAGCTGTCGGCCTGCTGACGGTGGCGCTGGTCACGCTCGAACTGGGCCAGACCATCTTCGAAGAAGAGATCCTGCGCGACGTCAAGGTCAGTGGCCCCACGCGCGTGCGGCGGTATCTGTCGCGCTTTTTCGTGGTGATCGTGATCGCCCTGGCGATCGAAACGCTGGTGTCGATCTTCGAGCTGATGCATGCCGACCCGGCCAAGCTGCCCTACGCCGCTGCCGTCGGCTCATGCGCGGCACTGCTGCTGATCGCCTGGGGCGTGTTCGTCAAACTCAATCGCAGCGCCGAAGAGCTGGAACCGGAGGCGATGGAAGAAACCAAGCGCGAAGACCGCGAAGTGCAGGAGTAGCGTAGTCAACGCCGCTGGCGACACCTAGCGAGCAGTCGTCAGGCAGGCGTGGGCGGCGCGCTCAGCACCGCACTGTCCACGTCGCACATACCGCACCGAGCACCGGCCACGCCCGCATGCGACGGTGCAGTCGCTATCGGCTGCTGTTAGTGCGCCGCTGGCAACGGCGGCACCGCCGTCGGCTTGCCATCGGCATCGAGCGCAATCATCACGAACTGCCCGCGCGTGCACAGCTCGCGCGCGCCGCTGAGCAAGTCTTCGGCGATCAATTCCACTTCCACCGTGATCGAGCTACGCCCCACCAACACCACGCGGGCAATGGTTTCCACCATCTGGCCCTGGCGGATCGGCAGCTTGAAATCCACCTGATCCGAACGCGCCGTCACCACGGTGCGGCGCGCATAGCGCGAGGCGGCGAGAAACGCGGCCTTGTCCATCCACGCCAGCGCCTGCCCACCGAACAGCGTGCCCAGGTGATTGGTGTGATTGGGAAACACGATCTCGGCCATGCGGGCTTCGGTGGGTGCAACAGGCGTGGAACTGGTCATGAAGAAGTGCCGTCAGAAGGAAGGAAAGCCAGCCCGCTCAGCTACGCAGTGTCGGCAGGAAACTCAGGTCCAGGTGGTAACGCAATGGCCGCTGCGGATCGACGAACACACGCAGCGGCTGCCCCTCGCGCAGGAACGGCTGCGGATCGGTCCACAGGTTGTCGCTGCGATACTCGGCCAAGGTGTCGTGCGTGCGATCGTGGCGATTTGCCAGGATACGGAACGGGTGCATGCCGTTGACCTGCAAAGACGCATTGCGTTCAACGCAGACGAAGCGCGCTTCCACCACCGTGCCATGCCGGCGCAACCAGGCGACGCGGCGCGCATGCCAGACGCGATAGCCGAGGATGCCGCCACCCACGCCGCCGAACGCCACGCCCAGCAGCAACAACATCCAGCGCGCCTGATCCGGCAGCAGCGCCGCACCGGTCAACAGGCCCAGCCCCGCCAGCAGGAAGCTCCAAGCGACGATGGTGACGGTGGTGTTCATCGCGAGGCGCCTCGCATCGACCGGGCGCCCGTCGCCATCACAGGCCGCTGCGGACCGCCGCTTCCACCTGCGCCGGCGACTGGAAGCCGGGCAAGCGCGCCACTTCGGCGCCGTCGCGATATAGCGCCAGGGTCGGCGTCTGGCGCAGGCCCAGGTCGCGGAAGAAGTCCTCGCCCACCACTTCCAGCTTGACCTTCAACAAGGCCACGCCATTGGCGGCATCGCTGTTGGCGAACTTGTCCAGCGACATGTCGAGCATGCGGCAGCCGGGGCAGTTGTCCTTGTAGAAATCCACCAGCGCGCGCGGATGCGCAGCCAGGGTCTGGGTGTAGTGCTCAGGCGACGTGACGGTAATGGTCTGCATTGGGATCGTTCTTGCATTGGGCCAGAACCGTGTCGGTCCAGGCGGCGATGGCCTGCGCGTCGCGCTGGCCGTGGGGCATCTGTTCGATGGTCAAACGCGGAAACGGGCTGTCGAAGAAGCGCGCGATACGGTGCACCGCACCGCAGAAATACTCCTCGCCCCACTGCGTTTCGCCGGTGCCGAATACGGCAACGCGCGGTGGCTTGCCCAGCGTGTCGACCAACTCGACGATGAAACGCTTCATCTCTGCCGGCGTACGACCGCCGTTGTCGGTCCAGCTACCAAGCAGAAACAACGCGTACTGTCCTGGCGCATGCGGCACCTGGGCCAGGGTCTGCATGTCGGTTTCCAACCAGGTCACCGCATGCCCGGCCGCTTCGCAGCGCAGCGCCACCGCACGCGCCAGATCGCGTGTGTTGCCGCTCAACGATGCCAGGGCAAGCAGGATGTTCATGGAGTCTGGGAATGGGGAGTCGGGAATAGGGAATCGGAACAGCGGGACGCGTCTGCTTTCGCTCTTACCATTCCCGATTCCCTATTCTCTATTACTCACAGATCGTCGAAGCCGTTATCCGAGTTCGTCTTCTTGTACGAGGCATTGCGCATCTCGAAGAAGTCGGTCTTGGTCTCGGTGAAGTTGTCGGCGTAGGCCTTGATCCACGGCATCACGTTGTCGTTGGCGCCTTCGTACAGCTTCTCGATGCCGAGCATGCCGGCCATCTTGTTGGCGCGGTACTTCACGTAACGGATCATCTCGTCCACGTCGATGCCGTCGATGCCGTCCAGCACTTCGGCGGTCCACTGGGTTTCCAGATCGATCGCGTGTTCGAAGGCCTTGTGCACGTAGTCGGTGAGCTCGTCGCCCTGCAGCGCCTGGTTCTCGCCGATGATGGCGCGAATGAGCTCGCTGATGAACTTCGAATGCGCCAGTTCGTCGCGGTTGATGAAGCTGATGATCTTGCCGGTGCCGGTCATGCGGTTCTGGCGCACCAGATTGTAGAAATACGCAAAGCCGGAATAGAAGTTGATGCCTTCCAGGATCGAGGACTGGATCAGCGAACGGATCAGCGTTTCGGCCGTCTTCTCGCGCATGAAGTCTTCGTAGGCGCCCATGATCGGCGCATTGCGCTTGATGATGGTCGGGTGCGTGCGCGCGATTTCGAACACGCGGTTCTGGTCGGCCAGGCCGGTGATCGAGGCCAGCACGTAGCTGTAGCTCTCGTTATGGATCACTTCCTGCTGGCCGATGATGGCGGCATTGGCATGCGCGGCCGGGTCGGTGATGTATTCGGCCACGTTGTAGATGAAACGCGTCTGCGGCGAATCCAGCGTGGCCAGCAAGCCGATGATCGAATCGTAGGCGTTCTTTTCGCGCGCCGACAGCTCGTTGTACTGGCGCGCGTCGCCCTTCATGTCCACCTCGTCGGGGATCCAGAAGTTGGTCGACAGTTCCTTGTAGGCCCGATAGAACGACGGGTACGGGATGTCGTTCCAATTCAGGATGCCCGAGGTCTGGCCGTTGATGATGCCGGTCGAACGGTTCGGGTTGCGCGGCTCAAGGATCTTGATGCGGTCGAGCGGTGTTGCGGACATGGGTTTCTACTCGTGTTTCAGGCGTCGCCCACGCGTACAGCAGGGACAACAGCAGCAATCGTTCTGGAGGAAAGCCCCCTGAGTCAGGGGGCGCGCCAAAGGCGCGGGGTGTGGAAGCTGATGAAGCAGGGTCCACGGTTCGCAACGCGAACCGTGGAAGCGAAGCGCGAATGCGCTTAGCTACTGCACCACTCGCACTCACTGATGTCGATGTCGTTGGAACGCACGTAGTACGTGGTCTTCAAGCCTTCGCGCCAGGCGGTCATGTGCAGGTCCAGCAGCGTGCTCGCACGGATGGTGCTGGGCACGTAGAAGTTGAAGCTGATCGATTGGTCCACATGCCGCTGGCGGCGCGCGTTCTGGCGCACGCTGGCGAACTGGTCGACCTTGTAGGCGCCCTTTTCGTAGTACGGCCAGGTCTCCAGCGACAGGCCGGGCGCGGCAACCGGGCGACGGAAGTCCTTCTTTTCTTCGTAGTAGAACGCGCTGTAGATCGGGTCGATGGAGGCGGTGGAACCGGCGATCTGCGCGGTGCTCATGTTCGGTGCAACCGCCAGCATCCAGGCATTGCGCACGCCATTGACCGCCACCTGCGCCGACAGCTCCAGCCATTGCGGGCTGTTGTAGTCGCGTGCACGGAAGTACTCGCCGTTGTGCCAGTCGCTGCCGCGGAACACGCTGTAGGTGCCCTTTTCCTTGGCCAGCTCCATGCTCGCCTGGATGGTCAGGTAGTTGATGCGCTCGTACAGCTCGTCGCTGTAGTCCTCGGCTTCCTTGGCATTCCAATGGATGCTCTTCTGCGCCAGCAGATGATGCCAGCCGAAGGTGCCAAGACCGATCGCGCGGTACTTCTGGTTGGTGATGGTGGCCTGCGGCACCGGCAACTGGTTCAGATCGATCACGTTGTCGAGCATGCGCACCTGGATCGGGATCAACCGCTCCAGCACGTCGGCGCCCAGCAGATCGGCCTGGTCGGCCTGCACGGTGATCGCGCGGCCCAGGTTGATCGAGGACAGGTTGCACACGACGAAATCGCCCGCCTTCTTGGTGGTGACGATCTGATTGCCGCTGATGATCTCCTGCATCATCCGCGTCGGGCTCATGTTCTGCAGGATCTCGGTGCACAGGTTGGACGAATAGACCATGCCCTCGTGCTTGTTCGGGTTCTTGCGATTGACTTCATCGCGATAGAACATGAACGGGTTGCCGGTTTCCAGCTGGCTGACCATGATGCGCTTGAAGATCTCGATCGCCTTGACGGTCTTGCGCGTGATGCGCTCGTCGGCGACGACTTCTTCGTACTTGCGACGGAAGCTGCCGTTGGCGTCGCCCTTCTTCTCATCGAAGAAATCCTGCAGGTACCAACCCTTGATCCGCTTCACCTCGTGCGGGTCGAACAGGTACCAGTCGCCGCGGCGCTCGACCGCTTCCATGAACAGGTCGGGGATGCACACCGAGGTGAACACGTCGTGCGCGCGCAGGCGCTGGTCGCCGTTGTTCAGGCGCAGGTCCAGGAACGCTTCGATGTCGCGGTGGAAGATGTCCAGATAGACCGCGATGGCGCCCTTGCGCTGGCCCAGCTGGTCCACCGACACGGCGGTGTTGTTGAGCTGCTTGATCCACGGCACCACGCCGCCGGACGAGTTGGACACGCCGCGGATCGCCGAACCCGACGAACGCACATAGCCCAGGTAGGCGCCGACGCCGCCGCCGTGCTTGGACACGCGCGCTACGTCGGTATTGGAGTCGTAGATGCCCTGCAGGCTGTCGTCGACGGTGTCGATGAAGCAGCTCGACAGCTGGCCGCCGACCTTGCCGGCATTGGCCAGGGTCGGGGTGGCCACGGTCATGTACAGGTTGGACAGCGCCCAGTAGGCCTCGCCGACCAGCTGCATGCGGCGCTCGCGGCTGCCCTTGCCGGTACCGATCTCGTCCTGCATCAGGTACAGCGCGATGGTCAGCCAGCGTTCCTGCGGCAGTTCGAACACGCCGCGCGAGCTGTCGGTGGCCAGGTAACGCGTGGCCAGCAGGTACAGGCCGTTGTAGGCGAACAGCTTGTCGCGCTCGGGCTCGATCATCTTGCCGGCTTCGATCAGCTCGTCCTTGGAATAGCGACGCAGGATGTCGTTGGAATAGACATTGCGGTCGGCCAGGCTTTCCTGCAGGCCGACGAACGAGCCGTACTTCTGGCTGGCGTCGTAGAAACGGTTGCGGCTGGCGCGCTTGTACAGGCGGCGCAGGTACAGACGCGCAGCGAAGTGCTCCCATTCCGGGGTGGTCAGATCGACACGGGCTTCGGCCTCGCGGATCAGGTGGTCGACCAGGTCGTCGGCGTTGACGCTGTCCTTGCGCTCGACGAACCCGAACACCGAGCGCTTGTAGTCGGCCACGTCCAGCTGCGGGAACTCGGCATGGATCTGGTCGATGGCGCGATCCAGGCGCTCCGGCTCGAACGGAATCTTGCGATTGCCCGCTTCTTTCGTGATCCAGGTGGAGACGTTTTGTTCTTCGATGGTCTGTGCGTGCATTGCAATGGCTTGGCGGGGAGGCGGCACGATGTCCGACGGGTCGGTCAATTCCGGCGCGCCGCAGGCGGGCGCGGCAACGCTGGCGGGAACGCTGGTGGGTGTTGCGGTACCGGCGGCGATCGCGGAAAGGGTGTCGTTGGTGGTCATGCGTCCTCCATGCGTAGGCACACGAACCCGCTCGGGACGGGCTGCGACCGGATCCGGATTCCCTGGACAGCGATGGCGGTGCGGGACGAGCGGCACGCAAGACAGCAGTCTGCGGCGCATCGCCATCACCAGCCATCTCCTCCCGGAGATTCCACGGCCGCCACCGCGCGGTGTGCTGTCGCGTGGTGGTCGGTGGCGAAGCAACCGCGGCGCAACAAGACCACGCCGCCAACTCCAGGCAACGCCCGGATGGCTGTAGTCATAGATGCGACCGCGGCAGGGAGACCGGTTCGACCGCGGCCCTGCCGCGATACGTGCTCCCACTGGTCCGGCCGCCTTATGCGACCAACCACCGACTCCCCCAAGATAGTGGGGTGCCGGTGAGGGGTCAACACCAAATGTAGGAAAATCCGGAAAACCCTTACAGCACAAAGCACTGTCTGACGAACGGTCGATGCGGCTCCCTGGAACCCGCCAAATTGGTTGCGCAGTCAAGACCCAAACCGGCAATTCTGTCGATACAGTTGGGTCTGGTTGGGTGTGCCGAGACACCCATCGAGGCGGAAGCTGGTCACGGTTGCCCCTGACTGCCTCAGGCGGCACCGCACGCCTGGGGCGCTGCTCCGACCCCGGCAGTGGGAGGACTCGCCACTGCCGAATCCAGGTCGAGTGCGCGGCGCCTTCACCGCTCGCGGGACACGCCGTGAACCCGTCCCCAGGGGCTCGGTGGCGGCATCCATGCCGCCACACGGTCCCGCAATCGGCGAGGACACCGCACCAGAAAGATGGCTGGCCGCTTTGTTGAAAACCATACATACCGACCAGCTCGACGGGTCCTTGCCCGCCCACCGTCGCGGGACCTCACGCGGCATGGATGCCGCGTAAGAGCCTACCCGGACGTACTTGCGGCGTGTCCTGCGATGGCGGGCGGGCACGGGCCCTGCAGCCAAGCGACAGAACTAGCGACGCCCGCCCGATGGCCAGCAAGGCGCTGTCAGCCGCTCTCGAGTGAACGGCGTGACGCCTTGCGCGCTGCCCGTGCGCAAGATCAGATCTCGGTCGGCCCGATGTGGTGACGCTTGCGGTAGCGGATCGACGACCACACCGAGGCGGCGATGAAGGCCACGCCGATCAGGCCGGTCAGCACCTCCGGCACGTGGTAGACCGTGCCCACCAGCATGATGATCGCCAGCACGCCGATGGCGTAATGCGCGCCGTGCTCCAGGAACACGAACTCGTCCAGGGTGCCCTTGTGCACCAGGTAGACCGTCATCGAGCGCACGAACATCGCGCCGATCGCCAGGCCCAGCATGATGATCACCACGTCGCGGGTGATGGCGAAGGCGCCGATCACACCATCGAACGAGAACGAGGCGTCCAGCACTTCCAGATACAGGAAGGCGGCGATGCCCGAACGCTTGGCCGGGCCCATGCTGCCGTCTTCGCTCTCTTCGGCCTCGAACAACGCATCCACGCTGCCGACCAGCAGATACAGCAGGATGCCGCCCAGGCCTGCGAACAGCACGCTCTGGAAGATGCCGTCCGGCAGGAACAGCTTGGTGCCCAGCAGCACCGACACCGCCACGATCACCGACATCGCATCGGCCTTGCCCAGCTTGCCGACCAGCCGCTCCACCGGGCCCAGCCAGTGCAGCTTGCGCTCCTGGTCGAACAGGAAATTCAGGAACACCAGCAGCAGGAACATGCCACCGAAGGCGGCGATGGAGGGGTAGTTATCGGTCAGCACCTGGCTGTAGCGGTCCGGCTCCTTCAGTGCCATCTGCATCACCGGCACCAGGCCCATGCCGGTGGCCACCGACACGATCACGATCGGGAACACCAGGCGCATGCCGAACACGGCGATCAGGATGCCCACGGTCAGGAACAACTTTTGCCAGAACGCGTTCATGTGCTTGAGCACGCCGGCGTTGACCACCGCGTTGTCGAACGACAACGACACTTCCAGCACGCTCAGCACCAGGCACAGCCACAGCGCCTGCCAGATCCCCATCGATGAGGTGTGGCCCCACCACGCAGCCAGGCCCAGGCAGATGACGGCGACCAACAACGACATTCTGAAATCGCGAAACATTGACACTCCCAGGCGGGCCGAGACGACAGCCGGAGCAATAGGCCAGGGCGAGGCCCGGCAGATCCGGCGTGCGGTGGAGGATGGGGGACCGCGGCGTGACGCAACGTCAGGCCGGGCGCGGCTCGCCCATTATAGGGAGTGTCACCGCCATCAGGGTTGCATCGTCCGGATCCGGGCGCACGCCAAAGCCCAGGCTCTGGCACATCGCCAGCATGGTACGGTTCTCGCGCAGCACCTGGCCTTCGATCTGCTTGAGACCCAGCCAGCGCGCGTACTCGATCATGATACGCATCAGCTGCCAGCCGATGCCGTGGCCCTTGAGGTCCGAGCGGATCAGGATGCCGTACTCGCCGCGCTGGTAATCGGCGTCGGCGTGCAGGCGCACCGCGCCGAGCATGTCGCCGGTCCTGGGGTCGATGGCCACCAGCGCGATGGAGCGGGCGTAATCGAGCTGGGTCAGCCGGGCAATGAATTCATGGCTGAAATGCTTCACCGACTGGAAGAAGCGCAGGCGCAGGTCCTCGTCGGTGACGCGGGCGAAGAAGGCGCGGAACAGCGCGTCGTCTTCCGGGCGCACCGGGCGCACCAGCGCATGGGTGCCATCGCCCAGGCCGATCTGGCGCTCCCATTCCTTGGGGTACGGGAAGATCGCAAAGCGCGGATGGCCGCGGCCCTTGTGCAGCTTGCGCGCCGGCGCCACCGCCACGCGCGCGTCCAGCGCGATCACGCCGTCGCGGTCGGCCAGCAGCGGGTTGATGTCCAGCTCGGTGATTTCGGGGATGTCGGCCGCCAGCTGCGCCAGCTTGACCAGCACCAGCGCCACCGCGCGCTCGTCGGCGGCCGGCACGTCGCGGTAGGCCTTGAGGATGCGCGAGACGCGGGTGCGGCCGATCAGTTCGTGGGCCAGGCGCAGGTCCAGCGGCGGCAGGGCAAGCTCGCGGTCGTTGATGACCTCCACCGCGGTGCCGCCGCGCCCGAACACGATCGCCGGACCGAACACCGGGTCGTCGGCAATACCGGCGATCAGTTCGCGCGCCTTCGGCCGCAGCACGGTGGGCTGCACGATCACCCCTTCGATCGCCGCAGTGGGATGCGCCGCGCGCGCACGCGCCAGGATGCCAGTGGCCGCTTCGCGCACCGCCGCCACGCTGGACAGGTTCAGGCGCACGCCATCCACGTCGGACTTGTGCGCGATCTCGCTGGACAACACTTTCAATGTCACGGTGCGGCCGACTGCCAGTAACGGGTCGGCCAGCAATGCGGCCTCGTTGGCGGTGGCGGCCACCTGCAGCGGCACGATCGGGATGCCGTAGGCCGCCAGCAGGCGGTTGGTGGCGACCGGATCCAGCCAGCGCCGGCCGGCCGCCAGGGCCTCTTCCACCAGCGTCCGCGCGATGCCGGCATCCACAACGAAGTCTTCCGGCAGGCTGGGCGGGGTCTCCATCAGCGCCGCCTGCGCCTCGCGGTAGCGCACCAGGTGGGTGAAGCCGCGGACCGCGTCCGATTCGGTGGCATAGGTAGGCACGCGCGCGGCGTTGAGCGCGGCAATCGCCGCGTCGTCCTGGCCCAGCCACACCGCAAACACCGGTTTGTCGCGCTGGTAGCGGTTGCGCTGGTCCAGCGCGCGGGTCAGCGCCTTGGCCGCATCGGCCGAGGAGGTGAACGCGGTGGGCACATTGACCACCAGCAGCGCGTCGTTCTCCGGATCGTCCAGCAGCGCTTCAATCGCCGCGGCATAGCGCGCGCCGTCGGCGTCGACAATGATGTCGACCGGGTTGCTGCGCGACCAGCCTTCCGGCAGCGATTGATCGAGTTTTTCCAGCGTCTTGGGCGACAACTCGGCCAGGGTGCCGCCACGCAACACCAGTTGATCCACCGCCAGCTGCCCCACCCCGCCGCCGTTGCTCAGGATGGCCAGGCGCCGGCCCGGGAAACTGCCGAGCCTGCCCAGGGTTTCGGCGGCGGCGAACAGCTCGTCCAGCGCACCCACCCGCAACAATCCGGCGCGCGCGAACGCGGCGCCATACACCGCATCCGAGCCGGCCAGCGCCTGCGCGTGGGTGTCGGCATTGGGATTGATGCGGTACTGGCGGCCGGATTTGACCACCACAACAGGCTTGGCACGCGCGGCGGCACGTGCGGCCGACATGAACTTGCGCGCATCGCCGATGCGTTCGACGTACAGCAAAATCGCGCGGGTGCGGTAGTCGGTGGCGAAGTAGTCGAGCAGATCGCCGAAATCCACATCCAGCGTATCGCCCAGCGACACCACCGCCGAAAACCCGACCGAGCGCGCCACGCCCCACTCCACCAGCGCGGCGGCAATGGCGCTGGATTCGGAAATCAGCGCCAGATCGCCGGCCTGCGGACAATGCGCGGCGATGCTGGCATTGAGTCGCGCATGCGGGGCGATCACGCCCAGGCAGTGCGGGCCGAGGATGCGCATACCTTTGGCGCGCGCGGCCGCTTCCATGCGTGCGGCCGGCGAGCCGGGACCGCTGCCCAAACCGGCAGTCAGGATGATCGCCGCGGCCACACCACGCCGCGCGGCGATGGAGACGATGCGCGGCACGATGCGCGCCGGCGCGGTGATCACCACCAGGTCGGGCACCCACGGCAGATCGGTCAGCCGCGCCACCGTGCGCACGCCGTCGATCTCGCTATAGCGCGGGCTCACCCAGCCGATCTGGCCAGGAAAGCCGGCTGCGCGCAGGTTGCGCACCACCGCCCGCCCGGCCGAACGATCACGCGGGCTGCCCCCCACCACCGCCACGGTGCTAGGACGAAAGACCTGCTGCAGGTGGTACGTACTCATCGGACGGGGGACGCGAATGCCATCGCACTACGGTACACGCACTGGCGTTTCAGGGCATGGGGTGACGGATGCATGCGCACATGCATGCATCCGTGATTACCCGGTCGCGATGCCTCTACAACAGCGTGCCGCTCAAGATCAGCGCGGCGATGCTGAAATAAATCACCAGGCCGGTGACATCCACCAGCGTGGCGACGAACGGCGCCGAGGCGCTGGCCGGGTCGAATCCGAAGCGTTGCAGCACGAACGGCAGCATCGAGCCGGACAGCGAACCGAAGGTGACGATGCCGATCAGCGCCGCGCCGATGGTCAGCGCCACCATCTGCCAGTGCGGGCCATAGTCGTACAGGCCGGCGGTCTGCCAGATGGTGATGCGCACGATCGCCAGCACGCCCAGGATCGCGCCCAGGGTCAGGCCGGTGGGCAGTTCGCGCAGCGCCACTTTCCACCAATCGCGCAGGCGGATTTCGCGCAGCGCCAGCGAGCGGATCAGCAGCGAGGTGGCCTGCGAGCCGGAGTTGCCGCCCGAGCTCATGATCAGCGGGATGAACAAGGTCAGCACCACCGCCTTGGACAGCTCGTCCTCGAAGTGCTGCATCGCGCTGGCGGTGAGCATTTCGCCCAGAAACAGCACGCTCAACCAGCCGGCGCGCTTCTTGATCATCTGGCCGAAGCCAATCTGCATGTACGGCTTGTCCAGCGCTTCCATGCCGCCGAACTTGTGCACGTCTTCGGTGGATTCGGCGATGAGCGCGTCGAGCACATCGTCCACGGTGACGATGCCGAGCACGTGGCCGCGCGCATCCACCACCGGGATCGCCAGCAGGTCGTGGCGACGGATCAGCCGCGCCACTTCTTCCTGGTCCAGTGCCGGGTCCACGGTGACCGGGGGATTGACCTGCGCCACGTCCAGGATCGGCGCCTCCGGCGCGCCGGTGATCAGGCGGCGCATGGTCACCACCTGCTGCAGCACGCGGGTGTGCGGGTCGAGCAGGTAAATCGCGTAGACGGTCTCGCGGCTGCGCTCCACCTCGCGGATGTGCTGCAGGGTGCGCCCCACCGTCCAGTCCGACGGCACGGCCACGAACTCGGTGGTCATCAGCGCGCCGGCGGTGTTGGGCGGATAGCGCATCAGCGCCTGGATCGACAGCCGCGCCTCGGCGCTGAGCAGCCACAGCAGCGGCTGGCGCTGTTCGGCATCCAGGCCATGGAAGATGTCGGTGGCGCGGTCGTCGGCCATCTGCCCGAGCAGCGAGGCGGCCTGCTCGGCCGGTAGCGACGCCACCAGCGTGCTGGCATCGCGCAGCTCCGGCTGTTCGAGCAATTTCACCGCACGCAGCAAAGGCAACGCGGCCAGCACCTGCGCCGCTTCGTCGCGATCAAGGGTGTTGAGATATTCCACCGCATCGGCCGTGTTGAGCTCGGCCAGGGGTGCGGTCAGTGCATCGGCGCCTTCGGCAAGGCGCAGGATTTCGTCGTACATGGTGGTTCGCCTGGTGACGACCGTCGTCGATGACAGCCGGCGAACCTGGGCCTCAGGCGCGCGCCAGCTGGGTCATCGACCCGGGTCTAGGGTGACTGTCGCTGGACATGGGTAAGGGCTCCAAAGGTGCGTACCGACCGGTGATCCGGGCGATGGCGCGGCGCAGTCTGCGCGCCTGAGTCGGCTTGGTCAATGCCCTGCGCGCAGGCCGCTTAGAGCGTGTTATGCACATTGAGATGAGATGCGTTGGTGGCCAGCGGTGCGCAGCGGGTGCCGCGTGGCGCCGGCTTGGCTGACGCCAACGCAAGCCGCGCGGCGCGATGTGGGGCGTGCCGGCGCTCGGGGGTGCGCAACGTTGCGGCCAGGCCCGGGATACATGCG
Organism: Xanthomonas citri pv. citri; assembly: GCF_000961215.1. Taxonomy (NCBI): domain Bacteria; kingdom Pseudomonadati; phylum Pseudomonadota; class Gammaproteobacteria; order Lysobacterales; family Lysobacteraceae; genus Xanthomonas; species Xanthomonas citri. The sequence goes on from NZ_CP008998.1 coordinate 4,728,509, forward strand.
TGGCGAAGCCCAGCGCCTGCCGGGCCAGCGTTTTGGCGGATGCCGATGCACCGTTGCCGTGGCGGCGCTGGCCGCCGCGACAGCGCCGCGCAACCGCCTGTCGCCGCGCCGTGCTGAGAGTCACACTTCATTGCTACAGTCCGCTTCCCGCAACGCCTGGCGCGTTGCTTTTCCGCCATGGCATCGGCCATCGCATCCACGCAGTGCGTTTTTTCTTCCGGAGTTTGTGCATGCCCGCTTCCAGGTCGCTTCTGTCACGTCGCATCAGCCCGCTGTGCCTGTGCATCGCCGCCGGCTGGGGCGCGGTGGGCATGGCGCAAACCGCACTGCCCGAAAGCAAGCCGGTGGAGGCGCACGAGACCGCGCCGCATACCGCGCCATCGACGCCAACCTGGGCACGCTGCTGCTGAGCTACAGCGCCGTGCCGCTGGTCGTGCGCAACACCGGCCATTCCATCCAGCTGGATCTGCACGATGGCGGCAGCATGGCGACCGGCGGCAAGCAGTATCAAGCCTTGCAACTGCACTTCCATCACCCCAGCGAGCATCTGTTGAACGGCCGTCGTTTCCCGATGGAAGCGCACCTGGTGCATCAGGGCCCGGACGGAACGCTGGGTGTGCTGGCGATCTTCTTCGAAACCGGCAAGGCCAACACGGCCTTCCAGCGGGTGCTCGACGCCATGCCCAAGGACAAGGATCAGACCCGGCAGGTCGCCAACGCGACGGTGAGCGCCGAGGCGTTTCTTCCGCCGAGCAATCAACGCAGCTTCTATCGCTACGAAGGCTCGCTGACCACGCCGCCGTGCAGCGAAACGGTGGACTGGGTGGTGCTCAGCCAGCCGGTGCAGGTCTCGGAGGCGCAGATCAACGCATTCGAACGCGTGTACCCGTTCAATGCACGCCCACTGCAGCCGCTGGACCGGCGTTTTCTGCTTAAAAGCCACTGATTGCTCGCGCGGTGTGTCGACCGTGCGCGGCGTGTCACGCACCGCCTGCGCACCGACCGTGCGGGCGCGGGCGGTGCCGGACTGATCCGCGCACACAGCCGCAGATAGGTGCCGGGCCGCATCGCGCAGCCGCGCATCGCCGCCGTGCAGATGGCACACGCGTGCGCGCAGGCCAACGGACCTGCGCGGCATAATGCATGCCTCAATGGAGAGTACGCATGCATAGCGGTGGTCTGGAACTGGCCTTGGTGCTGATGCTGGCCGCCATCGTGGCAGTGCCGGTGTTCAAGCGCTTCGGCCTGGGCGCGGTGTTGGCCTACCTGGTCGCCGGCGTGGTGCTCGGGCCCGATGGCGCGGGTGTCGTGCAGGATGCCGAACGCATCAGCGGCGCGGCCGAGATCGGCGTGGTGATGCTGCTGTTCGTGATCGGGCTGGAACTGTCGCCGGCGCGTCTGAAGGTGATGCGCCATTCGGTGTTCGGCGCTGGCGCCACCCAGGTGCTGGTGACGGCGGTGATCCTGGGCGGTTTGTTGATGGCAGCCCAGCTGGGCTGGAAGAGCGCGTTGATCGTCGGCGTGGCGCTGGCGCTTTCATCCACCGCGGTGGGGCTGCAATTGCTGGCCGAACGCAAGGCGCTGAGCAGCGACTACGGACGGCTGGCGTTTGCCATTTTGCTGTTCCAGGATTTGATTGCGATCCCGTTGCTGGCGGCCATCCCGTTGCTCGGCGGCAGCAAGAACGCAACGCTCCAATGGCAGGACGTGGCCAAGGCGGTGGCGGCCCTGGCGCTGGTGATCGTGTGCGGGCGCTTTGTGTTGCGTCACCTGTTCAACGTGGTGGCGCGTACGCGCATGCCGGAAGTGTTCACCGCCAGCGCCTTGCTGGTGGTGCTGGGCACCGCCTGGATCATGCAGGAGGCCGGACTGAGCGCCAGCCTGGGCGCCTTCATCGCCGGCGTGTTGCTGGCCGATTCGGAGTTCCGCCACGAACTGGAATCGCAGATCGAACCGTTCGAAGGCTTGCTGCTGGGCCTGTTCTTCATCTCGGTGGGCATGGGGATCGATCTCCACCGCGTGGTGGCCGAGCCGTGGTTGATCGCAGCGGGCGTGGCGATATTGCTGGTGGTGAAGTTCTCGCTGCTGGTCGGCATCGGCAGCGTGGCCAAGCTGCCGCTGCGCAGCAGCCTGATGCTGGGCAGCGTGCTGTGGCTGGGCGGCGAATTCGCCTTCGTGGTGTTCAACGAAGCCGACCGCGTGGGCCTGCTGGAACCGGCCAATCACGATCGGCTGGTGGCCATCGTCGGCGTGTCGATGGCATTGACCCCGCTGTTGCTGCTGGGCATGCAACGCATCCTCAACGGACCGCTGCGTGCGCGCGCACCCAAGACCGATCGCCCGTTCGACACCATCGATGCGCAGACCCCCAAGGTGCTGGTCGCCGGCATGGGCCGCTTCGGCCAGGTGGTCGCGCGCCTGCTCACCGCACGGCATGTGCCGTTCGTGGCGCTGGAACACAACCCCGACACGGTGGAAGACCTGCGTCGGTTCGGCAGCCAGCTCTATTACGGCGATCCCACCCGTCCCGAGCTGCTGCGCGCTGCCGGTGCCGAGCGCATCAAGGTGTTCGTGATCGCGGTGGACGACCCGGAAACCAACATCAAGACGGTGCGACTGATCCGTCGCCTGTACCCGCAAGCCACCGTGCTGGCGCGTGCACGCAACCGCCAACACGCCTGGAAATTGATGGACCTGGGCGCAGAACCGTTCCGCGAGGTATTCGCCTCCAGCCTGGAGCTGAGCGAGCGCGTACTCACCTCGCTCGGCCTGGGCGAAGCCCTCGCACACGATCACGTCAAACGCTTCCGCCAGCACGACGAAGACCTGCTGCGCCGCCAGCACCTGGTCTACGACGACGAAGCCAAGGTCATCCAGACCTCGCGCGATGCACGTGCCGACCTGATGAACCTGTTCGAAGCCGACGTCAGGGCGGATGTGGATGGGGAACCTGCACCCACCCTGCGGGAACGTTGAGCTCTTCCGTAGGAGCGCGCCTGCGCGCGACCAGGTGTTTACCGGCAGAGTCCCGTCGCGCGCGGGCACGCTCCTACGCGGATGTGGTGCACCGGTCGTCAGCGGTAACGACGCAGTCGTTGCCTCGGCGACGACCTGCACGCGATCGTTCGATTGCTCAAAATCATAATCCGATGCGGATGGCGAGCCCCCACCAACCACACATAATCGCCGCGCTGTTCGTAGGAGCGTGCCTGCGCGCGCCCCGGGCGTTACCGGCAAAGCACGTCGCGCGCAGGCACGCTCCTACGTGGCGCTGCGGCGGCTGTAGGCCGCTCGCCTCGGTCAGCGGCGTGGCGTGCGCGCCACGGTCTTGCTGGCCGACTTCTTCGCTGCGCCCTTGCCTGCCGCGGTTTTGCCGGCGGCCTTTGCGACCTTGCCGGTTACGCGTTTGCTCACGGCCTTCCTGGCCGCGCTGCTAGGCGACGTAGCCGCATCCTGCGATGGTCTTGCTGAAGCCGCAGATGCGCGTCTGGCTGGCGCCTTGGTGACCTTCTCGGCCGGCGCCTTGGCGGCCTTCTTGGCAGATTTGCCGGTGGTTTTCTTAATCGGCGCGGCAGCGCCAGCACGCGCTTCCGGCGGCCGGCGCGGTGGCGGCTTGCGCCCTGGGGTGAGTGCGCGCCAGGCGTGTCCGCCATTCATTGCCAGTAGTGCATCGGCAGCCGAAGGGCCGGCGCTGCCGGCGGCGTAATTGGGGAAGTCGCTTGGGGGTTGTTTCCATGCATCCAGGATCGGTTGCACGATGCGCCATGCGCCTTCCACCATGGCCGCATCCTGGAACAAGCCGGCTTCGCCGTTCATGCAGTCCTGCAGCAGGCGCTCGTAGCCCACCGTGTATTCCTTGGGGAACCAGTCGCGGTAACGGAAGTCCATGCGCACCGGTGCCAGTGCCACCTGCGCGCCCGGACGCTTGACGTCGAACTGCAGCGAGATGCCCTCGTCCGGCTGGATATGCAGCACCAGCCAGTCGGGGCCGTAGCCGCCCACCTCGGTACTGCGGAAGGGCGCCAGCGGTGCCGGCTTGAAGCGAATGGCGATCTCGGTCGTGCGTTCGCGCAGGCGCTTACCGGTGCGCAGGTAGAACGGCACGCCGGCCCAGCGCCAGGTGTCCACCTGTAGCTTCATCGCCACATAGGTTTCGGTGTCCGAATCGTCGGGCACGGTGTCTTCTTCGCGATAACCCGGCACCGCATTGCGATTGACCGCACCGGAGGCGTATTGCCCGCGCACCACGTCTTCGGGTTTGATCGGGCGCACCGCTTCGATCACTTCGGCGCGACGGCGATGCATCGCCTCGGTGGTGAAGGCCGCTGGCGGCTCCATCGCAATCATCGCCAGCAGCTGGAACAGATGGTTCGGCACCATGTCGCGCAGGCAGCCGGTGGGGTCGTAGAACCGTCCGCGCCCTTCCACTCCGATGGTTTCGGCCGCGGTGATCTGCACATGGTCGATGCGGTCGCGGTTCCACACCGGTTCGAACAAGCCATTGGCGAAGCGGAACGCGAGAATGTTCTGCACGGTTTCCTTGCCCAGGAAATGATCGATGCGGAACACCTGATCCTCGTGCAGCACCTTGGCGACCGTGGCATTGAGGTGCTGGGCGCTGGGCAGATCGTAGCCGAAGGGTTTTTCCACGATGACCCGGCGCCAGCCTTCGCCTTCGCGCTGCTTGACCAGGCCAGCCTCGCCCAGGTTGAGCAATACCGGCTCGAAGAAGCGCGCGGCGGTGGCCAGATAGAACAGCACATTGCCCTGCGTGCCGTAGCGCTTGTGCAGCTTGTCCAGCACGCCGCCCAGCGATCGATAGGCTCCCTGATCGGTGAAGTCGCCGCGCAGGTAATGCATGCGTTCGCGCAGCCAGTCCCAGGTGGCGGTGTCGAATTCGTCGGTCTGGAATTCGGCATCGCGGCTGCTGAGCAGCTGCGTCATCGACTGCCCCATGTTGGTCCGCCAGGCGCGCTCGCTGATGTCGCCATGGTCCATGCCGACAATGGCGAAATCATCGCCCAGCGCACCGGAACGGCGCAGGTTGTACAGCGCCGGCATGACCAGGCGCTTGGTCAGATCGCCGCGTGCGCCGAACACCACGATGATGCACGGCGGTGTGGTTGCTTGCTCACTCATGGATGCGTTTCCTTTTCGCCCATGCGTCCATGCAGGCGCAGTGCCGCATTGACCAGGGCCACGTGGGAATACCCTTGCGGGAAGTTGCCGAGCATGCGTTTGCTGCGCGGATCGTATTCTTCGGCGAGCAGGCCCACGTCGTTGCACAGCCCGAGCAGGCGTTCGAGCAGCGCACGCGCCTGGTCGGTGCGGCCGATCAAGGCATAATTTTCCACCAGCCAGAAACTGCAGGCCAGGAAGGTGCCTTCGCCGGCCGGCAGGCCGTCGGCGCTGTCGTCGGCGCGATAGCGCTCGACCAACCCGTCGATGGTCAGATCGCGCGCGATCGCATCGACAGTTGCGGCGATGCGCGGATCGTCCGGCGGCAGAAAGCCCACGATGGGAATCAGCAGCAGCGAGGCATCCAGCCGATCCGAGCCATAGCTCTGCACGAAGTGGCCGTCCGGGTGCACGCCTTTTTCCAGCACTTGCGCGCGGATTTCTTCGGCAATGCGGCCCCAGTGCGCGCGTTTTTCAGCCTCTGCGTTGGTGATGCCGTCGCGCGCGCCGCAGTCGAAGGCCAGCCAGGCCATCACCTTGGAATGCACGAAGTGGCGGCGCTCGTCGCGGATTTCCCAGATGCCTTCGTCAGGTTCGCGCCAGAGGGTTTCCAGGGTTTCCAGAATCTTTTCCAGCAGCGATGCAGACGAACCGTCATCGTCCGACGGCAGGCCCACGCCTTTTTCGCGTGCGTAATGAAACGCACCGATCAACTCGCCATACACATCGAGCTGGAACTGATCCACCGCGCCGTTGCCGATGCGCACCGGGCCGGAATGTTCATAGCCGGGCAGCCAGTGCGCTTCCCATTCCTGCAAGCGGCGTTCGCCGGCAATGCCGTACAGCGCCTGCAATTGATCCGGCGAACCGGCAATGGTGCGTTGGACCCAATCGCGAAATGCCGCCGCTTCGTCGCGGTACCCGGCCTGCAGCAACGCGATCAGCGTGAACACCGAATCGCGCAGCCAGCAGTAGCGATAGTCCCAGTTACGGGTGCCGCCCAGATGCTCCGGCAACGAGGCAGTGGGCGCGGCGACGATGCCGCCGGTGGGCAGATAACTCAGCCCCTTCAGCACCACCAGCGAGCGGCGCACCTGCTCGGTCCATGGCCCGACATCGGTACAGCGGCGCGCCCAGCCGTGCCAGAACGCGGTGGTGCGTTGCAGTGCCTGTTCGGCGTCGATCAAAGGCGGCGTGGCTTGATGGGATGCGCCGTGGCTGAGCAGGAACCAGGTGCTTTGCCCTTCGCGCAGGGTGAAGTCGGTTTCGGTGCCCATGTCCTGGCCGCGCAGCGTCTGCGGCGAACGCAAGGCCAGTTGATCGGGGCCGGCGATGGCGCGGATACCATCGACGATACGCGTCACCCATGGCACGGTGCGGCCGTAGTTGAAGCGGAAGGTCAGGCGCATGTGCATGGGCACGCTGCCCTGCACGCAGCGCACGATACGCACCAGATGCTGATGGACTTCGCCGTTTTCGCTGGCGACCATGAAGTCGATCAGTTCCACCGTGCCGCTGTCGGTGATCATGCGCGTGCACAGCACCAGACTATCGTCCTGGTAGGCGCGCTCGGTACGGAAGTCGGCGGCCGGCGACAACGCCCATTGCCCGTGTTGTTGATCGCCCAGCAACGCAGCGAACACCGCATCGGAATCGAAGCGTGGCAGGCACAGCCAGCCGATGGTGCCGCGGTGGTCGACCAGGGCCGCGCTGTGGCAGTTGCCCAGCATGGCGTGATCCTCGATACGCACGCTCATTGGGTGGGCGCTTCCTTCCGGCGAAAGAACGCGCAGTCTTGCATGGGCCGTGTCGGGATCAGGTTACGACTGCGCCGGTAGACCCAGCAGCGGTGGCACCGTGTGTTCCAGGCGGCGTACCAGGGCCGGATCCATGTATGCATCGCCGTCGGGAATGTGCAGACAGATCACCCGGCAATGGCGCAGGTGCGCGGCGAAGCGTTGACGCAGCAACTGCAGATGGGGGCGTTCCGTGACCAGCACCACCTGCGCTTCCTGCAACAACTCCGGGGTGACCTGCACGCCGGCATCTGCAGCCAGCCCGGCCGATTGCGCCTGCACGCCGGGCCAGTCGGCGAGCACGCGCTCGGCGGTGGGGCTGCGAAGGCGGTTACGGCTGCACACGAACAGCACCCGCAGCGGTTACCCGCCGCGCTGGCTCAGCGGCCTTCGCGCAGGAAGCGCGCCATCGAAGAGACGCCCGGCAACGCCGGTTCGAATTGGCCGGCCACATCGATGAAGCCGCGCATGATGGCGATCTCGCGTGGGGTGCGGTTGAGCGCATCGCGGCGGTCGGCATCGGCGCCGGCCCGCAACAGGCGCTGCACCAGCAGCGGCAGGCCGTGCAGTGCAGCCAGATGCAGCGGGCCGAAGCCGCGCTGGTCGGCCACATCCAGCGAGACATCTTCGTCGAGCAGGCGTTCGACGCCGGCCAGCACCACCTGCTCGTCGCAGGAGGTACCCGGTTCGGCACGCGCGCCCAGCAACAGCAGCAACGGGCTGACCCGGCCACCGGCCAGGTAGTCCGGGTCGGCGCCGGCCAGCAGCAAGGTGTCCAGCAGAGCCAGCAGGCGGTTCTTGTCGCGCGCGGTAAAGCCGTACAACGCCGCGCAATGCAGCGGCGCCAGCCCCTGATTGTCGGTGGCGTGCACGTCGGCCGCGGCAGTGAGCAGGCGCGCCACGATGTCCGGCAGGCCCAGCGCGCAGGCCAGCATCAGCACGGTGACCCCGCCCGGCAGGCGGTGCTCGATCTGCGCACCGGCGTGCAGCAGTGCGGCCACGATCTCGGTCTGCCGCATGCTCACCGCCGCCGACAACGGCGTGGCGCCGCTATTGGCCGCGCGCTGCGGATCGGCGCCGCGGCCGAGCAGGTGCGTCACCACGCCAAGATGGCCACCACCGGCCGCACGCAGCAGCGCGGTGCAGCCTTGGGCGTCGACGGCGTCGACGGCGAGGCCGAGATCGATCAGGCGACGCACCGCATCGGTATCGCCGGTCATCGCAGCGGCCGGCACATCCGCTTCGCGCAGCGTGCGGCGCGGCAGCGACCAGATGCGCCAATCCAGCCAGTCGGCCAGATCGCGGCGGCCGATCGACAGCGCCACGCCCAGTGGGGTCTGCCCGTCGGCAGCGCGCGCTTCCGGCGAGGCGCCCTGCTTGACCAGCAGTTTCAGCGAGGCGTCGCGGCCCAGTGCGGTGGCCAGATGCAGGGCGGTCATGCCGTGGCTGTCGCGCGCCTCGCGGTCCACGCCATGTTCCAGCAACCAGTGCTGCAGACGCAGCCAGCCCAGCCGCACCGCCAGCGACAACGGCGGATCGCCGGCGGCCGACGGAGCGAAGGGGTCGGCGCCGCGTTCGAGCAGTTCCAGCGCGAACTGTTCCAGCCCGCGCGATGCCGCATCGTGCTGCACGCAGGCACTCAGCAGCCGGGTCAGGCCACCGGCGCCTGCCGGCGAGACGCCATGCCGCAGCAACGCCTGCAGCGCCGGTACCGCCTCCACGCCGCGCGAGAGCAGCGCAAACATCGGGACATCGCCGCAGGCGTCGCGCACTTCGGCGTCGGCGCCGTGGCGCAGCAGCCAGTCGACCGCCTCGGCGTTCAAGGCCAGATGCGCGTCGTGCAGCAGGCCGCCCAGTTCGTCCGGGGCGCATAGCCGCGCCAGCGCGACCAGGCCGTCGCGCTGCCCGAGCTGCAGGCCTTCGCGCAGCAGCACCAGCGGCGGGCGATCAGGCAGGACGGCAGCGCCAGGCGTGTCGCCCTGCGCGTCGCTGACCGCGGCCGGCAACGGGTAAGCGGGATCGAGCAGTTGCACGATCGCCCAACGTCCGGCCTCGGCGGCCACATCCACCGCGCGACGGCCATGCGCATCCACGCTGTCGGCAGGCACCTGCAGGTCCAGCAGGCGGCGGATCAGCGCCGGCGAGACGTTGTCGGCGGCGCAGGCCAGCATCAATGCGTTGCGGCCGTCGCCATCGATGGCCAGCACATCTGCCTTGCGCGCGACCAGGCGTTCGAGCACGGCGCTCCGTGCCTGGCGCGCGGCATCCAGCCACGGCGTACGGCCCAGCAGATCGCGTGCTTCCAGATTCGCCCCGGCCGACAACAGCGCCTCGACGATGTCGCCGTGGCCGGCCAGCGCGGCTTCGTGCAGCGCACTGCGACGCTGGCGGTCGCGCGCATCCACACGCGCCTTGTGCTTGAGCAGCAACTGCACGCCGGCCGGGTCGTCTTCTTCGGTACCGGCTGCCGCCAGCAGCACCGGGGCGCCGCCCTCCGGCTCCGACTGCGCGCCGCGCTCCAGCAGGAATTTGGCCAGCCGCCAGTTGCCGACCTGGCAGGCCATCGCCAACGGCGAATGGCCTTCGTTGTTGAGCGCGTCGAGCTCGGCGGCGGCATCGTGCAACAGCGCGGCCACGCCCGGGTCGGAACTGCGCACGGCGTGATGCAAGGGGGTGTTGCCGTCGTTGTCGCTGGCGCGCGGATCGGCGCCGTTGGCCAGCAAGGTCATCACCGCATCCGGGCGGCCGTGCCAGCTGTCGCGGGTGGCGGCCAGCAAGGGGGTCATGCCGCGATGCGGTTGATTGACGTCGACGCGGCGCACGATCAACTCACGCAGCAGGCGCAGATCCGGCAGTACGGCCGCCAGCGCCGGCAGGCTGCGTTGATCGCGCCATTCCGGCAGCGGCAGCGCCTGCGGGTCGGCACCGGCCTCGAGCAATTGCAGCGCGCGGTCCACCCGGCCACTGCGCGCGGCCTCGAAGAGTTCAGGCACCAGCTGATGCTGGGCCACCGGTTCCAGCGGGCGCGGTTCGGCGGCGGCTTCGGAAAAGAAATCGGCGGCCTGGCGCGTCTGTGGCACATCGCTGCGCATGGGTGCGGGGGTGCGTTGCAGCAGCAGATGGGCCACCGGCAACAGCACGCAGGCGGCCACCGCCAAGCCCCAACGCAGGCCGCCGGACAACCAACCCGGCCAGGCCAGCACCACGGCCAGGGTGCACATCGCCAGCACCAGTGCAGCCGCCAGCAGGCCGCGCCAGGCATGCAATTCCTGCGCAGCCAGCGCCTGCCAGCGTGGCGCCAGCGCACCACCGTCGCGTTCCACCTCGCCCCACAACGGCCAGGTCCGCCACAGCCCCAGCAAGGCTGCGCTGACTGCCACGCTCAGCGCCAGCGCGGCAGCCAGGCTGCCGCTGTCGCGCAGGGCGGTCAGCGGCCAGCTGATCAGCGCCGCCAGTGCCAGCAGACCCACGCCCCAGATTGCCAGCAACGGCGGCAGCGCCTGCGCGATCGCGCGCGGCTGGCCCGGCACTGCGCGCGTCCCACGCGCCCACGACACTGCCAGCGCGAACGCCGGCTGCGCCAGCCACAGGCTCAGCGCAGCAACCGCACCGCCAATGCCACCGAGCAGGCAGAGCACCACGCCAGCCGCACCGGCCAGCGCTGCGGCGCGCATCCGTGCGCCACGCACAGGTTCAGTCATAGTCGCACTCGCCTGCGAGCACGATGGTTTTGGGCAATTGCAGATAGAAGCCGTGCTTGCCCAGCGCCTCGCGCACCGTGGCCGCATCGGCCTGCGCCAGCCGGCGCTCGGGTGTCAACGCCACATCCAGCACGAACGTAAACGGCGCCAGCTGCGCCTGCACGGCAGCAGGAAGACCGGAGAAATCGTCGCGTGTGGCGAGATAGACGAAGGTGTCCTGCTTGCGTTGGCTTTTATAGACGTAGGCGTGCATGCGCGCGTGGTCGCGCTCGGAAGAGAGATGTGTCGCGTCGATTGTGTCGCAATTGCGGCGACGGCGAAAGCGCGGCCTGTGCGAAAAATCCCAGCCGCGTCAGCGACATGACTGTGACGTTCAGTTGCGCCGTCCACGGGACCCACGCGCGCCATCGATATACTGGCCGCACTTTTTGCCAGCCAGACCATCGTGAGCCAAGCGCAGCATTCGTCCCAGATGGCCCCGGTTGCCGTCACCGCGTTCACTTCCACCACCGCGCTCGGCGCCGGGCTCGCCGCCCAGGCCGCCGCGTTGACCGCTCGCCGCAGCGGCCTGCGTCGCAACGATTTCGGCCCGCAACCGCTGCTGCCCTGCTGGGTTGGCCGCGTCGATGGCGTTGAAGACGTTGTACTGCCCGATTCTCTGCAAGAGTGGGATTGCCGCAACAACCGCCTGGCCTGGCTGGCCCTGCAGCAGGACGGGATGGCGCAGGCCGTGCAGGCCGCTGCGCAACGTTGCGGCGCCGAGCGCGTGGCGGTGATCATCGGCACCTCCACGTCCAGCATCGGCGCCAGCGAAGAAGCGTATACGCGGCTGGTCGACGACGCCGACGGTGCGCGCTTTCCCGAGGATCTGAATCGCCCGATCGTGCACACCCCGCATTCGCTGGGCGATTTCGTGCAGCACGCCACCGGCCTGCGTGGCCCGTGCGTCACCGTGGCCACGGCCTGTTCGTCCAGCGCCAAGGTGTTCGCCCAGGCGGCGCGGCTGATGGATGCCGGCGTGATCGATGCGGCGCTGGTCGGCGGCGTGGACACCTTGTGCGGCAGCGTGCTGTTCGGCTTCAACTCGCTGCAGGTGGTGGCGCCGGAGATGTGCCAGCCGTTCGATGCACGCCGGGTCGGCCTGAGCCTGGGCGAGGCCGGCGGCTTTGCGCTGCTCGAACGCCCGGCCGCCGCACCGGATGCCACGCTCTGGCTGTACGGCTACGGCGAATCCAGCGACGCGCACCATATGTCGGCCCCGCATCCGCAAGGGCTGGGCGCGCAGCTGGCGATGCGCGGTGCGCTCGACCGCGCCGGTCTGGAGCCAGCCGCGGTGGGCTATCTGAATCTGCACGGCACCGCCACGCCGGCCAACGACAGCGTGGAAGCCGCCGCAGTGGCAGCGATCTTCCCCGGCACCTTGCACGCCAGTTCGACCAAGGCCTGGACCGGCCACACCCTGGGTGCGGCGGGCATCGTCGAATCGGTGATCGCACTGCTCGCGCTGCGCGACGACGTGCTGCCCGGCACGCTCAACAGCGATATCCCCGACCCGGCCTGTGGCCCGCAAATCCGCTTCGACAACGCCCATGCCCGCATCGACTACGCCATGAACAACTCTTTCGGTTTTGGCGGCAACAACTGTTCGCTGCTGTTCGGGCGGGCCCGCTGATGCTGGCCGCGACCATCGAAGGGATCGGCTTCTGGACCCAGGGTCTGCCCAACTGGGACGCTGCCAGCGCCTTCGCACGCGGCGGCGCGCTGCAGGACACCCCCGCCCGCCCGGCGCCGCAGCTGCTGGCCGCCAACGAGCGCCGCCGCGCGCCGGACACGGTGGCCGTGTCGCTGGAAGCTGCGCTGGCCGCCTGTGGCGCCGCCGGCCGCGATCCGGCCAGCCTGCCGTCGATCTTTACCTCTACTTACGGCGATCTGGCCATCTCCGACTATATGTGCACCACGCTGGCCAGCGACCCGTTGGCGATTTCGCCAACGAAGTTCCACAACTCGGTACACAACGCCGCAGCCGGCTACTGGACCATCGGCGCCGGCGCGATGACCCCGGCCACGGCGATGAGCGCCAGCCTGGGTAGCTTCGCGCAGGGCCTGCTGGAAGCGCTGGTGCAGCGCGCTGCCGGCGCGCAGGCCGTGCTGCTGGCCAGCTACGACGCCCGTTCGGTCGGGCCGCTAGGGCGCGTCGCCCCCAGCCTGGGGCTGCTGGGTAGCGCATTGGTGCTGGGCACGCCCGGCCAGGCCGGCAAGCCGCAGCTGCACGCACATCTGGACGACGGCGCTCCCTCGCCCGGCGATGGCGCGCTGTCGCGCCACATCGCCGGCAATGCAATGGCGCCGATGCTGCCGCTGCTGGACCTGTTGGCCGGCAATGGCGGCAGCGTGGCGCTGCATGCCGCACCGGGCCGGGTGCTGCGCGTGGAGGTCCGGCAATGAGCCGGCAACCGCTGAGCCGCGAAGACACCGCCATCCTGGTGCCAGCCTTGAACGAGGCGCTGCGCATCCGCGAAGTGGTCACCGACGCGCTGACCTATTGCTCTCACGTCATCGTGATCGACGACGGCTCCGACGACGGCACCGCCGAGTGCATCGCCGGCATGCCGGTGACGCTGATCCGTCACCCGCAGCGCATGGGCAAGGGCGCGGCACTGCGCAGTGGCTTTGCGCAAGCACAGCGTCTTGGCATGCGCGCGGTGATGACCATGGACGGCGACGGCCAGCACAAGGCGGCCGATTTCCCGCGCCTGCTGGCCGCCGCCAACCGCCACCCGGGCTGCGTGATCATCGGTGCGCGCATGCGCAAGCGCGCCACCCAGCCCACCATCCGCCGCATCGGCAACGATTTCGGCGACTGGGGCATTGCCTGGGGGTGCGGCTTCCGCTTGATCGACAGCCAAAGCGGCCAACGGTTGTATCCGGCCTCGGTGTTCACCCTGCCCAACGTGCCCGGCGAGGGCTTCGTGTTCGAAGCGCAGCTGCTGATTTCGGCCGCGCGCCAGGCCGGCGCGCGCGTAGTCGCCGTGCCGATCGAAACCCGCTACGCCGGTACCTCGCCTGGCACCTTCCGCAAGAGCCATTTCCGGCTGGTTCGCGACCTGTGGAATATCACCTCGCACGTGGTCAAACAGGTGTGGGCATACGGCCATGTGTGGCGCGAATATCGCCGCGTGCGCGCCAACCCGGTGATCGTTGACGATCCCGATGGCGAATTTGCTACTGTCCCTGCGGTCACCAAGAGCAATCACTCCTCATGAATGCGCAGCGCGCCGATGTCGTGATCACCGGGGGTGGCCTGGCCGGCCTGAGCCTGGCCTTGCAACTGAAGCAGCGCGATCCGGAGCTTGCCATCACCGTGCTGGAACGGCGCGCGCATCCGGTCCGCGAAGCCGCGTTCAAGGTCGGCGAATCCACGGTGGAAATCGGCGCACATTATTTTGCCGACGTGCTGGGCCTGCGCGAGCATCTGGAGTCCGAGCAGATCCGCAAGTTCGGGTTTCGCTTCTTCTTCTCCGACCAACGCCACGACATCGACCGCTGCACCGAACTGGGCGTGAGCAAGATCCTGCCCACGCCGTCCTGGCAGATCGACCGCGGCCGCTTCGAAAATTTCCTGGGCGAGCGTGCGCGTGCGCAGGGCATCGCCTTCATCGACAGCTGCAGCGTCAAGGGCGTGGACCTGTCCGAAGACGACACCGACCACGCCGTGCGCTTCGAACGCGATGGCACGCCGGGCACGCTGGGTGCGCGCTGGGTGGTGGATGCCAGCGGACGCGCCGGCCTGCTCAAGCGCAAGCTCGGCCTGGCGCAGGACAACGCGCACAACGCCAATGCCGTGTGGTGGCGTGTGGAAGGCCTGATCGACCCCAACGGCTGGTCGCAGGACAGCAGCTGGCTGCAACGCTGCACGCCGCCGGACCGCTGGCGTTCGACCAATCACATGTGCGGGCCGGGCTACTGGTTCTGGCTGATTCCACTGTCCTCGGGTGCGCATTCGCTGGGCATCGTCTGCGATGCGGACCAGCATCCGCTGGAGAGCATGAACACCCACGAGAAGGCGATGACCTGGCTGCGCACGCATCAGCCGCAGGTGGCCGCCACGCTCGACCAGGCCGATTACCGGCTGCAGGACTTTCTGTTCCTGCGCAACTTCTCCTATGGCTGCAAGCAGGTGTTCTCGTCGCAGCGCTGGGCGCTGACCGGCGAGGCAGGCGTATTCCTGGACCCGTTCTATTCGCCCGGCAGCGACTTCATCGCCATCTCCAATACCTACATCTGCGAATTGATCGGCCGCGACCGCGCCGGCAAGTCGCTCAGCCCGTACGTGGAGCTGTACCAGCAGCTGTATTTCTCGTTCTACGAAAACACGCTGACGCTGTATCAGGATCAGTACGCGCTGTTCGGCGACGAGCAGGTCATGCCGGTCAAGGTGATCTGGGATTACACCTATTATTGGTCGTTGCTGGCGCCGCTGTTCTGCAGCGGGCGCATCGCCCATCTCAGTCTGCTCTCGCGCATGAAGAACGACTTCCTGCACGCGCGCGACATGAACCTGGCAATGCAGCAGGTGCTGCATGCATGGGGCGTGCGCAATGCCGCCCAGGGCATCGCGGCCGGCAGCGGACGGCTGCTGGACCAATACCTGATCGGCTGGTTCAACGAACTCAATGGCGCCTTGAACGACACGCTCGACGATGATGCGTTTGTCGCACGCATCCACGGCAATGTCGCGCAGATGGCGGTACTGGCGCGCGAGATCCTGCAACAGGCACGTCAACGCTACCCGGACCTGCCCGACTACGGCCTGGAGTCGTTGACTGCCGGCGCCAACGGCGAGGCGATTCTTACCGCAACCTGGTACGCCGACGCGGCGTGAGGCCTACAGAATTAGGTGTGCGCCATGAAACTTACCTTTTTCGCTATATCGATTGCGCTTAGCACACCGACTTATGCTGCGGAGATTGCCTCATGCTCAAATCCCGCAGGGAAAGGCTACTACGCCGAAACAGGCATCATCACGGCAAAAGACAGCGGCTGGAACGATGAAAGGATCACTGGCGGTCTGACCAAACTCTCAAGACAGGGTGATGATTACGACCTGATCTATGTAGATGTTCGCAAGGAAATAGTGTCAGCTCGCGAGGAAGGAGCACAGGTAATGCTTCTAAGCCGGGGCATCAGTTCGTTATCCATTCTGGTTGTTTATCCTGGGAAGACTGCCGAGGTTTACACTTTTCTCAAGACATCCTCAGGAAAGCTGGAATACATCCACACGTTCAGTCGCGCTGGTGATGAGGTTCTCATCACCAAGGCATCCGTGATGCGCGGAGAATGCCGCTACATCAACTTCGATGCGATTTAGAGCGGCTACCAAAACGTAGCGAGCAGTCATCAGGTGGGTGTGGACGGCGCACTCAGAACCACAGTGTCCGAGTGGTACATGCCGATACCGAGCACCGACCGCGCCCTGGCGGTGAGCGCAGTCGTATCGGTAGCCGCCCTCAGCCCATCCCACCATTGACGCCGATCACCTGGCCATTGATGTAGCCGGCCGCGTCCGAGCACAGAAAGGCGACCAGCGCGGCCACTTCATCGGGTTTGCCGACGCGGCCGGCGGGCACCAACTGCTTGATCGCCTCCGGCGCAAAACTGTCGCCGACCATGTCGCTTTCGATCACGCCGGGCGCGACCACATTCACCGCGATGCCGCGGCTGGCCATTTCGCGCGAGAGCGACTTGCTGGCACCATGCAAGGCGGCCTTGGCGGCGGCGTAGTTGGTCTGCCCGCGATTACCCAGCACGGCCGCCACCGACGACACGCTGACGACGCGGCCCCAACGCGTGCGCGCCATCGGCAGCAGCAACGGCTGGGTGACATTGAAAAAACCGTGCAGCGACACGTCGATGACGCGATGCCACTGCTCGACATTCATGCCTGCCATCGGCGCGTCGTCGTGGATGCCCGCGTTGTTGACCACGATCTGGATCGGGCCAGCTTCCAGCAAGCTCTCCAGCGCCGCCGAACTTGCCTGCGCGTCGGCCACATCGAAGGCCACTGCCTGTGCGCTCCCGCCATCGGCCACGATCGCGGCAACCACCTCGTCGGCACGCGCCAGGTTGCCGTTGGCGTGCACGATCACATGCCGGCCCTGCGCAGCCAGGTGGCGGCAGATCGCACCGCCAAGATCGCCGCTGCCGCCGGTAACGAGTGCGCGTCGTGCAGATGAGTTCATAAGCCACGAACCATATGAGCAGAGAAGGAGCGTTATCGTAGATCAAGCTGCCCGCTGAAGGACGGACTCTTGGTACTTCTCGCGTATTTGCCTGACCATGCCGCAAATCCGACCGCTGCCGCTTGAGCGCTTTCGAATCCGACTGGTAGCTTTCGAACACGGGCAGCGATGAACGACACGAGATGAGTGCAGCGAACTTGGCGGGCCTTGGCAAGCAAGGCGAGGACGCGATGAATGCATGGCTGCAGCTGCATGGCTTCAGCTATGTGGCCATTTGCCAAGCGCCGGACACCTTCGCGCCATTATTCGGCACAGCGGTCAAACGCCCGGATTTCCTGATGCTGTTGGAGTCGATCGGCTTGATCGCCATTGACGTCAAGAACTACGTCCAGTTCAAGCATGCCAACCAGGCCTGTTACAGCCTTCCGTACGAGAGCGAGCTCAAACGTGCGGTGGCGTTCGAACGGCTATTCCGCATTCCGGTCTGGTACGCCTACTTCAATCGTCAGGATGCCGGTCGGTCCTTCCATTGGATCAGCGCATTGAAGGCACTTGAAGTAGGCGAGATCAAGCCGGCGCGCGATGACAATCCGGAATTTCTCTCTATCGGGTTGGAGCATTTCGAACACGTACATAGCGGCGGCGATATCGCACGGCTGTATACGCACCGCCTGCCCAGCGTCGCCAACCTGAGCGCGCTGGTTGCAAGCAAGACACCCGCCGCCTCCTGAAGCTGATCTCAGGGCGCGCCCAGCATCACGGTGGCGCGTCCTTCGGCAAGCAATTGCGCGCCATGGGTCAGGCGAAAACTGTATTGCTGGCTGTCCTCGCCCTGCATCAACACCTGCGCCTGGCACTCGATCGCATCCGGCAAGGTATCCAGATACATCACGTGCACCTCCACGCTACGCAGCGCTACCAGCATGCCCGGGCGTACCGGCTTGCCGGATTTGCGGCCCAGCAACCCGCCATGCACGGCCATGGCCTGCGCGCCGTATTCGCACAGATGCAGGGCGCGCAAACGCCCGTTGCTACGCAACGGATGCGCATCGCTGCGATGCGCGTGACTGCGCAGCACAATGCGCTGCGCATCCCACTCGATCACTTCTTCCCACAGGCACATGCTGCCCTGGTGCGGAATCAGCGCAGCGATTGCGTCACGTCCCTGCATGCGGTTCTCCGTTCGCGGTGCGTTCCAGCGCCGGTTCGCGCGACACCAGCAAGGCCAGAATGAAATTGAACAACACGCCCAACGCCACTGTGCTGCCGATGGCACGCAAGACCGGGATGCTGGACACGGCCAACAGCGCAAATACCAGCAGCGTCATCAGGCTGCAGACGATCAACGCATGCAGCGTACGCAGTTGGTCGGCGTGATCGTCGCCGGCATGATCGAAGAACAGCGCGTAATCCAGGCCCAGACCGGCGGCCAGGATCAGCGCGATCAGATGGAACAGATTGAGTTCCACCCCGGTGCCGCGCAGGATCGCCAGGATCAGCACCGTCGTCAGCGCCATCGGCAGCAGTACGCGCACGATGCGGCGCGGGCTGCGCAGTGCGATCGCCACGGTCACTGCCAGCAACAAGGCAGCCAGGACCAGCGCACCGAGCACGCGTCCGCGGTAGGCGGCCACCAGCGATTCGGAGGCGTCCTTCAGATCCAGCAATTGCGCGCCGCTGCCTTGCACGGCGGCCGCCAACACCGCCGGATCGCGCAGGCCCGTCAACGACACCAGCGCGGTGCTGCGATCGCCACGGCCGAGCAGCAAGCCACCGACCGACGTGGCCAGCGGCGAGCCGCTCAGATCCTTCGGTAGCAGCGGTGCGGCGCGCTTGGCGGCGTCCAGATCCTGCAGGAACGGCGCAAACGCATCGCTGCGGAATGGCGTGGTGGCTACTGCGCGCTCGGTCAGCGCGCGCGCCTGCGCAGTATCGGGCAAGGCGGCCTGTCGCGCACGCTGGGTCTTGGCGCTGGGCAGATAGCGTGCCGCCATGTCGTAGCCGAGCAACGCACCAGCGCGCACCGGCGCATCCAGACGCGGGCGCAATTGCTCGCTGGCCTGCAGCGCCGCCTCATCGCTGGCTGCCGGCAGCGCCAGCACGTAACGCACGTCCGGCGCGCCCAGTTCCTGACGCAGATGGGTGTCCTGCGCCAATGCCTTGGGCGGCACGGGGGTTAGCTTCGACAGATCGTTTTGCCAGAACTGCCCCGGCGCGAACACGATCACCGCAATGCCGATCACGGCCATCGCCGCCAGGCTGATGCGTGGCCGCGGCAGGCGCGCAATGCCACGCCACAGCACCGCCAGCACGCGCGAGTCCGCGTAGTCGCGCGGGGCCGGATCGATCAGGGCCGGCAACAGCCAGCGCGTGGTGACCGCGGCGGTGGCAAGGCCGGCAATGGTGAACACCGCCAGCTGCCGCAAGCCGTCCACGCCGGAGAACAGGAAGGTCACGTAGGCAATGCAGGTGGAGACCACGCCGGTGGCCAACGTCGGCCACAGATGCCGTGCGTTCTCGCGCGGATCCAGACCGGGACGCTGATGACTGAACAGATGGATCGGGTAATCCTGCACTACACCGATCAGCGTGAAGCCGAATGCCACGGTGATGCCGTGCACGCCGTCGAACAGCAGCGCCACCGCACCCAGGCCGGCTAGACCGGCGCTGGCCAGCGGCAACACGCCAAGTACCGGAATC
Source organism: Xanthomonas citri pv. citri (assembly GCF_000961215.1). NCBI lineage: Bacteria > Pseudomonadati > Pseudomonadota > Gammaproteobacteria > Lysobacterales > Lysobacteraceae > Xanthomonas > Xanthomonas citri. The sequence continues at coordinate 4,748,123 of NZ_CP008998.1, forward strand.
TTCCAGCTACGGTAGGCCACCAGCAGCAGCAGCACCAGGCCCACCGTATCGAGCGTGCCGATCCACTGCGCCTCGCCCTGCGTGCGCGCGGTGATTTCCACCGCGAATGCGCCCGGCCCGGTCAGCGTCAGCCGGGTGGCAGTGCCCTTGCTGACCTTCGCGAACGCCGCTTGCACGGCGTCATAGGCCAGCTGCTGGCCGGTGGGGTCGAAGCCTGCCGCGCGGGTCTGCACGATCAACAGCGCCGAGGTGCCTGCGCGATCGAACCACACGTCATTGCGCGTGCGCGGCATCGCTGCCGGCTGCAGGGTGTCGGCCAGATGCAGGATTTCCATCGTGGGGTCGCGCGGCAACAACGGCTCCACCATGGCCGCCGCCGGCGAGCCCAGATCCTGCACGCGCGCCTGCAACGCCGCTTCCAGCGTCCGCGCGTCGAGCGGGGTCTTGTCGAAGCTGTCGCTGAGCAGATAGCGGTACGGCAGCAAGCGCTCGGGAATCGCCTCCAACCCGGCATTGCCGCCATTGCCGACCAGTTCGAACAGCGCCGGCTGTGCGGACAGCGCTTGGTGCAGTTGCTGCGACTGCTCGGCCAAGGTGACCGGATCGTTGTTGGACAACGCCATCAGCAGCAGCCGCGATCCAGGGCCTTCGCCGAGTTCTTCGATCAGCAGTTTTTGCGCCGGCGTGCGCGGGGCGGGCATGAACTTGCGCAGGTCGCCGGTGACCTTGAGCGTCTCGCTCAACCAGAATCCGGCCACTGCCAGCAAGGCCAGCCACAACAGTGCCAGGCCGATGCGGCGGTTTGCGTTCAACTTAAGCGACATGGTGTACGTGTCCTGCTACAGCGGCCGAACGCCCGCTGGCCGCGCGCGCGGCATCGGGCTGCAACGACGCGTTGTTTTTCCTGAGGGCGGGCATGAACTTGCGCAGGTCGCCGGTGACCTTGAGCGTCTCGCTCAACCAGAATCCGGCCACTGCCAGCAAGGCCAGCCACAACAGTGCCAGGCCGATGCGGCGGTTTGCGTTCAACTTAAGCGACATGGTGTACGTGTCCTGCTACAGCGGCCGAACGCCCGCTGGCCGCGCGCGCGGCATCGGGCTGCAACGACGCGTTGTTTTTCCTGAGGGCGGGCATGAACTTGCGCAGGTCGCCGGTGACCTTGAGCGTCTCGCTCAACCAGAATCCGGCCACTGCCAGCAAGGCCAGCCACAACAGTGCCAGGCCGATGCGGCGGTTTGCGTTCAACTTAAGCGACATGGTGTACGTGTCCTGCTACAGCGGCCGAACGCCCGCCGGCCGCGCGCGCGGCATCGGTCGTTATTGGCAACGTGCGCGTTTCAGCTGCGAAGAGTGTGATGTGGTTAGAGACGACCGGCGCAACCATCCCGCGCGCGGTCACGCGCCCGAGCCGTGGCAAAGCGTGGTCAGCGCGGCGGCATCGGTCACGCCGGCGGCCGCGCGCGCTGCACCGGCCAGCAGGGTGCGCTGCAGGTCGCCCTTGGCAGGCACGCTTTCGATACACCGCAGTTCGTCGTTGCGTCCGTACAGGCGCAATTCGTGCACCTGCTTGGCCACGGCGGCGTCCTTGGGCTGCAGGGTCAGCTGCCAGGCCTGTGGCTGGCCCTGCCCACTGACGCGGTAGTGCTGCTCCAGCAGGGCGCGGTCGCCGGACAGCAACGCGCCGAATCCGGACTTCAAGCCGGCCAGCTCGGGCACGCGGCTCAACGAGAAACGGCGTGGCGATTTGCCTTCGCGTTCCAGCACGCCTTCGTCGCCGGTCAGCGTGGTGGTTTCGCGGTATGGCGCACTGACCTCGCGCACCAGCGTCTGCGCGTCCGGGCGACGGTAGTGGCCCTCCACGCGCAACGGCGTCTTCAGCAAGGCCGAGCCGCGCAATTCGACGAATTCGGTGCTGACCGGTGCGGGGCGCGCCAGGCGCTGCAGCACCTGCCCGACGTCCAGCGTCTCAGGCGGTGCGGCGCATAGCGGTGCGGCGCTGAACAGCAGTATCAGCATCCACGGCAGGGTGCGGCACATCGGCATGGTGGGTGTTCCAGAAATCGTAGAAGTTGAACCAGTTGTACGGCGCGTAGCAGGTGTAATGTTCCAGCCTGGCAGCGTAATCGCGCATGAGTACCGCCAGCACCGGGGCGCGCTGACGACGTGGCACGTCCAGGCCTTCGCTGAAGGTCTCGAACGCCAGCTCGTAGTGATTGCCGCCGTGATACAGGCCGAACGCCAGCACCACCGGCACCTTGAGCGCGGCGGCGATCAGCCACGGCGAGGTCGGGAACATCGCATTGCGGCCAAGGAACATCGCCGGCAGCGCCGGGTCGCCTTCGCGCGGGCGATCGATCAGCAGCGCCACCAGCGCACCGGCATCGGTGGCCTCCTTGATCGCCATGACGATCGAGGTCGCGTCCATGCCGGCGTCGATGATGTTGGCGGCCAGCTGCGGATTGAGCGCCCCCAGCAGGTCGGTCATGGCGCGGTTGTGCGCCTTGTCCAGCACCACCTTGACCTGCACGTCCGGGCGCTCGGTGGCCAGCACGCGCAGCGCATCGAAGCTGCCCAGGTGCGAGCCGAAGATCAGCACGCCGCGGCCGCGATCCATTTGCGCGTGCAGTTGATCCAGGCCGGCGATGTCCACGCGGAAGCGCTGCATCTGCCCGCACAGCATGTACACCCGGTCCAGGATGGTCGAGGCGAAGGTATGGATGTGCCGCGCCACATCGCGCAGCGTGGCCGGGCGGCCCAGCACCCGCGCCAGATAGGCACGCGAGGCGGCGCGCTCTGGGCCACGCACCAGCAGGAAGTACAGCGTGATCGGGTACAGCAGCGCACGCCCCACCGCACGCCCGGCGTGCCGTGCAATGCCGCGGATCAGCCACAACGCAAAGCGCCCGCCACCTTCCGGACGCTGTTTCCAATGCTTGCTCATGGCGCTGCCTCGGCCACCAGTTCGCCGCTGACCAGCAACGCCTCGGCGCGCTGCACGCGGAAGCGCCAGCGCGGGCCATCGCCTTCCAGCGTGACCGAGGCGGTCTGGCCGGGCAGCAACGGCTGCACGAATTTCACCTGCGGCAGGCGCATGGCCGCGCGCGGACCATGCAGGGCTTCCACTGCCTGCAGCACATGGTCGAGCACGACCACGCCAGGCACCACGGGACGGCCCGGGAAATGTCCGGGCAGGCAGGGATGATCATGCGGCACAACGAAATCCATAAGCGTGGAACTCAGATCCTGGGTTGAAGCATTGCAGCCACGGCCTTGTGTGCCTGCTCGGTCAATTGTTGGCGATCCGGCGCATCCGGCCCGGTCACCGCGATCGGCGCACCGATCCGCACGCGAATGATGCCCGGCCTCACCCTGAACAGGCCATCGACCGGCAAGACCTTGCCGCAGCCATCCAGCGCCACTGGAACCACCTGCACGCCAGCATCGATAGCGGCCTGCAGTAGTCCGGCCTTGAATGGCAATAATGCGCCGGTGCGGCTGCGCGTGCCTTCGGGAAACAGACACAACTGTTTGCCCTCGCGCAGCAGTGCAGCAGCCTGGCGCCGCACCAGCGCCCCTGCCCTGCGGCTGTCGCGGTCCAGAAACAGCATGCCGGCGGCATGCGCATACCAGTTCACGAACGGCACCTTGCGCATTTCCTGCTTGAGCAAGAAGCGCAGCGGCACCGGCAAGGCATGGAACAGCGCACAGATGTCGATGATCGACTGGTGGTTGCTCACGAACAGATAGTTCTTGGACCAATCCACCCGCTCGCGCCCTTCCACGATGACGGTGGCGCCCGCACCACGGAACAGCACCGGCGACCACATCCAGCTGCCCATGCGCAGCATTCGGTCGGCATCGCGCGTGATCGCCAGCAATACCAACGCGTAGACGATCCCGCCAGCGGTAAAGGCCAGCGTAAACGCCAATTGCAACAGGTTGAACCCAGCCCACGCCAGGCGCGGCGGCATCCTTGCCAACGGCATTTTTGTCTTGCCCCCGAAAATATGCACGTCCGTCGCTGCCCCAGGCCACGCACTCAGCGCAGCAGATCGCGCCAGAAATCCGGCCCGAGCCGCGCCATCTGACGCAAGAAGTCTGGCAGATTACGATAGGGGCGCTGTGGAAACCAGCGACCGCGCAATAGATATTCCGCAACGAAGAAGCCGCCAATCACCCCATAGGCGAGCAGGTTGGCGAACAACGAGGCGCGCGCGTCGCTGATCGGCAGCGGCGAGGCATGGCCCAGCTGCGCGAGCACGCCGCTGGGCTCGGCGCACAGACCCAGCACCAGATTGGCCAGGGTCAGGCCGCACAGCAGCACTGCCCAGGCCAGCGTGAGGCGGCGCGTGTAGCGGCGTTGTTCGGGCGTGATCGGCATGCCGGCCTGGCCGTACAGGCCTTCAACAATGCGCGTGATCAGCGGCGTGCGCCCGGCCCGCAGGCTGCGCCCGAAAAACCAGGCCACCCAACCGGTAAACACCACCGGCGGCGCCGCCAGCACCAACATCGCATACGGCGAATGCCACAGCGCGCCCAGCCCGGCAAGCAGCAGCAGCGCCAACGCCCAGGCCCAGGGCCGGCGCGCAACCATCGGTTCGATCAACACCATCAGCACCAGCAAACCACCGGCGATGACGGCCAATTCCGGGCGGTGACTGGCATTGGCCCAATGCGCCAGCGGCGAATACGCCACCGCCAGCAGAACGCCCAGCCCCAGCACCCACGCGGGTGCGTCGGGGGATGGCGCAGTTGGCAGATCAGACGGTCTTGTTGGCTTGGACATGCGCCGACAGTGCGCGCAGCGACGCGAAGATGCGACGGTTTTCGTCGTTGTCCGAGCGCAACTGGAAGCCGTAGCGCTTGCTGATCGCCAGCGCCAGTTCCAGTGCGTCGATCGAGTCCAGCCCCAGCCCGGTATTGAACAACGGCGCCTCCGGATCGATGTCGGCGGGCTGGACGTCTTCCAGGTTCAGACTTTCGACCAGGAGTTCGGCCAGTTCACGTTCGGCAGCGGTTTGCGAGGACATCCAGGATTTCCACAGGTCAGGGTCGGACAACAAGAGTGAGAACAAGCAAGAGCAGCGCGGGCGACCATCGGCAGGCATGGGCGTCGCGTCGGGCCGTAGTGTACGTTGCCGCCGCTGCCAATCCGAGCATCTGCCGCGCGGCTGGCCGGCGCCTGCCTGCTGCCGTCGTTCTTCACATATGGATCGGCGGGCCACAGCTGGCCGGGCCGCCGGTCAGGCTATCATGACTGCATGACGCTCGCCCGCCGCAGGTTCGTTCCAGGATGACTTCCACCGCTGTTCGCCTCACCCCGACCGCCATGCCGGCAGCCGGGCCGGCTCCCGGACCGGAGTGTCCGGATGTCCTGATCGTCGGCGGCGGCCCGGCTGGCTGCACCGCGGCCATCGCACTTGCCGAGCTCGGTTGGTCCGTGACCCTGCTCGAGAAGGCACAGCACCCGCGCTTTCATATCGGCGAATCCTTGCTGCCGATGAACATGCCGATTCTTGAACGCCTCGGCGTGCTGGAAGACGTGCGCGCCATCGGCGTGCTGAAGCGTGGGGCGGATTTTCCCAACGACAGCGGCGGCTACAACACATTCCGTTTTTCGCACGCGCTCGATGCCAAGGCCGATTTCGCCTTCCAGGTGCCGCGTGCGCAATTCGACCATGTGCTGTTCCAGCGTGCGCGTGCGGTGGGCGTGGATGCACGCGAGCAGGTCTGCGTGGAGCAGGTCGCCTTCGACGGCGAACACCCGGTGCTGCAGGCACGCACGGCAGATGGTGGCGTACAGCAGTTCCGCCCGCGCTATCTGCTCGATGCCAGCGGCCGCGACACCTTCCTGGGCAACCGCCTCAAGCTCAAACGCGCCAATGCAACGCATCAATCGGCCGCCTTGTTCAGCCATTTCCGCGGCGTGGCACGACGCCCGGGCGAGGATGCCGGCAACATCAGCATCTACCGGCATGCGCATGGCTGGATGTGGCTGATTCCGCTGCCGGAGGACATCATGAGCGTGGGTGCGGTCTGCTACCCGGACTACATGAAGACCCGCCAGGGCGACAGCGAGGGCTTCTTGATGCGCACGCTGGCGCTCAACGCCGAGCTCAGCGCGCGCATGCTCGGCGCCGAGCGCGTGGCGCCGGTGCATGCCACCGGTAACTACGCCTACGAATGCACGCGCATGGCCGGGCCGCGCTGGTTGATGCTGGGCGATGCCTACACCTTCGTCGACCCGATGTTTTCCTCTGGCGTGTTCCTGGCCATGCACGGCGCCGAACGTGGCGCGGCGATGGTGGATGCCGCACTGCGCGCACCGCAGTCGGAGGCGAAACTGCAGCGCGCCCTGCAGCGCGAACTTGCGCGCGGCGTGGATGAATTCAAGTGGTTCATCTACCGCTTCACCTCGCCCACCATGCGCGCCTTGTTCGCGCAGCCGCAAAACACCTGGCAGTTGGAGCAGGCGGTGGTGGCGATGCTGGCCGGCGATGTGTTCGACGCCCCCAAAGTCCGCATCCGCCTGCGCGCCTTTCGCGCACTGTACGCACTCACCGCCTTGTCGATGATGCCGCGCGCCTGGCAGTCGTGGCGCCATCGCCGGCGTCAGGCCAAGCTCGGCTTCGACGGCGACACCTTGCAACGCGACACGCAACAACGAGACGCTCCATGACCGCTTCCCAGGCCCAGACCACGCACGCCGTGCGCCACCCCCGGCTGCAGGTCGACTATGTCGACCAGACCGACCCTGCCGTGCTGCTGACCGACCCGCAGGTGCTGGCCGTGTTCGGCTTCGGCGATGCGGCGCCGCGCCTGCACGACCCGCGCTATCTGCGCGTGCCGCTGCAGCCGTACCAGGCCAGCGTGCTGGAAGTGTGGCGCACCGATGCGCCGGTGAGCAGCGGCCGCGATGGCAACATCGCCTGGTCCAGCGATGGGCACCTGCAGTTCGGCGTGATCGAGATCGACGAGCAGGATGTCGATATCGAAGAAGCCGCCGCCCGGGCGTATGCGGAAATCACCGCCTTCGTCAGCAACAGCCAGACGCCACGGTTGCTGCGGATCTGGAATTACCTCGACGCCATCACCCTGGGCAGCGGCGACCGCGAACGTTACCGGCAGTTCTGCGTGGGCCGTGCACGCGGGTTGGGCGCATTCGACACCGCGCAATTGCCGGCCGCCACCGCCGTGGGCCGTTGCGATGCCGAGCGCATCATCCAGATCTACTGGCTGGCCGCCGCCAATGCCGGCACGCCGCTGGAAAACCCGCGCCAGGTCAGTGCCTACCACTACCCGCGCCAGTACGGCCCGCAGTCACCGAGTTTCGCCCGTGCCATGCTGCCGCCGGCCGGCAGCGACATGCCGTTGCTGCTGTCAGGCACCGCTGCCGTGGTGGGCCACGCCTCGATGCACACCGGCCAATTGCTGGCGCAGCTGGAAGAAACCTTCGCCAACTTCGACGCCCTGCTCGGCGCCGCGCGCCAGCAGGCACCTGCGTTACCCGCGCAGTTCGGCGCCGGCACCCGCCTGAAGGTCTATGTGCGCGAGCGCGAGGACCTGCCCCGGGTTGCGCAGGCACTGGACGCCCGCTTCGGCGATGCGGTTCCGCGCCTGCTGCTGCACGCGGTGATCTGCCGCGATGAGCTGGCGGTGGAGATCGATGGGGTGCATGGGTGATGCCGCCTGCCGCGGAGGCCATCTGCGGCGATCGCTTGAGCAGCGCCAACGGATGGCGCGATGCGGGCTGACGTGACGCAGGCATTCCTGCGCTGTGCGCGTTCAACACCGCTTGTCGAAAGCGTTAGACAGCCGCTGACAAATGCCAGCACACCGCTGCTTCTAAGCTGGCCTCTCAGCATTGCGCGCAGAGGCCGACCATGTTGTTGCTTGCGATCGTATTGGCGGTGTCCGTTCCAGCCGGCCCCCAATTGCTTGTCGGCCAGTCATTCGAAACCTTCGCGACGCAAACCGACAGCCTGTGCCCTGGCAGGCACGCCAGATCGATCACGCCCGGCGATCTGGATTTTGCGCAAGAAACCTTTGAAGCGCAGTTGCGCCCACGCACCCGCACACGGCTGGAGGCGGCGAATACTGCGGCAACACGCTGCGCCGATCGCAATGGCCTGAGCTGCCAGGTGGAAGCAACGCTCGAAGCCCTGCAGCAAACGCGCTTGCTGGCACGTTTTTCGCGTTATGTCTGCAGCCATCCATCGCCAAGCTGATCCTGACAGACGCAGCGCCCGACGACGGCGCACGCGGCAGGTCACGCTCAGCCGTTGAGCAATCCCAGCACCACATCGCGCGGCAGCTTGCCGGTTTCGTTGCGCGGCAGGGCGGCGAGTTTGCGCAGGCGGCGCGGCAGGAACACCGGGTCCACGCTGACGCGCAGTGCGGCCAGCACCTGGGCTTCGTCGAGGGTGGGGGCGACCACCAGCGCAGCGATGCGACCGACCGCCTGGCCGGGGTCGGGCGCGAGCTGCACGATGGTCCCGTCGATGACGCCGGGAATGGCGAGCAAGCGCCGGGTGAGATCGGCCAGCGATGCGCGTTTTCCGGCGATTTCCAGCAGGTCGGCCTGGCGGCCGCGCACCTGGAAGCGGCCGTCGTCGGCCACGTCCATCATGTCGGCCAGCAGCACCGGCGTGGCCAGATGCGGCGCATGCACCAGCGTGCCTGCAGCCTGGGTTTCCAGGCGCACGCCGGGCAAGGGCGTCCACGCCGCTTCCAGCGCGGTGCGGCGCACGGCGAACACGCAGGTTTCGGTGGAGCCGAACATCTCGCGCACCTCACCGCCGAAACGCGCTTCGGCGGCAGCGGCGATCTCCGGCGCCAGCGGCGCGGTGGCCGACACGATGCCGGCCAGCGGCGGCAGCGCCACGCCGGATTCGACCAACGCACGCAGATGCACCGGCGTGGTCACCAGGACACGCGGCGCGGGAATATCGGCCAGCGCACGTGCCACGTCGTCCGGAAAGAACGGCCGCCCTGCGTGCACCGCCAGCGTGGTCACCATCGGCAGCAGCACCGACAATTCCATGCCGTACATGTGCTGCGGCGGCACCGTGGCAACCACGTGCGGGACGGCATCGGCGTGCGTCCACAGGCTTTGCAGCGCGACCAGATCCTGGCGCGTGCTGGTCAAAAAACTGCCCCATGTCTTGGGATTGGGTTGCGGGCTGCCCGTGCTGCCGGAGGTGAAACCGATCGCCACCAGCGCATCGTCGGCCAGCTGCGGAATCGGACCCTGGGCCTGCGGCAACTCGGCCGGCAGCTGCCAATACCGCGGCGGCGCCAACTCCAGCGTCAGATCGCCCAGACAATAGGTATCGGCGTAACGCGCCTGCACTTCGCCCACGACCGCCGGCGCGCGCGAAGACGGCAGCAGCGAGACCTGCCCGCGCAGCGCACACGCATAGAACGCCACCATGAAACGGTAGCGGTCTTCGCACAGATTCACCGCATGGCTGCCCGCGGGCAGCTGTCGCGCCAGGCCGTGCACGTGTGCAATGAAGGTCGCCAGATCGACCGACTGCCCCGCGCGCCAGGCCAGCGGACGGTCGGGCGCACCAACAGCCATCGGATGGGAAACAGCGGGAGCAGGCAGGCTGGACATGGAAACCGACGGTCGCAAAAGCGCGCTAGCTTGGCCGCCACCTGCGCTGCTGGCAAGTCGGGGGTTTTCCTCAGCGACACGCGGAGTTGATCGCCGCCAGGGCGTGGCATGGGGGGACGGGCCAGTTGCGTGTACCGCGCGCGCCTTGTGCGGCACGGCAATCATCATCTCTGCGCTCGGCGGGTCTTCGCCAGTGCGTGGTTGCGCTGGGCGTTGCGATACGCCGGTCGGCTGCAGGTGTGGATGGCAGTCGTGCGGCGCGGCTGCGCAGGTGGGTTTTCCACGCGAGATTTTCGCTGCGCTCGTCTGCGCTTGTCAGTCGCGCGCGGATTTACCAGTGCCGTGGAGTTGAAGTGTTCATTTTGCTGTCGCGTCCTACCTTGCTGATGCCGCGTACCGCTTGCTCTGCAACTGCATGCCTTGCGCAGCGCTCGATCATGGTCGCGCCCGCTCATCGCGCGCTAGCAGATGTTATCGGCGGCTGCATGCAGCCACGCACGCATGACCTGTGGCCCAAGCCTGCCACGAAGGCGAACTGCTAGGCTTGCGCGCTCTCCTTTGCGTCCAGCCGTGTCCGATGCCTAGATTGTTGCCGTTGACCCTTCTGCTGCTGGCCACCGCTGCGCATGCGCAGTCTGCCGCCCCGCTCACCATCGAACAGGCGATGGCCGACCCGGACTGGATCGGGCCGTCGGTGGATCAGGCCTGGTGGCAATGGGACGGCAAACAGGTGCAATACCTGCTCAAGCGCGATGGCAGCCCGGTGCGCGACACCTATCGCCAGGGCACCGGCGGTGGCACTGCCGAACGTGTGGCCGATGCCGCGCGCGCCGGCCTGGATGCGGCAAACCCCAGTTACGATGCCACCCGCCAGCGCATGCTGTTCGCACGTAACGGCGACATCTTCCTGCGCGATCTGCGCACAGGTGCGCTGACCCAGCTGACCCGCAGCAACGAGATCGAATCGCGTCCGCAGTTCGCCAGCGACGGCGGTGCGATCTGGCGCGCGGGCAACAACTGGTACCACTGGCGCGCCGACGGCGGCACCGCGCAGGTGGCGGTGGTCAAGGCCGAGCGCGACCCCAACGCCGCCCCAAAGGCCGATGTGCTGCGCGATCAGCAACTGGCGACGCTGGCCACCTTGCGTCGCGACAAGGAGCAACGCGACGCGCTGCGCACGCAGGAAGATGCCTGGCGCCGCGCCGATGCCACGCGTGCGGCAGCGCCGGTGTATCTGGGCGATGAGGTGGAGATCGTCGACAGCGCGTTGTCGCCGGACGGCCGCCATCTGCTGGTGGTCACACAGGCCAAGAGCGCCGACGAAGGCCAGGCCGGCAAGATGCCCAAATACGTGACCGAATCCGGTTACGAAGAATTCCAGGAAGTACGTACACGTGTGGGCCGCAACGCACCGGCAGCGCATGCGCTATGGCTGGTGGATGTCGGCGCGGGCACAGCCAGATCGCTGTCGTTCGATCCGCTCCCCGGCATCGCCACCGACCCGCTGGCGGCCTTGCGCAAGGCCGCCAAGCGCGACCCGCTCAAGGGCAACCGCGCGGTGCGCGTGGAAAGCGATGGCGACGGCAGCGGGCCGGCCGTGCACTGGAGCGATGACGGCCGCAACGTGGCGGTGGAAATTCGCGCGGTGGACAACAAGGACCGCTGGATCGCCAGCGTGGACCTGGACAACGCCAGGTTGCAGCCGCGTCACCGTTTGAGCGATAGCGCCTGGATCAATTGGGACTTCAACGATTTCGGATGGCTGCCCGACAATCGCACGCTGTGGCTGCTGTCGGAAGAGTCGGGCTATTCGCAGCTGTACACCGTGGAAGGCAACGGCAAGCCGCGCCAGCGCACGCGCGGCAAGTGGGAAGTGTCGATGCCCGTGCCCAGCGCCGATGGCAGCGGCATGTTCTTCCTGTGCAACCAGAAATGGCCGGGCGATTACGAAGTCTGCAAGCTCGATCTGCGCAACGATCAACTCACCGAGATCACGGCGTTGAACGGCGTGGAAGGCTACAGCCTGTCGCCCAACGGGCAGCAGTTGCTGGTGCGCTACTCCGGCAGTTATCTGCCGACGCAACTGGCGGTGGTGCCGGCCGCAGGTGGCCAGGCCACCGTGCTCACCGACACGCGCACGCCGGCCTTCAAGGCGCAGCCGTGGATTGCGCCGCAGTACGTGCAGGTGCCTTCCAAACATGGCGCCGGCACGGTGTGGGGCAAGTATTACGGGCCCAAGACGCCGGAGCCGGGCAAGCACTATCCGATCGTGATGTTCGTGCACGGCGCCGGGTATCTGCAGAACGTCTCCGAACGCTACACCCCGTATTTCCGTGAGCAGATGTTCCACAACCTGCTGGTGCAGCAGGGCTACATCGTGCTGGACCTGGACTATCGCGCCTCCGAAGGCTATGGCCGCGATTGGCGCACGGCGATCTATCGCAACATGGGCCACCCCGAGCTGGAAGATTACCTGGATGGCCTGGACTGGCTGGTCGCCACCAAGCAGGGCGATCGCGCACGCGTCGGCATCTATGGCGGCTCGTACGGCGGCTTCATGACCTACATGGCGCTGTTCCGCAGCCCCGGCACGTTCAAGGCCGGGGCGGCGCTGCGCCCGGTCGGCGACTGGATGCAGTACAACCACGAGTACACCTCCAACATCCTCAACACGCCCGAGCTCGATCCGGAGGCCTACAAGACGTCCTCACCGATCAACTACGCCGAGGGCTTGCGCGACCATCTGCTGATCGCACACGGCATGATCGACGACAACGTGTTCTTCAAGGACTCGGTCGACATGACCCAGAAGTTGATGGAGCTGCACAAGGACAACTGGCAGGTGGCGCCGTATCCACTGGAACGCCACGGCTTTACGCGTGCCGATTCATGGCTGGACGAGTACAAGCGCATCCTCAAACTGTTCAACGAGCAGGTGAAACCCTAAAGCCGGCGAAACTGCGCGTGTCTGTCCCTGGATGGAAGCGGACGACACGCGCAGGGCTCGGGCGTTGCGCGTGTTGCACGCAGACGCCGGGGTCAGGCCAGCTCGCAGTCACGATCCGCCCTGACCAACGGCGCACAAGGTTCCTGATGCGGCATCCGCAGCGACGGCCCTGCGAGCGGGATCAACAATGCAGCACGTGCGTAGGCAAACCAACACCGGCGCGTCGGTTGCTTCGCACTCACCTGTTGCTACGCAAGTGGCTCTAAGCTTGGCGCAGGACCGGCAACGCGCCCTCGCTGCGCGCGCGTTGCTGCACCGGTCCGCCGCATGACCGGTGCGCCGCCGGCATGATGGCGCTTCCACTCACCACGGGCGCAGGGAAGGAAGAAGCGATGGGCCTGTGGGACCGTTTGTTTGGACGCAAGAGCACTGCGGCAAACACGCCGCGCACAGCACCGACGGCAGCGCCTGTCGCTGCCGCAGACGCCTCGGAGGCGGGGGCCGAGATCGACCCCGCACTGCAGCCGGCGCTGAGCGCGTTTCAGCGCGGCGACCATGTCGGCGCCTACAACGCTGCGCAAACGCAGCTCCACCTTGGTGCCGACGCGCAGCGCCTGTGCGCGCTGTCGTTGAGCGCGCTGGACCGCTATCGCGAAGCCTACCCGTACTGGCTGGCGCTGTACGAGCTGGAGCCCAGCGCACACAACGCACTGCAGTTGGCAACCACCTCGGTGATGTGCAACGAGATCGCGCAGGGCGAGCAGTGGTTGCTGATCTTCGACGATCTCAACGCGCAGGAGCGGTCCACCTCGCCCGCCACCGCACGTACCAGCTTCCTCACCGCGCTCACCCGCGCCGGCCATGGGGCGCACGCGCTGCCGCATCTGGAATGGTTGCGCGAGGCATACGCCGGCATGTCCATCACCGACAGCCACTTCCTGTACGTGCGCGGGCTGCCGTTTCTCGAAGCCTTTCTTGAGCGCAGTACGCCGCTGTTGCGCCAATGTCTGCCAGCCGATGCAGTGCCCGAGTGGTACGCGCAACTGCAACCGGCGCTGGATCCCCCCGGGCAGGCGATGGTGGCTGCCCACATCGCATCGCTGCAATGAGCGCCGTCCAGCCAGCATCGGCGCGGCAGCGCGGTGGCTTCGTCACTCCGTTGGCGTGGGTTTCCCTGTTGCTGGGGGTGGTCGGCGTGCTGGCCAATCTGGTGCAGATCGCAATGATCGCACTGACGCCAGGTGCGGCATCGCTAGGTCTGCCCGAAGGCATCACCCTGCCCCACTCCTGGCAATGGCTGATCGATCACGCGCTGTCCTTATCCGTCGCCGGCGTGTTGCTCTCGGCTGCGTTCTGCTGGTTGAGTTGGGCGCTGCTGCAGCGGCGCGAGTGGGCAAGGCTTGGCTTCGTGGCGGTGTTGCTGGTGACCGGAGTGCTCAATTTCGGCGGACTGGCGTTGATTGGACCATTGTTCGACGGCGTACAGACGCTACTGCCCGCCGATGTGCTGCAAAGCCCGGAATGGCCGCAGATGCGGGCACGTTTGCAGGCCACCCAGCAGATGGCATTGGTCCTCACCGGCCTGGGTGCGCTGGCGATCGGCTGCGTGCATGCGGTCCTGGCATGGCGGTTGTGCGCGCCCGCTGTCCGCGCGGAATTTTCGCAACCTGAGTGACTTGGGAGCGGGCAAGGACGCTGCAGCCTGCAGCAGATCAGCTGCCTTGCAACGAAATACCCCTCGCTCGCCAGTTGCGCATCAAAAACTGAGAGCTTGCGTGTGCGATTGCCCGGCGATCTTCAAGCCCAGGTCGACTGTACGGCGCCTGCATCGCTCGCGGCACACGCCGTGCACCCATCGTTGCGGAGGACACTGCACCAGCATCCCCGCATCGCACTGCGACAAACGGGCGCGCTTGCGCGGGATGCACCACGCGGAGTGCACGGCTTAGAATTGGGACATGAACGAATTCGACCGTGTACGCGATTATCTGACCGACCTGCAGGACCGGATCTGCGCCGCTGTGGAAGCTGCCGACGGCAAGGCACGCTTCGCCGAGGATCTTTGGAAGCGCGAAGAAGGCGGCGGTGGCCGGACCCGCATCCTGCGCGACGGCGCGGTGTTCGAGCAGGCCGGCATCGGTTTTTCGGATGTGTCCGGTACGCGCCTGCCGCCGTCGGCCAGTGCGCACCGGCCCGAGCTTGCCGGTGCGACCTGGCGTGCATGCGGCGTCTCGCTGGTGTTTCATCCGCACAATCCGTATATCCCGACCACGCACATGAACGTGCGTTACTTCCGCGCCGAGCGCGATGGCGAGGTGGTGGCAGCCTGGTTTGGCGGTGGCTTCGACCTGACCCCGTTCTATCCCTTCGATGAAGACGTGCAGCACTGGCACCGCGTTGCGCAGGCGCTGTGCGTGCCGTTTGGACAAGAGCGCTATGCCGCGCACAAGCGTTGGTGCGACGAATATTTTTTCCTGCGCCACCGCAACGAAACGCGTGGCGTGGGCGGGCTGTTCTTCGACGATCTGGGTCAGGACTTCGAGCGCGACTTTGCCTACCAGCGCGCAGTGGGCGATGGCTTTCTGGATGCCTACATACCCATCGTGCAGCGTCGCAAGGACACACCCTATGGCGAGCGCGAACGCGAGTTTCAGCTGTACCGTCGGGGGCGCTACGTGGAATTCAATCTGGTCTACGACCGCGGCACCCTGTTCGGTCTGCAAAGCGGTGGGCGCGCCGAGAGCATCCTGATGAGTCTGCCGCCGCGGGTGCGCTGGGAGTACGGCTTTACGCCGGAGCCAGGCAGCGCGGAAGCGCGCCTGGCCGATTACCTCATCCCACGGGACTGGCTGGGTTGATGAAGACGCCGCCGTAAGGCGTGTCGTCCTAGCGGACCTCCATGCAGGCTGTGGTCGTGGCCGATACGTTCCAGCGCGCGTCGCGAGCAAGTGCGCTACTTGCTGACGGCTCGATCGACTGTGCGTCATCGGTGCGCCACGCCGCCGGCGACAGCGCCGCAAAGGCGCGGATCGCGCAACGCAAGGCGCCCCGCTCCCTAGCAGGATGAAACTCGCCAACCATCGCCGGCATCGGGAGCGTGTCCGGCAAGCGCGCAGGGCTAGCGTGTGCAACGCAACAACGATAAGCCGATAGCTGAATGCGCGCGGTGGCACGACCCATAAGTCTGAATGCCTGAGAGGGTCACCATACCGCCGGCGCAGCATGACCTCTACATCGCCGCGCGCGGCCAATTGAATGGCATTTTTCCTGCAACGCAGCCTGCAGTGGCGCCTGGCGCAAGCCAATGCGTCGCCTCCGCGGGACCTCTGACCATGTCGCTACATGCCGCGCGCTGCGCACGCCGAGGCACACCGCATCGCAACCGACCCTGCAGTGCTTGCGGCATCATTGGGAAGACACAAATAAAAAAGCCCCGCAGACCAGGGGGAGGTCGGCGGGGCCAGGGAACGGAAACTTGGGGAGGAGTTTCCGCTCCGAGATCTGCTCCAGGGGATGGGAGAGATCTGCCGACAGGCATTGCGCCCGTCGAGGGATATAACAACATTTTCCACATTGATGGATCGTGAAGATGACTGTTAAAAAAATGTAGAATTTAGGGGGTATTCATTCCATTAACTCAGCTGAATTCACATTATGTTTGGAACGGATTATTGCTGATCTGCGTATTCAGCATATCGCTGCCATTCGCCGCATCAATGCGCTTGGTCCCAATTATCGCCAACGCCCGAATCGACCACCAGCGGCACGCGTAATTCAGCAGCGCCCGCCATGCGCGTGGTGACCTCGCTCAGCAGCGTGTCGACGAAATCGATATCGGCTTCGAACACCAGTTCGTCGTGCACCTGCAAAATCATCTTCGCGCGTTGCGCGTGGTCGGCGATCCAGCCATCCACCTTGACCATCGCGCGCTTGATGATGTCCGCAGCGGTGCCCTGCATCGGCGCGTTGATGGCGGCGCGCTCGGCACCGGCACGCTGGCCCTGGCTGCCGGCATTGATGAAATCCAGGTACAGCCGACGGCCGAACACGGTTTCCACATAGCCCTTGTCGCGCGCCTGCTGGCGGGTGGTTTCCATGAAGTCGCGCACGCCCGGGTAACGGCTGAAGTACAGCGCAATGTAATCCTGCGCCTCGCCGCGGCCGATACCGAGCTGGCGGGCCAGGCCAAAGGCGCTCATGCCATACATCAGGCCGAAGTTGATCGCCTTGGCAGCGCGGCGTTCGTCAGCGCTGACGGTGTCGATGGTGCGGCCGAAGACTTCGGCGGCCGTGGCGCGATGCACGTCGGCGCCGGACTCGAACGCACCCACCAGCCCGGGGTCGCCGGACAGGTGCGCCATGATGCGCAGTTCGATCTGCGAATAGTCGCAGGCGATCAGCTTGCGTCCGGGCGGTGCGACGAAGGCGCGGCGAATGCGGCGGCCGTCTTCGGTGCGGATCGGGATGTTCTGCAGGTTCGGATCCGAGGAGGACAGCCGCCCGGTGGCGGCACCGGCCTGGTGGTAGCTGGTGTGCACGCGCCCGGACTGCGGGTGGATCATCTCCGGCAGCTTGTCGGTGTAGGTGCTGCGCAGCTTGGTCAGGCCACGGTATTCCAGGATGACCCGCGGCAGCTCGTGCTGGTCGGCGATGGCTTCCAGCGCCTCTTCGTTGGTCGAGGGCTGGCCCTTGGGCGTCTTGACCACGGCAGGGAGCTTGAGCTCGTCGAACAGCAGGGCCTGCAGCTGCTTGGGCGAATCCAGGTTGAAGGTGCGCCCGGCCAGCTCGGTGGCTTTCTGCTGGGCGGCGAGCATGCGCTTGGACAGGTCCGCGCTCTGGCGGCGCAGTTCGGCCGCATCCACGCACACACCGTTGGCCTCGATGCGGGCCAGCACGTCCACCAGCGGCATTTCGATGTCGCGGTAGACGCGCTCCAGGCCCGGTTCGCTGGCCAGGCGGGGGCCGAGCACGCGATGCAGGCGCAAGGTGATGTCGGCGTCTTCTGCGGCATAGCGGGTGGCGTCTTCCAGGCTGATCTGGGCGAACGGGATCTGCTTGGCGCCCTTGCCGCAGACGTCTTCGTACTTGACGGTGTCGTAGCCGAGATAGCGCTTGGCCAGGCTATCCATGTCGTGGCGGGCGCTGCCGGAATTGAGCACGAAGCTCTCCAGCAAGGTGTCGTCGGCGTAGCCGGCCAGTTCCACGCCATGCCGGCGCATCACGTGCAGGTCGTACTTGCCGTGCTGGCCGAGCTTGCGCACGGCCGGGTCGGTGAGCAGCGGCGCCAGCTGCGCCAACGCCTGGGTGCGGTCGAGTTGAACCGGGACGCCGGGAAAGTTGTGGCCGAACGGCAGGTACGCCGCCTGGCCAGGCTCGGCGGCCACGCTCAGGCCGATCAAATCGGCTTGCAGCGGGTCCAGGCTGTCGGTTTCGGTATCGAAGGCGAACTGCCCGGCGGCACGCAGCCGCGCGATCCAGCTGTCGAGCTGCTCCTGGGTCAGGATGGTGTCGTACTGGCCGGGCGCCGACAGCGACGGATCCAGATCCACCGCTGCGTTGACGGGGCCGGAGACGAAGCCGGTGCCGCGCGCGCGGCCCGGCTCGGTGCGCGCAGTGGCAGCAGCAGCGCCCAGCGCCACCGGCTCGGCCAGCAGGCCCGCCTGGGCAGCGGCCGCACCACCCAGTTCGCGCAGCGCCTGGGTGAAACCGTAGCGGGCATACAGCACCGCCAGCGCCTCGGCATTGGGCTCGCGCAGGTCCAGCGCGCGCGGGCCGCTGGCCAGGGTGACATCGGTCTTGATGGTGACCAGCGTGCGGTTGAGCGGCAGCCGTGGCAACGCGGCGCGCAAGTTGTCGCCGATCTTGCCCTTGATCTTGTCGGCATTGGCGATGACGCCATCGAGCGAGTCGTATTCGGCCAGCCATTTGGCGGCGGTCTTGGGGCCGCACTTTTCCACGCCGGGCACGTTGTCGACGGTGTCGCCCATCAGCGCCAGCAGGTCCACGATCTGCTCCGGCCGCACGCCGAACTTGGCGATCACCGCCGCGTCCGAATCCATGCGGCTGCCGCTCATGGTGTTGACCAGTTCGATGCCCGGGCGCACCAGCTGGGCGAAGTCCTTGTCGCCGGTGGAGATGGTGACGGCCAGGCCATCGGCGGCGCCCTGCAGCGCCAGCGTGCCGATCACATCGTCGGCTTCCACGCCGTCGATACGCAGGATGTCGATGCCCAGCGCATGCACGATGTCGCACATCGGCTGCACCTGCGCGCGCAGGTCGTCGGGCATCGACGGCCGGTTGGCCTTGTAGTCGGCATACAAGTCATCACGGAAGGTTTTACCGGGCGCATCCACCACGAAGGCGATGTAGGCCGGGCGCTCCTTCAAGGTGGCGCGCAGCATGTTGACCACGCCGAACAAGGCGCCGGTGGGCTCGCCCTGCGCATTGGTCAGCGGCGGAAGCGCGTGGAACGCGCGATACAGGTAACTGGACCCGTCGATCAGGACTAATCTGCTCATGACCCAATTCTACGCTGCACGCCCAGGGCACACCGCGCCAGCGCATACTTGCCGACGCTCAATACGGATAACGACAATGAACAAAGCACGTCTTTTGCTGCTGCCGTTCCTGCTGCTCGGCGGCTGTGCCACCAGCGGCGGCGACCGCGCCGGTGGCGATATCCCGGCTGGCGCCGATGTCACCAGCAAGACCATGGGCAACGGCGACAAGGTCGACGAATACCGCGTCAACGGTCAGCTGGAAATGGTGCGGGTGACGCCGGCGCGTGGGGCGCCCTACTTCCTGTACGACCGCGACCACGACGGGCATACCGACGCGGAAAGGGACAAGGTCAACAAGGTGTATTGGCAGCTTTATAGCTGGTGATTGGGGATTGGGGATTGGGGATTGGGGATTGGGGATTGGGGATTGGGGATTCGTAAAGCAGGGGCCGCGGGTCGGAGACGTTCCGTGGCTTTGTTTTTGATCTCTGGTTTGGTGGGTTAGGTGCGTTGCGGCGTTGCTTGTAGAGATGGCTGACTGAGGCCTGGGTACAGTTCTTCGCATGCCGGCGTCGTGCGCCGCCAGTTCTGCTGCTTTGCGGTGACGGCACGGCTGGGCGCGTGGCTCAGCGTTTTTCCAGTTGGCTGGGCGCACCGCTCGGCTTTCTGCGCCCGGTCCGGTGCACCAGTTGGCCAGCTTGCTCGGCCTGCCGGGCGCTTGCGCAGCTTTAGCTGTCTTCCAGCGGGCCGGTGACGCGTTGCAGTTCGTCGATGCCGGCCGGGGCCAGCTCCTTCATCAGGGCCAGGAAATCGGCGCCGACCAGGCGTTGCGCGCGGCGCAGCAGCATCGGCACCGGGCTGGACGGTTCGTGCCGGGCGTAATAGGCGCAGATCTCTTCCAGCCGCCGCTTCACATCATCGGGGCCGGCGATCTCGTCGTTGCGGCACGTGGCGTTGGTTGCCATGGCGACGGCGTGGCCTTCGCCGGCAGCCTGCTCGCCGTCTTCGGCGATCGCCGAGATGCCCTGCCGCGCTTGCCAGTGCGGCAGCACGAAGCGCTCCAGATCGCGCAGGTCGGTCAGTAGCGGGCGCAAGTCAGGGGCGGCGGTGCCGACACGTTCGCTCAGCAGCGCATCGATCGCGCGCGCCTGCCGCAGCGCTTCGGTAATGGCCTGGGCGGAGGTGGCCAGCGTTTCCGGCGTGCAGTCCTGGCAGCAGGCTTCGATTTCGGCCAGGCTGGGGCCGCTCTGGCCGTCGGGCAGCTTGATGCTGCCATTGGCCACGCGTAGATCGCGCAGGCTGAAGCGGCCCAGCCGCGGCGACTGCACGAACGCGGTGGCGCGCAGCGCGCCGAGCAGGCCCATCGGGTCGCTAAGACCGACCAGCGCATTGATGCGCGAGGTCGGGTCGTTGTCGTCGTCGGCATCCAGTTGCGGATGCACGCTGTCCCAATGGCGCTCAAGCAGGCCATGGATCAACGCCAGCGCGTCGGCCCAGCCCGGCAGGCCGCGCAGGCGCAGCCAGGCGGCGCCGAGCCTGCCGGCCACGCGCAAGTCGCGGCTACGCCGGCACAGGTCCAGCGCCAGCGCCTGTACCTTGTCCCAGTCCGGTTCTTCGGCGGCGATGACGCTCTCGCCCAGCGCGCGCTCGGCGCGGACCGCCGATTCGCGCTCCAGGCGCAGGAACTCCGGGTCGTATTCCAGATCCGGTCCGGCCGGGGCGTCGTCGCCGAGCGGCGCCAGCAGGGTCTCCAGGGAACTGTCGTCTTGCATGGCACGGCCTCCATCGGGGGAGCCGCCGCGGTAAGCGGCGGCAGGCAGATCACTTGGGGCTGCAGACTGCGTCCGGATCGCCGGCATCGCAGGCCGGCTGCTGGTCGTCGGGCAGACGCAGGCCGGGGCGGACCAGGCCGAAGGCGCGGTACGGGGTACCGCCGGCCGACAGGTCCACGAAGGCCACGGTGCGGCTGGCCGAACTCTGCGCACGGCCCGCAAACGCCGAGGCCGGCACATTGAAGCCGGAGGCGCCGGCCAGATCGAGCAGGCTGCCATCGACCGCCGTGGCGTTGAAATACGCCGGCGGCGCGCCGATCGCCGCCACGGTCTGGGTGCCGGTGCCGGTTACATAGATCGGGTTCTGCTGCGTACCGATCTGGCCGGTGGCGGCAAAGGTGCCGGTGCCGTTGCGCAACGGCGCGCGGCCGTCCTGGAACAGATTGCCGCGTACCGACAGGAACATCGCGCTGTTGCCGGCATCCACGCTGTAGCTGCTGCCATTGGCCAGCACCAGCAGCAGGTCGCCGCCGTTGGTGAAGCTGAAGCCGTTGCTGGCGACGAAGTCGCCCAGGCGTACGACACGGTTATCGATGAAGCCGGCCGCATCGCCCAGCGCCACTGGCCCGCCTGCGCTACCGCTGAGCAGGCCGGCGGTGATCGAACTGCCGGCGCGCTGGCCGATGCCGGCGACAGCCTGCAACCAGCTGGTGGCACCGCCGAGCTGGCCGCTCAGCTGCAATTCGCCGCCGCTGCGCAGGCGCAGCGAGGGGCCGCCGGCGACGCGGCCGCTGACCAGCAATGTGCGGTTGCTGAGCACATCCAGGCCCTGCGCGCTGAAGTCACCGAGCACATCGATGGCGTTGCCGCTGCCGGTGAGCGCGACCGCCCCGGCGGCGCTGCCGCTGAGCTGACCGGCGCGCAGGTTGCCGGCGTCCTGGGTGATCGCCCCGCCGCTGCTCAAGGCCACGCTGGCGCCTCCAATGTCGTGACCGAGGACCACGCCGGTGCCGCCGCGCAGGGCGATGGCGTTGGCGCTGAGCATGCCGGCGGTAGCGAGCTGACCACCGGCCTGCAGACGCAGGGCATCGCTGGCTTGCGCAGTCGCCGCCAGGTCGTTGCGATCGACAAGGGCGATGCTGCTGCCGCGCGCCTGCACCGTGCCCTGGAAGTCGTTATCGGCCGCATCCAGCACGATCGCGCCGGTGCCGGCATCGAGCAGGCTGCTGCCGACCACCGTCAATGCGCCTTGCTGGGCGATGCCGGCAGCGGTGGCCGCAGGCACGGCGATCGCCTGGGCAACGACCGTGCTGGCGTTGGCCGTTGCTGCACTCCCGCTGCGTGCCACCAGCGCACCGCCGATCCGCCCCCGGCCCAGATCCAGGCCGGCGCCGCTGGCGACCTCCAGTGCATCGACATCCAGGTTGCCCAGGACCAGCGCATTGCGATCGCGCACGCTGGCCGTGCCGCCGCTCAGGCTCACCGCCGCCTGGAAATCGTTGCCGGCATCGGTCAATGCAATGGCGGCGCCACCGCTATCGATGCGGGCGCTGCCGGTAACGGTCACGGCACCGCTCTGGGTGACGGCGCCGCCGTTGCTGGCCGCATCCAGATCGCCATTGACCAGGCCAACGCCCAGATTCAGCGCACCGCTGTTGCGGACCTGCAGGTCGCCGGTGTTGAGCGTGCCCAGGGTCAAGGCATTGGCATCGCGCACGCTGCTTGCACCGCCGGTCAGGGCGAGCACGCCCTGGAAGTCGTTGCCCGCCGCCTCCAGGGCAATGGCGCCGCCGCCGGCATCGACCGCGGTGTCGCCTGCGACCAGCAATGCGCCGCCGGTCTGGGTGATGGCGGCGTTGTTGCTGTTCAAGCGCAGCGCGTTGCTTGCCGTGACCGTGTTGCTCAGCGCGATGCCGCTGGCGCCGGTCAATTGCACCGTGCCACCGCGCAACGCGCCGGCAGTGCGCAAGGTGCCGCCGTTGGCTGTCAGCGTCAGCGCGCCGGTGCCGGCGTCGATCTGGCTGGCCGGCAGGTTCAAGTCACCGCCCGCGACCAGCGCGATCGCCGCGTTGGCACCGCTGCGCACCGCAGCGATGCTGAGGTCGTTGCGATCCTGCACGGCGATGGCATTGCCGGTGAGCGCAACCGCGCCGACGAAGTCGTTGTTGGCATCGGTCAAGGCGATGTCGCCGCTGCCGGCATTCAACGTGGATGCACCGCCGACCGACAACCCGCCGCTCTGGGTGATCGCTGCATTGCCGCTGGTGCCGTTCAACGCGCCACGCACCACACCGCGACCGAGATTCAATGCGCCACTGCTGTTGGCGGTGAGTGCATTGGTGGACAGCGTGCCGAAACCGAGTGCGTTGCCGGCGATCTGCACATCGCCTGCCGTGAGATTGACCACGCCGTCGAAGGTGTTGCCCGCGATGTTGAGCGTGACGTCGCCACTGCCTGCATTAACGGTGGTGGTGGTGCCAACGTTGAGTGCCGCGGCGGTCTGCGTGATCGCGGTGTTGTTGCTGCTCAGCGATAGCGCGTCGGTGGTGGTGATGGCGTGGCCGATGGTGAGACCGTCGCGTGCGGACAGGGTCACGTTACGGCCGCGTAAGTCGCCGCCGGTGCTCATGCTGCCGCCGTTGGCGATCAGGGCAAGATCGGCGGTACCGGTGTCCAGGTTCTGCGCGGACAGATTCAGTGCGCCGCCGGCGGTCAACGCGATGGTGCCGTTGGCGCCGGCATTCAAGGCATTGATGGTGAGGTTGCCGCTATCGGCCACTGCGATGCCGGTGCCGGTGAGACTGATGCCAGCGCCAAAGCGGTTGCTGCCACCGTTGAGCGCGATGCTGGCGCTACCGGCATCGACGGTGCTGGCACCCACCATGGCGAGTGCGCCGGCGTTCTGCGCGATGGCGGCATTGGTGCTGCGCAGGGCGAGCGTGTTGGCAGTGACGGTGTGGCCGAGCGTCAGGCCGTCGCGTCCGAACAGCGTCACGTCGTTGCCACCCAGGTCTGCGGCCGTGCTCAGTGCGCCGCCGTTCGATGACAGGGTCAGGTTGCTGTTGCCGACCGCGATAGCCTGCGACGGCAGGCTCAAGGTACCACCGGCCGTCACGACGACCGCGCCATTGCCGGTGCTGGTCAGTGCGGCGAGGCTGAGGTTGTCGCCGTCGGTCACGCCAATGCCGTTGCCGATCAGGCGCACGCTGTCGAAGTTATTGCCGGCTTGCAGCAACGAAATCGCACCCGTGCCTGCATCGACCGTGGTGGCGCCGCTGACCAGCAGTGCGCCGCCGCTTTGCGTAATCGCGGCATTGCTGCTTGCAAGCGACAATGTGCGCGCGGTGATGGTCTGGCCCAAGGTCAAGCCGCTGTTGGCGCGCAGGCTCACTTCGTCGCCAAGCAACGCTGCCGACAGGCTCAGGTGGTTGGCGATCAGATCGATGTTGCCGCTGCCGTTGTTCAACGTCGTGCCTGGCAGGGCCAGATTGCCGCCCGCGGTCAGCGCGATCGTGCCGCCGTTGTTGCTGGTCAACGCCGAGAACGTGAGATCGTTGCTGTCGCGCACCGCGATGCCGGCACCGGTCAGGCGCATGGCGCCCTGGAAATCGTTGCTGCCATCGGTCAGCGTGATGGCGCCGCTGCCGGCATTGAGGGTGGCGGCAGCATCGACGATCAGTCCGCCGGCCTGGCCGATGGCGCCATTGCCGCTGCTCGCAGCAAGCGTGCCGGCAACGCGACCGCTACCCAGGCTCAATGCGCCGTTGCTGGTGGCGGTGAGGCTGCCGGTGTTCAGCGTGCCCAGCGTCAAGGCGCCGCTGTCGCGGATCGACACGCCGTTGCCGGTCAGGCTCACTGCGCCGCCGAACTGATTACCGGCGCTGCCCAACGCGATCGCGCCGGAGCCGGCGTTGACGCTGGAGGTCGAACCGATACGCAAGGCGCCTGCGGTCTGGTTGATCGCGCCGTTGCTGGTGGACACCGACAACGTGCTGCTGGCGATGCCGGTCGCCAGCGTCAGTGCGTTGGCGCTGAACAGCGAGACCGCATTGCCGACGAGATCGCCGCCCAGTGTCAGCGTGCCGTTGTCTGCGCGCAGCGTCAGGTCATCGCTGCTGGTCAATCCGCTGCCAGGCAGCGTGAGCGAGTTGCCTGCGGTGAGCGCGATGGTGCCGGCACCACCGTTGGTGAGCGAGACCACGCTGAGGTCGTTCGCATCGACCACGGCGATATTGCGACCGGTCAGTGCAATGCCGTTCTTGAAATCGTTATCGCCTGTCAGCGAAATGGCGCCGTTGCCGGCATCGACGGTGGCCAGACCGCCGACGTCGAGCACGCCCGCATTCTGGGTGATCGCGGCGTTGGTGGCAGTCAAGCCCAGGATGCCGCCGGCGGTGACGTTGTGATTGAGCACCACGCCATCGCGCGCGCTCAGGCTGACGTTGCCACCGCTCAAACTGCCATTCGTGCTCAATGCACCGCCATTGGCGATCAGGCTGAGCGCGCCAGTGCCGGTGCTGAGGTTTTGCGTGGGCAGCGTGAGTGCGCCACCAGCGGTCAGGGCGATGGCGCCATTGGTGCCGTTGCTGATCGAGGAGACGCGCAGATCGTCACGATCGACCACGCCGATGCCGGTGCCGGTCAGGCTGACGCCACTACGGAAATCGTTGCTGCCATCGGTCAGCGCAATGGCGCCGCTGCCGGCGTTGAGGGTGGCGGTAGCATCGACGATCAGTCCGCCGGCCTGGCCGATGGCGCCATTGCCACTGCTCGCAGCAAGCGTGCCGCGAACGCTGCCGCTGCCCAGGTTCAACGCACCGTTGCTCGTGGCGATGAGGTTGCCGGTATTCAGCGCACCCAGCGTCAGCGCGCCAGTGTCGGCGATGCGGGTGTCGCCTCCGGTCAGCGTCACCACACCCTGAAAATCGTTGGTCGCTTCGTCCAGTTCGATGACGCCGGTTCCGGTACTGATAGTGCTGGTGCCGGTGGCGGTCACGCTGCCGCCGGTCTGGGTGATTGCGCTGTCGGTCGTGGTCAGTGCCAGCGTGCCGCTTGCAGTGACGTCATGCCCCAGAGTCATGCCGGCAGTGCCGGTGAGGTCCACGTTCGTGCCGGCCAACGCGGCGCGCGTGGTGAGGCTGCCGCCGCTGGACAGGGTGAGGTTGGCGCTGCCGGTGTTGATCGCCGCTGCCGGCAGGGTCAATGCACCGGTGGCACGCAGCGACAGTGCGCTGTTGTTGCCAAGGCTCAAGGTGCCGATCGACAGAGTGCCGGCAGCGTTCAACGAGATACCGCGCCCGGTCGCGCTGACCAGATCGCCAAAGGTATTGCCACTGTTGTTCAGCGTGATCGCACCGGTGCCGGCCGTGAGGTCGCTGGTGCCGACGATGGTCAAGCCATCGGTTCCCGACTGCGTGATCGCGCCGTTGTTGCTGGTGGCGAGCAACGCGCCGCCCACCCGGCCGCTGCCCAGGTTCAACGCGCCGTTGCTGGTGGCGGTGAGATCGTTGCTGTTCACCGTACCCAAGGTCAGCGCGCCGCTGTCGCTGATGCGTGTGTTGCCGCCGGTCAGCGCCACCGCACCCTGGAAGTCGTTGCTCGCACCGTCCAGCGTGATGGCGCCGGTTCCGGCATTGATGGTGCTGGTGCCGGTGGCGGCCACGCTGCCGGCGGTTTGCGTGATCGCAGCATTGGTGGCGGTCAATTTCAGCGTGCCGGTCGCAGTGACGTCGTGCGCCAGCGCGATGCCGCCGCGACCGGTGAGGTCCACGTTCCTCCCGGCCAACGCAGCGCGCGTGGTGAGGCCACCGCCGCTGGCCAGGGTGAGGTTGGCGCTGCCGGTGTTGATCGCCGTTGTCGGCAAGGTCAAAGCGCCACTGGCGCTCAACGACAGCGCGCTGTTGCTATCGAGGTTCAACGTGCCGATCGAGAGATTGCCTGCCGCGTTCACGGCAATGCCGTTGCCGCTGGCGCTCAACAGGCCACCGAAGGTATTGCCGCCGTTGGTCAACGAAAGCGCACTGCCGGACTGCAGGAACTGGCTGGTGCCCGTCACCGCCAGCGAACCGGATTGGGACAACGCGACCGTGTTGGTCAGGCTGAGGTTGCCGCCTACGTCCAGGTTGCCGAGGCCGCCGATCTTGTTGGCCCCGCTGAAGGTGGCACTGCCACCGATAAAGCCACCCAGGCTGCCGGCGGTGTAGATGCCGGTCTGCTGTACGCCGCGGCCGGTGCCCAGGGTGATGGCCCCGGTGCCGGCATCGATGCTGCCGCCGCCGGCGACATCGAAGCTGCCAGCGCCGGAGGCGATCAGCGACACGC
The DNA here is from genome assembly GCF_000961215.1 of Xanthomonas citri pv. citri. Taxonomy (NCBI): domain Bacteria; kingdom Pseudomonadati; phylum Pseudomonadota; class Gammaproteobacteria; order Lysobacterales; family Lysobacteraceae; genus Xanthomonas; species Xanthomonas citri. Next base: position 4,775,283 of record NZ_CP008998.1, read on the forward strand.
TGCCGTCGGGACCAGTGGACAGCGACGACGCACGAATGGTGCCGCTGTTGTTGATGAGTCGATCGAAGATGCCTTGCGCCGCGCGCGCCTGCAGCTGGATCGCGCCGCCTGGCGCGCTCAGGGTGCCGGAATTGTCCACCGCCTCGGTGGCCAGACTCAGCTGCAGCGGCTTGTCGATCAGCACGCCGAAGCCGCCGCTTTCGAACGTCAGCGTGGCTGCGTCGGCACCGGCGAGGGTGATGTTGCCGGCGGTGGCGGTGATGGTGCCGCTGTTGGCGACCCGGCCGCCGATCAGCGTGGCCGACCCGGCCGCCGCATTGATGGTGCCGCTGTTGGAGACCAGCGCCACGGTATTGCCGCCGGCGTCGAAGACGTAGTTGCCGTTCATGAACTGGGACACGCTGGTGCCCAGCGTACTGACCACCAGGCCACCGACATTGATGTTGGCGGTGCTTCCGAGCAGCACGCCGTTGCTGTTGAGCAGGAACACCTGCCCGTTGGCAGTGAGGTTGCCGAAGATCTGTGTGGGGTTGCCCCCCTGCACCAGGTTGAGGACCACCGAGGTGGTCGTTGGCTGGTTGAAGGTCATCGTCGCGGCCGAGCCGATGTCGAACGCCGACCAGGTCAGCGCCATGCGCGAGGAGGTCTGGTCGACAACCCGGGTCGTGCCGCTGGCAGCGTTGATGGTGCCGGTGCCGCCGACGATGCTGCCGCCGGTGGGCAGCTGGTTGGCCGCCACCTGGGCCAGGCCGCTGACCGGCATGGCCATCAGCGCAGCTGCCAGCGCGAGGGCCAGCGGGCGATGACGCAACGGGAGCGTGCGCGGCGAGGTCGCGGGATGGATGGTGGCGTGCATGCGCAGATCCCTCAAAAAGTGAAGCCGAAACGCGTGTAGATGCGGGCGTCGTCGCGTCCGTCGGAGGCATTGCGCGCGCCGGTCGGAAGCGCGGCGCTGATGCGCCATTCGAAATTGGCGTACTGCGGCAAGCGGAAGGTCAGGCCCACGCCGGCGGCATCGAAACTGGCCGGTGTCAGGCGGCCATTGGCGGCGAACACGCGGGCGTGGTCGGCGAAGACATCCAGCTCCAGCAATTCGCGCCAGGGCCGGCCATTGAACGGCGATGCGGCGTCGGCAAAGCCGGGGGCGTCGATGTGGTATTCAAGCGCGGTGTAATACCCGCGGTCGCCCAATGCATCGGAGACCGGATAGGCGCGCACGCTGTCCGGCCCACCGACAGCGAACTGCTCCATCGGGGTCAGCGTATCGTCGCTGTATTGGCCGTTGAACTTGAAGTAAAGCCGCTGCGTACGGGTGAGGTATTGCAGGCGCGTGTAGGCGAGCCGCGCGATGGTGAAATAGCTGTCGCGACCGGGGCTGATCTGGTCCACCGGCGCCGAGCGGTCGCGCAAGGATTGGCGCACGCTCACCTGCAGCAGATCCACACCGCGCCAGCGCAGATCGGTGCGCCGCAACGACAGGCCCAGTTCGGCGACATCGAACTGCTGGTCGGACAACTGCATGCCCAGCGCACTGAGCTTGGATTGCTCGCGCAGATAGCGCGCCGAGCCATGCAACTGCAGCGTTTGGCTGTTGATGAATTTCCAGTCGGCGCCGGTGTAGACGATGGAGGTCGGCCCCTTCAGGCCAAGTCGGGCGAACACGCCGTTGCGCACTTCCAGTTCGCTGCGGCTGGCGCCGATCACCGCGCTCAGGCCGGACACGCTACCGATCGGCAAGCCATACGACAGCGCGCCGATCTGGCTCTGCTGCGGCGCCAGCGAATAGGCGTAGTTGGCGGCGAACACGTCGCCCAGGCCGAGCGGGCTATTCCAGGTAATGCCGGCCTGGGCGCGATAGCGGCCGGTCAGCTCGGTGCCGTAGTTGTTGCCGCCCAGGGTGATCACATACGGGCGGGCGGCCTCGCTGGCGACCAGCACCACGTCGGTCTCGCCTTCCTTCTGGCCGGGCTGCAATACCGACGACACCGACACCCCGGGCAGATCGCGCGCATACAACAGCGCGGCGTCCACGTCCTGCTTGCGCAGCGGGCGGCCCTGCAGCTGGCGCAGCGGTGCCGACAAGGCGTTGCCGCGGTAGCGTGCGGCGCCCTGCACGCTGATCTGGCCGATGCGCCCTTCCAGCACGCGGATCTCGATCAGTTGATCGGGCCCCGGCGTCTGCGCCGGCAGATAGGCCGTGCTGACGATGAAGCCGGCCTGGCGATAGGCGCGGGTGATGGCATCGGCCACCGCCTGGAGCTGGTCGAAGCGCAACGCCACCACCGGCTGGCCCTGGGCCAGCTCGGCGAAGGCAGCGTCGGCCACGGCCTGCATGCGGGGCGGGTCGATGCCGGCCTCCGGGTAGTGGCCCACATCGCGCACGCGAAAGCCGCGCACCTGCAGGGTGACCGCATCGGTCCGGTCCTTCATGGCCGGCACCGCCGCTGCGGACTGCGCAGCAGCCGTGGCATCGGTCGGCGATTGCGCCCACGCGGGTGCGGCCAGCTGAAGACACGCGGACGCCGCCGCGGCCAGACACGTCATACGCATACGTCCATTTCCCCTGAGACCATCCGTTGTTGCGCATGGCCGACGTGTCCCGCTGCATAGACAGGCGCCAAAGTGGCCACTGCACAGCGGGTGGCGTGTCTGACCTCGCCACTTGCTGAACGTCGATCAAACCCTGACGTACATTTATGCAATGTTAGCAAGATTATTGCGATGAGCATCACAATTACGAAGACTGCGACCACCTGACTGCGCAGTTTGCGTGTGACCCGATACCCCGAAAGCGGGCGCGTCCGAGCATCAGACGAACTCGGCAAGGCGTTGCGCAGGGTCACCCCTTGGGTCTGCCGGGCGGCGTCCAGCACGCGCCGACGGCGTGCGCGGTATTGCTCGCGGTCGAGTTGGCCCTGCTGATGGGCCAGCGCCAGCGCCTGCAGCTGCGCATTGGCCGGGTGCGCAGCGGCAGCGGTGGGCGACGGCGGGGTAGCGCTCATGGCAGCTCCCGCAGCACGCGCAGGCCCACGTCCGGTTGCGCCGAGCCGTTGTCGGCACGGCTGGCCTGCACCGTGCAATCGGACCAGTAGCTGGAAAAACTTCCGCCGCGCGCCTGCAGGCCTGTTCCGGTCGACACCCACTCCCAGACATTGCCCGTGAGATTGATCAGGCCCCAGGGATTGGCATCGCGTCCGCGCGCCGACACCGGTGCGCGCGCAGCATCGCCAGCGCTGGCGTTGGGCGGCACGCAATTGCTGTCTTCGGCCTGCCGCCAGTTGCTGGCCGCCTGCGCGGCATGCAGCCATTCGGCATCGCTGGGCAGGCGGTAACGCCAGCCGCCGCTACCGATGGTGAGCCAGCGCAGATAGGCCTGCGCCAGGGTCAGGCTGATGTTGCGCACCGGCGCGCGCGCCAGTTCCGGGGTGGCGGCGGCCTGGGCGGTGCAGCGGCCGGTGGCCTGGCAGAACAGGTTGAAATCGGCCACCGCCACTTCGCCGCGCGACAACGCATACGGCTTGCCGCCGGCGATGGCCGGGATCACCACCAGCATCGGCGCGCGGGTCTGCCCGAGTGTGTCGAAGCACGCCGCACCACGCCCGGCCAGGCCGGCGCAGGGATCCGGGCCGGTGGGCACCGGCGGCAGGCTGTCGGCATCGTCCACGTTGGCGGGCAATGCCGCAGCGGCGGCGGGGTCGCGCGCAGTGGTTGGGGTGGCGGCGGCAGGCCTGGCAGCGGAATTGTCGCGCGCCGGTTTTGCGCCGACGGCAGGCGCAGCTGTCCCGGTGGCGCTGCCTGGCGGCACGCTGTCGTCGGCCGGCGCATCGGCGGCGCGCGCGCGTTGCAGACGCGCCGACAACGAGCCTTCCGGCAATTGGCCGGCCGCCTTCATCTGCGCCTCCAATTGCGCCAGCGCGATGGCATCGGTGCGATAGAGCGTCTGCAGGCGCCCGGCGAGTTGCTGGCGTTCGCTGGGCGGCAGAGCGCCAGCAGTCATCACTGCGGCGGCCACCGCATAACGGGTTTGCGCGCTGCGCAGTTCGGCGCGCTGGCCGAGCGTCTGCAACCCTTGCCTCAGCAGGTCGGCCGCCTGGGCGTATCGCCCCTGTGCGAACGCATCGCCGGCGGTATTGCGATACACCTGCGAGAGCAGTTGCGGGCCTTCGCTGCGCAACAGCGGATGGCCCGGTTGCAGTGTGCGAATGCGCGCCAGTGCGTCGCGGGTCTTGCCCAGATCGTTGGCGGCGGCGGCGCGGCGCAGCGATTCGATCCGCGCGGCCAGTTCGGCCTCGGCGCTTTCGCGTGCCAGCGCTTGTTCGAACTGGTGCTCCAGCGTCTGCAGGCGCATGCGCTGGGCCAGCAGGCTGGCCGATCGCGGGGCCAGGCCCAGGCCGAAATCCACCAGCGCCTGCGCGCCAGCCAGCTGTGCGGGGTCGCTTTGTACGGCGACCGCCGTGCTGATGGCCTCGGCCAGCGCGCTGCCCTGGCTGCTGCGCTCGGCCGCCGGCAGTGCGGCCAGTTCGGCGTCGATGCGCGCGCGCCAGGCCGGGTCGGTACTGGGGTTTGCCAGATCGGCAGCCAACGCCGTGCGTGCGCTGTCGGCATCGCGCGGCGTGGCGGCAACCGGTGTACGTCTGACTTGCTGCTCGGCCACGCCGACCTCGGCGCTGCGCAACTGCAGGCGCAACGAGTCCGGGAAGGCTGCGCGCGCCTGTTCTACTTCGGTCCGCGCGGTGGTGAGTTGCCCGGCGGCCACCGCCTCGGCGATGGCCGCGTCCAGCCGTACTTCGAGCGCGGAATGGCGCAGCAGGCTGCTGCCCGGATCGATGCGTCGCACCTGGTCGAGCGTGGCCAGCGCGTTGTCGGGCTGGGTGCGGAACAACAGCCCGGCATCGAGCTGGCGGTTGAGCGTGGTGTCGAGCGCGTTGAGGCGTTGGTTCTTTTCGCGTTCGATGGCCTGGCGGCGCGCATCCAGCGCGGGCGAATACAGCCGCAGCCGGTCGCGCAAGGCGAACACCTGCAACGCGCCGCGGTAATCGTCGCGGCCGTTGGCCGGATTCCACAGCGCGTCCAGGCGGCGCAGCAGGAAATCTTCGATGAGGTCGCTGCGGTCCATCAGCACGCGTCGGCGGTCGTCTGCGCTCAGGCTGGACAGCGCCTGCATGGCCTGGGTTTCGTCGCGGTAGTGCTGCGGGTCCTGCGCACCGAAGCGCGCGATGACCTCATCCAGATGGCGTTGATGCAGATAACGCGATGCGCCCCACCCGCCCACGCCCACCAATGCGAGTGCGGTGGCACCATAGCCGATCAATGGCAGCGCGCGCTCGCGCAGCGGCACCTGGCGCAGGCCGTCGAGCAACTGGTCCACGCGCGTGAGCCGCTGCGCAGCCGGGAACGCTACGGCCGCGCACAAGGTGGCGTACTGGCGACGGGTCAGGCCCGGCACCGGCCGCGGGCGGCGGCCTTCGCGCAGCGCCACTTCGGCGCTGAGTTTGTCGAACGGGTGCTTGCCGGTCAGCAATTCGAAACACACGCAGCCCAGCGCGTACAGATCGTCGGCCGGTGTGGGCGCTTGGCCGCGAATCATTTCCAGGCTGGCATAGGCCGGCGTCAATGCGCCCAGCGCTGCCGCATCGAACACGGTTTGTTCGCCCGCCACCTCGGCCGCATGTTTGCCGGCGCGCGCAATGCCGAAGTCGAACACCTTGGCCACGCCATCGCGGGTGACCATGACGTTGCCGGGCTTGAAATCCGAATGCACGATGCCGGCCGCGTGCGCGCGCATCAGCGCGCGGCCCATCCCATCGATCAGCGGCCAGGCCTGCTTGAGCGGCATGCCGTTGTAGGCCTGCTCGCGGATCAGCGTTTTCAGATCGCAACCGTCGATGTATTCCATGGTCATGAAGACCAGGGTGCGATCCTTGTCGAAGTCGTACACGCGCACGATGTTGTCGTGCGCCAGTTTCTGCGAGCGGCGTGCTTCGCGCTGCAATGCGACCAGTGCGTCGGGATGGCGGCGGAATTCGTCGCTGAGCACTTTGACCGCCAGCCACGGGTCGCGGTCGCGCGCTTCCACCTTGCGTTCGTCGCGCGCCAGATACACCACGCCCATGCCGCCGCGGCCGAGTTCGCGTTCGAGCTGGAAGCGGCCCTTGAGCAGGCTGCCGACACCGGCATGATCGCCGCCGGCTGCTTCGGCCAGGTGCTGCCAGCTGGACACGCTGGCGGTACCGGCCGTGCCAGTGCCAGTGCCAGTGCCGGTCTGCGTGCCGAGGTTGGGGTGCGTGGCCAGCCCCAGGCTGGTGAGGCTGGGTGCATCACCGGACACGAGCTGCGCCGGTTGCACGCGGGTGATGTCGTTTTCGGCCATGCGCGCCGGGCCCGGTCGTGGCATCACCACCGTGGCATCGTCGTCGACCACGGTTGGCGTGGGCGTTGGCTCCTGCGCTGCCGATGGCGCAGGCGCAGGCGCAATCGCAGGCGCGCGATCGCGCAACGCATCCAGCCGGCTCACCAGGGTGGTCACGGTGGCATCGTCGAGCAGGTGCTGGCGTTGCAGCGTCCACAGCGTTTCCACCCCGGCGCGGTATTCGGCCTCCGGCACTGCAGCGCGCCTGCCCAGCGCGGCCAGGACCGCGTTGAGGTCGAGTGCGCCGCGGCGCATGGCGGTGACCAGTTCGGTCACGGTGGCGGTGTCTTCGTGCATGCACTTACTCCTGCAGGCGGACGACGACGGCGGTGACGTTGTCGCGTGCCGCCCTCCCCATCGCCAACTCGAACAGACGCGCCAGCAGCGCGCGCGGATCGCCGAAGCGATGGCATTCGGCATCCAGTTCCGGGTCTGGGATTTCCTTATTGATGCCGTCGCTGCACAACAGGAATTGCGTGCCCGGCAGGCTCGGCGTCAGCACCCAATCGACGAACAGCGGCTCCTGCGCGCCGACCGCGCGCGTGAGCACGCCGGCCGCCGCAGCACTGGCCTGCGCACCGCCAAACTGGGTGATGTCCTCGCGCACGCCATGCACGTGGTCGCGTGTGAGCTGACGCAGCGGGCCGCCGTGTTGCGCATAGATGCGGCTGTCGCCGACCCAGCCGCACAGCATGAAATCCGGGTCGTGCACCAGCACCACCACGGTGGTGGCGATCATGTCCACGCGGCGCTCGCGCGCGACCTGCAGCAGCTCGCGGTTGATCTGCGCCAGGGTGTCGTCGATGGCATCCAGGAAATCGCACAGGTCGGCCGGGCGCACCAACGCCCTCAGCCGCTGCACCAGCAACTGGCTGGCGTAGTCGCCGGCACTGTGGCCACCCAGGCCATCGGCCACCACCCACAGCCCGGCGTCTTCGCGCAGCAGCAAGGCATCTTCGTTGAGACGGCGCACCTTGCCGGTTTCGGTGTGCCCGGCCGATTGGTAGGGCGCGTTCATCGGGTCACCTCGGTGATGTCCTGCTCGGCCAGCAATCAATCCAGATACGTCTCTGCAGTGGGCAGCCCATGCATTGCCTGTGCGGCCGCACCGAGTCGCCACCACCACGATTCGCCGTGCACCGGTGCGTACGTGCTGGAAGGCGCGGCCGGCACGCCGAGCGCAAGCAGCGCCGCATCGAATCCGGCTGCATCGGTGCGCGCGCGCAAGCTGCGGCCCAGGCACGCGGCCACCGCGCCGAACCATGCCGCCGGCGGCAGGCACATGTGCGGCAAGGGCATCGCCACGGTCAGCGGAAAACAGCGCCCCACGCGGTCTTCGCCCGGGCCGAGCATGCCGGCCCAGGCCTGCGCCCCGCACACGCCCGGCCCCAACGCAAACGCGCGCAGACCGCTGTTGCGATACGCGCCAGGCCAGTGCTGCCCGAGCGGCTGGCGCACCGTGTCCAGGCAGTTGGCGAAGTGCAGGTCCCACGTCTGCACGAAGCTGGCCGGCAGGCGCCGCTGCACGAAGTCGCCCACGCCAGGCAACTTGCCGTGGAAGCCGAGTGGTTCGTGCGCCGGCATGCTCATCCGCCGCACGCGAAGTGCTGGACGTCGCGGTCCAGAAACGGGTGGCGCAGGTTGCCGGCACGCAGCGGCACCTGCACGTCGTGGCCGCCAAGCGCGAAGCTGGCGACAAAGCGCAGATCCGATGGGTTTTCCAGGTGCCCGGCCTGCAGCGCACGGAACAGCGCCCAGTCGCCCTGGTAGTCGAGCGTTCCCAGCGCCACGCCATCGGCGCCGAACGCGGCGATGGAAACATGCCCCGGCACCGGGCCGGGCCAGATCATCGGCATGCTTTGCGCCGCGCCGGGCTGGTAGTCGTAACGCTGGCCTTCGATATCCAGCGTCAGCCGGGTCACGCCCTCGCCCAGCGTGGGCGCCAGCACGGTAAAGCCGATCTGCGGCGTGGGCCCGCCGCGAAAATATTTCTGCCGGATCCGTTGCGCCAACTGCAGTTGCACCGGCAGACCGGGTGCGCCGATGACCGCGTCCGGGCCATCCTTCCAGCGCCATTGCGGGGACTGGGTGTCCAGCAGCGGTTTGACGGTGCCGGTGTAGAGCGTCTCCAGACGCCCACCACTGCCGAACAACTCGCCGAAATTCTGCAGCGGAATCTCCACCTGCGCCTCCGGATCGAACGGGTAGCGGCCACGCACGAAATCCGTGCACACCTCGCCCACCGATTGCCTGACCTGCGCATCCAGTGCGGCGCGTGCACCCTGGGTCATCAAGGTGGCGCTGCTGCCGGCCAGGCTCTGCAGCCAGTCGGTCACCGGCGGTGGCAGTTGCGCCATTTCCTGCCGGGCCAATGCCAGTTGCGCGTTGGCCGCCGCGGCATCGCCGCCGCCCTGGGAGATCACCAGCAATTGCTTGCCGAGCTGATCGAGCACGCTCAGCAGATGGTCCAGCGGCGTGCTGCCGGGCGCGCCGGCGGCCAAGGCGTTGAGCGCCAGAAAATGCTCGCTGATCGCCGCACCCGGTGCCGGCGCCGCAGCTGCGGCACCATCGGCGGGCGTGGCCAGCGCGGCGCTGATCGCCGCCCCGCCGGGGAGTTTGGCCGCGGCCGCATTCGCCTTGGCGCCTGCCGAGCTGGCGGCAGCCGCCAGCGCGCGTTGCGCGGGGTCTGCCGGCGGTGCGCGGTCCATCGCCTGGGTGTGCTCGCCCACCACGCCCAGCAGCAGCCGCAGGGGCGAACTGGGCCCGGCCAGCTTGGCGGCAGTGGCGCTGGCACCGGCCAGATCGGCCGAGGGGCGCAGTTGCAGATCGGCCAGCAGTCCATCCCAGTAACGGATGTAGTCGGCCGTGTAGCGCTGCCCCACTTCGCGCACCAGCGTGGCCCTGGCAGACGCATCCAGCGCCGCACCGCCGAAGACCCAATCGTCGCGGCCGAAGCGTTCCACCGCCTGGCCGATGCCCTCGCGTTGCAGGGCGGCGAACACCGGCTGTGTGTACAGCGCCGGCACCGGCATGGACAACGCCGTGCCACTGCGGCGCACGAAGGTGTCGGCCAGCAGGCCCAGCGCTTTGTCCAGCCGCAACGGCGTGCCGTCCGGCGGGGTCAGCAACAGGTTGCCGTAGATCAGTGTCGACAGATCGGCGGCACGCAGGCTGGCACGTGCCTGGGCGATGCGTTGGTTGTCCAGCGACAGCGCACGCACGTGCGTGGGCGACTCCAGCACCGCCTGCAGATGCGCACTCAGCGCCTGCTGCAAGGCCGGCTCGCCCGGGAATAATTTTTCGGCTTCGATCGCCGCCAGCGCGCTGAGTTGCGCCGGGTCCAGATGCTGCGGCTGGCCCAGCATCAGATAGCCCTTGAGCGTGTAGTACAGCGCCTGCGGCGCCTGCGCGTTATCCACCAGACCGGTGCGCAGGCGCACCGCCAAGGCCGGCAACAAGGTGGCGTTGAGCTGACGCAGATAGCCCGCCCGCACTTGCTCGCCCAACGCCTGTCCCTGGAACAATCCCATGCGCAACGACCACGGCGCGCCGGCGTGATACTGCTGCGCCACCTTCACCACCGCCTGCGTCGCATCGGCTTGCTGCAGGGTGCGCGCGACGTACTCGGGCATGCCGGTGGCGGCATGGGGATCGGGCACTGCCGGCCGCGCCTCCAGTGCAGCACGTACCTGCTGCAGGTACGCACGGTTGCCCAGGTAGCTGAGCCCCAACCCGGCCAGCGCGGCGCCGGTCAGCAACGCCACACCCGCGTACGCGGCGGCCTGCAACCACGCCCTGCGGCGCTGCTGGGCGGGCGGAGCATTGGCCAGGCCGGATTCGCGCAGCACCACCTCGCGCAGCAGCCGCTCGACGAAGAAGGTGCGGCGTTGCGCGCCCGGTGCCTGCACGCGCGCTTCTTCCAGGCCGAAGGTGCGCGCCACCGCGCCCATCATGCGGTCGATCGGCGTGCCGTCCTGGGTGCCGGAGGTGAAGTACACCCCGCGCAGCAGCGGTGCCGGGCCATACGCATTGCCGGCGAACGTGCCTTCGACAAATTGCCGTGCACGCTCGCCAAGAGCGGCAACCTGTTGCGGAAACGACAGGATCGCCGCACACCGCAGACGGTCGCGCTCCAGGTTCAGGCGTTCGAACAGGCGCGCGCTCAGCTGCTGCTGCAGCACGCCGAACTCGTCGGCGAACTTGCGCGCCGCGTGCCCGTCCAGGGTCTGCGCCAGCGCAAATGTCATGCCCCACACCTGGTTGCGCTGCGCCGGCGTCAGATCGTCGAAGAACTCGCCGAAGCCGCCGATCAGATCGCACTTGGTGAAGATCAGATACACCGGCACGCTGGCCTGCAACTGCTCGGCCAGCTCGTCCAGGCGGCGGCGGATCGCCTGCATATGCGTGTCGCGCTCGGCATCGTCGAGCAGCAACAGGTCCGACATGCTCATCGTCACCAACACGCCGTTGAGCGGGCGGCGTGGGCGATAGCGTCGCAGCAGGCGCAGGAAATCGCGCCACGCGCCGGCATCCACCGCCTGATCCGAATCCTGCGTGGTGTAGCGCCCGGCGGTGTCCAGGAACACCGCTTCGTCGGTGAACCACCATTCGCAATCGCGGGTGCCGCCGACGCCGCGCAACGCCGCATCGCCCATGCGCGCAGCCAGCGGAAACTGCAGGCCCGAATGCTGCAGCAAGGTGCTCTTGCCCGAACCGGGCGGGCCGATCAGCGCATACCACGGCAGCGTATACAGATCGGCGCCGCCGCGCCGCTTGCGTAGCAGCTGGATCGCCTGCTGAAAGCGCGCCTGCAGCTGCGCGCGTTCCTGTCCGCTGCGCAGCTCGCGGTCGTCGTCGCGGCCGGGCGCCGCCAGGGCGCTGGACAAGGTCGCCGCACGCGCCTGCCTGCGCCAGCGGCGCAGCGCCAGCACACCCACCCACACCACCAGCAGCAACACGATCGCCAGCAACCGCGCCGCCACGCTGCTCAGCGGGCTCCAGCCGGCCAGCGCCACATACGGCCCACCCACCCACAGCAACACCGACAGCAGGCACAGCGCCAACAGGCCGACCACCACCGTTGCGCTCAGCTTGGACAACAGCGTCTTCATCGTCATTCCCCAGGCTGGAACAAGATCTCCACGCGGCGGTTGCGCGCGCGGTTGGCCGGTAATTGCACCGGCTGTGCGATCGGTTGCGAAGCGCCGGCGCCAATGGCTTCCACCCGCCCCGGCGTGCTCAGCTGCGCCTGCAACACCTGCGCAAGCGCCTGCGCACGCGCGGCCGACAAGGCGTAGTTGTCCTGGAAGCGCAGCGAGCGCACCGGCACGTCATCGGTGTGCCCGACCACGATCACCCGCCCCGGCAATTGCTCGATGGCCGCTGCAATCTGCGCGATCAAGCCGCGCTGCTGCAGCTCCACCTCCACCCCGCCGGAGGCGAACATCGCCGCGCTGCTGAGGCGCACGCGCGTCTGCCCGTCGGCCTGTTCGTCCACGCGCAGCAGGCCGGCGCGTTCCTGCGCGGAGAGCAACTGCTTGAGCCGCACCGGAGGCGGCGGCACGGGTGCAGCGTCCGGCGGCGTGGCCGGCGCAATTCCCCATTGGGCGGCCTGCGCACTGATCGGTGCGGACAGGCTGTTCAAACGCGCCTGCAACCACACGAACGCCACCACCACCAGGCTCAACCCCAGCAATGCAGCCGCCCACACCGGCAGATAACGGCCCAGCCGGCGGCGGTCTTCCACCCCGCGCCAACGCGGCGCCAAGCTGTCCGGCGCGGGGCCGCGCGCCGCACGGATGCGGCGATAGACATCCTCCTGGATGGCCGCCAGCGTCGCGATGCCGCCGGCCTCGATCTGGTAGCGGCCGACGAACCCCAGCGCCAGGCACAGGTACATCAACTCGATCAAGTCCAGATGCCGCGGCATATCGGCGCACAAGCGCTCCAGGATCTGGAAGAACTTGGCGCCGCCGTACGATTCGCTGTGGAAGGTCACCAGCAAGGTCTTCTGCGACCAGCCGCTGCGCTCGCCCCACGGTGCGTTGAGCACCGCTTCGTCCAGCAGCGCGCACAACACGTAGCGCGCGGCGGTGACCGCTTCCACCGGCGCGCCTCCATCGCGCGCACGGTGTTCGAAGCGGCGCACCTGCGCCATCACCTGCTCGCGCAGGCGGGCCACATCGGGCGATTGCGCACTGTGGCGCAACTGCACCGCCAACAGCAGCAGCGGCGTGGCGGCCTGCACCAACGGGTTGACGCTGCGGCCCAGCAATTCGCTGATGTCGGTGTCTTCGCTGGGCACGCCGGTGCCCCCTGCGGCCGGCAGCGGTGCGGCGTAGGCTGGCGCCAGATCGGCAACAGGTCGGCTCATGCTCAGCTCCGGATCGCCCACAATTGCAGGTCCAACCCGGCGAATTCGCTGCCGAAGTGGAATGCGATACCGCCGGAGGTCTTCAGCGTTCGCCACAACGCTGCGCTCTTGTCGAATTCGAAATACAGATAGCCGGCGTGATACGGAATCTGTCGCGGCGCCACCGGCATGGGCGTGGCCACGATGCCGGGCAACTGCAGATTGACCAGATCGCGAATCTGCTCCACCGGCCCGATCTTGGCGTGCGCGGGCAATTGCCGGCGCAACTCTTCGCTGGGCATGTCGGCCTTGGCCGCGAGCACGAACGCCGCGCTGTCGAGCAGGCCCGGGTCCGGCACCATCGCCACCCACACGCCGAACTTGCGCGCCTGGATCGGGAGCGGCGTGGCGGTCTGTTCGAGCACTGCGCTCAAACTGCTGCGCAAGGCGCCGATCACCGGCTCGAAGCTGTCCTGCTGCGATTGGTGCCGATAGGCAGGCCATGCAGGCGGGCGCTTGCCGGCAGCGGTGAACGTGCTCAGTTCACCGGCCAGCGCCACCAAGGCGCGAAACAACTCTTCCGGATGCGCCAATGGCGCGGCCGCCCAGTGCGCCATCTGCGGCTGCCAACGGTTGACCAGCTGCAGCAGCAGAAAGTCTGCGATATCGGCCGCACCGCCGCGATCGGTCAGCGTCACGCGCGATGCCAGCGCTTCGCCGCGCTGATGCAACAGACCGAGCAACTCGGTCAGAAAGGTGGTCAAGCGCGGCGCCGCCTGGCATACCATCGCGCTGGGAATGAAATGCGGGTCCAGCACCACCTGACGGTCGGCGCGCATCTCGATGATGCGCGCCACCGCGATGCGGTCCAGCCCCTCCAACGGTTGCGAGTGCGGCAGCAACCGCGTGCTCAACCCGCCGACTTCCATCAACACCGCTTCGCTGGTGCTGCCGGAGGCGTCGTTGCTTTCGGTCTCGCGCACGCGGTAGCGAAACAGCTGATCGGCCGGCGATTCCGGGCGCCCGAGTTCGGGCTGCGCCGGCACCCGCAGCGGTACGGTGAGATAGACGATCTGGTCGCGGCAGTTGGGCTCGACCTCCAGCGCAACCGGCAGCGGGTCGTCGCCCGGCATCGCGAAGGGCGTGCCATCGGCGAACACGCCACGCGCGCGCCGCAGGCCCAGCTTGCCCACCGCCAGCAGGTCGCTCTCCCATTCCAGCTCGCTCACGCCCCAGGCATGCGGCCGCAATCGCGCGGCACGCAGATCGACGTAGCGCTCCAGGTAGCGCTCTTGCTGCTGCAGATGCTGCGGGCGCAGGAACAGCCCTTCGCTCCACACGACCTTGTTGTTCTGCATGATGCACTCGCTGAGGGAGGTCGGCCACCGATGCAGCGCACAGGCATCCGCACCGCGTCGCATGCGACCTGCCAGGCACGCTGCAGGAACGTCGATGCGCTGCGTTGTTGGGTGCATTGAGGTGCGTTGCATGCTGCACGCCTGGCGGTCGTTGCCGACGCAAGCCCCGCACTGCCGATGCGTGTCGGTGGAGCGATTCTGCGGCGCACCCGAGGTGCTCACCCGTCAAAATGTCTCAGCCCCCCGGCCTCGACCGCAGGCGGCGATATCATCCATCCGAAGCGGTATCGGGCTGCCGCCCAACTCAGACCGGCGGAACTCTCGCCGAGCCATGCAGAACTGGAAGATGTGCTGGACGACTGCCGCTCCAGCCAGCGACGCCATTGGCGTGCTCTGAACCCGATTCGCTCAACACATCGCCCGACGTCAGGCACCGGATCGTTTTTCTCCAACTCTGCAAGCCCGCCCCAGCGATGACGACCCACGTTGGCGGAGGACAACGGATCGGGCCGCGATCGATCGCGCTTGACCGAAAGCGATCGGCGATTTGGTGCCGGCCATCGTCGACCAGTGGGCCAATCAATGCCGCCGTGCCGATTTCAAGCGCGCCAGTTGCGCCTCGTAGGCACGCGCGAACTCATCGCCGAACAGGCGACGGAAGCAGTCGTCCGGGTCGCTGCGCAGCTGCTCGAAATTGTCGCGGTAGCGTTCCCAGTAACGCCCCTTGCCACCGAAACCCAGGCGCTTACCGCCGGCGTCGGCTTCCTGCTCCAGGCGGTCCGGGCTGAAGTGGAACAGCATGGCGTCGAAGGCCGCGCGCATGCCGGCCAGCATCGCCATCTGATGGCAGCGGATATCGTCGAAGGCATCTTCGAACGCTGGCACCCCGGACAGAAACGACGCGCTTGGCGGTGCGAGCAACTTCTGCAGCGCATCTTCGGCGGTGGCGGCGAACTTGAGCGGGTTGTTCTCCGAGCGTTGGATCACCGTGACCGGCAAGCGAAAGGTGTTCTTGATCTCTGCGCGTGCACGCAGCACATCCATGACGCCATCGACCACGATGGCGAAGATGCGATCCAGCTCCGGCGGCACTGTTGTTGCCGCCGATGGTGCGGTTGCAACCGACACCGCCGCCGGCGGCGCGAATGGCGAGGCCACCGGCGCGGCCATGGGCGCTAACGCAGGCAATGGCGCGGGCGGCGCAAAATCGCCAAGCGTCATGTCCCAGTTTTCCGGCAAGGTGGCGCGCGCATCGGGACTGGCCGGTGGACGGAAATGGTCGTGGCTGGCGTTGCTCTGATTCCACGCGCTGGGGCTGGCATCGCGTGCCGGTGCAGGCGACGGGTCGAGCAGGCGCAACGGATCCAGCTCGCCGGGTGCGCCGCTCAGCAGCAGATCGTCCAACAACGCGTCCACTGCAGGCCGCGCAGAAGGCGGCGTACCGAACTCCAGCAGATCCAGGCACGCTGTGGCGGAGGGGGCACGCCGCGTCGACGGCGGCGGCGCAACCTGGGTGCGGTCGTCCATCGCATCTGGCAGCGGGTCGAATGCCGGCGCCGGCGTCGGGGCTGCAGCCAGCGATTGCACCTGCACATGGATCTCGAAGCTGTCCAGCTGCAGGCGGTCGCCATCGCTGAGCGCGGACGGGTCCGCACGCGTCAGCGCAGTGCCGTTGAGCGACATGCCGTTGGTGCTGCGGTCCTCGATGAAATACATCCCGTTGAGAAAGCGCACCACCGCATGCGTGCGCGAGACACCGGGCGCGGCCAGGACCCAATCGCTTTCGTCGGAGCGGCCGATGCTGCCGCCGGTGCCGGCAAAGCGCTTCTGCGCGCTGGCGCCGAACTGCGCGGCCTGCGCGCCGCCGACGGTGAGGATCAACTGCGAACTGGACACGCCATGGGCTCCTGCAAAGGATCACTGAAAGTGGCCGCCGGCAAGCGTGCAGGCCGGCGGAAAACGCTGGGGACATCGATGCCGCACGCCTGTATGCGGCACGCAGGCAGCCGGTACACAGACCTGCGTCCGCCGATGCGGATCGGCACGCGCGCCCAGCGCAATAGACTTGTGCAAGAAAGCCTGTCGGCGCCGTTTCCGCGCGTGGACAGCGCACCCGCACGCGCAGCCAAACGCCAACGGCCATCGGCGCAATCGACCCCGCCCGTTCGGCGATCAGGCGGCTTCATGGCGCCCCCACACTGGTCAGCAGCTCCATGGCATGCGCTGCATAGCCGCTGCGCCGCGCTTCCAGCTGCGCCGGCTCGCGCGCGGCCAGCAAGGTGATGGCGGCGGCCACCGCGCGCGCAGTGAGATGGTCGGCCGGCGGCACGGGCGTGGTCTGATGCGGCGGCGCTAGGCTGCCGCCGGACCAGGCCACTGCCGCCGCCAGCCACGCACCCAGGGAGACATAGCCGCCGGCATGCGCAAATGCCTGCGCGGCGCGACGATGCGCCTCGCTGGGCTCGCGCACCCACTTCTCGGCCAGTGCCGCGCCGGCACGGTCTTCCTCGTCCAGGGTTTCGCCGCGCACGCATTGGCACAGCCAGGCCACCGCGTAGCGCTTGGGCAGCAGGCGCGCGAGCAGCTTGATGGCATCTTCGCCATGACCGCTGGCCAGCAGCGCGCCGACCGCCGCTTGCGGCGCGATCGGCGTACTAAGCTGCGCGCAGGCGGGCGCAGACAACTGCATCTGCGCACAGGCCTGCGCCAGCGAGAGCGTGGGCGCGCTCATCCGATCATGATCAGGCCGCCGCCGACCTGCACCAAGGCGTCGGCCTTGATGCTGACCAAAGGACCCTTGAGCGTGGCCGAGGCACCGGCTTCGGCACTGAGCATGCCGCCGGAGGTCAGTTTAAGCGTGGCATCGCCAGCCACTTCGGTGGCCGGCGATTTGGCCTGCAGCTGTGCATCGGCAAGGAGCTTGATGGCGGTGGAGGTGATCTTGGCTTCCGAGCTGGCATCGACCAGGATCTTGATGCCGCTCAACACGATCTCGCCGTTCTGCTTCATCACCAGGCGCGCGCTGCCGGTCACCAACTCGATCTCTTCGCCGGCTTTCAGCAGCAGCTTCTTGCCGACATCCACGCTGTCGTTATTGTCGATACGCGCGCTGCGGTCGTGCTTGACGGTCAGCACCCGATCGTTGTCGATGGTGCTGGTGTGATCGTGCTGCACTTCTTCGCGCAGATCGCGTTGCGCACGCAGGTAGAGCTCTTCTGCGCCGGCCTTGTCTTCGAATCGCAGCTCGTTGAAATCGGCAGTGCCGCCCAGCAGGCTGCGGCTGCGCACGCCGCTTTGGGTCTTGTTGTCGGGCAAGGAAAACGGCGGCGCATGGTCGCCGTTGTAGACGCTGCCCACGATCAGCGGGCGGTCCGGGTCGCCTTCCAGAAAGCTCACCACCACTTCCTGCCCCACGCGTGGCAGGCTCATCGCGCCCCAGCCCTTGCCCGCCCACATCGAGGCCACACGCACCCAGCACGACAGTGCGGCATGCGGGCGTGCCGCAGTGGCCCAGTGAAAGGTCACCTGCACGCGGCCATGCGCATCCACCGCAATGTCCTCGTCGGTGTCGCCGGTCACCACCGCCGTCTGCAGGCCGGCAATGGTCGGCGTTACGGTGCGTTGCAGGCTACGGAACGGCAGCCGGCTTTCCATCACCTGCACGCTGCTGGAAAACGGCGGCTCGCCGCTAGCGTGTTCGGGCGCGGCCAGCGTGGTGTGCGCCGACAGCACCAGATATTCCTGATTGAGTTCGGCACGCGGAAACCCGCGCAAGCGAAACAAGGCACCGACCATCAGGCCGCAGGCATTGGTGGTGGCTGCATGGCTGGCGCGCTGCACGTTGTGCGCCTCGCTGCGCACCTGCATGTAGCGATTACCGTCGGTTTGCACTGTATGCGCACCGGGATAGTCGAAGGCGATCAGACCATCGACGGTGTGCAACTGTTCGCCGCTGGCGTCGGCCTCGGCGGCCAGCGATGCACGCGGCTGCAGCGGGTCGTAGTCGGTGCTGCCATGCTGGCTGGAATGTACGCCGCGCGCACTGCGCCAATGGCTCACCACCGAGCGCATCAGGCGCCGGTCGTCGGTGCCCGGCGGCGCATACGGCAAGCTGTCCACGCCATTTTGCGCTGCATGCGCACCCAGCGCATCGGCCAGCACCAAGGTATGCGCACTGCGGCTATGGGTGAAGTAGTAGTAGATGCCTTCGCGTTCCAGCAGCCGGCTGATGAAGCTGAAATCGTCCTCGCGGTATTGCACGCAGTAGGTGCGCTTGGCGTACTGCGCGCTCAACTGCTGCTGCACATCGCCGTAGCCGATCTCGCCCAGCACGCTGGTGACGATCTCCGGCACGCTCATGTCCTGATAGATACGGCAATCGCGGCGCTGTGTCAGCAGCCATGGTTTGGGCACCACCTGCAGTTCCAGCACGGCGTACTCGAGCGCATCGACCACGGCGTAGCCGTTGTGCGCGCAACTGGCCACCATGCCGTGATACCAGCGCTGTTCGCCCTCGCCATCGGCCAGTTGCACCGCCACTGGCGTGCCAAGCAGATCACGCAGGTTGGGCTGCAGCTCGGTGCACAACGCATCGATGCGGTAGTCGAACAGCTGCCCCAACGCTTCGCTGGCCTGCATGCGGTGCAGCAGCAGGCGCTCGCCAAGGTCGGAGTGCAGCATGATGGTGCGCGGCATCGAAGCATCCACAGGTGATGGGGCAACGCACGTTGCGCTGACCGACGGCGCTGTGTTGCGTACCCGCACGTGCAACGGCAGGCGGCTCGGGCACGGCAACCGTCACGCACATGCTCACATGCGTGCGTGCGGCAAAGCCGACATTTCGTCTCAGGCCGACCCAGGCGTGCGCGCGGTCACGACCCAGCCATGCACCGGCTGGCCGCGTTCGCTGCGCAGCACGTCCAATTCCAACGCGATCGGCTGCAGACCAGCGCCTCGCAATGCGGCGCGCACATGCGCATGGCTGTGCCGATAGCGCCCGCTGGCATCGAGTTCGACCCGGTCGCTCCGCGCGTCCAGCGCTTCGACCGTGAAGCCCAGCACGCCCCCTGGCGTGAGCGCGCCAGCAGCGGCAGCGAGCACCGGCTGCAGCGCACCGAAGTACACCAACGTGTCGGCCGAGCCGATCACGTCCCACTGCGCGTGCTGCGCGTGCAGGTATGCAGTGAGTTCGGCCACGTCGAGGCGATCGTAGCCACCGCGTTGGCGTGCCTTGGCGACCATGCCCGGCGACAGGTCCACACCCACCAGTTCACGTGCATACGGGCGCCACAACGGCGCACACAGCCCGGTGCCGCAGCCGGCATCGAGCATGCGCAAGCCTGCATGCGGTGGCGCAAGGCAGGCCGCCAATGCCTCGGTCAGCCGGTGCGGCGCGCGGTACTCCAGGTGATGCAGCAACTGTTCGTCGAAACTGTCGGCAAAGCCATCGAACAGTTCACGCACATAGGTATCGCCAGCACGCGGCGGCGGTTCGGCACCACCACAGGCCGCCAGCATATGCGTCGCCACTGCGTTGCCCGGCTCAAGCGCCAGCCAGTCGCGATACACCGTTTGCGCCTGCGCCTGCTCGCCCAACAGGTAGAGCCCGGTGCCCAGCGCCTCGCGGGCGTGCAGGTTGTCCGGTGCCAGCGTGCAGGCCTGCTGCAGGCACTGCACCGATTGCTGCAGATGCTCGGCGG
Source organism: Xanthomonas citri pv. citri (assembly GCF_000961215.1). Lineage (NCBI taxonomy): Bacteria > Pseudomonadati > Pseudomonadota > Gammaproteobacteria > Lysobacterales > Lysobacteraceae > Xanthomonas > Xanthomonas citri. The sequence continues at coordinate 4,795,101 of NZ_CP008998.1, forward strand.
CCTGCGCGTTGTTGCGCAGGAACAGGCCGAGCAGGTAATGCGCATGCGCGGACTGTGGATAGGTGTGCAACAAGGCCGCATAGGTGACGAAGGCTTCTTCGCCGCGCCGCTGCGCTTCCAGTACCGCTGCCAGATTCGCCAGTGCATCGGCATGCGCAGGCGCCAGCGCCAGCGCGCGGCGATAGCAGCGTTCGGCATCGCGCAGGCGGCCGCATTCGCGGTGCACGTTGCCCAGGTTGTTGCAGGCATCCGGTTGCGCGGGCGCCAGCGTCAACGCCTGGGTGATGGAGGCCACCGCTGCGGCGCTGTTGCCGCGCTGATGCAGCAGGATGCCCTGGTAATGCAGCGCGTCGGCATGCCCGGGCTGATCGTCCAGCAGCTGCGTGTACAGCTGCGCGGCATGTTCGAGTCGGCCACTGCGGTGCGCGGCGATCGCCTGCTGCAGTGCCTCGGGGTGTGGCTGGGTCGCAGTTTGCATGAGCTTCTCCAAAGACACGGCAACCGGTGGTGCGGGTACGAACCTGAGCGCGGAGCGGCACGGCGTCACGCCTGCAACGCGCAGCCAACACCACGACCGTGGTGCTGACGCGCCGGGGCAGCCACTGCCTGGAATCGCTGCGGGCACTGGCAGGCCTGAGTACCTGCGCATGGGCGCGATCGGCGGACAACTGGCGGCAGCCTGCCACCGGTCACCAACCGCCCCACCGCACCGCTCACCCGATCAGCACGGTGAAGCAGCCCAAGGTGATCACCCCGCCATGTGCGGTACTGTCGCCCAGGCGCGCAGCAGGCTGGCCTGCGATCAACACGGTCGGTGCGCCGGCCACGATGCTGTCCGGCGGGCCGACGCATACCGCCATGTCGCCCAGCCGCGCCGCCGGCAGGCCGCCGATCAATACCGTTGGCGCACAGGGGCTGACGATCGGCCCGCCCACATGCGGCACCACCCCGGTCACCATGGGGCAGACATGCAAATCGGTCAGGCGCGCGGCGGGTTGCATCGGCACGCTTCGGTCGTGGCCATGCACGGCACTATCCAGCCAGGCCGCGCCGGTCACCCGACAATTCGTCTCAGCGCTGCGCCACCGCGGTAGTGGCCTCTGCCTCACGGCTGTCGGCCGGCGGCGTCGCCGATGCCAGGGTCTGGCGCGCGGCGCGCAGTGGCGCGTCTGCATCGCCGAAAATGCCGGTAAGAATCTGCAACGCCTGCCGTGCATGATCGCGCGCCGCCACGGTCTGTCCCAGCCTGCGCTCGGCTTCGGACATGCCGCGCAGGATCTCGGCCGTTTGCGGATGCGCGCGCCCCAGCACACGCTCCGATGCGGTGAGCGCGGCGCGCTGTTCGGCCAGCGACGCGTCCACCTGGCCGTCGTCCAGCAGCCAGAACGCATGGTTGCTGCGATAGGCGATGGTGACCGGTGCATCGTTGCCGAAGGCCGCGCGCGCGCGCTCCAGCGCCCTGCGGTAGTACGGCCCGGCTTCGGCCACCTTGCCCTGCTGCCGCAACGCGCCGGCCAGGTTGCCTTCGATCATCAAGGTGTCGGCGGCGCTCTCGCCATACAACGTGCGTGTGACCCGCAGCAGCGGGACGAGTTCGGCTTCGGCACCGGCAAAGTCGCGCTGCATCAGCAGGAACACTGCCAGGCTGTTGCGCATCGACACCACCAGTGGATGCTCGGGCCCGCGCATGGCCATGCGCTCGCGCAACAGGCTGCGCTGCAAGGCGATCGCCGGTACCAGCTGGCCGTTATCGGCCAGCATGGCGGCGTAGCTGTTGCCGGCGTCGATACGCTGGTCCGCGCTGCTGGAGGCATTGGCCAGCGCAGCGACATAGGCATGCCGGCTCTCTGCCAACGCATCGCGCATGCGGCCCTGTTCGCGCAGGGCCCACGCCAACCACGCACGCAGCTCGTTGCCCATGGCCTGCTGTTGCGCATCGCCGCGTGCTGCCTGTGCAATGCCCTGGCGCAAGACACGCTCGGCGTCGCCGGGTTTGCCGTCACCGGTGAGCGCCTGTCCCAGCATGGAAGCGGCCTTCAACGCCGGCAGGCTGCCCGCGCCGGCGGTCTGCTGCGCCAGGGTCTGTGCGATGCGCAGATGCTCCACGGCCTGCGGGAAATTAGCCAGCGCAATGAGCGTGCGGCCCAGCGTCAGTTCCACCTGGGTGCGCGCATCGGGCTGGTCGGCCAGCTCGCGCGCCGCACGCTGCGAGGCCTGCTGCATCACGCGCAGCATCAGGGTCTTGTCCAGGTCGCGCGCCACACCAGGGTCCACGCTGGACAACACCGAACTCATGAAATCGCCGGTGACCTGCGCGCGTTGGGCATCGCGCGCGGCCTGTTGCAGCGACCACAGCGTGGCACCCAGGCCGGCGACCACGGCGATCGCAGCCAGGCCGGCGGCGGCGACGCCGCTGCGATGACGCTGGGTGAATTTGCGCAGCCGCAGCCAGCGGCTCGCCTGCAGGGCGCGCGGCGGGTAACCGTCCAGCCAGCGATGCAGATCGTCCAGCAGCGCAGATACCGATGCGTAGCGCGCACCCGGTTGCGGTTCCAGGGCGCGCAGCACGATCGCATCCAGCCCGTCGCGCAGTTGCTCGTGTAGTTTTTGGTAGGTAGTCGCGCGCGCCGCGCAGATGCGCGCACGCGCATCGGCCGGCACTGCTGCCACCCGCTGCGACGGCGGCTGCGGCACCCCGTCGCGTCCGGCCACTGGCGCCAGCCCGCAACTCAATTCGTAGAACATCGCTCCCAGCGCATAGATATCGCTGCGTGCGTCCACATCCTGCGCGCCGCGTGCCTGTTCCGGGCTCATGTAGCCCGGCGTGCCGCGATCATGCGCGTAGGTCATGCCCGGGTTGGTCGCATCGACGGCGATGCCGAAGTCGATCACCCCTGGCATCGGCCGCCCGTCGATCTCGCTGACCAGCACGTTGCTGGGTTTGAGGTCGCGATGGATCACGCCCTTCTGATGCGCGTGCTGGACTGCCTCGCCGACACGCAGCATCAGCAATACGCGCGCATGCAGCGACAGGCGGTGTTCGTCGCACCACCAGGTGATCGGCTCGCCGCGCAGGTATTCCATCACCAGGTACGGCTGGCCGTGGGCATCGGTGCCCACGTCGTGTATCTGCGCGATCGCCGGGTGCACCATCTGCGCCAGCAGCCGGCACTCGAATTCGAACAGTGCACGGCCCTGCGCATCCAGCGCATCGGCAGCCACCAGCTTGATCGCCACCTCGCGCTCGTACGCGCCATCGGCACGGTGGCCCAGATACACCTGGCCCATGCCGCCAGCGCCGATCAGGCGGTCGATCGCCCACGCACCGAAGCGTGTGCCGGCCGGCAGTTCCGGTAATGGCGCGCGCAATGCGGCGACGGCCTGCTTCAATGGCGCCCGCACGCGCAAGGTGGCCTGCGATTCCACCGCCAGCATCGCCAGCAGGTCGTCGCGCAAGCTGGCGTCGTCGCCGGCCTGCGCGCGCGCGAATGCCTCGCGCTCAGCCGCAGGCAGCTGGCAGGCCCGATGAAACAAGGCTTCCAAACGTTGCCACGCGGTGGCCGCCAGGCTCACAGCTGCGCCGCCAGCCACACCCTGGCAAAACGCAGATCGCGCTCCAGCGTCGGCACCGACACCTCCAGCTGTTCGGCTGCCTCGGCCACGCTGAAACCCACCAGCTCGGTCAATGCGAATGCCTTGGCTTTGCGCTCGTCCACCTGGGCCAGCTTGTCGAAGGCATCGGCCACCAGCATCAATGCCTCCGGCCGTGCGGCGCCGTCGGACAGGCTGATGGTCAGCGTCACCGCCTGCCCCAACCGCTTGGCGCTGGCCTGCTGGCGCGCCAGATCCACCAACAGGTGGCGCATCTGCAGCGCAGCCACCGAATAGAAATGCGCCCGCGAACGAAAACCCTGCTGGCCCTGTTCCAGTCGCATCCACGCCTCGTGCACCAGCTCGGTTGCCTGCAAGCCGGCGCGCGCGTCGCGACGCAGTTCGCGCATCGCGGTGGCGCGCAGCACGTCGTAGACCTGGCGCGCCAATGCGTCGCCCGCGCCGGGTTCGTCGCGCTGCCAGGCCTGCAACAACTCGGTGATCGGCAGCTCGGACATCCAAGCCCATCTCGCCTGCGTGGACACGCAGTATCCCGCATTGGCGCCAACGCGGAACGCGCAGCCGGTAACCAATTGGATTCCCGATCACCGCGCCCCCCACAGCGCGGAGGAGCCAGGCCGGCGACCAGGTGTCGCCGGCAGCCGGGTCCGCCTCGGGCACGCCCAGCCTGTCCCCCGGAAAGCGCGACCTCCGGACGCCGCGGTATCGGGTAGCGGCGGCTGCGTGGGCAAGCACAGGCCTGTGCCCGCCTGCGTGCCTGCCGCCACGTCATGGGCAGCAACCGCGTCACCGCGACGTCATACGACGCCGCTAGCCTGCGCCCCTGCAATCGGCCGGAGGTTGGGGTGTCGGCACATCCAAAGCGCGCCTGGGCACGTCTGTTCACCGAGCATGGCCCGGTGCTGCGCGGCTTCTTCGTGCGCCGCGGAGCAAACGAGGACGCCGAAGACCTGGTCCAGGAAACCTATCTGCGCCTGCTGCGTGCGCATCAGCAGCCGGGCCAGGCCATCGCCAACCCGGAAGCGTATCTCTATACCGTGGCGGTCAATCTGGCGCGCGAGCAGGCGGCGCGGCGCAGGCAGGCCCCGCTGCGCATCGAGGACATGGAACAGTTCGCCCAACGGCTGGTGGCCGGTGACGATGTCGAAGACAGCGCCCAGCGGCAACAGCGCCAGCAACGGCTGCAGACCGTACTGGCCGGGCTGCCCGAGCGCGTGCGTGCGGTGCTGGTGATGCAGTACCGCGACGGCCTGAGCTACAAACAGATCGCCGAACGTCTGGGTGTGTCCTCGCACATGGTCAAGAAATACGTGGTGCGCGGCCTGTCGGCCTGTCGATCGGCGCTGGCCGACGAGGGAGCGCAGTGGTGGTGAGCGTCGCGTCGCTGGCGGCGCGCCGCCTGACCGAGGAAGCGGCACACTGGCATGCGCTGCAACGCATGCAGCCGCTGGATGCCGACCAGCAGGCGCGTTTCATGGATTGGCTGACCGCCTCGCCGGCGCATGTGCGCGAATACCTGGCAGTGACGCAGGTGGCCGGTGCGCTCGGCGAGGCGCTGGATGCGATGGCGCTGGATGTCGAGGCGCTGCTGCAGGCCGAGCGCCAACGCGACACCGGGACGGCGCGCAACGTGGTGGCGCTGCCGTTGCCGCCGCGGCGTCCCGTCGCTGCAAGGGGAACCGCGCGATCGCGGTCGGCGGCACGCCGGTCGCACTGGCATGTCGGTCTGGCCGCCATGCTCGGTCTGCTGACCGTGCTCGGCGGCTGGGCCTGGCCGCGCACCACGACCTATGCGACCGCACATGGCGAACAACGCCGCGTGCAACTGGCCGACCGCAGCGTGGTGTTCCTCGATGCAGACACGCGCATCCAGGCCACCATGTCGCCGTGGTCGCGCCACCTGCAGTTGCTGCAGGGCCAGGCGAGCTTCGATGTCGCCCGGGATCGGCGTCCGTTGCAGGTCCGGGTGCTGGACCTGCGCGTGGAAGACATCGGCACCGCGTTCGACATTGCCCTGCATGGCCAGCAAGCACGCATCGACGTGTCTGCCGGTCGCGTGCATGTCTGGCGCGCCGACCGCCCGGCGCAGCCGATGCTGGCCAACCTGGGTGCAGGACAAAGCGCGCGCATCGATGGCGCCGGCCAGGTCGAGTTGAGCAATGAAGATGTCGCCACCATGCATGCGTGGCAGCAGCAGCGCATCGTCTTCCGCGACGAGCCGTTGCGCAACGTGGCCGAAGACTTCAATCGCCTCAATCGCATCCAGCTGCATATCGACGATGCGCGCGCCGGCGCGATGCGCCTGACCGGCAATCTGCGTAGCGACGATCTCGCCGGCCTGCGCGCGTTTCTCGCGCGGCAGCCCGGCCTGCGGCTCGAACAGCACGCCGATGCGCTGCACATCGTCAGCCATGCACCACCGGCGACCGCCAACCGGTAAGGCCCGCGGCCAACGCGACAGACGCGCTTGCGCTCACGTGCGTGCAGAAGTCAGCACTGCAGGCACCACCGCATTGCTCGGCATGTGCCTGCCGTGGGTCGGCACGCCGCGGCGGCGCACTTTCATGCCTGTTCGCATCGCAGATTCGCGCTGACGCATCTGCGCACCGAACGGCTGGCATCCGGGTTGGCGCAATGCGATCTAGGCGTGCGCATTGCGCTGCATGGTGCCGCGCAACGCAACGATCGACGCAATCGGCGATCGAACCGCCAACGTGCTGTTCGCCGGGCAACACGGGCCTGCATGCACTCCACGGCACGCGCACGCCAGCGCCCCTGCACGTGTCACAGAAAATTCATGGAAAAACGGTGCCCGACTCGGCTTGTCGCGCCTCGTAGATGGGTAGTCGCCGCATCGCCCCATGCGCGTGTGCGGCGCCCCTCTCCCTCTGCCTGGAAGTGACGATGCGCCGCTGCCTGTTCCTGTCCGTTGCCCTTGCCCTGCATGCCGGTGCTGCCGGCGCCCAAACGCCACCCGTCGCGGTCACTGCCATTCCCGCACAACCGCTGGCACGCGCGCTCAATACGCTGTCGCGCCAGACCGGTCTGCAATTCGTCTACGCGGCCAGCGTCGGCGCCGAGCGTCAGAGCCGTGGCACCACCGACGGCGCGGCACCCGAGCAGGCATTGCAACAACTGCTCGATGGCACCGGCCTGCGCTATCGCTATCTCACGCCCACCACGGTGACCATCGAACCGGACACCGCCACCAGCCAGGCGCCGGCTGCAGCGGTGCCGGCTGCGCCAAGCAGCACGCCGATCGCCGCCGGTGCACCGGTGCGCGAACTGGACAGCATCCAGGTGCTGGGCAGCTATGCCGGCAGCCTCAGCGCCGCGCTGCGCGAGAAGCGCTATGCCGACAGCGTGGTGGACGTGATCGCCGCCGAAGACATCGGCAAGCTGCCAGCGCAGAACGTGGCCGAAGCCCTGCAGCGCGTGCCGGGCGTGTCGATCGTGCGCGACCGCGGCGAAGGCGTGTACGTGCGCGTGCGCGGCCTGGGACCGAATTTCCAGGTAACCACGCTCAACGGCCAGACCATGGCGGTCAACGAGAACGTGCGCACCTCCGGCCAGACCGGCCGCCAGTTTCGCTACGACACCTTGCCGGCGGAACTGGTCTCCGGCCTGGACGTGATCAAGAGCCCCACCGCCGATCTGGACGAAGGCGCCATCGGCGGCATCGTCAACGTACGCACCTTCCGCCCGCTGGAACTGGGCAAGACCCTGCTCAACACCTCGCTGGAATCCAGCCAGGCGCAACGCACGCATGCCAACGATCCGCGCGTCTCCGGCCTGTTCAACTGGGTCAATGCCCAGGGCACCTTCGGCATGCTGGTGTCCGGCGCATATGCCCAGCGCAGCCTGCGCCAGGACCGCGTCAACGAAGTGAGCTGGGATTACTACCCCAATGGCGTGCCGGGTGCGCCGGGTGCGTCCTACCTGCCCACCGGCCTGCGCCCGACGCTGGAACTGGAGCAGCGCGAGCGCACCGGCGTGGCCGCCTCGTTGCAATGGCGCCCCAGTGCCGCCTGGGAAACCAATCTGGACCTGCTGTATGCCAGGCAGACGGTGCACTACGACGAATACAGCCTGGGCGTGGGCTTCGACGGTGTGTCCAAGATGAGCAACCTGCAAGTGGACCATGGCGGCGTGACCGGTTTCGACTATCGCAATGGCCAGGTGCAGGTCTCGCGCGAAACCTCCGGCATCACCGACGACAACCGCAGCGCGCGCCTGTCCAGTACCTGGAATGGCGATCTGTGGACGCTTGGCGCAGTGGCGTTCCACTCGCAGGCACACAGCTACGACTCCGACCCGATCCGCCGCACGCGGCTGCGCAGCGGCACCAACCTGTCGATGCGGGTGGAAATGCCGCAGGCCGACGACGACAACGTGCCGAACTGGAGCTTCACCAATGGCTTCGATCCGACCAACCCGGCCAGCGTCAACGGACGCCGGCTGGAATGGCGCGAAATCGATGCCCGCGACAAGGAAGACGCGCTGCAGCTGGACGCCAAGCGCACGCTCGGCGATGGCTGGCTGCGCGACATCAAGTTCGGCGCCAAGTACCGCGAGCGCTCGCGCACCTATGATCGTGCCGACCTGCTGCTCAACCGCATCGCCGGCGTGCGCTTTCCGGGCAGCTATTTCACCGCGCTGCCGGTGAGCGACATGCTGGTCGACGGCAAGGGCACGCTGCCACGGCAGTGGCTGGCGCCGATCGAAGCGCCGTTCTGGGGCGACTGGCCGACCGCCGCCGACCTCAGCGGCACGCCCAACAGCGCCGACCTGCAGAATTCCTACGAGGTGCGCGAGAAGATCGGCTCGGCGTATGCGATGACCGACTTCGGCGGCACCCTGGCCGGGCGCGATGTACGCGGCAATCTCGGCGTGCGCTTGGTGCGCACCGAGCAGACCACCGACGGCCATGCCGACCTCGACGGCGCCGCCCAGCCGGTGCATTTCGAGCGCAGCTACACCAACGCCTTGCCCTCGTTCAACGCCGCCTGGGACGTGCGCGATGACATGGTGCTGCGGACCTCCGCGGCCAAGGTGATCACCCGCCCGGATCTCACCGACCTCTCGTCCAAGCTGACCTTCAACTCCAGCGGCGAAGTGTTGACCGCCAGCGGCGGCAATCCGGCGCTGCGTCCGTTCGAGGCCTGGCAATACGACCTGACCTTCGAGTGGTACATCGACGGCACCTCCGCGCTGACTGGCGGCGTGTTCTACAAGGACATCTCCAGTTTCATCCAGACCCAGCTGTCGTATCTGGATTACCAGGGCCAGACCTACCTGCTTTCGTCCAAGACCAACGGCAGCCAGGCCAGCGTCAAGGGCGTGGAGCTGGCCTACCAGCAGGTGTTCACCGGCCTGCCGGCGCCGCTGGACGGTTTGGGCATGCAGCTCAACTACACCTTTACCGACAGCCAGGCGAGCTACCGCGACGGTACGCGCCGCTTCACCGACAGCCTGGAAGGCGTGGCCAAGAACACCTACAACGCCGTGCTGTTCTACGAGAAGGGCCCGCTGATGGCGCGCGCCAGCTACAGCTGGAGCGACAACATCGTCAACGCGGTGGGCACCGCCAATGTGGCCACGCTCAACAGCGATGCATTCGGCAGCCTGGATGCCAATGTCGCCTGGAAGGTCAACGACACCCTGTCGGTGTTCGTCAACGCCATCAATCTCACCGGCCAGGTGCAGCGGCAGTACGTCGGCGACCACCTGTTCGGCGGCTACACCGACTACGGCCGTACGTGGTCGCTGGGTCTGCGCGCGCGCTTCTGAGCGGGTTTGCATGCGCAGCTGGCGGTCGTCGCGCTGCGCCGATTGTTTCGCCTCTCCGCTTCACTCGTCATGGATCTGCCGATGCTTCTGCACTTTTGCCGCCGCGCTACCGCCCTACTCGGGCTCGGGCTCGCGCTCGTGCCGCTCACCCCTGCCCAGGCCACCGATGCGACGCCGGACACCCTGGAAAAAGTGGTGATCCTCAAACGCCACGGCGTGCGTGCGGCGATGTCCAGCCCCGAACGGCTGGGCCGCTATTCGCTGCATCCATGGCCGCATTTCGGCGTGCCGGCCGGTCACCTCACCGCCAACGGCGCGCAGCTGGAACGCCTGTTCGGCGACTACTACCGCGCGCACTACACCGCGCTTGGTCTGTTGAACGGCGATGGCTGCAACCAGGCCTATTACTGGGCCAACCGCACCCAACGCACCATTGCCTCGGCGCAAGCGCTGGCCAGCACACTGACGCCCGGCTGCGCCGACCCGGTGCATCACGTACCGACCGGCAGTTCCGATGTGTTGTTCGATGGCACCGCTGCGCTGCGCCAGCCCCAGGCGCGTGCGCGCATGCAGGCGGCCATTGCCGGCCGCATCGGTGGCGATGCGCAGGCTTGGAATGCGACCCAGAGCGATGCGCTCGATACGCTCGAACACCTGCTGCTGCAATGCGCGCAACGGCCGTGTCCCGCGCAGGCCGCGCCCGGCAAGCTGCGCCTGACCACGGTACCGGCCGGGCTGGACGATGCCGGGCCGTCGATTCCCGGTCTCGATGGCCCCGCCGCGGCTGCCTCGGGCATCACCGAAAGCCTGCTGATGGGCTGGGCCGATGGACAGGACTTCGCCGCGCTGGGTTGGCAAGGCCTGGACGAAGCCACGCTGCTGCGCGTGTTCGCCCCGCACCAGGCCGAGTTCGCGCTGCGGTTGCGCGCGCCGACCGTCGCTCGCCTGGCCAGCACCCCGCTGGCCGCACGCCTGCTGGCCACGCTGCAGCAAGGCAACGATGCACACGCCGAGGCCGATGCCATCGGCGGCGATGCGCGCCTGGTGGTGGTGTCCGGCCATGACGGCACCCTGACCTTGCTGGCCGGCATGTTCGATCTGCACTGGCAGTTGCCCGGCTATCAATCCGACCAGACCGTCCCCGGTGGCGCGCTGGTGTTCGAACGCTGGCGGCGTGCCGACGGTGAGCGCGTCATTCGCCTGCGCTACACCGCGCAGAGCCTGACGCAGCTGCGCGAACGGGTGCCATTGACGCTGCAGGCACCACCGCCGAGCGCAGCCATCTTCATTCCCGGCTGCAGCACCGCCACGCCGGCGTACGACTGCCCGCTGCCGCAGTTCGCCCGCATCGTCCAGGCCGCACTCGATCCGCTCGCCTTGGACCACTGAGCCCTCCATGCGACGCGCCGGGCCCGACGCGTCGCGTCCATCCGCTGTTCCCCAACCGCACGAGGTCATCATGCTTCAGCATCTTCGTTCTCTGCTCAGCGTCGGAATCGGTGCGACCCTGGCCTGCGCCGGTGTCGCCCACGCCCAATCCAGCGTCGGCGTCCTCGACGTACTCACCTATAACGTCGCCGGCCTGCCGGAGGGCATCTCCAGTAGCAACCCCGCCACCAATACGCCGCTGCTGGCACCGAAATTGGCGCCGTATGCGCTGGTTCACGTGCAGGAAGACTTCAACTACCACGCTGCGCTCTACGCCGGCGACAACCATCCCTACCGCACGCCCACCAGCGGCGGTGCCGCCATCGGCGATGGCCTCAACACGCTGAGCAACTATCCCTTCAACGACTTCACCCGGGTCAAGTGGGACAAGTGCAACGGCACCGATTGCCTCACGCCGAAGGGCTTCAGCTACATGCAGGTGCGGCTGGACAACGGAGTGCTGCTGGACGTCTACAACGCCCACCCCAATGCCGGTACCGAAACCGCCGACCTGGCCGCCCGCCGCGCCAACATCAGCCAGTTGTCGCAATTCATCGGCACCTGGTCGGCCGGTAACGCCGTGCTGGTGATGATGGACTCCAACACCCGCTACACCCGCAGCGAAGACAACATCCGCGAGCTGATCGCCAGCAACGACCTGATCGATCCGTGGGTGGAACTGATCAAGGGCACCGCCCCGGCCGCCGGCGCCGCACCGCTGCTGTGCGGCACGCCGCCGACCAACTCCTGCGAGGTGGTGGACAAGATCCTGTACCGCGCCGCGCCGCAGCTGACCCTGGCCGCCAACCGCTACCAGCTCGACCCAGGCAACTTCTACGACAGCGCCGGCAAGCCGCTATCGGATCACTATCCGCTGTACACGCAGTTCGGCTGGGCGGTGGGCGCCGATGTGCGCACCAGCGACAGCTTTGGCGGACCGCATGGCGTACCGTTCAACGACGTGGCCGGCGGCGCCCACCAGCGCCAACTGCGCAGCGTCACCCTGCGCGGCGCCGAACGCCTGGATGCGGTGGCCGCCAGCCTGGACAACGGCGCCACCCTGGCCCACGGCGGCAGCGGCGGAACCGCCACCAGCTTGGCCCTGCGCAGCGGCGAGACGCTCACCTCGGCCACCGTCACGCTTGGCCAGTACAACGGCCGCACCCGGTTGTTCTCGCTCAGCCTGACCACCAACCAGGGCCGCAGCATCGCCGCCGGCACCCCGACCAGCGAACGCTATACCCTCACCGCCCCCACCGGCTGGCATATCGCCGGCTTCACCGGCCGCGCCGGCGATGAAATCGACAAGCTGGGTGTGATCTATCGAAAGGATTGAGCGCGGCGGATTTATCCATTGCAACGGAGCGGCGTCGGTTCGGCGCCGCTTTTTGTGTGCGGCAATCACGGCGAGGTTGCGGCCGGCATTCTTGCAGCTCGCGATGACGCACTTCTGCAATGCCGCGCAATTGCGTGTCACCCAACGACACATGCTCCACGCGTGCAGGCGCTTTCAATGGCGTGCAGTTCCGGCGTTACATCCAAGATCGCACAGTACCGCAGGCGCTGGCGTTTTCTGGGGACAGCTATGCGCTGACGGTTGGCGGTATTGGCGCGGCAAGGAAACGGGGTTTCAGCAGGTTGCGAACATTGTCAATCGTGGTTCTGTCTGCAGCGAGCTCCAGGCCATCAAGCTAGGCAAGACGCTGGAGCGCGATCGGCCACAGCAATTGCGGCGATGGAACGCCTAGCGGCGCTGGACGATCCGGGACGGTATGACTGACGTATCAGGAAGATTCCAACGATGAACTCGATTGTCCATCCGCTGCCGGCTGAAATAGCGATGATGTTCTGAGTACCAACGCGTGCGACTGCAAGCGTGAATGTTCTTCAGCATCCCCTCGATCACGCACGAGCGAGCGAGCGACCATCCATGCGATGCTGCGCGCAAGGGCTTCCCTGCGCGCAGCAAAACACGTCATCGTCCTCAGCCCTTGGCCGCCTCGCAGAGCTTGCGATTGAACCAGGTGGACTTGGCGATGGGCAGGTATGCATCCCAGTCGCTGGGCGGCAACATCGTGCTGTCCTTGTCCATCTCCGCCTGGAACGACGCCTCGTCGCGGCTGCGACCGGCCATGGTCTGATCCAGTGCCGCCAGGCATTCTTGCGGGCGGTTCAGCCGCAGCAGGGTGAGCGCGCGGTCGTTGGCGAAACGGTCGCGATCGAGCCAGTTGAGGAACTCGCCGCACTCGCCCGCGAACGCCTGCATGCCGGCAAGTGCTTCGCTATAGCGCTTGCCACGATAATCCCGCAGGTACGCCTCACGTCGTCGGCTGCTGGCCGCGGAGGTGCAGCCGGCAGGCAACTGCAGATAGTCGCCTTCGAAGCTGGCGCGCATGCCGCAGTAATCCCGGCAGCTGTCTGGCGTCAGTGCGGCGATGCTGAAGCCACCTGCCACCGGCTTGAACGCGAGCTTGCACGGCGTGTCGCTGGCATCGCTCACTTCCGCCGTGTCGCCTCGCAGCGTGCCCTCCAAGGAACAGGTGTGGCCGTTGGCACCCACCGCAAGCATCTCGAAGTGGCGCGCCCCACCCTTGTCGCCGACCTGCAGGCTGCCCCAGCCTTGCTTGGTGCCGTATTCGCCGGGCGTCGGACCGGCCGCCATCGCGCCGAAAGCCGCCAGCCACACCAGTATCCCGCTCCATCCATATCGCCGTGCCATTGCTTCGTCCTGTGTTCGACCAAGCGGCAAGTGTGCGGCATCGCGGCGACGCCAGGCGAGTGTCGCGCTGGCGCTGGCTCGGCGGTGCGTCCCACCGCCGCTGTCCCGAGCCGATTATCTCGCGTGGCAATCCGCGCACGCCCGTATGTTGCTATCGCCGCCGACGCGCGCACGCTCAGTGCATGGCTGCGGCGCTGCGCTCATGCTGCGATGTGCGTTCGCGTGCATCGGCTGCAGACCATCAAACCCAGCAGTGCGAGCACCGAGATCTCCTGCGCCGATCCACCCAGATGGTGATGTCGATAACACGCTCGCCCTGCCGCTGCTCGGCAAACATCGCCACACCCCATCAGCGCAGGCCCAACACCCGCCGCGCCGCAATGACGTGGCGGGTGCCTGGATGCGAATCAGGCCTCCAGCAGCGGCGACGGCGCGGCGCTCCTGTCGTCCTGTGCAATCAGGAAGGCCGCCCCAGCGCTGGTCGAGGCTACGTAGGCCAGCACGTCCATCGTCGTCTGGTAGGCCCAGATCGCGAAGCTGGTGATCAGTTCTGCCGCCACCGTCGCACCGGCGCTCGCCGCACCGCCCAGCACTTTGGTCAGGATGGTGACCAGCGCCATCGACAGCGCCCACCACCCGGCCATACTCAGCACCAGCCGCAGCAACGGCATGAACACGCCGGCTTCGTACACGGCCACCAACACCGTCAGCAGCGCGCCGGCCGACGCGGTCCGGTTGTTGCCGACCGTGGCGACCAACCCGTTGATCGCGCGCATGACGCTGGGATAGCCCTCGAGCAACCGGTAGACGCCAGGGCCGAGCCTGTCGGCATTGCCGATCAACGGCCCCAGACCAATCGCCAGGAAGCACCCGCCGGTCAGATCCCAGATCACCTTGACCAGCGCCAGATTCAGATCCTCGGTGGACAGGTCACCGCCCACAAACGCCTTGAGATGGTTGTCCAGTCCGGCCTGGGTGGGGTTGAACAGGAAACTGAAGCAGGTGGAAAAATCCGGGCTGTAGTTCCCGCTGCCCACGATCGCGTTATTGGCGTCCACCGCCACGAACGGCGCACCGCCGGCGATACCCAGGTTCAAGGCGCCATTGGACTGCAGCGACGGCACCAGATTGGCCGCGTTCTGCGCACTGCCGCCGGCATGCAAGGTACCGTCGGCGGCCAATTGCACGTAGCTGCCGTCGCTGCAGCGCAGCTGCACGATCGGCGAGCCGGCCGCACCTGGAATCGACAAGGTGAAGGTCTCCGCTGCAGCGCTGGACGCGGCGCTGGCGACGATCTGCTGGTTCGCGCCCACCTGCCAGAAACCGCCGGCCGCGGCGCTGAGCTTGATCTCGTCGCCGGTGGCGAACAGCCCCGCCATCGACACGAAGTTCTGGTCGATCGCAAACGCCGGTTCCGGGCGGGTCAGCGCGACCGGTTGCCCTTCGCGCACCACGGTGCTGGAGATCGCCGCCGACCCCCAGCTGTAAACGGCGACGAAGGATTTGGCGACATTCGGCCAGCTATCGCCGAAGGTGGCGTTGTTGGCCGTGATGTTCAATGCCTGACCGCTGACCAGCCCGGCGACCTTGGCAGTCACATCGCTGCGCCCGTAACTGGCCGCGATGATGTTCAGCGCAGCCGGATCCACCGGCGGCGTGTATGCAGGCGTGGACGCGGTGTAGTCGATGGTGAGCGTACCGCCCTCCTGGATGATGGAAGATTGCGGCGCGTAGTCGGCGTATTGGAATACCACGCACAGCGTCTTTGCGTTACCGGGCCAGCCATCGCCGAACACCGCATTGGATGCCGGCAGGCTCACGTGGCGCTGCCTGACATTGGCCTGCAGGATACCGGTCACATCCTGCAGGCCCCAGAAGGCGCTGAGCACCTGCAGGTGCGGACGATACCTCAAGGCATAGGGGCTGCCTTCCACCACGATGTCGATGAACGGAACCTGCCCCGTGTAGCTGGCCACCACCACCAGGGTCTTGACGTTGTTCGGCCAGGTATCGGTAAAGGTCGCGTTGTTGGCAGTGATATCGAGCGTCTGGTCGCTCTGCTGCACCAGACCCTGCACCTTGGCGGTCACATCCACCGGACCGTAGCTCGCGCCCCAGATCGTGAGCACGGGCCCGGTGGCGGCGATATCGCCTGCCTGCGCGTCGGCCTGCGCGAACTCGGTCGCCCCGACGCTCAGCGTGGCCCCCTCCTTCGCCGCCACGGTGCGCGTTGCACCATCGTCGTAGCGGTAGACCACTGTCAGCACCTTGGCATGATTTGGCCAGGTGTCGGTAAAGGTCGCATTGTTGGCCGCCACCGATAGCGTCTGCGGGGCGGCATTGCGGTTGACCAATGCCGCCACCTGCGCGGTGACGTCCTTCAATCCATACGTTGCGGCCACGATGTTGAGAACGCCGCTGCTCGAAATGTTCATGCTTTTTTCCCGTGAGGTGATGGTCGGTACCAACCGTACCGGGCCTGCGCAAGCGAACCCGACAGAACGTCTCAGTCGTCCGGCATGCGGAGCACTGCATCACTCAAGCCAGGACTCGGAAGCAGGTCTGTCACGCTGCTCGATCCACTTCCCGATCCCGTTCAACCGGGACGACCAGTGTCGGGTTGGCTTCTCACGTGAACCTGCGCCCGTTCGTTTGGGTGACATCACCGGAAGCACCCCGATCGTGCCCGGACGGAGTACTGAACGTTCGTGATCAGTTCTGCCCGGCCGAGCCATTCTGACGCCGTCCGTGATCGTGCCGATCGCCCTTTGGACCTCCGCGCACCTCCGGTTTGGTCCGGCTGTCATGATTGCCCTGGTGATCGCGGCCAGTCAGGACTTTGCGTGCTGCCGCTTTTTCGCTTGCCTGTGCGGCAAGCGCGGATTTCTGGACAACCACGCTCTGCTGCGCCACCACCGTTGCGCCATCACATTTGCGATGACGCTGGTCGGATGGATTCACCGGCTTGGTGACCAATCCCAAGGCGGGCTTCTTGCAGACGCTGCATACTAGTTCAACCATACATCACCTCGTCTTTCGTGAGAGATCCCGGAAGCAGCTGAAGTGGCGCAGTCGCACCGGAGACACGAAATGTCGGCCATCCGTTTGACGTTCGCGACATTCATTCGCCCAATACACCGGGCGCATATCAAGTCCACGAATGCAGCACTTTTTTATGCGGCCTAATGACCTGCGTCCCCTTGTTGGACATAATGTGGCCGGCTAATTACCTGTGCCCCTTTGGCTCTGACCAGCACCGTCGGTGCACCCGGCGCAATAATCGGCAGCACCGACATGCAGCACCATACGGTCACCACTCGGGCGGATGCACGTCGGTCAGGCGGGTGGCGGATTGCATTTAGTTACTCTTCGTAAAATCAGGCTCATGGAGAAAGCGAACCTGATACTGAGGTTTCCCCACATTTCTTCCTGCGAGATCAAGCGCTTGGTGGGCCAGGCGGTGGAAGAAGGTGCGCGCATGGGGCACGCTTCAAGGTGATTAAGCCAGAGAAGAGTGCCGACCATGCGCGCCAGCGAAGTATTGCAGAAGTGCCTGTCTAACTCACTCTCCGGGATGCATGCGTTACGCCAACGTACCTTGCTGGGCGCGGTTGAAGCGCTAGTGCACGGGGGCCGACTGACGCTGATCGACATCGCACGCGCGTGGCCTGGCGCGACGCGGGTACGTGCGCCCCTCAAGGCATGCGACCGCCTGCTGTGCAATCGCACGTTGCAGGCCGAGCGATCCATGATCGAGCGGGACATGGCGCATTGGCTGTTGCGCGGCGACCAGCCGGTGATCGTCATCGACTGGAGCGATTTGAAGCCGGACAAGTCATGGTGTCTGCTGCGCGCAGCCGTGCCGATCGGTGGACGCACACTCACCTTGCTGGACATGGTGGTTGCCGGGAAACAGCAGGGATCGCCCGGCGCGGAAAAACGCTTCTTGCAACAGCTCAGGCGAATGATTCCAGACGATGTGCGTCCGATCCTGGTCACGGACGCCGGATTCCGCACGCCATGGTTTCGCGCGGTGTCGGCGATGGGCTGGGATTGGGTCGGGCGTCTTCGCGGACGCACGCAGGTCAAACCGCAAGACGTGCCCGATGATGCAGCGCAATGGATCGATAGCCGACGCCTGCATGCATTGGCGTCCAACCGTGCATGCGAATTGCCACCGATGCAGGCCAATCGCAGTGATCCACTCGATTGCCGTCTGGTGCTCTATGCCAAGACACGTCTGGGACGTCAGCAACGCAACCGCCGCTCGCCAGCGAAGGTCTCGCGTGCATCCTCCAGCTTGAAAGCAGCGGCGCGTGAACGCGAGCCGTGGTTGATCGTTGCCTCCCCACAGTTACAAGCACCCAGCGCGAAACACTTGGTCAATCTGTACGCACGAAGGATGCAGATCGAGCTGGCATTTCGTGATCTGAAGTCGCATCGCTACGGTCAGGCGATGGAAGACAGCCTGACCCGTCGCGGCGAGCGGTTGCAGATCCTGTTGTTGCTCAACACACTGGCCACCTTTGCCAGTTGGCTGGCAGGACTGGGATGCGAAGCCACCGGTATCGCCCAGTGGCTATCGCCACGCAGCAGTACACGCAAGCTCTACTCGACACTGCGTGTCGGCCGCCAGGCGCTGGCCAGGCGCTGGCCGATGGAACCTGTCTCACGCTGGCTAGAACGCTTACGTACACTGCCCGAAGCAGTGCGTGAGCAGATGACGCTGGTGCTTTAAAAACGTGGGGATACCTAAGAACCTGATACTGTTACCCCGCATCGCTACGGCCGCCTTCGAGGGTAGCCTGACCCGCAAGCGCGAGCGCATCGAGACACTATTGCTGCCGCACGCACTGGCGATGTTCGCCTCATGGTTGGCAGGCATGGCCGCCGAAGCGATCGACGCGCAGCACAATCTCAACCCTTACCGGACCTCGCGCAGACTGTACTGCCTGATGCGGCTAGGCCAGGAAGCTTCATGTCGCGGATGGCTAGAACACCTGTCCACGCATGCTGGACGCACTACGCCACTTCTCGCCGGAAGCCAGTCAGAACCTGCGATTTTTAGCTTGAAAAAGTGTGCAAACCTCAGACCCTGCCCCTTTTTACTGGAAAATTTATTCTTTTTCCGAAAATTTGGAGTGGTCGAATAGTCTAACTAGATAGATACCTTAATGCCGCCCTTGAAACTTACAAATCCAGGCTTCGGTATCATCGCAGCATCAAATGACGAGCCTGTAGCTGCCTTTTCAACCACGGCCATCTCCTCGCTACTAAGATTAAATCCGCGAAGTTCTTTTTCATTTTCAACTGCGGATGCCTTGCGATAGCCGAGTGAAGGCTTTGCCTTATCCGGATAAATCTTCGAAGCAATATTAATCTTCAACACATCTGACGACCAGCCGCGCCCGGACATTCTTTCAAGCCTAGATTTTAAGAACGAACTGAGGACCGGCCATGAATGATTACCATAGCGGGGATTATTAGCAATCCAAGGGTTCATTAACTCGGGGCGCCTAAAGTCATTTGGCTCTACGATAACCCCTTCACGTGCATTTCGATCAAAGACCAGACCCCAGACAAGTCCTGATGACTTGAACGTAGAACTAGTTTTCGCGTTCTCCAACTCAAGCTTCCTCTTAACGACAGAAGCGCAATACCACTGAATTCGGTGCGTGAAGGCTCCATGATCGCTTCCCACATAGTCTTTCGCCAGGTGCATTGATTTTATTGCCCCACCAAATTCATCATCACCTAAATTATTATAAAATGACACACATTTTCCAGCTTCGCTTATACCCTGAAATCCCTCCTTAATCTCCATTTCCGCCAGCACACTTGCCAACAGGTGCTTAGTTGCGTCTAGACCATTTTCTTTACATGCGAATTCCAATTTTCGGCCATGCTCAAACGTTGAAAAGCTATTTAGCTTTATCTTATTTTTCCTGAACGACGCCCCAGTCCTGAGATTAAACAGATCAATCATAGCAGTGTCGAGCAGTTCCAACGCCTCGCAAAAAAGCTCATTTTCTGGATTAAGAAAAGCTCCAACCCTTGCCAGGTCGCGAATGTATTTAGCATCCTTAGGCGCAGGGAATTCACCCCGCTTAACCCCCCAACCATCCTTATAGATCAGGCTTCTAAATTCTTCCAACATACTGTCATAGGTTGCCATTCTTAGTCTCCTGATGCCTATTTTTTAGGAAGTCGTAAACGAAGCTTCTGTCGCAAGCACCCAGTTCGATCCGCAAAACCGGATCACCACTATTCACGCGTTCCAGAAACTCCCGACTGATCTCCGGCAACACCGAGTTAGTCAAAATCGCATCGATCATCCGTCCGCCCGATTCACTCTCGGTGCATCGCGAGATCACTAGCTCCACCACCGAGTCGTCGTAGTCGAATGGAATCTTGTAGCGCTCTTCGATGCGCGTCTTGATGCGGTTCAACTGCAGTCGCACGATCTGTCCGAGCATGGCGTTACTGAGCGGGTAATACGGAATCGCGACCAGCCGTCCGAGCAATGCCGGCGGAAACACCTTCAACAACGGCTCGCGGATGGCCTTGGCCATGCCTTCCGGGTCGGGCATCAGGTCCGGGTCCTTGCACAGGCTGGCGATCAGGTCGGTGCCGGCGTTGCTGGTGAGGATGATGAGGGTGTTGCGGAAGTCGATGCGGCGGCCTTCGCCGTCTTCCATCCAGCCCTTGTCGAAGACCTGGAAGAACAGTTCGTGGACGTCCGGGTGGGCCTTCTCCACTTCATCCAGCAGCACCACTGAGTACGGCTTGCGTCGCACCGCTTCGGTCAGCACGCCGCCTTCGCCGTAGCCCACGTAGCCCGGTGGTGCGCCCTTGAGCGAGGAGACGGTGTGCGCCTCCTGGTACTCGCTCATGTTGATGGTGATCAGGTTCTGTTCGCCGCCGTACAGCGTTTCGGCCAAGGCGAGCGCGGTTTCGGTCTTGCCCACGCCGGAGGTGCCGGCCAGCAGGAACACGCCGATCGGTTTGTCCGGGTTGTCCAGGCCGGCGCGGCTGGTCTGGATGCGCTTGGCGATCATCTCCATGGCGTGATCCTGGCCGATCACGCGCTTGGCCAGCAGTTCGGGCAGGCGCAGCACGGTGTCGATCTCGTCGCGCGCCATGCGCCCGACCGGGATGCCGGTCCAGTCGGCGACGACGGCAGCAACGGCCTGATGATCGACAGTGGGCAGGATCAGAGGCGATTCGCCTTGGAGCGCGCCTAGTCCCGCCTGCACCAATTGCAGGCGCGCCAGCAGCGTGTCGCGATCAACCTGCACCGGTGCGTCGAGCACGGCGATGTCGCCAGACGCTGCCTGCGCGGTATCGGCCTCTGCTTCCAGTGCGCTGCCAGTGCCTTCTACGGGCGCATTGTCACTGCGCAATTGCGCGCGCAGCGACAACAGCTCGTCGACCAATGCCTTTTCTGCAACCCAACGCTGTTCCAACGCCTGCAGGCGGCCGTGCTCGCTTTCCAGCAGGCCAGCACACGCAGCGGCACGCTCCTCCACCACGATGCCGATCGCACGCTCGCGCTCGATGATCGCCTGCTCGGTGTCCAGCGATTCGATGCGTCGGCGGCTGTCGTCCACTTCCGCAGGCGTGGCATGCAGGCTCACCGCCACGCGCGCGCAGGCCGTGTCCAGCAGGCTCACCGACTTGTCCGGCAGCTGCCGCGCAGGGATGTAGCGGTGGCTGAGCTTGACCGCCGCTTCCAGCGCTTCGTCGAGGATCTGCACGCGGTGATGCTGTTCCATCATCGAAGCGACGCCGCGCATCATGCGCACGGCCTTGGACTCGTCCGGTTCGTCCACCTGCACGGCCTGGAAGCGCCGCGTCAGCGCGGGGTCCTTTTCGATGTATTTCTTGTATTCGGCAAACGTGGTCGCGCCCACCGTGCGCAGCGTGCCGCGCGCCAGTGCCGGCTTGAGCAGGTTCGCCGCATCGCCGGTGCCTGCGGCACCACCGGCGCCGATGAGGGTGTGGGTTTCGTCGACGAACAAAATGATCGGCTTGGGGCTGGCCTGCACCTCGTCGATCACCGCGCGCAGACGCTGTTCGAACTCGCCCTTCATGCTGGCGCCGGCCTGCAGCAAGCCGACATCCAGCGCGCGCAGTTGCACATCCTTCAACGCCGGCGGCACGTCGCCGCGCGCGATGCGCTGCGCGAACCCTTCCACCACCGCGGTCTTGCCGACGCCGGCTTCGCCGACCAGGATCGGGTTGTTCTGGCGGCGGCGCATCAGGATGTCGACCACCTGGCGGATCTCGTCGTCGCGGCCGATGATCGGGTCCAGCTTGCCTTCGCGCGCCTGGGCGGTGAGGTCGGTGGTGAATTTCTTCAGCGCTTCCTGCTTGCCGAGTGCGGCAGGCGCGATGGCACCGCTGGTCTCCCCGGGTGCAGCGGCCTGACCAAGCGAAAATCCATCGCTGGGCAGCAAGCCATCTTCCGGCGAGCCGGCCACGATCTCGGCGAAGCGCTCGTTGAGCACTGCGGGCTTGAGCTTGTCGAACTCCTTGGAGATCGCCAGCAACGCATGACGCAAGCCACGCACGCTCAACATACCGACCACCAGATAGCCGGTGCGTACTTGCGCTTCACCAAAACCGAGTGAGGCGTACACCCAACCGCGCTCCACCGCTTCTTCGACATTGGCCGATAGATCGGTCACGGCAGTGGAGCCGCGCGGCAAGCCATCCAGCGCGGCGGTGACATCGCGCGCAAGCGTGGACGGGTTGAGCTGAAAGTGCCTGATGATGCGGTGCAGGTCCGAGTCCTGCAGCTGCAGCAACTGATGCAGCCAATGCACCAATTCCACATACGGGTTGCCGCGCAGCTTGCAGAACACGGTGGCGCTTTCGATGCCGCGGTAGGCCAGCGGATTGAGCTTGCCGAACAGGGAGCTGCGGGAGATCTCGGCCATGGTGCGTCCTTGAATCGAATAGATAGGTGGTGAGCGAATCAGTACGCGCTGCGCGTCACCCGGAGGGGTGCAGCACCACGTCGTCGGCATCGGCAATGCTCCAGGCGCGGCGGCCCAGCCAGGTGTCCAGGCCCAGCCGGCTATTGCGCGCCAGGTGCGGCGTAGGGACCTCGTCGGCCTTGAGCGACAGCTGCAGTTCCCAGCCGAATTCGTCGCCCAGATAGCTGCGCACCGTGGCGGTGAGTTGCTTCAGCGCCTGGCCACCCGGCAGAAAGCGTTGAAACGCCAGGCGCGGCAGCGGCCCCAGGCGGATGCGCACGCGTTGCTGGGCGCCACGCACGTGTGCGCCCACCACGCTGTCCACGCCCAGCCGCGCGTTGCGCGGACCCAAACCAAGTTGCAGGTGCGCATCGGCCGGCAGGCGCATCCATTCGGCGATGAATTCCTGTACCTGCACCGGCCATTCGAACAACTGTTGCAGCAGGGCACGCAAGCCTTCCGGCGTGCGTGTGGCGGTGCCAAGACGGCCGGCGTAGTAACGACGTGCATCGTCCGGCAATGCATCGCGTTGGCGCAGGTGCGGGCTGGCGATGCCCACCAATGCATCCAGCCACGCACGGAACTGGTCGCTCGCCGGGCGCTCGGCCTGCACGCTGGGCTGTGCCTGCGCCCAGGCGCGGTAGAACAGGCTCAGCATGCGGTGGTGGAACACATCGGCAAACGCGGCGAAGGTGCCGTCCTTGGCTTGCTGCGCACGCTCGATGGCGTATTCGGTCAGGTGCAACGGCAACGGCGCGTTTGGCCCGAAAAGACCGAAAAACACGCCATACAGCGCGGCAGGCTGATCGTGCGTTGCCGGTGTGTAGCGGTGCAGCGCATGGGGTGCGAATGCCAGTGACGGCGCATGCCGCAGCCGCAGCACATCGTCGCTGGCGCGCGCCGATTCGCCCAGGCGCGGCTGCTGCGGATGGCAGCGTTCGATCGCGCGCAAGGCCGCGAATGGGCTGAAATCCTGTGGCCGGGTCTGCAGCGCCTGTGCCAGCGCGGCAGCCGCGGCGCTCACAGGCGCGGGCGCGTGCCGGGCTGGGCTGGCCACCGGGCCACCTCGTTGCGTTCGGTGGTACGCAGCACGGTTTCGGTAAAGGAATTCACCGAGACATAGCGCGCGAAGAAGTGCCGCAGCACCGAAGCCAGCAGGAAGGCGCCAGTGCCTTCGAAGGCGGCGTCCTCGCAGGTCAGCGTGATCTCCAGGCCGCGGCCGAAGGTGATCGGACCCGGCACCGGAATGCGCCGCACGATCGGTGTGCCGCTCACCTGCTTGACGCCTTCGATCTGCCGCTGCGCGGACGCGTCGAACGGGTCGCAATACAGGGCGAGGATCTCGCGTAGCGCAGCGGCGCCGTCGGGGCCATCTTCGAACAGCGACAGATAATTGAGCTGCAATTGACTGAGCAGGCGCCACGCAGTCTGCCCATCCGACAATGCCGGGCGCGGCTTGGTCGGCCCGGCCACGCAGCGCACGCTCCGTACCGGCACGCCGCTGTCCATGGTGAAGTCGCTTGCGCCCTTGCCTACCGGCATATGCAGCGGCAGATCGCGGTTGCTGCACCACAGTTGCAGCCCAAGCTGACGCAGGCGCGTGCTGTGGGCCTGATCGTCGGC
Source organism: Xanthomonas citri pv. citri (assembly GCF_000961215.1). Classification (NCBI taxonomy): domain Bacteria; kingdom Pseudomonadati; phylum Pseudomonadota; class Gammaproteobacteria; order Lysobacterales; family Lysobacteraceae; genus Xanthomonas; species Xanthomonas citri. The sequence continues at coordinate 4,819,254 of NZ_CP008998.1, forward strand.
ATCGACCAGGCTGACGAAGACTTCGCTGCCCACATAGCTCGACCGCGCGCCATCGCGGCGCTGACGTGCCGATAGCATGCGCGGTTCACGGCGCATGCTGTAGAACGCGCCATGCCGTGCATGCCAGGTGCGTGCGTCGCCACCATAGAACGCGGTGAAGCATTGCTCGGGCTCCTGACGATCGCCGAAGCCTTCGACCTCGCCCAGGTGATGGATCTCGAAATCCATCGGCCGGGTGCGGTCGGCCAGCACGTGGTACTCGTGCAACCCGGCCTGCAGATGGATGCGATCGGCGCGGCGCGGGAACAGATTGATCGCCGGGGTGCAGAACAATTTGAAGTGCTCGGCGTCTACTGCCGCAGCCAGGCTGGGCAGGCTGCGTTGCAGCAACACCACCACCTCGAAGCTGCTGCCGTGCAACCGCCGCAATGGCGCGCGCAGCCCGGCGAGCTCTGCGAACAAAAAGCGCTCCGGGCAGGCGAAATACTCCTGCAGCAGGCGATAGCCACTGAACGAACGGCCGTCGTACGGAATCAATGCATCGTCGTCGGCAAAGCCGCGCATCTGCACGGCATCGGCGTCCAGCGTCACCTCCAGCGTGCCACCGCGGGCATCGCTGCCACGCACCACCACGGCGGTGGTATCGGCATGCAGTTGTTCGTACAACCGCTTGGGCAGGCCGTCGGCGCCGGCCAGAAACAGCGGCAGCCGATCCAGCGCCAGCGCGTGCGTCTGCGCACCACCCACCAGCTCGAAGCGCAGCCGCACGCCGGCACGCACCACGCGCCCGGGCGGCAAAGCGATGCCGGCAGCGGCCAAGGCGGCTGGCGATTCCAGATACTTGGCCTCGGCCAGTTGCAACGGCCACAAGGTCACCGGATGCGCGGTGCGGAATTCGCAGGCGGTGCGCTCGCCGGGGCCGACCAGGCTGCGCAGCGCGCTTTGCCGCGACACGACGACGCCTGCTGCCAGCCCGCTGTCTTTCAGATCCGGCTGCAACTGCACCACCGCCATCGACGGCAGCGGCGCCAGATAATGCGGGTAGACCATCTCCAGCAGGTGCTGGGTGAACACCGGGTACTGCGCGTCCAGCTTGAGTTGCACGCGCGCGGCCAGAAACGCGAAGCCTTCCAGCAGCCGCTCGACATAGGGGTCGGCGCATTCGAACGCGTCCAGGCCAAGCCGGCCGGCGATCTTGGGATACTCGCGCGCAAACTCCGCGCCCATGTCGCGCACGTGCTGCAACTCGCGGGTGTAGTACGGCAGTAGGCGCGGGTCCATGACGTCAGCCGTTCCCTTCGACGACATCGAGCCGGCCTGTTTCCAGATCCAGCGCAGTCTTCAGATACAGGTTCAGTGGCAGCGGCTGCGCCCACATCTCCGATTCGATGGTGAACAACAGCGAGCGCCGGTCCATGCGTGCGGCATCGGCATGCACGCTCACCCGCAGCGTCTCGGGAATCAGCCGCGGCTCGAAGGCCAGAATCGCCTGGCGAATGCGCTGTTGCAGCGCGGCCGCATCGATGCCGCTCACTGCGACGCCGGCCAGATCAGGGATGCCGTAATTCAGTACCGAGCTGCGCACCTGCGGATGCGCTTCCAGCGGGCGGCTGGTTTCCAGGTTCACGGCATTGAGCAACCACGACAGATCGCGAATGACGCACTCACGCAGGCGCGTGGCCGAAATCACGCGTTGCTCGCGGCTCTCTTCGCGCTGACTGGGCGCTGCATCGGTGAGCCGGTCCAGCAGCGAAGGCTGCAAGCGTTCGGTGGTGGTGAGTTCGGCCATTGAAATCAGCCCGCGTCGAACTGCACATCGCGCACATCCAGCAGCGCAATCTCGCGCGACTCGGTGCTCCACATGCGCTGGCCCATGCCGATCTCGCCTTGTGCGACAAGGGTCCATTCGGTGCGGCGCGCCAGTTGCAGCTCGCCGGCATCCAGGTGCTCGCTGCCGGGGTAACGTACCGGCAAGTAGCCGAAGGCCTGGCCGCCGTTGCGCCACAGCACGCTCACCGGCGCCCACACGGTGTCGCGCAGATCCAGCGGCGCCTGCATGCGCAGCTGCTGGATCTGGCTGAGCGGGGCCCATGCATAGCCGCTATCGAGAATGAGCTCGATACAGGGCCCGAAACGGGTGTCGGCATCTGCGAGCCATTGGAAGCGTTCGCCATTGAGCACGCCGGCACTGGCTGGTGCCCGTTCGAAGGCCTGCGCCCGCAACGCCGCTGCTTGTTCGCCATGCCCTTGCGCCGCCAGTTGCAGCGCCTGCAGATGCATTGCCAGCCACTCGGCCGGCTCACCCATCACGCGCGGTAACCGCTTACCGGCAAACACCTCGGCGCGCGTCTGCTCGCCCTGCAATACCGCCAGATAGGTGTGGACCAAGGGCTGCGTGGTGGCATCCAGTTCACCGCAAGCACGCAGCTGATCTGCGGCGCGCGACCACTGGCCGAGGACGGCCAGCAACTGAAACAGAAACACGCGCTGCGCTGCATCGGCCGGTTGCCGGCGCACCTGCTGGATCAGTTGCTGCAACGCCTGCGCCGGCTCGCCTTGGGCAAGCAGGGTCTGTGCGGTGGCATCCATCGCGCGGTTCCTTATCGAAGAAGGTGGCGGCGCCATGCGCGGCACCGCCAGTTATCGCATGACCGCCATCGGAAGCAGCCAACGTCACAACGCCAACATCCGCTTGGCGCAGAGCAGCGTCTACACGCTCGCTGCGTGCCGCACCGCGTCGCCAAACGCACCTGCGTGGCGAAGGCGTTGTGGTTGCCTGCGTTCGCGTTAGGCCTTGGCCACACCTTGGATGTCGTAGGTGAATTCCTTCGCGCCACCCTGGGAGGCACCCTTGTCGTCCTGCGGCTGGAAGCCGTACTTGAACTTGCCGAAGTGCAGCGTCACGTTTTCGGTGAGGCGGTCTTCGCCACCGGAACCGCCGGTCGACAGCGAGGTAATCAGTACGCCTTCGCTCAACTCCAGGGTGAGAAAGTCGCTCTGCTCGCCGGTGGCGTTGGTGACGTACAGCCAGGCGTTTTCCACGCGCGCACCGGTGCACACCGCATCGAGCAATGCATTGGAGCAGCCATCCACGTACTTGGTGACGGAGATGTCCTGGACATGCGCCTTGCCACCGCTGGCCGAGCCGCCACCGGTGTGCAGGTCGCCGGAATTACTCGCGCCCCACGACCAGGCCAGGATCGGGATCTCGCCCTTGTGCTTCTTGTGGTTGGATGCGCCTTCGATCTTGACCTTGCCACTGCCGAACTTGATATGCATGTCGAACGCCATGGAACTGCTCCTTCAATGAGAGTGACAACACGAGGTGGCGCGACGCGAAGACGTCCTCGCCATGACGCAGATGCGTCGGATCAGGCCTTGGCGGCCGAGGGCAACCGCGAGACCAACCGCAACGACACGGTCAGGCCCTCCAGCTGGTAATGCGGCTTGAGGAAGAACTTGGAGCTGTAGTAGCCAGGCGCGCCTTCCACTTCTTCCACCACCACTTCGGCGGCAGCCAGCGGCTTGCGCGCCTTGGTTTCTTCGCTGGAGTTGGACGGGTCGCCGTCGATGTATTGCGTCACCCAGCGTGTCAGCCAGCTCTGCATCTGCTCGCGATCGGAGAACGAACCGATCTTGTCGCGCACGATGCACTTGAGGTAGTGCGCAAAGCGGCAGCACGCAAACATGTAGGGCAGGCGCGCGCCTAATGCTGCGTTGGCGGTGGCATCCGGGTCGTCGTATTCGTCGGGCTTGTTGAGCGACTGCGCGCTGATGAAGGCGGCCATGTCCGAGTTCTTGCGATGTACCAGCGGCATGAGGCCCATCTTGTCCAGTTCGGCGGAGCGACGGTCGGTGATCGCCACTTCGGTCGGGCACTTCATGTCCACGCCACCGTCGTCGGTGGGAAAGGTATGCGTGGGCAACCCTTCCACTGCGCCGCCGGACTCGATACCGCGAATGCGCGAGCACCAGCCGTACTGCTTGAACGAGCGGTTGATGTTCACCGCCATCGCATAGGCGGCATTCTGCCAGGTGTACTTGTTGGAATCCGCGCCGGCGGTGTCTTCCTCGAAATCGAAGTCTTCCACCGGGCTGGTGGCCGCGCCGTAAGGTAGACGCGAGAGCGTGCGCGGCATGGCCAGACCGATGTACTTGGAGTCTTCGGATTCGCGCAGCGAGCGCCATGCAGCGTAATCGGGCGTGGAAAAAATCTTGGCCAGATCGCGCGGATTGGAGAGCTCGCTCCAGTTGTCCATGCCCATCAATTTGGGCGCGGCGGCGGCAATGAACGGTGCGTGCGCGGCAGCGGCCACCTGCGCAATACCGTTGAGCAGTTCCACATCCGGCGGACTCTGGTCGAAGTAATAATCGCCGACCAGGCACCCATACGGCTCGCCGCCAAGCTGGCCATATTCCTGTTCGTAGACTTTCTTGAAGATGGGGCTCTGATCCCACGCGGTACCCTTGTAGCGTTTGAGTACCTTGCCCAACTCTTTCTTGCTGATATTCAGCACGCGGATCTTGAGCTGCTGGTCGGTCTCGGTGTTGTTGACCAGATAATGCAGGCCGCGCCAGGCGCCTTCGAGCTGTTGCAGATCGGCGTGATGCAGGATCTGGTTGAGCTGTTCGGTGAGCGTGCGGTCGATCTCGGCGATGTAGGCCTTGATGGTCTGCGATACGTCTTCGCCAACCACATCGCTGCGGTTGAGCACCTGCTCGGCGAGCGTGCGCACCGCCGATTCCACTTCTTCCTTGGCGCGCTCGCTCTTGGGACGGAACTCGCGATTGAGCAGCGCGGCAAAGTCGCCCCGCTCGGTTGTTTCGATGCTACGGGTGGCCAGTGCGGCTTCGGTCGCGGACATGGCTCAGGTTCCTTCCGGTTCGGACGCGGGCTTGCCGGCCGACACCAGCGACTGCAGCAACGCCGGATCGCGGATAGCGTTGGCGATCAGCTGCTCTGCACCGGCCTTGCCGTCCATGTAGGTGTCCAGGTTGGCCAACTGCGTGCGCGCTTCCAGCAATTTGGCCAACGGCGCAACCTTGCGCGCGATGGCGGCCGGCGAAAAGTCGTCCATGCTTTCGAAGGTGATATCCACCGCCAGCTCGCCTTCGCCGGTGAGCGTGTTGGGCACCTTGAATTGCGCGCGCGGGCCCATCGACTGCAGACGGCTGTCGAAGTTGTCGACGTCGATCTCCAGTGCCTTGCGCTCATCCAGCGAGGGCAGCTCACCGGCGTTGGCGCCGGACAGATCCGACATCACCCCCATCACGAACGGAATCTGCACCTTCTTCTGCGCGCCGTAGACCTCCACGTCGTATTCGATCTGCACCCGTGGCGCCCGATTGCGGGCGATGAACTTCTGACTGCTGGCCATGCCTGATCTCCGATTGAGCTTACCCGTTGCGCCAGCGTGCGGTGCACGTGCGCTGCGATGTGGCTTGGATGTCGCCGGCCCGACCGAATGCCTGCAGCCTGCGTGCGACGCCGCTGCCGCGGGCTAGCCCGCAACCGCCGCGCACCACGCGGACCGAAGCGGCAGGCCGTGCGATGACGCTTTCTCAGCGCTGCGGCGAGGATAGGAATGCGCTTGTGGGCTCACCCGACAAATCGTCTCAATCGCTGCGATCGTGCAGACGCAGGCGCGGATGCGTGACCCAGCGCCGACTTTGTGAAAGAGGCGTGATGGGTTGGCGCTGCTTTTCTCGGTTGACCAGGGGACAGGCCCCGGGGAGTGGGCCGCAGGCAGCATCCGCATGAGCAGCAGCAGTCATTACAGCGCCATCGTTCCACGCGTATCCACGGCCGCGGAGGCGCACACGCCGCTGATGATCGATCTGCTGGCCTATATCGAGCAGCACATCGGCGAAGCGGAGCTGGGTACCGAGTCGTTGCAGCAAGCGTTCGCGTTATCGCGTGCATCGCTGTACCGCTTGTTTCAGTCGCGTGGAGGCGTGGCCAGCTATATCCGCGAACAGCGGCTAAGCACAGCGCACCGCTACCTGCAGGCCTACCCGGACTGCAGCCTGACCTGGCTGCTCTACGAAATGGGCTTTGCGTCCGAGCGCCAGTTTCAGCGTGCGTTTCAGCAGCGCTTCGGCATGCCGCCCATGCAGTGGCGTCGCCAGTGCCGCGCAGCACCGCATCTTCCTGCGCCACGGCGTGGTCACTACGTGCCGATGTGGCGCTTCATGCGCGAACTGAGTCAGCACGTACAACCCGAGTACGCGTCCCCCCGCGGCGGCGCGGCCACACCCACGCACGGCTCTCCGCTGGTGCATACCGAAGCACTGCGCCGGCTCGCCCGACCGGCACCGCGCTTTGCGGCACAACCGGAGCCGATGGAGAGCGAAGCACTTTGAGTTGCGTGGGAGCGCACCTGGGCGCGACGTGGATTACCTGGACGCCACAGCGCGCCCGGGTACGCGCCTAGGCGAGACAAGGCAGTGGTCTCGGCATCAGCGAATCACCAGCACCGGAATCGCACTGTGGGTGAGCACTTCCACCGTCTGGCTGCCGAGCAGCATGCGCTGCATGCCGCGGCGGCCGTGCGAGGTCATGATGATCAGATCGCTCTTGCAGTCCTTGGCGGTCTGCACGATGCCCTCGGCCGCGAAGCGATCCAGCACATGCCGCGGCGTGGCCTTGATGTTGGCAGCGGCGGCCAACTCCAACGCCGGACGCAGGATCTTTTCAGCGGCCGCTTCGCGCTCGGTGCGGTATTCCGGGCTGGCCTCGTAGCCCACGCTCCAGCCCATTGCGTCGTACATGCCCATCGCCCACGGCTCGGACACGGTGACGATATCCACTTTGGCACCGGTCGCCTTGGCCAGCTCCAGGCCTTGAAACAGGCCGCGATGCGAGAGCTCGGATGCATCGATGGCGATCAGGATTCGTTTGTACATGATGACCTCCCGGATGGGCCGGCAGCCTCGCCGGCACTTGAGATTGACAGCACTCCGCAACGCAGGCCTTGAGATGGATCAATCTTGCAGGTGAGGGACTGTAGCGCTCGAAGCGGCTCAGCTGGTTGACGAGCGACCATCCCTGGCGCCAGTAACGCGTTCGATACTGCTCTGTTCGCGTATGCGCTGCATCGCACCGGCCGCGTCCGCCTGGCAGCTGCGCGATCGCTTTTTGTAGCGGCTCTTCTTCGTTGCGTTCAGTCGGTGGGCGGCGCATCGGCAAGCCGGGGTGCGCGCACGCGCGCCGGATTGCCCACGGCGATCGCACCGGCCGGCACATCGCGCGTGACGACCGCACCGGCACCGATTACCGCATCGTCGCCGATGCAGACGCCCGGCAGGATGATCGCCCCGCCCCCAATCCACACATTGCGCCCGACGCGGATTGGCCGCCCGAACTCCAGCCCGCTGGCACGTCCGGCGGCATCGCGCGGATGGTCGGCAGCGTAGAACTGCACCGCTGGCCCCACCTGCGTGCCATCGCCGATGTACACCTGGCAGATATCCAGGATCACGCAATTGAAGTTGAGGAACACGCCCGCGCCCAGATGGATGTTGTAGCCGTAATCGCAATGAAACGGCGGCCGGATCACCGCATTCGCACCCACCTCGGCGAGCCGCTCGACCAGCAATGCATGCCGCTGCGCCGATGACTGCGCGCCAGTGGCGTTGTAGCGCTCCATCCACACCGCAGCTGCCGCCTGATCGGCCTGCAGCTGCGCATCGGCGGCGTTGTAGAGTTCGCCTGCCAGCATTTTCTGTTTTTCGGTCTGCATGCCGCCGGGCACCTATGCAATGAACTGCTGACAGGGTGGCATGGATGTAGCGCGGTATGCATCGAGCGATGCACCAATGGCCCCGATTGCCGGCTCAAAGTGGCTTAGGGAACCTCGCGATCTGGCCATGAGCTAAAGCGGCTGGCGCGCTCACCACCGGGGTGGAAGCGGCCAATGGAGATTTCGAGCACCGGCCTTGCCCGCGAGGTGGTTGTATCGCCATCTCATTGCTTGCCGCATCCGTTGCAAGGCCGCGGCGCCAGCATCGATACTCCTGACCGTGCCCTTCCGGCACGACCACGGTCAAGGATGACGTCATGACACGATGTGTAGCCGCTTGCGTTGCGTTGTTGCTATGGGCATGCCTGAGCACCCCTGCGAGTGCAACTTCGTCGCTCTCGTTCGAAGGCGGCGCGACACGCGCGTGCCGCCCTTTACCCTGGTCGTGCTCGCCAACAGGTCGACGCTGAGCGTGAACGGCAAGCAGATCAACTCAAGCTTCGGCTGGGAAATGTAAGCGCGCAACAGAGCAGCGTAGGCCACGCCTCATCCATCGATCATCTGTCGCAGATGATCACGCGATCTCGCTCGACGTGAGGTGCAGCAGGGTCGGTTCCGCTTGCTGCACGCACAGTGCAACCGCACTACGCCCTCGCCTGCTGAAGAAACTGCAATCGCAGACGAGTGCAACCTGACTAGACAACAGTCAGATTGGCGTAGGCCATCACCAGCCACTTGGCGCCGACCTCGTCGAACTGCACCTGCACGCGCGCATGCGCGCCAGCGCCTTCGTAATCGACGACCACGCCGCCGCCGAACTTGGGGTGTTCGACGTTGGCGCCGAGCTTGATCGGTGCCGTTTCCACGATGCCATGCACCGGGCCGCCGCGCGCCGCGCCCAGCGATGCGGTGCGCGAAACCTGCACCTTCGGGCGCACTTCGTTGAGCAGGTCGCGCGGAATCTCACGCAGGAAGCGCGAGGGCACGTTGTAATTGTCCTGGCCGTGGATACGGCGCGATTCGGCGTAGCACAGCACCAGCTTCTGCCGCGCGCGGGTGATGCCCACGTACGCCAGGCGACGCTCTTCTTCCAGCCGCCCGCTCTCTTCCAGCGAGCGCGCACTCGGAAACAGGCCGTCTTCCAGGCCGACCAGGAACACAATCGGAAATTCCAGGCCCTTGGCCGAATGCAGCGTCATCAGCTGCACGCCTTCTTCGCCAGCCTGCGCCTGGCCTGCGCCGGCCTCCAGCGAGGCGTAAGCCAGGAAGGCGACCAGCTCGGTCATGCCCTGGCTGTCTTCATCGTCCGGGCGGGTGAAGCGCGAGGCGACCGACACCAGTTCGTCCAGGTTCTCGGTACGCGATTCCGAATCCAGCCCGCCGCGGCTTTCCTTGGCCCAATGCTCGCGCAGGCCCGAGCGCATCAGCACATGGTCGATGCGTTCGGCCAGTTCCATCTCGCCGGTTTCGGCATGCAGCTGGCCGATCAGGCTGAGGAAGGTGGCCAGGGCATTGCGTGCGCGCGCGGCCAGCGTGTTCTGCTGCGTGCACAGCATCGCCGCTTCCCACAACGACAGCGCACTGGCACGTGCCAGCCGGCGCACCTCATCCAGCGTCCGATCGCCAATGCCGCGCGTGGGCGTGTTGACCGCGCGTTCGAACGCAGCGTCGTCGCTGCGATTGGTCAGCAGACGCAAGTAAGCCAACGCGTCCTTGATTTCGGCACGTTCGAAGAAACGCATGCCGCCATACACGCGGTACGGCAACTGCTCGGAAATCAGCGCTTCTTCCAGCGCGCGCGATTGCGCGTTGCTGCGGTAGAGCACCGCCACTTCGCCATAACTGCCGCCGTCGCGCACCCACTGCCGTGCACGCTCGACCACATAGCGCGCTTCGTCCACTTCGTTGTAGGCCGCGTACAGATCGATCGGGTCGCCATTGCCTGAATCGGTCCACAGCTGTTTGCCGATACGGTCCGGGTTGTGCGCAATCACCGCATTGGCAGCGCCCAGAATATTCGCGCTGGAACGGTAGTTCTGCTCCAGCCGCACGGTCTGCGCACCGGGGAAATCCTTCAGAAAGCGCTGGACGTTTTCGACCTTGGCGCCGCGCCAGCCATAGATGGCCTGGTCGTCGTCGCCGACCACGAACACATTGCCCGACTCGCCGGCCAGCACGCGCACGAAGGCGTACTGGATGGCGTTGGTGTCCTGGAACTCGTCCACCAGAATCTCGCGGAAGCGCGCGCGGTAATGCGCCAGCAATGCCGGCGTGTCGCGCAGCAACTCATGCGCGCGCAGCAGCAACTCGGCGAAATCCAGCAGCCCGGAGCGGTCGCAGCGTTCCTGGTAGGCCGCATACACCTGCCGGCGCACCTCGGTCCAATCGTCGTTGGGCTCGGGCTGGATATGCTGCGGACGGCGGCCCTCATCCTTCTGCTCGTTGATCCACCAGCTCATCTGCTTGGGAGGATACTTGCTCTCGTCCAGCTCCAGCGCCTGCACCACGCGCTTGACGAGCCGCAACTGGTCGTCGCTGTCCATGACCTGGAAGCCTTCCGGCAGCCGCGCATCCTGCCAATGCAGACGCAACAGGCGATGTGCCAGCCCGTGAAATGTACCGATCCACATCCCGCGGCTGCCATTGCGCAGCTGCAGGTCGGTACGGTGACGCATTTCGCCGGCGGCCTTGTTGGTGAAGGTCACCGCGAAGATGCCGTGGTTGGGCACGCCCTGGACTTCATTGAGCCAGGCGATGCGATGGATCAGCACGCGCGTCTTGCCGGAGCCGGCGCCGGCCAGCACGAGGTAGTGCCCCGGCGGCGCAGAAACGGCCTCGCGCTGGGCGGGGTTTAAATGATCGAGCAAATGAGAGACATCCACCGGCACATTTTACCGGTTGTGGCGTCGTTGCGGCTGAGATTGCGATGAAGCGGTTGGGTAAGCCCCTCTCCCATCGGCAGAGGGGTTGGAGTGAGGGTACGGGGCGAAGCAGTCGGTGCATCACTTCCGAAGGCGCGTGGCGACGCGTTTGTCACTGCAGGCACTGGCACATGCCTGAGGCGCCCTCATCCGGCGCTACGCGCCACCTTCTCCCGGGGGAGAAGGGAACAATGGGCCCCTCACCGCCCCAGCAATGCCAACACATCCCGCGCAATCGCCGCTGCCTGCTCACGCAACTCCGGCACTGCCAGGCTCTCCCACAGCGACCCGATCCGCAGGCTGCCTATCACCCGCAACCGCGGATTGGCGTGCCCCTCGGCATCGATCAGACAGCCATCGGCAGCGGTATCCACCCCGATCCCATGCGACCCGGCCACCGCAATGCCCTGTCCCAGCAGCTGCTGCAGCAGCGGGTTGCGCATCGCCTGCACGCGCATTTCCACGCCGGTGGCGTTGACCAGCGTCTGCACATCCAGCTGCAAGGCATGCCCAGCACTCGCGCCGGCACTGAGCCGCACGCAGGCGCCTGCCTGGAACGCCACATCCAGCCGCGCGCGATGCAGCTGCAACTGTCCGCGCGCGCGCATCGCCTGCAGTTGCGCATGCACCGGCGCGGCGATGCGGTGACGATGCACATCCCAATAGCGCACCACGTGGCGCAGGAAGCGGCGTTGGTCGGCAACCGACAGCGTTTGCCACAAGACCTGATTCAGCGGGCGCACACGCTCCATCACGCCCTGCCAGGGCAGGCCTTGCGCCATCGCAACCTGCGCATGCTGCCGCAAGCTGCGCATGCGCGCACGCAGCGACAGCGCCAGCAACGGCTGCGGATCGAAGTCCGCCGCAACGCAGTGCGCCTGCGGCAACGGCAGCAGCCCATGCCGCGACACCACGTGCACCGCCCCGCGATGCGCCTGCGCGGCCAACGTCACCACCGTGTCGGCCATGCTCAGTCCCGAGCCGACGATGCACACCGCCGCGTCCTGCGGCAACGCGGCGACCGCCTCGGTATCCCAGGCTTCCAGCCGCTGGGTTGCCGACAGGCCGGTGGCTCCGCGCAGCGGCAACGGCCGCAACGCATTGCCCACCGCCAGCACCACGCTGGTGGCGTGCAGGGTCTGGCCATCGTCGAGCTGCAACAGCGCGCCATCGGCATCGGCGTGCAGCGTCTGCACGCGGGCGCTGTGCACGATGAGCGTTGCCGGGCTCTGCACGCGCGCGGTCTGCAGGCGATCGCGCAGGTAGGGCGCGTAGTGCCGGCGCCCCACGAAAGCCTGCGGCAGCCGTGCGTCTTCCAGCTCCGGGCAGCAGGCGTGCGCACGCAGGTAATCGACGAAATCCTGCGGTGCCTCCACCAACGCACTCATCCGCGCGGCGGGCACATTGAGCAGATGTTCCGGCCGCGCGGTGGAGTAGGCCACGCCCTCGCCCAGCACCGCGTGCGGCTCGATCACCACGATCTGCACCGGCGCCACGGCCTGACGCAACAGCTGCAGCGCCACCAGCACCCCAGATGCGCCACCGCCAACGATGGCGATCACTGCATCGCCGGGATCACGCAATTCATTCATCCGGCAATTGTAGGCGATGCGTCGCGTCGCACCGGTGACAGCGGCCATGCCGCCACGATGGCCGGGATAGCCCCGCGTACGCGCGCCGGCGCGACGCAGCCGTCCAACAAAGCGGTCACCGGACGCGTCCATTCGAGCGCGGGCGCGTTTGCATGCAGCGCGATCTTGCCGCCCCAGACGCGCCCCACTTCACCTGCCACCGCAGGCATCGCGCTGCGCCACAACGGGCACTGCGCGCGCATGGACCGCGCACGCCCTACATCAACGCATCGGCCAGCCGCGCAATGCCCTCGCGACTGCGGCGCCAGGCCGGGCGGCGGCGCCACTGTTCCAACGTCAGTTGCCGCGCGTTGGCCAGATAGTCCTGCTCGATCTCGCGCAACCGCTGCACCACGCCAGTGTCGTAGCAGAGCATGCCGATCTCGGCGTTGAGCGCGAACGAGCGGATGTCCAGATTGATCGAGCCCACCAGCGCGATGTCTTCATCCATGCTCAGGTGCTTGGCATGCAGAAAGTGCGGGCGATACAGCGCAATCTTCACCCCGCAACGCAGCAGCTCTTCGAAATAGGCCTCCTGCGCCCACGCGGCCAAGCGTTGGTTGTTGTGCTCGGACAGGATCAACTGCACATCCACTCCCGAGACTGCGGCGATGCGCAATGCGCTCAGCAAGGCTTCGTCGGGCACGAAGTACGGCGTGACCAGCACCACCTTGCGCCGCGCCAGATGGATCACCGCATTGATCGCATCGCGCGCATTTTCGAACGGATACGCCGGCCCGCTGGGCAGCAATTGCGTGGCGATATTGGCCTCGCACACCGGTGCATCGGGCCACACGTCCAGCCGCTCTCCGGTTTCGGTGAACCAGTCGCTGGCGAAGACCGCTTCCAGATGATTGACCACCGGCCCGCGCACGCGTGCCACCAGTTCGCGATTGGGCACGCCATCAATGAAGCCGGCCTCGGCCAGATTCTGCGAACCGACAAACGCCACCCGGTTGTCGAGCACCGCAATCTTGCGATGGTTGCGCAGATCCATGCGGCCGCTGCGACGCCAGCGCAGGCCGCCCGGCAATACCGCCAACACCTGCACGCCACCGTCCTGCAGGCGCTTGCGGTAGCGACGCAGGCCGCGCTTGGCGCCCACCGCATCCAGCAGCACGCGACAACGCACGCCGCGCGCGCTGGCGCGTTCCAGCGCCACGACCACCGCCTCGCCCACCGCATCGTCGAACATCAGGTAGTACAGCAAGTGCACACGTTTGTCGGCCGCGTCGATCGCCGCGATCAGGGCCTGCAACGACTGCGCATAGTCGTCGAGCAATTCCACCGCGTTGCCCAGCGTGGGCATGAAATCGCCTTCGCGTTCGATCAGCGGCACCACTTCGGCACTGCTGGTGTCTGCCTGGGGCATCCAGCGCAACGCATGCAAGGGCAGTTGTTGTTCGCGAATCACCTGCGAGGCAGTGGCTTGGCGCTCCACCCGCAGCCGCGACAACCACGGGTGGCCGAACAACAGATACAGCGGCAGGCCGACCACCGGTACGAAGCCGATCAGCAGCAGCCAGCTGCGCGCCGCACCCGGCGTGGTGCGGGCGGGAATCCAGAGCAGTGCGGCCAGGCGGATCGCCCAGTCCAGTGCCAGCAGCCAAGTGCCTGTGACCCAATCGGGCAACATCAGTGGTCCGTCTTCATCAGGAACCCGATTCTGACTTGGCCGCGCGTAAACGCAACGGCGGCTGCGCACAGGCAGCGGGGCAATAGCGAAACGGCCCGCCCTGGGCATCGGCAGGCTGCACGCGTTCGGCGCAGACCTGCCGCAACGTCTGCACGAAGGCCGACTGCATCCGGGTGGGATACCAGTCGCTGCGCGTGGTCATGCCGATCTGCCGGCGCAGCAGCGGCCCGGCGCTGCCGATCTCCTCCAGCAGGCCGGCGCGGCGCTCGAACAGGAACTGGTCGCGCGACATCAAGGTCAACCAGTCGCCCTCCAGCAGCAGGCCACGCACGGTCAGTTCGGCGCCGCATTCGATGCGCACCGGCGGCGGCTCCAGCTGGTGGTCGCCGAACAGCTGCTCCCAGCGCGCGCGCACCGGCGTGCCGGCGGCGGCGATCACCCAGGGATAATCGCGCAGTTGCGCAAACGCGTAGCCCTGCCCGGCCAAGGGGTGGCCGCTACGCGCCACGATCACCGGTTCGTCGTCGAACAGCGGCTCCTGCAGCACATCGCGTACCGGCAACGGGTCGCGCAGCGCACCGATCAACAGATCCAGGCCACCCTCGCGCAGATGCGCCAGCAATTGCTCGTACGGGCCCTCCACCACCTGGACGCTGGCGCCCGGGTGCGCATGCGCAAACCGCGCCAGCACCTGCGGCAACAGAATCGCGCGCGCCAGCGGCATCACCCCCAGGGTGAGGCGGCCGGCGTGCTGCGAACGCAATGCGGCCACCTCGTCCAGACCGGCGCGCAACTCGGCCAGCGCCAGCCGCACCTGCCGCAACAGCCGCAGCGCCACCGGCGTGGGCTGCATGGTCTTGCCGCGGCGTACCGTCAGCGGCACTTCGATCACATCGGCCAGCGCTTGCACCGCGCGATAGATCGCCGGCTGCGAAACGCCGGCGCGCACCGCCGCCAACGCGTAACTGCCTGCCACATCCACCGCCACCAGGGCCTGCAGCTGGCCCAGCGACACCCGCCGCTCCAGGCCAGCGCGCGCCGGCAGGCGCAGCGCGCGACGCGCGACCCCGATCCCCCGGCCCAGATGCGCCAGCACCCGCTCGATACGCGGCACCAGCAACCCGGCAGCCTCGGTGGCCGACATGCCGCCTGGGTGCCGGTCGAACAGGCGCACGCCCAGTTGCTGCTCCAATCGCGCCACGGCCTGGGTCAGGGCCGGCTGCGACAAATTCACCCGCGGCGCCGCCGCGCTGACGCTTCCGGCCTGGTGCACCACGACCAGCGCGTAAAGGTGACGCAGATTCGGTTCCGGGCTCGGCTGCATGCTCTAACTATAAGCAAAACCAATATGCATACCTCAAATGAATCTTGAGCCAGCTGGCTCTGCCCGGCCAGACTCGGCGCATTCTTAACGAGGATGGATGGATGAGCCAGGTCGTTACCCGGATCGAGCGTATGCCGTTGGCCATCGTCGACGGGCTGGCGCAGGCCGGCGTGGCGACCGTGCACGAAGCGCAGGCCCGCAGCGGCCTGCTGCACCATCGGCTACGTCCCATCTACACCGGCTGCCGCATCGCCGGCACCGCGGTCACCGTGTCGATTCCGCCCGGCGACAACTGGATGATGCATGTAGCCATCGAGCAACTGCATGCAGGCGATGTGCTGGTGGTCGCGCCGACCAGCGACTGTTGCGACGGCTACTTCGGCGACCTGCTGGCCACCTCGGCGCAGGCGCGCGGATGTCGCGGCCTGATCATCGATGCCGGCGTGCGCGATGTGCGCGATCTCACCGCCATGCAGTTCCCTGCCTGGAGCCGCGCCATCTGCGCGCAGGGCACCATCAAGGAGACGCTCGGCTCGGTCAACGTGCCACTGGTGTGCGCCGGGCAACTGATCCAGCCCGGCGATGTGGTGGTGGCCGACGACGATGGCGTCTGCGTGGTGCCGCGTGCCACCGCTGTCGATGTGCTGACCGAAGCGCAGGCGCGCGAGGCACGCGAACTGCTCAAGCGCGAACGTCTGGCACGCGGCGAACTGGGCCTGGACATCTATGCGATGCGCGAACGTTTGGCCGCCAAAGGCCTGCGTTATGTCTGAGCGCGTGCGCGCGATGTGGATGCGCGGCGGCACCTCCAAGGGTGGATTCTTTCTGGCCGACGAGTTGCCCGCCGACACCGCCGCGCGCGACGCGTTTTTACTGCGCGCCTACGGCTCGCCGGATGCGCGCCAGATCGACGGCATGGGCGGCGCGGACCCGCTGACTTCCAAGGTCGCCGTGGTATCGCGCTCCACGCATGCCGATGCCGACGTGGACTATCTGTTCCTGCAGGTGGCGGTAGAACATGCGCAGGTCAGCGATGCCCAGAACTGCGGCAACATGCTGGCCGGCGTTGCCCCGTTCGCGCTGGAACGCGGCTTGCTGCCCACACGCAATGGCCAGACCCAGGTGCGCATCTTCATGCGTAACACCGGCACCCTGGCCACCGCCACCGTGCAGACGCCCGATGGCCAGGTGCGTTACGACGGCGATGCCCGCATCGACGGCGTCCCCGGCACGGCCGCGCCGATCGCGCTGGCATTCGCCGATATCGCCGGTGCTTCGTGCGGCGCGCTGCTGCCGAGCGGGCATGCGGTGGACACGCTCGACGGTGTGCAGGTCACGCTGATCGACAACGGCATGCCCTGCGTGGTGCTACGCGCCAGCGATGTCGGCATCAGCGGTTACGAAGACCGCGCCACGCTCGACGCCGATGCTGCGCTACGGGCGCGCCTGGAAACGCTGCGTCTGCAGGCAGGTCCGTTGATGCAGCTCGGCGATGTGCGCGACGCCACGGTGCCGAAAATGATGCTGGTCGCCGCCCCGCGCGCCGGTGGTGCGATCAGCGCGCGCTCGTTCATCCCGCACCGCTGCCATGCCTCCATTGGCGTGCTGGGTGCGGTCACCGTCGCCACCGCCTGTCTGTTGCCCGGCTCGCCCGCACACGCGCTGGCGCAGGTGCCCGGCGGGCGCAGCCAGCGGCTGGACGTCGAACACCCCAGCGGCGCAAGCAGCTGCCTGATCGATCTCGATGCGCAGGGCGCAGTGGTCGGTGCCGCGGTGGTGCGCACCGCGCGCAAATTGTTCGATGGTGAGCTGTATGGCTGAGTATTCCGCTGCGTCGCCAAGCTGCGGCAACCGCCATCGCAGCGGCACGTGCGCGTGTGTGCCGTTCGAGCAAGCCATTGCTACGCAGTGCGCCGCGATCCGCGCCCATCTGCACATCGGGACCACCACATCCGCCGCGACCTGCAGCGTCCGTGCACCCGGCCGCCCCACCTTGCGCACAGGCAATCGCTGGCGCGCCGCTTCCGCTGCAACACACACACCATCGCCATGATCATCGACTGCCACGGCCACTACACCACCGCACCCGCCGCGCACGATGCGTTCCGCAAGGCGCAGATTGCGCATTACAACGATGCGCACGCACCTGTGCCGGTGTATCCGTATATCTGCGACGATGCGCTGCGCGAAAGTGTCGAGCTGCACCAACTGCGCCTGCTGCGCGAGCGCGGTGCCGACATGACGATTTTTTCGCCACGCGCCAGCACCATGGCGCATCACATCGGCGACGAAGCGGTGAGCCAGGTGTGGACGCGCCATTGCAACGACCTGATCGCACGCGTGGTACAGCTGTATCCGCAGACCTTCATCGGCGTATGCCAGTTGCCGCAGTCGCCGGGCGTGCCGATCGCGCACGCGATCGCCGAACTGGAACGCTGCGTCAACGAACTGGGATTCGTCGGCTGCAATCTCAATCCCGACCCGTCCGGCGGGCACTGGAATGGTGTGCCGCTGACCGACCGCGCCTGGTATCCCTTCTTCGAAAGAATGGTTGAACTCGACGTCCCGGCGATGGTGCATGTCTCCGGCAGTTGCAATGCCAATTTCCATGCCACCGGCGCGCATTACCTCAATGCCGATACCACGGCCTTCATGCAGTTTCTCGAAGGCGATTTATTCACCGATTTTCCGCAGCTGCGCTTCATCATTCCGCACGGCGGCGGTGCCGTGCCGTATCACTGGGGCCGTTTCCGCGGCCTGGCCGACATGCTGGGCAAGCCTGCGCTGTCTACGCACGTGATGCGCAATGTGTTCTTCGACACCTGTGTGTATCACCAGCCCGGTATCGACCTGTTGTTCGAGGTGATCGACATCGACAACATCCTTTTTGGCTCGGAAATGGTGGGCGCAGTGCGCGGCATCGATCCGCAGACCGGCCACTACTTCGACGACACCAAACGCTACATCGATGCGCTGGCGATTTCCGACGCCGACAAGCGCAAGGTATTCGAAGGCAATGCGCGGCGGGTGTACCCACGGCTGGATGCGCAATTGCGCGCACGTGGGCTGTGATCCCCTTCTCCCTCCGGGAGAAGGTGCCCGTAGGGCGGATGAGGGTACGGGCGAAGCCTCGTGCACTCAGAATAATTGCGTAGGCTTCGCCCCGTACCCTCACCCCAACCCCTCTCCCGAGGGGAGAGGGGCTTTGTCACGCACCTTTGTCTCTCTTGGGCTTGGCTGGCAACCCGATAGTGGAAATCACACTGCCATCGGCGCCTACACGCATCAAGACCATTCCCCAACCCCACAAACGCAAACACCCGCCTTGCGGCGGGTGTTTGCTTGGATGCAGATCGCGTAATCGGTGGATTACTTGATCTTGCCTTCCTTGTACATCACGTGCTTACGCACGACCGGGTCGTACTTCATCATTTCCATCTTCCCCGGCGTGTTCTTCTTGTTCTTGTCCGTGGTGTAGAAGTGGCCGGTAGCGGCCGAGGAAATCATACGAATCTTGTCACGCTTGCCTTTTGCCATGACTGCTTACTCCTCAGACCTTTTCGCCGCGCGCACGCAGCTCTTTCAGAACGGCATCGATGCCGTTCTTGTCGATGGTGCGCAATGCATGCGCGGAAACACGGAGCTTCACCCAGCGGTTTTCGCTGGCAACCCAGAAGCGACGCTCGTGCAGGTTGGGCAGGAAGCGGCGACGGGTTCTGTTGTTTGCGTGGGAGACGTTGTTACCCGTCTGCACACGCTTGCCGGACACTTGGCATACGCGGGACATTACGCACCTCGATAAATGAATTGCCACCCATAGCCTGGGGAGCGGCGGCCCCGACAGCGCCAGGGCTGTCACGCAACGTTGGGAATCAAGAACTTACGCTGGAACAGGCCGGCAACCCCATTGCGCTGGGCACCGCCATCCGGAGCGATCCGGGCACAGCGAGCCGCGCATTATGCACGGCTTTCCTATGTGCCGCAAGCACTTAGCGGACCCAGGACCGGGCCGGGCCACGCATCGGACCCAAGCCTGCCTGGTCGCGGACGATTGCAGGTCGGGCTCACTGCCTGATCGCCCGACCATCCGCATGGCGGCGTACACGGCCAACCACGCCGTGCATCCGCGTGACGCCCGCTACTCAGGCGCTCCACGCTCCCGACGGGGCGCCCGCTGCCGATGCAACCAGCGATACAGCACCGGCAACACCAGCAGGGTGAGCAGGGTGGAGGAGACGATGCCGCCGATCACCACCGTGGCCAGCGGGCGCTGCACTTCGGCACCGGCACCGACGTTGAAGGCCATCGGCACAAAGCCCAGCGCGGCCACCAGGGCGGTCATCAGCACCGGTCGCAACCGCGCCAGCGCGCCTTCGCGCAATGCCCGCTCCAGCGGCATGCCGTCAGCGCGCAGGCTGCGCACGAACGCGATCATCACCAGGCCGTTGAGCACCGCCACGCCCGACAACGCAATAAAGCCCACGCCGGCGGAAATCGACAAGGCCAGCCCGCGCAGGGCCAAGGCCAGCACGCCGCCGGTCAGCGCCAGCGGCACGCCGCTGAACACCACCAGCGCATCGCGCAGCGAGCCGAAGGACCAATACAGCAGCGCGAAGATCAACACCAAGGTGCCCGGCACCACCCAGGCCAGGCGCTGGCTGGCGGAGATCAGCTGCTCGAAGGTGCCGCCGTAGCCGATCCAGTACCCGGTGGGCAGCTTGACCTGCGTCTGCACGCGCTGCCGCACCTCGGCCACGAAGCTCCCCAGATCGCGATCGCGCACGTTCGCGGTGATCACGATGCGGCGCTTGCCGTCTTCGCGGTTGATCTGGTTGGGCCCCAGCACGGTGTCGATCTTGGCGACCTCGCGCAGCGGCACGGTGATCGGCTCGCCACTGCGCCAGCCTGCCGCGCGGCTGGACTCGTCCGCATCGGCACGCTCGCCATCGCCACGCAGCGGGATCGGCAGATCGGCCAGCGCAGTGGGGTCCTGGCGCAGAGATTCCGGCAGGCGCACCACGATGTCGAAGCGCCGGTCGCCTTCGAACAATTGCCCGGCCTCCTGTCCGCCCACTGCCGCGGCCACGGTGTCCTGCACCACACCGGGATTGAGCCCGTAGCCGGCCAGCGCGGCGCGATCGGGTACCACCGCCAGCATCGGCAGGCCGGTGGCCTGTTCCAGGCTCACATCGGCCGCGCCCGGCACCGCGCTGGCGATTTCCTGCACGCGCTGCCCGAGCCTGACCAGCGTGTCCAGATCGTCGCCGTACACCTTGATCGCCACATCCGCACGCACGCCGGAAATCAGCTCGTTCATGCGCATCTGGATCGGCTGGGTGAACTCGTAATTGTTTCCCGGCAACTGCTTCACCGCCTCCTCGATTTCGGCCAGCAACTGCGCCTTGCGCTTGCGCGGATCCGGCCACTGCGCGCGCGGATGCATGATCAGGAACGTGTCGGCGACCGATGGCGGCATCGGGTCGGTGGCCACTTCGGCAGTACCGAGCTTGCCGAACACATGCGCCACCTCCGGAAACTGCTTGATGCGCTTTTCCAGCGTGGATTGCATGGTGATGGCCTGTTCCAGGCTGGTGCCGGGAATGCGCAAGGCATGCAGCGCAACATCGCCTTCGTCCAGGTTGGGGATGAACTCGCTCCCCAGACGCGTGGCCAATACCGCGCACAGCGCCACCGTCGCAAGCGCTGCAATGGCCACCCAGCGGCCGTGCCGAAGCGCCCGATCGAGCAATGGCGCATAGACGCCGCGCGCCCAGCGCATCGCGCGGTTTTCGTGCTCGGCCACCTTGCCGCCGAGCAGCAACGCAATCGCTGCAGGCACGAAGGTCAGCGACAGCAGCATCGCGCCGGTCAGTGCCAGCACCACGGTGATCGCCATCGGGTGGAACATCTTGCCTTCGATACCGGTGAGCGCGAACACCGGCAGATACACCGCAGTGATGATGCCCAGGCCGAACAGGCTGGGGCGGATCACCTCGGCAGTGGCTTCGGCAGTGAGCTCGAAACGCTCGTCGCGTTCGAGTACGCGCCCCAGCCGACGTTGCGCGTCGCCAAAGCGGCGCAGGCAGTTCTCCACGATGATCACCGCGCCATCGACGATCAAACCGAAATCCAGCGCGCCAAGACTCATCAGATTGCCGGACACGCCACCACGCACCATGCCGGTGAGCGTGAACAGCATCGCCAACGGAATCACAGCAGCCGTGATCAACGCTGCGCGCACATTGCCCAGCAACAGGAACAACACCACGATCACCAGCAACGCGCCTTCGATCAGGTTCTTGGCGACGGTGACGATGGTCCGGTCCACCAACGCGGTGCGGTCGTACACCGGCACCGCCTGCACACCGGCCGGCAAGCTGGCGTTGGCCACTTCCAGCCGCTGCGCAGCGGCCTGCGCCACGGTGCGACTATTGGCACCGACGAGCATGAAGACCGTGCCGAGCACCACTTCGCTCCCGTCCTGGGTGGCGGCGCCGGTGCGCAACTCGCGCCCCTCGCCAACCTGCGCCACATCGCGCACGCGGATCGGCACGCCGGCGCGCCGATCCAGCACAACCGCGCCGATCTGCGCGATGTCGTCCACCTGCCCCGGCACCCGCACCAGAAACTGTTGGCCGTTACGTTCGATATAGCCGGCGCCGATGTTGCGGTTGTTGGACTCGACCGCTCGGGCAACGTCGTCCAGGGTAAATCCCAACGCGACCAGGCGCGCCGGATCGGGCGTGATATGGATCTGCCGCGCATACCCGCCGATGGTGTTGACCTCGGTGACGCCCGGCACGTTGCGTAGCTGCGGGCGCACCACCCAATCCTGCAAGGTGCGCAGATCGGTCGCCGTCCATGCACTGCCATCGGGCTTGCGCGCATTCGGCTTGGCCTCGACCGTGTACATGAAGATCTCGCCCAGGCCGGTAGCGATCGGTCCCAGCTGCGGCTCCAGATCGGCGGGCAATTGCGACTTGACCTGCTGCAGACGTTCGGCCACCTGTTGCCGCGCGAAATACAGATCGGTGCCATCGGCGAAGACCGCGGTGACCTGCGACAAGCCATAGCGCGACAGCGAGCGCGTGGATTCCAGACCCGGCAAGCCCGCCAGCACCGTCTCCAACGGAAACGTTATCCTCTGCTCGGATTCCAGCGGCGAATAGCCCGGCGCTGCGGTATTGACCTGCACCTGCACGTTGGTGATGTCGGGTGTTGCATCGATCGGCAAGCGCGAAAAACTCCACGCCCCGATCGCAATCAGCACCCCTGTCAACGCCAGCATCAACCAACGTTGCGCAATTGCAAACCGGATGACGTTGGTCAGCATGACAAGCCCCTCCGCATACGCCTGGTAGCGCCCTGCGCCTGCCGGTGCCCTCGCCGCGTCACCGACCGATAACGCCGCCTCCCTACCGCGCAGCCGCGCAACACGCCAAACGAACAACCACCCAAACACCAGCGCTGCTCTAGCTCTAGCTGTGGCTGTGGCTGTAGCTGTGGCTGTTGGCTTTCGGGGCCCCATACCGCAGCGGCAGGGCCGGCAGAGACAACCCGCAGGGCGGCGCGCATGGATGCGCGTCGTTTTTGTAAGGGACACGGATGTCCCTTACAAAAATTTCTGCCGGACTTGCGCACCCGCAGCGCCACAGGCGCGGAGGGCGCGAGGACGGGGTGTGCTTTCTTTTGGTTACTTTTCTTTGCACAAGCAAAGAAAAGTGACTCGCGCCCGACAGGGCGAGAAAGCCTTTGCTCTAGCCTGAAAGAGCGACGAAGCCTTTGCCCTGGCACGCCCCCTCGCATCCGACAAACGCCTCCACTCAAAAGCGCAATGACATCCATACCAACGCGCTCAATGATCATGCGAAGCCCCCGACTTTTCGATATCGGCCTTCACCAGGTAACTCTGCTCCACCACCACCGCATCACCTGCCACCAGGCCCGATACCACTTCCACCTGCTGCGCATCGCGCGCGCCCAGCTTTACCGGGCGCACTTCGTAGACATCGCCCACCCGCACAAACACCACATCCCAGTCGCGGAACCGCTGCAACGCACCCACTGGCACCACCATCGCCGCCGGTTGCTGCGCCACCGTGACCCGCGCCTTCACCGCAGATCCCGGCCGCCACAACCCATCGCTGTTGCGCAACACTGCGCGCGCCACGGTGCTCTGGCTCGCCGTAGCGGTGCCAGGCAACACCCGCTCCAAGGCGGTCTGCGCCACCACACCATCGCTGATACGCGTGACCGCCACCGGTGCGCCGGCGGTGATATGCCCGGCGTCGGCGCCGAAGATGTGCAGATCCACCCACAAGGTGGACAGGTCGGCGATTTCGAACAGTGCCTGACCTTCGCCTGCGTTGCTGCCGAGGCTGGCATTGCGGGCAAGCACGACGCCGCTGATCGGTGCGCTCACCGAATAGGTGGTCAGGCTCAGATTGCTCTCCACCGTGGCCAGCACCTGACCGGCACGTACCCGGTCGCCCACGTTGACGCGCAGGCTGCGTACCGGCCCGGGAAAACGCGCGGTCGTCTGCGCTTGCGCGCCTTCTGCCGGCGTCAGTAGCCCCTGCACTTCGTGCTGGTCGGCAATGCTGCCGGCGCCGACGGCGGCCACACGAATGCCTGCGTCCTGCGCGACCTTCGCCGCGATGGTGGTGCGTCCCTCGTAGCTGGGATAGCGCCAGCGATGGGCCTTGCCCTGCACGGTGGCACGCACTTCCACATCGAACGAATGCGGCTCGACGACCGTGCTGTCGGCCAGCAGGCTGCCGTCGTCGCGCGGCCGCAATTGGTGCACTTCATTGATGCCGCCGAGCCGCTTCAGATGCACCTCCACCTTGCCGGCGGTGGCCGGCAACGGTTTGCCATTGCGGTACAGCCAGGCCTGGTACGTAGGCGGCGTGCCGTCTTCGGCGATGGCCAGCTCCACGCTGTCGCCGTCCTGGCTAAGCAACCGCCCGCCGTGCGTGCCGGTCTGGGCTTCATCACCGTGCGCATCGGCGCCCGCCTCGCCTTCGGCGGCATGCCCGGTGCGGTCATCGTGCGCGGCGTCGCTGTTGCGGCCGCAGCCGCCGAGCGCCAGCGCCAGGAGCAGCGGCGCAATCATGAAACGTGTCATCGACGGTGGTCCTGGTTGGCGCCGACGCGTTGGGTCGGGCGAACGAATGGAGGTGGCTGCATCGAAGGCGCGCCTGGCGTGGGTATGGCTTGGCGAGCACTGGGCGCGGATGCGGATGCGGATGCGGATGCGGATGCGGCAGATTCAAGCGGGCACGTGCACACGGCACGACAACGCAATACGGAAACCGCGTTCATGGCGTCACCTGCGCAGCAGGATCGCGTACGAACGGCTGCCCGGTCAGGCGCTGGATTTCGATCAACGCGGTCTGCGCTTCCGACGCAGCAGCCAGTTGCTGCCGACGTGCCTCGCTGCGTTGCGCCTGCAGCTGCGCCCAGTCCAGATAACTGGTGGCGCCAGCACGATAGGCGCGCTCGGCGGCGGCATCGGCGCGTGCGAGCGCGGGCAGTACATCCTCGCGCATGCGCGTCACTTCCAGCTGCGCAGCGCGGTAGCGGCCATGCGCATCGGCCAGGGTTGCGTAGAGCACCAACGCCTGCGATTGGCGTTCGATATCCAGCAACGCCAGCTCGGCTTCGGCAGCGCGAATCTCCGGTTGCGCGCGTGCAGCGCTACCCAATGGCAGCCAGACGCTGCCGAGCAACGCAGTGGCGTCATTGCCTTCGAGCCGGCGCACGCCCACCTGCCAGTCCAGATCCGGGCGCGCCTGGCTGCGCGCCAGCCGCACACGGGCTTCGCGCACGCGCTGCTCGCCGTTCAAGCGCGCCAGTTCCGGCGTGGCATCGAGCAGTTGTGCCAGCACCTCGAACTCGGGAATCGCCGGCAGCTGCAGCGGGTCGCCGGTGATCGCGCCGAACTGCGGCGTGCGCTCGCCCCACAGCACGGCCAACTGGCGGCGTGCCGCGTGCAGTTCCTGCTGGGCGCGGTCGCGTTCGAGTTCTGCGCGCGCCTGCAGCGCCTGGGCGGTCAGCAGCACCGATTCGGGCGATGCGCCGGCCTGCAGCCGTTGGCGCGCAGCGCTGACGGTGCGCTGGCGCTGGATCAGCAGTTCCAGCGCCGCCGCGTGCCGCTGCGCGGCCATGCCGATGGCCAGGTAACGCCGCGCCACCTCGGCCAAGACGTCGAGCCGGGCCAGGGCGCGTTGCGGTGCCAGCGCATCGAGACGCGCTTGCGCCAGGGTGCGGCGCGCGTCGAGCTTGCCGCCGCGTTCCAGCACGCCGGCCAGGGTGACGGTGAGTTCGGCCTGGTCCAGCGCGCGGGTGGGACCGGTGCCGAAGACGTTTTCCAGTTCGGCGCCGACGCGCAACGGCGGACGCAGCGCGTCGCGCTCGGCTTCGGCGGTGAGGGCTGCGCGTTGGCCATCGGCCAGGCGCAGATCGGGGTGCTGGCGGGCGACGCGCGCAATGGCGTCGTCCAGCGTCAGCGCGGGTTTGGGCGGCAGGTCCTGCGCCTTGGCGCACGGCACCACCGCGAAGACGGCAAGCGCCGTCAGTCGCAACCACATGAGGGTGTCTCCGGAATCGGGATCGATGGACAGGCCGGCAGCTGCCGGCGATGCATCAGGCCGCGATCGGAGGACGCAATCCGGTCTCGCTCAGATGCGAGCGGTAGGCGGTGGTCAGCACGGGCGGCTGCCCGTGCGTGCGCGCAGGCAACGGACCCCAGGCCAACGCCGGCAGCATGGCCGGGCTGTGCCCGTGGCAGTAGCCGCTGTGCATCAAGGCATGCAGCAAACCCGCACCGTCGCGCTCGCCGGCATCGCCTTCGTCGGCGCCGTCATGGCCATGCGGTGCGGTGTCGTCCAGGTGCGCCTGGTCGTGCGCCAGCGTATGCACATCGCCCAGTGCGCAGGCGACCGGTGCGACCAGTACGCCCATGACCAGCACCAGCAACGCCATCAGGCGCAGCAAGGGAGGCAATCGACGGGCGCGGCGGAGCAGCATGGGCGCAGCGTATAGAGGCCGGGGGAGTTACACAATCGCATGCACGGTCTGGCGCGCAGCATCGTAGAGCGGACCTGGCCGCGACGCCGTCCGGGTCAGCGCGATGGCACTCTGCCTACATCCTGGTTGTTCGCAGACAGCGACCGGGCAGGCGAAAAGCGGCCGACGATGACCTGGAACTGGGATCGAGGCCAGAACGGCGCCAGGAGCGGGACGGCAGCGCGGCCGGGTCCGCTCCTACGGGGAGCGGACCGTTGGCCAGGGTCGGGGCGCGGCGGCGCTGGGCTTGTTGGACGTTGCCGGGCGCGCCTTGCTTTCGGCGATGAAGGCGCGCACCTGCTGCTCCAGCACCGGCAGGGTGACCGAGCCCTGGCGCAGCACCACATCGTGGAAGGCCTTGATGTCGAAGCGGTCACCCAGCTCCTTTTCTGCCTCGGCGCGCAGCTTGACGATGGTGATCTCGCCCAGCTTGTAGCTCAGCGCCTGGCCGGGCCAGGAGATGTAGCGGTCCACTTCGGTGGTGACTTCGTGCTCGCTGAGCGCGGTGCGGTCGCGCAGATAGGCCAGTGCCTGCTCGCGGCTCCAGCCGTCATGGTGCACCCCGGTGTCGATCACCAACCGGCAGGCGCGCCACATCTCGTAGGTGAGCCGGCCGAATTCTTCGTATGGGGTTTCGTAGATGCCCATCTCCTGGCCGAGCTTTTCGGTGTACAGCGCCCAACCTTCGCCGTAGGCGGAAATGTAGTTCTCGCGCCGGAACGCCGGTTGCTCGCCCTGCTCCAGCGCCAGCGACCCCTGCAGCGAGTGACCGGGCGAGGACTCGTGCAGGGTCAGCGCCGGCAGGTTGTACAGCGGCCGCGACGGCAGGTTGTAGGTGTTGACCCAGTAGGTGGTGGCACCGCCGCGGCCGGC
Organism: Xanthomonas citri pv. citri; assembly: GCF_000961215.1. NCBI lineage: Bacteria > Pseudomonadati > Pseudomonadota > Gammaproteobacteria > Lysobacterales > Lysobacteraceae > Xanthomonas > Xanthomonas citri. Next base: position 4,846,451 of record NZ_CP008998.1, read on the forward strand.
GGTCCAGAACGGGGCGATATCGTCGGGCACCGGCTTGATGGTGAAGCGCCCGCGCGGCAGCGTGCCGATGAACTTGCCCACCTGCCCGTCCACGCGCTTGGAAATCCATGCGGCGCGATCGAGCAACTCCTGCGGGGTCTTGGCGTAGAACTGCGGGTCGGTGCGCAGGAAGGCCAGGAACTGCGCGAAGCTGCCCTTGAAACCCACCTGCTGGATGATGGCGTTCATCTGGGTCTGGATGCGCGCCACTTCGTCCAGGCCGATCTGGTGGATCTGCTCGGGACTCAGCTCCAGCGTGGTGTATTCGCGGATCTGCTGGCGATAGAACGCCTTGCCGTCGGGCAATGCTTCGGCCGCCAGCGTGGTGCGTGCCTTGGGCATGTAGTCGTTGCGGAAGAACGTCAGCAGCTTGCTGTACGCCGGAAGGACGGCGGTGCGCAACGCGGCCTTGGCCTGTTGGCGCAGTTGCGCCTGCTCGGCCGCCGGGATCTGCGCAGGCAGTTGCTTGAACGGCGCGTAGAAGGTCGATTCGGTGGGGTCTTTGACATCGGCCACGGTGGCGATGGAGACATCGCGCCCGTCGAGCACGGCACGCGGCACGCTGAATCCGCGTGCCAGGCCGGCGCGCATGTTGACCGTCTGCTGCTCGAAATAGCGCGGTACATCGTTCAGGCGCGCGATGTAGGCGCGGTACTCGGCCGCGGTCTTCATCGGCCGCTGCGCCATGAAACCCAGATTCGACCAGAACGAGCTATCCGAATTGAACGGCATTTCGTACAGGCGCAGACGCACTTCGGCCGCCAGGTTCTCCACCTGCGGGCGGTAGATGGCGAAGTTGATCTGGTTGGCGGGCGAGAGCTGCTTGGGGTCGATGCCGTCGAGCTGCTTGAGTACGCCGTCCCACACGGCCAGACGCGCCTGCTGCGCGGTTGCGCTGACATCGGGCAGATGGGTGTTGTCGCCGGTGGTGTCGCTGTCTTCGTCGGCCTGGCCGGTCTCGGCCTGGCGCCAGGCCCACTCTTTCTCGTAGATCGCGCGGAAGCGCGCGTCGGCCGGTGCCTCGGCGGTGAGCGTGGCCGGGGCGGGTGGGGTGGCGGCCTGCGCCGAGGTGGCGGCAAAGCCTGCGCCCAGCAGGGCGAGCGAGAGTGCGGCGGCGAGCGGAGAGGTCACGTGCGGAAAGCCTGATCTGGAGCGAACGCTCGATCATGGCAGCCGCCGGCCGCGCTGCCATGGGCCGGAAGTCCCAACACGGGCTGGTGCAGGGGCATGGCTGGAGTGTCGGTGCTGCCCCCATCCGCCCTGCGGGCACCTTCCCCCGCAGGCGGGGGAAGTGACTTGGTGTGCTCGTCGAGGCAGGGGTTGGTGTGCTTGTCGAGCGCGGGGAAGGGGCTGGTGTGCTTATCCAGCGAAGGCAGGCGCTGAGCTTGTCGGGAGCGCTGCTCGCTCCCTCTCCCGCCCGCGGGAGAGGGTTGGGGTGAGGGCGCTTCGAGAACGAACGGCTCAGCCCTTACGCACCACCACCAGATGCCGCTCGCCCTCCAGGCCGGGCACCTGCAACGGGTGCACCTCGCCCACGGTCCAGCCAGCCGGCAATGCGGCGATTTCCTCGTGCGGGTACACACCCTTCATCGCCAACAAACTGCCGCCCGGCCGCAGCAGGTGGCCGCCGACGGCGATGATGCCGGCCAACGTGTCCAGCGCGCGCGCGGTGAGGTGGTCGTAGGCGGCCGGCTCGGCCAGCGCTTCGGCACGGGATTCGGCCACGCGCGCGTTGCCCAGCTCCAGATGGCGCAAGGCCTCGCGCATGAAGCGCGCCTTCTTGCCGTTGCTTTCCACCAGCGTCACCTGCAGCTGCGGGCGGGTGATGGCGAGCGGGATGCCGGGCAGGCCGGGGCCGGTGCCCAGGTCGGCCAGGGCGCCGCTGGCGATGTAGGGCTGCATGGCCAACGAATCGAGCAGATGGCGGGTGACCATCTCGCGCGGGTCACGCACGGCGGTCAGGTTGTAGGTCTTGTTCCAGCGCACCAGCAAGGCCAGGTAGCGCAGCAGCGGTGCGGCGAAGGCCGCATCCAGGGATTGGGCCTGCAGGCCGCGCTCGAGCGCGGCGGAGACATCGGGGGCGAGTGCGGCATCGTTCATGGCGCGATTATCGCAGCTGGGCTGGCGGGCATGCGCGGACCGATCTCGGCATCGCGGCTGGAGATGGCGTGGTTGCCTCCGCAGGCCGTTCCCCTGCCACGTACTGTCCGTCCGCGCCGTGGCTACCTGTGCTGAACCACCCACAGTGACGCTGCAACACGCGACACAAAACGGACATGTCCTGGCCACAGCATGGTCGTGTCTGCTTGCCTGCCGTTTGTCCATGCCCGTGATCGACCCGCCTGCCGCCTCACCCCTGCCTGATTGCGCTGCCACGCTTGTGCCACCGGATCCGAGCCGGCGGCGCATCCTCATCGCCGGCGCCAGCCTGGCTGCGGCGGGGCTGCTGAGCCCGTTCGCACGCGCCAGCGGCAGTGCCGATCCCTTCACGCTGGGCGTGGCGGCCGGCGACCCGTTGGCCGATGGCTTTGTGATCTGGACGCGGCTGGCACCCCGCCCGCTGGACCCGGACGGACGCGGCGGCCTGCGCGCGGCGGTGCCGGTGCGCTGGCAGGTGGCCAGCGACCCGCAGATGCGCACCATCGTGCGCCAGGGCGAGACCATCGCCAGCCCCGTCTGGGGCCACGCAGTGCACGTGGAGCTCACCGGTTTGATGGCCGATCGCCCCTACTGGTACTGCTTTCAGGCCCTGGGTGCACGCAGCCCGATCGGCAGCGCGCGCACCCTGCCGGCAGCGCATCAGACGCCGGACGCAGCGCGGTTCGGGTTTGTTTCCTGCTCGCACTGGGAACTGGGGTATTTCAGCGCCTACCGCCACCTCGCCGCCGAGCAGCCGGACCTGGTGTTCTTCCTGGGCGATTACATCTACGAGTACAGCAACCACGGCGAGGCGACGAACAAGATCGTGCGCCCGCACGGCAGCGGCGAATGCCTGGATCTGGCCGGCTACCGCAATCGCTATGCGCTGTACCGCACCGACCCGGACCTGCAGGCGCTGCATGCCGGCAGCGCCTGCGCGGCGACCTGGGACGATCACGAGGTACAGAACGATTACGCCAATCGCTGGTCGCAGGACCCGTCGATTCCGGTCGATACCTTTCTGGCCCGGCGCGCTGCCGCCTACCGCGCCTTCTACGAACATTTCCCGCTGCGTGCGCGGCATCGCCCGCACGGCGCGGACATGCGCATCTACCGCTCGTTCGATTACGGCCAGCTGGCGCGTTTCTACGTGCTCGATGGCCGCCAGTACCGCAGCGAGCAACCCTGCCCGCAGGCCAATGGCTGGCGCGGCGGCCATGTGGTGGCCGACAGTTGCCGCGAGCGCACCGACCCGCGGCGCACCATGCTCGGCTGGGAACAGGAGCGCTGGCTGCATGGCGGCTTCGCGCAGTCGCCCGCCCGCTGGAACGTGATTGCGCAGGATCTGCTGGTGGCACCGATGCGACAGGCGGGGCGCGACGGCGTGGTCGGGCACTGGACCGACGGTTGGGACGGCTACCCGGCCACGCGCGAACGCATGCTCGATGCGATTGCAAAGACGCGCCTGCGCAACCCGGTGTTCTGGGGCGGCGACATCCACTCGTACTGGGTCACCGACCTGAAGGCCGATCCGGCCGACGACGCGTCGGCAACGCTGGCCACCGAATTCGTCGGCACTTCGATCACCTCCGACGGCCAGAGCAACGACGAACTGCATGCGACCATGGCAGCCAACCCGCACGTGCATTACGTGGACGGGCAAACGCGCGGCTATGTGTCGGTGACGCTCACGCCGGGCCGGATGGAAACGCGGCTGCAGGGCATCTCCGATCGGCGCGACCGCAACGCCACGGTGTCGACCACCAAGCGCTTCGTGGTGGAGGACGGCAGGCCCGGCGCAGTGGAGGCGTGATCCATTGCGGCAGCGGCGGACGCACTGCCCCCGAGATGCGGCGCGCGGCATCCCTGATTGCGGCGCACTGTGCGGCCCATCGCGTTAACGCGGCCAGGCGTGGTCACGGACACGTAGCGGTAAGACGGCGGCGCTACACCTGCATGCAGCCGCAGCTGCCTGAAGGACACGCATGACCGCCTCCGATCCCGCCCGTCGCCGCGTCCTGCAAGGCTTGGGTGCCGGTGTGTTGCTGCCGGCCACTGCCGGTTGGCCCACGCGCAGCCTGGCCGCGCCGTCAGGACGACCCACCATCACCGACGGCGTGCAGAGCGGCGATGTGCTGGACGACCGCGCGATGCTGTGGAGCCGTGCCGATCGCCCGGCGCGGTTGCGGGTGGAATGGGACACGCGTCCAAGCCTGCGTCAGGCGCGGCGCGTGGACGGCACGATCGCGTCGGCGGCGCACGACTTCACCGCACGTGCGGACCTGAGCGGCCTGCCGCGCGACCAGGACATCTTCTATCGCGTGCGCTTCGAAGATGCCGACAGCGGCGTGTTGAGCGCGCCCGTCCACGGCCATCTGCGCAGTGCACCGCAGGCGCGCGACGATGTGCGCTTTGTCTGGAGCGGCGACACGGTCGGCCAGGGCTTCGGCATCAACCCGGACATCGGCGGCATGCGTATCTACAGCGCGATGCGCGAGCGCAATCCGGATTTCTTCCTGCACAGCGGCGATACCATCTACGCCGACAGCCCGATCCCCGCCGAGCTGACGGTGGAAGACGGCAAGCGCTGGCGCAATCTCACCACGGCGGCCAAAAGCAAGGTGGCCGAAACGCTGGACGAATTTCGCGGCAACTATCGTTACAACCTGCTCGATGAGCACGTGCGCCGCTTCAACGCAGAGGTGTCGCAGCTCTGGCAATGGGACGACCATGAAACCACCAACAATTGGTCGCCCGGCAAGCAACTGGATGCGCGCTACCAGGTGCGCGACATCGACGTGCTGGCCAGGCGCGCCCGCCAGGCCTTCCTGGAATATGCGCCGATGCGCGGCATGCGCGCCGATGGCAACGGGCGCATCTACCGCAAGATTGCCTATGGCCCCTTGCTGGATGTGTTCGTGCTGGACATGCGTAGTGACCGCGGCGCCAACAGCGACAACCTGCAACCGCAGCCCGGCCCCGATGCCGCGTTTCTCGGGCCGGAGCAATTGGCGTGGTTGCAACGCGAACTGGCCGGCTCGCGTGCGCAATGGAAGGTGATTGCTGCCGACATGCCGATCGGCCTGCAGGTGCCCGATGGCGAAGATGCGAACGGGCGCCCGCGCTGGGAAGCGATCGCCAATGGCGACCCCGGCGTGCCGCGTGGCCGCGAACAGGAAATCGCCACGCTGTTGCGCTTCATCAGCCGCGCACGCATCCGCAATACGGTGTGGCTCACCGCCGACGTGCATTACTGCGCGGCACACTACTACCACCCCGATCGCGCAGCGTTTCAGCAGTTCGAACCGTTCTGGGAATTTGTCGGCGGCCCGCTCAATGCCGGCAGTTTCGGGCCCAATGCACTGGATGCCACGTTCGGCCCGAGCGTGGTGTTTCAAAAAGCGCCACCTGCGCCCAACACCTCGCCGCTGGCCGGCTACCAGTTCTTTGGCGAAGTGGACATCGACGGCCGCAGCGGCGTGCTCACTGTGACGCTGCGCGACCTGGATGGGGTGGCGCAGTTCCGTCAACCGATTCTGCCGCACGGGGTGACGTAGACGCACACGCAGCGGACCGGTTACGCGCCGGCAACGGATAGAACGCCAGCGCCGCGCGGCATTCCGGTGCCGCCCACCATTCGTGCAGCTGCCACTGCGCGGCCTGGCCAAGTTCCGGATCGCACCACTGCAGGTGCAGCGCGCCGTCGGGCGCGAGCGCATATGCCAGCCGGTGCAAGCCGAACGACAGGCCATGCCCATGGGCCTTGAGCAAGGCTTCCTTGGCGCACCACAGCCGAAAGAACAACGCGTGTTGTGCGTCCGGCGCTAGCGCAGCGAGCAAGGCGATTTCGTCGGGATGAAAGAAGCGTTGCGCGATCTCCAGCACACGTGGACGCGCACGAATGCGCTCCAGATCCACGCCCAGTCGCACGCCTTCGCCCAGCCCCACCAGCAGGTACTCGCCGCTATGGCTCCAGCCGGTATCGCGGTCGGGCAGCGCCGGCTGCAACGAGGGACGCCCGCGTGCATCGCGCTGCAATGGCACCGACGCCGGGTCGATACCCAACGTCGGGCCGAGCAGCTGACGCGCCTGCGGCTCGCCACGTTCGCCGGGGCGGTGCGGGCATAGCCATAGCTGCACCGGGCCAACCCGCCAGCTCGCATGCACTGTCACGCGCCGTGCACCAAACCGAACAGTCGGCCACACCGTCCATCGCGTTCGACAGCTGCTTCACGTGCGGCTGCGTTGAATGGCGCCCATGCACCACTTCCGGTGCACGCGAACAAGGAGATCGGCAACATGGGCATCATCATCTGGTTGATCGTCGGCGGCATCGTGGGTTGGCTGGCCAGCATCATCATGCGCCGCGACGCGCAGCAGGGCATCATCCTCAACGTGGTGGTAGGCATCGTGGGCGCGCTGATCGCCGGTTTCCTGTTTGGTGGCGGCATCAACCAGGCCATTACGCTATGGACCTTCGTGTGGTCGCTGGTGGGTGCGGTGATTTTGCTGGCCATCGTCAACCTGGTGACCCGCGGCCGCCTGCGCTAACGCATCGCCTCACAGCTGTCGCATCACGCAACGCCCGGGCCTGCCCGGGCGTTGTCGTCTCAGCCTTTGGCGGCAATGCGATCGGCCGGATGGTGCACGCCGTCTTCCACCGGCACGGCAATGTTCAAGGCATACGGATTGACGCCTTCCAGGCAGCCGACGTTATAGCCGTATTCGTTGGGATTGGAGCGGCGCCGGTGATGCGTATAGATGCCGCACACGCCGCAGAAATAATGCGCTGCCGTCTGCGTATTGAACTGATACAGCTGCAGCACGTCTTCGCCCTGCACGACATGCAGGCCATCGAGGGTGACTGACGCGACGATGGCGCCGCGCCGGCGGCACATCGAGCAATCGCAGCGGCGTGGATCGAGCAGGCCATGCGGCAGATCCAGATCGATTTGCACTGCACCGCAGTGGCAACTCAGGCGATGCACCGGCCCCAGCGTGACATCGCCCACCTTGTGCGTGCTACGACGCAGATGCCGCTCGCTCATGCGCCGACCTCCGCCAGCCGCACCCACGCCGGTGCATGGTCACTGGGGCGCTCCCAGGTCCGCGGCTCGCGGTCGATGCCCGATTCCACCGCGCGCGTGCGCAAGGCATCCGACACCAGCGTCAGGTCGATACGCAGGCCCAGATTGCGGCGGAAACCGGCCTGGCGGTAATCCCACCAACTGAAGTGGTCGGCGTCCTGGTTGTGCAACCGGAAGGCGTCGTGCAAGCCCAGCGCCAGCAGTTTGTCCAACGCGGCACGTTCGTCGGTCGAGGTGAGGATGTGGTGCTCGTTCCACACCGTTGCATCGTGCACGTCGCGCGCATCCGGTGCGATGTTGAAGTCGCCCAGCACCACCAGCTGCGGATACCGCTGCAGCTCCTGCGCGATCCAGTCGTGCGCTGCGGCGAGCCAGCGCAGTTTGTAGGCGTACTTGTCGGTGCCCACGTCCTGGCCGTTGACCACGTACAGGTTGATGATGCGCACGCCATCGACAGTGGCAGCGATGACGCGCTGCTGCACATCGTCCAGCCCAGGGATGCCCATCTGCACATCAATTGCCGGCGAGCGCGACAGGATCGCCACGCCGTTGTAGGTTTTCTGCCCGCAGAACACGCTGCGGTAGCCCAGTGCCGCCAGCGCTGCATCGGGGAACTTGTGGTCTTCCAGCTTGGTTTCCTGGATGCCCACCACATCCGGCGCAAACGCAGCGAGCCACTGTTGCAGGTGCGGCAGGCGCACATTGAGCGAGTTGACGTTCCAGGAGGCAATCTTCATGGCGCGGACCGTGGTTCAAACCACCAATGGTACCGCGCCATGTGTCGCACTCAGGACGGTGAGCCATGCGTCCCCGCGCTGAGGCATTCCGACGCGCGCTGCAGGTGTGTATTTGGGGAGGCACGTGCACCGTCCTGGCACCTGCGTCATCGGTGCCGCCCCATGAGCTGGCGTACCGGATCAGCGCAACTGACGCGCTTGCCGCCGAACGGCAGCGAGGGGCAAGCACCGACGCGCAGGCCCTGCCGGTCGTGCGACCGACGCCTGTGAGCCAGGGCACGAGGCGGGTACCTGTACCGGACAGGTACCATCAATTCAATCACTTACCGTGAAGCAATCCGATCGGTCGAAGTAGGTAAGCTAGCCCGACCCCTATGACACCGCTGGCCATGTCGTCATCCGCTGCAGTCGCGTTGCCACCGCAATCGCCTGCCTTCCCCAGTCTGAGCCTCAACGAGCGCGACATGCTCGACCGCCTGCGTCTGGCCGGCGTGCTCACCCGTGCCGACCTCAGCCGTGGTACCGGGCTGACCGTGCAGACCGCGGTGCGCCTGATCGAAGGTCTGCACGCGCGCGGCATGGTGCAAATGGGCGAGGCGGTGACGCGCCACGGACGTGGCAAGCCCGGGGTGGCGGTGTCGCTGAATCCGGCGCATGGGCACACGCTGGGTATCTCCATCGCCACCGATGCGCTGACCCTGGCGCTGGTGGATTTTTCCGGCGCCGTGCTCGCCTGCAGCGAGGTCGGGCTGACCGACACCACCTTGTACGGGGTGCTCACCCAACTGCAGGCCGCCGATGCGGCGCTGCTGGCACGTGTGGACACGGCCGGCGCACGCCTGGGCATCGGCGTGGCGCTGGGCGGGTTCTTCACCGGCGAGGATGCCTTCATCCATCCGCCCGAACCGCTGCGCGCCCTGGGCCAGATCGCACTGTGTCCGTGGCTGGCAGAGGCGTTCGGGCAACCGGTCTGGATGGATAACGACGGCAGCGTTGCCGCCGCCGGCGAAGCGATGCTGGGCGTTGGCCAGCGCCATCGCGACTTTGCCTATCTGTCCGTGGGGTACGGCCTGGGCGGCGGCCTGGTTATCGACGGCCAGGTGATGCGGGGGGCACGTGGCAACGCCGGCGCGTTCGCCGACATTTTGCCGGCGCGGCAGCTGGAACGGGCCACCCTGGAATTGCTGCGCGAACTGCTGGCCGAAGACGGCCTGGCGTTTGCCGATGTACGCAGCCTGCTGGCGGCCTACGATCCGGCCTGGCCGGCGATCGAGCGCTGGATTGCCCGCAGCGCACCGGGGATCGCGTTGATCGTCTCGGCCATCACTGCCGTGTGCGACCCCGACGCCATCGTATTCGGCGGTCGCCTGCCGGGCGATCTGGCGCAACGCCTGATCGCCGCAGTGCAGATCGCCTCCCTGCCACGCGGCGAGCAGGCGCGCCTGCCGGTACTGCTCCCGGCCGAAGCACCTACCGATGCCTGCGCGCTTGGCGCGGCCACCTTGCCGTTGAAGGCGCGTTATTTCGGTTGAGCGAGGCGCTGCCACGCATGGCAGGCGCGGCTAGCGTTCTTGCGGCGAAGACAGATGCGCACTCTGGTGAGCCGAAGCGGTGCTGTCATCTCCTAGTTGCCGCAGATGGCGGCAGCAATCGTCGAACAGCTCCACGGCCAAACTTCGTGCCTGTTGCTGCTGCTGTTGGGTCAGCGCGTCCAACACCTCCTCTTCGGCCTGCAGCGGCGCAGTTGCATCCAGCGGCTGCCCCGGCGGCTGGCGTGCTGCCAGTCGCCACGCGGCCGCATAGACCGGGTCGGGCGCATGCAGCAGAGGCGATTCCACCACTTGCGCCAAGGTAGCGATGGCATCGCGGTGACCTGCCAATGCCAGCGCTTCCAGGTCGCTCACGATGACAGCCACCTCGCGCTCCGCATCCGGCGACAACGTCGGCTGCGTGCCTGCAGGCGCAGCGGCCACGGCACGCTGCATCAGGTCGGCCGCATGTTGCGCCAGCAGATAGCGCTGGGCATCCACATCGCCACGCGCGGCAGCTGTACGTAGCATCGCCTCGATCTGCAAGGGCGTGTCTGCCACGCATCCGGCACGACCAGACAATCCTGCAACACTCACCGCACCGCGCGCGATCTGCGCAGCCTGTTCGTGCTGGCGTTCGCGGCAGGCGAGTTGCTGCATGGCGGTATCGAACAAGCTGGGCGATGCGCTGTTGGATGGCTGGCGCGATCGGGCGGCGCCCGATGGCGCGCTTGGCGTCATGGGTCGATCCTGGATGCGCTGCGCGTCCGGTGCGTGCAACGCGTGCAGCGACCATGTAAACGCCAGCATCAGCACGATCGCAGCAACCGTGCCCGGCCATGGCCAGGTCGATCGATCGCCTGCCCCATGCGTCGTTTGCAGTCGGCGTGTCATCGCGCCCGGCGCCTCAACGCAGCGCCGCTTCCAGCGCGGCGCGATCGAAGCGCACCGGATTGGCCTGACGCAATTGCTCCAATGCGTTGGCAGCCGCCTGGTCGCGCAATTGCACCTCGATCTGTCCGCGTGCGCTGTCCAGGGTTGCCGGTCGCCGCGCATCGACACGGATCAGGTGGTAACCCTCCGGGCCACGTACCGGCACCGACACCTGCCCCACCGCCAGGTCCTGCACCGGCGCGACAAACGCGTCCGCCACATTGCGCAGAAACATCGGCGACAGTTCGCCGCCCTCGGCCGCAGTACTGGCATCGTCGGACTGCCGCATCGCCAGTTCGGCAAACGGTGTGCCGGACTCCAGCTGTTGCTTGAGGCGCTGCGCCCGGGCAAGCGCCTGAGCATCGGTCAGGGGCGTCCCACGCCGCGCCTCGCCCTGCGGCTTCAACGCCACGAACACATGGCTCAAGTGCACTTCATCGTAATCGTGTGGATGCGCATCGAATTGCGCCTTGATCTGCGCAGCATCGATCTGCGCGCTTTCGCGCGCACGCGTCTGCACGGCCTTGGCCAGGATCGCATCGGTCGCCTGACGTATACGCGCGGCCACGACCGGGTCGTCCTGCAAATGCGCACGCCGGGCCTGCTCCACCAGCAACAGGCGATCGGCGAATTCGCGCACACATTCCGGGTCGGCCGCACTGGCCGGATTGAAATCCTGTGGCAAGCCGGCCAGCGCAAGCGCGCGGTACTCCTGCGCATCGAGCGATTGTTTGCCGATCTGCAGCACCGTTGCCTGGTTGCTGCGGACATCGGATGCGGCAGTGGCGGCCTGCGCCGCTGCCACGCAGAAGATCAGGCTCGCCGCTAGCGCGGCAGGCAACACACGTGGGGAAACCATGAGACAACCTCCGTTAGACAAGAACCGACGGCGGTCAGCGCCGCCGTCGGGTTCGGCCCGTGGGCCAACCAGATGCATCCATTATTCGTGCTTGCCGCGCGCACGCAGATAAGCGATGGCGCCCTTCGGGTCATCGGTGGTGATCAGGCGAAAGTCCTCGTCGCGCGTAATGAAATCCAGACTGCCGCGATTGTCGGCGGTGTCGCGGCCACCGGAGTAGGAGAAATACAGGTCCGACAAGGCGTAGCAGCACGCGCCGCTGTTCTGATAGAACTTGCCGGCATACGGACCGTCGGGAATGGCCTGGAATACGCCGACGCGATAACCGCGCTCACGAATGAAGTCGGCATCGCTTTGCAACAAGCCACCGAGCTGCTTGACGTTGATCTCCATCGTCTGCTGGCCGTCGTTCATCCACGCCGAGATCGTCTGGCGCACGTTGATCTTGCCGAGCATGTTGGTGGTGAACACCGGAATGCCGACCATGCCGCTACCGTCGGCACGGTAGGCATCGCGACTGGTGTATAGCGTTGCATTGACCTTGGCGGCGACATAGCTGCCGGACGCCACCCCGAACGCGCCTTCGGCTGCCCTGCGGACGGCCCGTACCGTCGCCGCATCCTTGATGTCGAACACCATCGGAGTGCGCAGGTTGTGCTGCTTGTAATAGGCGAACACGTCATCGACGCGCGGCACGTGATAGCCGGTAATGGTGGTGCGGTCCGGGCTCAACAGAAAGAGCGCGCTGACCTGCGACCAGGGCGTCACCAGGACTGATGGGTTCACGCCCTGGTTGGTGATGGGGTCGTATTTGACGCCGGGGTGCTGCTGCCACACCGTGGTGGTACGGCCAAGGTTGTAGTCGTGCAACAGGACCGGCACACCGTCGCTGGTGAGCTTGACGTCCAACTCCACGCCATCCATGCACTGGTCGTTGGCAGCCTGCAACGCGCCGCGCGAGTTCTCCGGCAGATCGGCGATCCCGGCGTATTTCCCCCATAGGCCGCGATGCGCCAGAACCGTGGTCTTGTCGGCGCCATTGAACAGGATGGCATCCATTTTATTTGCGGTGGAGTCGTTACAGGCTGCCATCGCCAACTGTGGCAGGGCTGCCAATAGCGCAAGCGTTCCAACGAGCCTGCATGCACGGGCCAGCGGATGGGTCTTACAAGAAGTCGTCATGTCTCTCGTATCCAGAAGGAAGGAAGGAAGGTGCAGCACCAGTGACGAGGACCGATGGGTCGACACCATCGATGCATTCGCCGGACCGCGCCCTCACTCGACCGACCAAAGACGGTGAGCGAGGGCGAGCCGGCCGTGATCGGCGGTCGACTCGGCGGGAAACTTAGTCACTTTCGATGACTTAATTTCTGCGGGCAGATGGCGGTTTGCTACCAACACGCAGCGATGGCGCACGCAGCGAACGACATGTCGAACATGGGCATGCAATGCCGAGTGTCTGGCGTTTCTCAGCAAAAAGAATGCGAAGACCAGGTGGCAGAAGCGGCACGATGCGCGCGGCCTACACGGTGCAGCGCACCCGTGCTCGGGCATCACGACGAAGGCGCGGCTGCGCGGGCCAGGACCGCGTCGGTACCGTCGCGCGATCGTCCGGCTGAAGCATCACCAACGAAGCCGCCTCGCCCAAACGCAAAACGCCGGCACTGGGCCGGCGTCTGCGATCACACCAACAATGACGCTGGTCGATCAGTGACCGGACGCACCACTGGCACCCAGGCCGGTTTCGGCACGGATCTGCTGCGCCTTGAAGGCGGCGCGTTCGTTGGCTGCCTGCGGGCTGCGATCCAGCACGGAGAACAACCAGATGCCCACAAAGCCAATCGTCATCGAGAACAGCGCCGGCGAGGTGTACGGGAACGGCGCCGAGCCGGCCGCGTTGCCCAGCGTGTCCACCCACACCGATGGCGACAGGATCGTCAGCACCAGCGAAGAGATCAGGCCGAGGAAACCGCCGATCACTGCGCCACGGGTGGTGCAGTTCTTCCACAACAACGACAGGATCAGCACCGGGAAGTTGGCCGAGGCCGCGATGGCGAACGCCAGCGACACCATGAAGGCCACATTCTGCTTCTCGAACACGATGCCCAGCAGCACCGCGATCACGCCCAGCACCAGGGTGGTGGCACGCGAGACCTTGAGCTCCGAGCCCGGCGCCGGGTTGCCCTTCTTGATCACCGTGGCGTACAGGTCATGCGACACCGCCGAGGCGCCGGACAGGGTCAGGCCCGCCACCACCGCCAGGATGGTGGCGAAGGCCACTGCCGAGATGAAGCCCATGAACACGTTGCCGCCCACGGCGTTACCGACCAGCACCGCCGCCATGTTGGCCGCACCCTTGCCGCCATGGATGGTGCCGGTGGCAACATCGGCGAACTGCGGGTTGGTCAGCACCAGTGCGATCGCACCGAAGCCGATGATGAAGATCAGGATGTAGAAGTAGCCGATCCAGGTGGTGGCCCACAGCACCGACTTACGCGCCTGCTTGGCATCGGGAACGGTGAAGAAGCGCATCAGGATGTGCGGCAGGCCGGCGGTACCGAACATCAGCGCCATGCCGAAGGAAATCGCCGAAATCGGGTCCTTGACGAAACCGCCCGGTCCCATGATCGACAGGCCTGCTTTTGCCGCATCCTCGGGCGAAGCGCCACCGCTGGCCGCGACCGCGGTTTTGACCCGCACGCCTTCGGCAAACAGCGCCTCGAAGCTGAAGTTGAAATGCCACATGATCGCCACGGCCATGAAGGTCACGCCGGTCAGCAGCAGCACGGCCTTGATGATCTGCACCCAGGTCGTTGCGGTCATGCCGCCGAACAACACGTAGATCATCATCAGCACGCCGACCAGGGTCACCGCCACCCAGTAGTCCAGGCCGAACAGCAACTTGATCAGCGCACCGGCACCGACCATCTGTGCGATCAGATAGAACAGCACCACCACCAACGTGCCCGACGCCGCAAAGCTGCGGATCGCCGTCGGCGCGAAGCGGTAACCGGCCACGTCGGCAAACGTGTACTTGCCGAGGTTGCGCAGGCGTTCGGCCATCAGGAAGGTCAGGATCGGCCAGCCCACCAGAAAACCGATCGCATAGATCAGGCCGTCGTAGCCGTTGGCCATCACCGCAGCGGTGATGCCCAGGAACGAGGCCGCCGACATGAAGTCGCCTGCGATCGCCAGGCCGTTCTGGAAACCGGTGATGCCACCGCCAGCGGTATAGAAGTCAGCGGCCGACTTGGTCTTGGCCGCTGCCCATTTGGTGATCCACAGGGTGGCCAGCACGAAGAAGCCGAACATGCCGATCGCCACCCAGTTGGTGGGCTGCTTGTCGACCTGACCCAGGTCGCCGCCGGCTGCCAGTGCGATGCCGGCGGGCATCAGGCCGGCCAGAATCAGGAGAAGGCGCGAAATCTTGCTCATTTGCGGGCTTCCTCCAGGATCTGCGCGGTCAGCTGGTCGTAGGTGCTGTTGGCGCGACGCACGTAGATGGCGGTGATGACGATGGTGAATACCATCACCCCGATCGCGATCGGGATGCCGATCGAGGTCACGCCGGCACCGATCGGCTTGGCGAGGAATTCCTTGTCGAAGGCAATCAGGCCGATGTAGCCGTAATAGGCCAGCAACATCAGTACGGTAAGCGTCCAGCCCAGCGTGTTGCGCTGACGCTTGAGTGCGTGGTACTTCGGATTGGCATCGATCTTGGCGATCAACGCGTCATTCGAGACGGTCATGGTCTGTCTCCTGATAGAGCGCTGGTAAGACATAAGGCGGCGATGCCCGCTCCACCGCAGTGGAGCAGGCCGCCAGTGGCAGAACGCTAGAAGCTGTACTTGGTGGTGAACTGCAACCGCGAGATGTCGCCGCTGTCGCCATTTTCGGCTTCGCGACGGCCGTACATCAGCTCGGCGCCGACATCCACCTTCGGCAACGGCGAATAGAACACGTTGGCGCGAACGCTTTGCTGGGACTTGCTGGCGAGCCCACCGGTATTGGCCAGCGAATGGTCGTAATTCACGCGCGAGTACATGAGGGTGCTGCGCAGCTTGGCGTTGTAGTCGTGGCGCCACGCCACCCAACCGGCGACCGTGGTGACGGTCTGGATATTGCCGTCGATGTCGATCTCCACATCCGAGCCGTTACCCAGGCCCAGATAGCGTCCCAGGCCCTCGCCGTAGCTGAGCTGGTAACGCAGATCGTTTTTGGAGTTGATGATCCAGCGACCGCCGCCGGCGATGGCGCCGCCGAAGTCGGTGTCGTTGGTCAGCGCGCTGCGGGTGCGGTACTGACGCGCAATGGCCGACAGCCCGAACGTGCCCCAGGTGCCCTTCCAGTTGTAACGCGCGGTCAGGTCCGGCATCGCACCGTGATCCGAGGCCAGGATGGTGTTGCCGCCCTGGTACGGGGTGGTCAGCGTCTCGGGGTTTTCGGCCGACACGCTGAAGGCGCCGCGGGTGTAGCGGATCTGGGTCTGACGGCTGAACAACGCACCGTCGGTCGGTCCGACGATGTCGGCGGCCTCGGGCAGGATCGTGGAATCGATGAAGTTGGACCAGGTCTGGCCGGCCAGCCAGTTGTTCCAGCTCACGTAGGCGTGGCGCAAGGTGCCGCCGTACAGATTGTTGACCTGGTTGGCCAGCGCGTTGCCGAAGAAATCCAGTTCGATGAAGCCGGTGATCTTGTCGCCGTTCTCGGTAACCGTGTCCACGCCCAGGTTGAAGCGCGAGAACTTGGCATGGAAGTCGGTGTCGGTGCTCGAGGCCTGGCCACCGACCGGCGTCTGGGTCGGGATGTACAGGTAACGCCCCACCGCACCTTCAGGCAATGCGCCGTCGGAGGTCCGGGTGGTCATGAAGTCGGCCTTGATGAAACCACCGTAACGGAACGTTGTCCCCGCCGCTGCGTTCGGTGTGATGCTGGTCAGCTGGATCGGTCGCTTGCCCGCCGGTACCGCAGGCGCGGCCGGTGCCTGCGCCTGCGCGGCACGCACCTCGGTCACCTGGGTCTGCGTCTGGGCGATCTGGCCCTGCTGTTGTTGCTGCGCAGAGACCAACAGCTGGACCTGACGCTCGAGCTCGACAATGCGCGCTTCCAGCGCCTTTTCCTTGGCCGTTTGCGCGAACGCCACGCCTGGCAGGATGCTGGCCACAAACAAGGCAGCCGCCAACGGATGGCGCACCAGCGGTGCAGTACGGTGTCTCATGAACCCTCTCCCCAATGAAGGCCTCGCGCTTGATGGCGATGCTGTGCGGAGCGTGAGGCAGTCCGCGCTTCGGAGCCTATTCGCCTTTGGTCGTAGCTGCAACGCAGCATTCCGCAAGATGACCGATGGTCGCACCGCAGCACGCCTGGCATGTGCGTTGGCGCACTCACCCCGGTTACGACCATGGTCTAAGGCGCCGTTGACCGCCGGGACAGAATGGATGCGGCACACTGATTGTCTACCGAGGGCAGCCGCAACGCCCTCTTCCGACAAGTTCATCGCAAGTGAGGGTGCCATGGCTGATGTTTATCCCGTCGATCCCGCGTTCGCCGCCGATGCGCGCGTGACGCGCGAGCAGTACGCCGCGCTGTACCGCGAATCGATCCAACACCCCGAGCAGTTCTGGGGCAAGGCCGCGCAGCGGCTCGAGTGGTTCAAGCAACCCACCCAGATCAAGGACGTCAGCTACGCGCTGGACGACTTCCATATCCGCTGGTTCGGCGATGGCGAGCTCAATGCCAGCGTCAACTGCCTGGACCGCCAGCTGGCCACGCGCGGCGACAAGACCGCGCTGCTGTTCGAACCCGACAGCCCGGACGCAGCGTCGTACCCGGTGACCTACCGCGAGTTGTACGAGCGCGTCTGCAAGCTGGGCAATGCGCTGCGCAACCTGGGCGTCAAGAAGGGCGACCGGGTCACCATCTATCTGCCGATGATCGTCGATGCTGCCGTGGCCATGCTCGCCTGCGCGCGCATCGGTGCGGTGCACTCGGTGGTGTTCGGCGGCTTTGCCGCCAACTCGATCGCCGACCGCGTGATCGATTGCCAGAGCAAGCTGATCATCACCGCCGACGAAGGCCTGCGTGGCGGCAAGAAGATTCCGCTCAAGGCCAATGTCGATGCAGCGCTGAAGATTCCCGGCACCAATACGGTGGAAACCGTGCTGGTGGTGCGTCATACCGGCGGCGCAGTGGAGATGCAGGCACCGCGCGACCGCTGGTTCCATGATGTGGTCGACGGCCAGCCGGCCGCGTGCGAACCCGAGCGCATGAACGCCGAAGACCCGCTCTTCATCCTCTACACCTCCGGCTCCACCGGCAAACCCAAGGGCGTGCTGCACACCACCGCCGGCTATCTGTTGTTTGCCAGTTACACGCATGAAGTAGTGTTCGACCTGCGCGAGGACGACATCTATTGGTGCACTGCGGACGTGGGCTGGGTCACTGGCCACAGCTACATCGTCTACGGCCCGCTCGCCAATGGCGCCACCGCGGTGATGTTCGAAGGTGTGCCCAATTACCCGAACGTGTCGCGCTTCTGGGAAGTGATCGACAAGCATCAGGTCACCATCTTCTACACCGCACCTACTGCGATTCGCGCGTTGATGCGCGACGGTGCGGACCCGGTCAAAAAGACCTCGCGCAAGAGCCTGCGCCTGCTCGGCAGCGTCGGCGAGCCGATCAATCCGGAAGCCTGGCGCTGGTATTACGAGGTGGTCGGCGACAGCCGTTGCCCGATCGTGGACACGTGGTGGCAGACCGAAACCGGCGGCATCCTGATCTCGCCGCTGGCCGGCGCGGTCGATCTCAAGCCGGGCTCGGCCACCTTGCCGTTCTTCGGCGTGCAGCCGGCGCTGGTCGATGCCGAAGGCAAGATTCTGGAAGGCGCCACCGAAGGCAACCTGGTGCTGCTCGATTCCTGGCCGGGCCAGATGCGTAGCGTGTATGGCGACCACCAGCGTTTCATCGACACCTACTTCCGCACCTATCCGGGCAGCTACTTCACCGGCGACGGCTGCCGCCGCGATGCCGACGGCTACTACTGGATCACCGGCCGCGTGGACGATGTGATCAACGTCTCCGGGCACCGCATCGGCACCGCCGAAGTGGAAAGCGCGCTGGTCTCGCACCCCAAGGTCGCCGAAGCGGCCGTGGTGGGCTTCCCGCATGACGTCAAGGGCCAGGGCATCTATGCCTACGTCACCCTGATCGCGGGGCAGACCCCGAGCGAGGACCTGCACAAGGAATTGGTCAGCTGGGTGCGCAAGGAGATCGGCCCGATCGCCTCGCCCGATCACCTGCAGTGGGCGCCCGGCCTGCCCAAGACCCGCTCGGGCAAGATCATGCGCCGCATCCTGCGCAAGATCGCCGAAAACGCCCCTGACCAGTTGGGCGATACCTCCACGCTGGCAGATCCGTCGGTGGTGGATTCGCTGGTCAATGAGCGTCTGGCGCGCTGACGCGCTGGGAATGGGGAATCGGGAGCAGGGAATCGGTAGAGCGATTCCCTGGTTGCTGATAGTGCAATTGGGATGGGGATTGGTTGGAAGCGAATCTCCTCTCTGCGCTGCCATCGGCATCAACTGATTTCCTTCAACGCCGTCCCACTCAGTTCGTTCTTATCTTCTTTTGCTGTCGTTTGCTGTCTGTGCCTTCGTTAGTTGTTGCTTGCTTGCCTGCTTCTGGCCTCGCGTTTGATTTTGCGATTCCCGATTCCCCACTCCCGATTCCCGATTCCCGGCCCCACCATGACCACCCTGCTAATCGCCGACGACCATCCCCTGTTCCGCGAAGCCTTGCGCGGGGCGGTGCAGCGTGTGATGCCGGGGGTAGAACTGTTCGAAGCCGATAACGTGGATGCGCTGTATAGCCTGGCCGATGCGCAGCCGGACGCCGATCTGTTGCTGATGGATCTCAACATGCCCGGCGCACAGGGGTTCAGCGCGTTGGTGCACATGCGCTCGCTGCATCCGCAGTTGCCGGTGGTGGTGGTCTCCGCACGCGAAGAACCCACCGTGATGCGGCGCGCGATCGACCACGGCGCGTTCGGCTTCATTCCCAAATCCGCCGATTCGGACACCATCGGGCGGGCGCTGGCCACCGTGCTCGATGGCGAGCGCTGGATCCCGGCCGAAGCGCAAAACCTGCCGCCCACCGACAGCGAGGAACGCGAGGTTGGCCAGCGTCTGCGCGATCTCACGCCACAGCAATTTCGCGTGCTGCAGATGCTGGGCGCTGGACGCCTCAACAAACAGATCGCCTACGACCTGGGCGTGTCCGAAGCCACCATCAAGGCGCATGTCACCGCGATCTTGCGCAAGCTCGGCGTCACCAATCGCACCCAGGCAGTGCTGATGGCCGGCAAGCTCGCCATCGATGCCGACGGCATCGTGCTGCCGCCGCCGGAAGAAGACTGACGCGTGCAGGTGTAGGTCTGCGTGCGTTGGGGTTGATCGGTGACGCTTGGTCGCGTCATGGCGCGCTCCTGCCTGTGATCCCGCTACCTCGGCCGTCATCGGTGGTGGGCAATCGACGGACTTGCCATGCAACGCAGCGTGGCGCCAACGTAGGAACGCACCTGGGCGCGATGCGCGTTCTCGGCAGCGTTTCATTTGCAGAAGACAACCGATGCGCGTTGGCGCCTACGATCGTGATGGGCGTTGCAGGTAACGCTTCGTCGCGCCCGGGTGCGCTCCTACGCTTGCTGCTTGTCGGGTTCATTCCGGTGCGCGCACGAACAGGATGTTCAGATCGCGCATCGGCACGAAGTTGGCCTGTTTGAACTGGAAGGTCAGCGGGTCGATCTTTTTCAGTTCGCCATCGAAGCACAGGCTCAGGATGTCGCTGGCCGCCTGCTTGCGGATGGTCAGCTGGAAGTCCTTGATCGGGCCGTTCCAGTTTTTGCCGGTCGTGAGCACATAACGCAGGTTGGCCCATCCCAACCCGTAGTTGCCTTCACGACGCTGCATGCTGGCTTTGGTGGCCGGCTCGATGCAGGTGTCTTTCGCGTACGACTCCAGCAGGTAACTGCTGGGCTGCGGGACGCCGGTAGACAGGCTGGGTGTGTAGGTGTGACGGATCTGCACGCTTGCCTTGGCAGGAAACTTCTGCTGCCAGACGAAGTAGGCGTTGAGCGTGAAGCGCGGCTGCCCATCGCCATCGACCCAGCGCGCGGGCAGCGGCTTGCGCCCCTTCGGTCGCGTGGCCGATTCGGTGAAGGCGGCGACATCGTCCTGGGTCCAGCCGGTGGCGGCGAACGCCGTGGAGATGTCGCTACCGTCATCCAGCAGCACCACCAGCTTGCGCGTGGTGGCAACCGGGTTGCCGTCGGCCCAGAGTTTGAAATCGGTCAGCGCATTGTGGTCGGCCATTCCGAAGTACATCGGCGGCATCGGGAAGGCTACCGGCACGCTCAGGTCGCGCTCGCTGGCGTTGGTGAACACATAGTCCACTTGCACGCGTTCCTCGCTGAGCAGCAGCGCTTCGCGATCCATGCTGATGTCGGGCTGATGCAGCAGGCGGATGGTGCCGTTGTCGTCCCCGAAACTGCTGTCATTGGCCTGTGCAGCACTGCAGGCAAGCAATGCCAGCACACACAGCCGGACGGAAAACGCCATTGCGCGCATGAGGTGATCCTTGTAAGGCCGGCACGGAACCCAGGCACCGGGCCATACAGCATGCCACGCGCGGGCACGGCTGGATGTTGGACAGCGCGTCGCGCGACGCGTGCGGCAATCGCGCTGCGTCTGACATTTTTGCGGTTCTGTCGTGCTTGCTGGTGGCGTCCGCCTCGCCCACAGATCAGCCCGCACGCGAGGCGGCGACGCGCCTCGACCGCAGATCCTCCCGCTCGCCTTGATGGCGGTGTTGTTGCGGGGCCCGCTCAGCGCACTGGGTGGTTTGACGTGCGCCTGCGCTCACAACCTCATCCCATCCCTGCGTGCGCTTGTGCATCCACGCTGATGCTGCATGCACGCTCCCACGATGCACTGATTGCGCAAATGCCAATCGCGACACCACGCATCAGTGACAAGCCCAAGCGCGGGGGCGTGATCGCATCCACAACCGCATCCCGTGCGACATCGCAGTTGTCGATATCACCATTGACCATGAGCTGATGCCTGGGCAAGGCTCGAGCACCACGGACGCTTTGGAGCTGGCATGGCGCGACGTTTCCCCTGGCTCTGGATGGGCCTGCTGGTGGCCTGTGCATTGATTGCGATGCTGGCGTGGCAGAACCGGCAGCTGCGCATGCAGCAGCAGTGGCTGCAGACGCGCATCAGCGCGCCATATGACGGCATGTACGTACCGCGTATCGAAGCGACCGATGGCGATGGCCGGCGGCACCTGCTCGGTGCGCCGCATGGGCCGGCGCAGGTGCTGTTCTTCTTTACCACCACCTGCCCGTACTGCCAGCGCTCGGCACCGACCGTGCTGCGGGCAGCGCGGGAGCTGCAGGCCAACCTTCCTGGCCGGCCGCAGCTGTTGGGCGTGTGCCATTGCGATACCGCGCAGGCCGCGCGCTACGCACATGTGCACGGTTTCGATTTCCCGGTGGTCACGTTGACCGATCGTCGCGCGTTGATGCTGTTCCGCGCACGCAACGTGCCGCTGCTGATGGCCATCGATGGGGAGGGGCGCGTGCGTCATTCGCATCTTGGCGTTTTCGATACCACGGAGCGGGTGCAGGACCTCGTTGCCGCCTTGCGCCGCACGGACGCGCCAGCGGCTTTTGCAACGGTGAAGGAGTAATGCATGAAGAAGCGTTGGGTAAGCTTGCGTAGTGCGTTGATGGCAGCGACCTTTCTGGCCAGCACCGGCTTCGGTGCCTTCCAGGTGATGGCGGTCGATAACGCACAGCCGAAAGTCGAATCGTGTAGTGCATGGGCCTGCAAAGCCGAGTGTCCGGAATTCGGCGGCGACCTGGGCCAGGGCAACGTCTGCTACTGCTGCGGTTAACTGCGATCGATAGAGCGATTGCGTCGCTATCAGATGGAGCAGGCCGGCGTATGGAATCGGCATGTAGCACATACACATTCCGATTCCTCGCGCCGTCCGCATCCCGTTGACGCGGTGCGCGACGTCGATGGTCGCTGTTACGCCTGACGGCGAGGTCTCCCCGGGCCTCGCCGTTTGACTGCAGCGCTGCGTGGCGCGCCGCGTCCTTACGTCAGCGCGCGATAGCGGAAATCGCGCAAGACCACTTCGCCTTGCTGCGCGGCATACACGCCCAATTGCAGGCTCAGAAACCCGCCGAACACGTTGTGATGGAATCCGGACACTTCCATGCGGGTGGGGTGCCGCGCCCACTGCTGGCCTGCATCGACCGAATACTCGAACCCTACGACCTGGTGATCGTTGGTCAGCCGCACGCGAATGCGCCGATGCGTATTGGGCGCGCGTGCCCACACCAGTTCCTCCGAGTATTCGTAGGTTTTCATGGTGTCGGCAGTGAAGCCGATGCCGACGAAGGCCTTATGGTTATAGAACAACACGATGCCGCCTTCGGCATCGCCGACCAGTTCCAGCGTCACCTCTGCCATGTAGGCGCGGTCGGGCACGCCGCAGGTCAGTGGCGTGCTGTCGATCGGCGAGCTGCCCGCACAGGCCAGCGTCAGTGCCTTGTTCGCGCGCCGCACCCGCGCCTGCTCGCCGGGCCTGGGCGCATGCAGGCTCCATTGCGTACCGAACCTGTCGCTGGAGAAATCGTCGGACAACGCCAACCCCGTCGCCGGCGCCATGCTGCCGGCAGGCACGCGTGCCGGGGTGCGCAATGGTTTGGACAGATCGCCGCCAATGGCGCGAAACCAGCCGTCGGCCGTCCACTCGATCGGCTCCAGCAAGGTCTGCCGCCCCAGCGTGCGAAAGCCGTTTTCGTAGCCGTGATAGACCATCCACCAGTCGCCGCGCGGCCCTTCCACCAGCGTGGCATGCCCGCGCGACCACCACGGCTCCTGGTCCGATTGGGTGCGCACCAGCGGGTTGCGCGGGCAATGCTCCCACGGCCCATGCACCGAGCGCGAACGCGCGGCGATGACCATGTGCCCGGTCACCGGCCCGGCAGTGCCGCCAACGGCGGTGACCAGGTACAGCCACCCATCGTGCCAGGTCAGCTTGGGGCCTTCGGGCGCGAAATTCTCCACGACCCAGTGGTCGGGATAGCGCCACGGCGCATAGGCCGGTTCCAGCTGCCCGTCGGTGGCCAGGCCGTCATCGCGCAGGCGCACCTTGCGGATGCCGTTGACGAACAGATAGCGCTTGCCGTCTTCGCCGACCACGTGACCGGGATCGATGCAGCCGGCGATCTTCAGATCGATCGGTGCGCTCCACGGCCCGCGGATGTCGTCGGCCCAGATCACGAAGATCGACCAGCCGGTGTCGTCCGGATTGGCCGGGATGTAGATGTAGTAGCGGTCG
Organism: Xanthomonas citri pv. citri; assembly: GCF_000961215.1. Classification (NCBI taxonomy): domain Bacteria; kingdom Pseudomonadati; phylum Pseudomonadota; class Gammaproteobacteria; order Lysobacterales; family Lysobacteraceae; genus Xanthomonas; species Xanthomonas citri. Next base: position 4,870,188 of record NZ_CP008998.1, read on the forward strand.
TGGTGCTTGCACAGGTCCAGCGCCCAGATCGTGCCCAGTCCCTGATGCAACGCCGGGCCGATCGGGGTCCAGTTGACCAGATCGGTGGAATGCCATAGCACGATGCCCGGGTAGGAAAAGAACGACGAAAACGTCATGTAGTAGTCGTCGCCATCCTTGAGGATGGTGGGGTCGGGGTGATCGCCGGCCACGATGGGATTGAGATACGTGCCGTTGCCCAGATCCGCCTTGCGCTGCCCCTCCACGCCGCGCGCCCACTGCGGCGTGCCCGCGCGCTGCGTCGCCGACGCCTGGGCCGCAGCCGCCAGCGGCGCGACCAGTGCGCCGGCGGCCAGCCCCTTGAACACATCCCGCCGTGTCGTGTCTGCCATGCATCAGCTTCGTCGAAGAAGGCAGGTATCTAGCCGCACCGGCTTGCATGCCGCAACCGCAGGCAGGGCGTTATAGGAACTGGTCATGCCATCTGCGAAATCCGACATAGCGCCGCCCGCCTAACCGACCATGCGCACGCCCAGACCAGGGCGATGCTGCACTGCAGCGTGATCTGTTCATTGATGATTGCCATATTCATATGCGAACAGTCCGGCACCTACCGGATGGTGGACGTTGCAATGCTCAGCTTCTGTTCTACGGATTCTCCAGGCACCCGCTCATGCGCCCTGCTCGCGGAGCGGCGCGCATGAGCGGCGTGGCGCGGCAGCGGCTGGGAGGCACCGACGTGCAGCTTTCCGCACTGGGCTTCGGTGCTGCCCCGATCGGCAACCTGTATACGGAAGTGGATGAAGCGGACGCACTGGCAGCGGTCGCAGGCGCGTTCGAGGCCGGCATTCGTCATTTCGATACCGCGCCTTATTACGGCTACGGGCTGAGCGAAGCGCGCCTGGGTCGTGGGCTGGCCGGCGTGCCGCGCGCGGACTACACGTTGTCGACCAAGGTTGGCCGTTGCGTCTACGACGACGCCCACGCCGCTGCCGGCCGCGATGGTTTTGCGGTGGCCGGGCGGCGTGCCGAGTTCGACTACAGCGCCGACGGTGTGCGGCGCGCGTTCGCCTCCAGCCTGGGACGCCTGGGCACCGACTACATCGACGTGCTGCTGCTGCACGACATCGGTGCGCTGACCCACGGCGACAACCACGCCAACGTCCTGCGCCAGGCCTTGGAGGAGGCCTTGCCGGCGATGGCGGAGCTGAAGGCGGCCGGCGCATGCGGGGCGATCGGGCTGGGCGTCAACGAGCAGGACGTGGCACTGGAGGTGTTGCCGCGCTTTCCGCTCGACTGCGTGATGCTGGCCGGCCGCTACACCCTGCTGGAACAGCACGGCGCGCGCGCGCTGCTGCAGCAGGCGCAGCAACGCAATGTGGCGATCCTGTCGGCTGGCCCGTACAGCTCTGGCCTGCTCAGCGACGCACGCGGCCCCGGCGCCACCTATAACTACGCCCCGGTCGACACCGCCACGCTGCAGCATGCGCAGCGGCTGTACGCGGCCTGCGCGGCGTTTGGGGTGGATATCGGTGCGGCCGCATTGCAGTTCCCGCTGGCGCACCCGGCAGTGACCACGGTGGTGGCCGGCATGCGCAGCGTGGCCGAAGTGCGCTCGGCTGCCACGCGGCTTGCGGCCCCGGTGCCATCCGCATTGTGGCAACGCCTGCGCGATGAGGGTCTGCTCGCTGCGGAGTTGCCCACGCCATGAGCCGGGTCGACGCGCACCTGCATTTCTGGCACCTGGCCCGTGGCGATTACCACTGGCTGACGCCCGAGCTGGCGCCGCTGTACCGCGACTTCGGCCCCGATGACGTCAGCGCTGCGCTGGACGCGGCCGCTGTCGATCACGTGGTGGTGGTGCAGGCGGCCGCCACCGAGGCGGAGACCTGCTACCTGTTCGAGCTGGCCCGCGACGATGCACGCATTGCCGGCGTGGTGGGCTGGGTGGACTTCGCTGCGCCCGATGCCGCTGCACGCATCGGCGCACTGGTGCGCGCCGGCGGCGGCGTGCTCAAGGGCCTGCGCCCGATGGTGCAGGACATCGCCGACGTGCACTGGCTGGCCAGCCCCGCCCTGGATGCCGCCTTCGATGCGCTGCTGGCGCATGACCTGGCCTTCGATGCGTTGATCCGTGCCGTGCACGTCCCGGCACTGCAGGCGCGCTTGAAGCGCCATCCGGCATTGCGCGTGGTGCTCGATCACGGCGGCAAACCGCAGATTGCGGCCGGCGAATTCGTTGCCTGGGCCGCCGGCATGGCCGCCCTGGCGCAGCATCCCAATGTGCATTGCAAACTGTCCGGGCTGCTGACCGAAGCCGCGCGCGGCGCTGGCATCGACGCGCTGGAGCCGTATGTGGCGCACCTGCTCGCCCGCTTCGGCGCGCAGCGGCTGCTATGGGGCAGCGACTGGCCGGTGCTGCGCTTGCGCGCCGATTACGCGCAATGGTTCGCGCTCGCCCAGCAACTCGTCACCCGGCATGCCGCCGAGCACGCGGCAGCCATCTTCGGCGACAACGCACGCACGTTCTATCGTCTGCCACGGCCGGCGGCCCCCACCCACGGAACCTCATCGGTATGACTGTCTCGATTCCCACCACTCCCAATAACCGCCTGCAGGGCAAGCGCTGCCTGATCACCGCCGCCGGCGCCGGCATCGGGCGCGAAAGCGCGCTGGCCTGCGCACGCGCCGGTGCACAGGTGATCGCCACCGACATCGACGCCGCGGCCTTGCAAGCGCTGGCCGCCGAATCCGATGCCATCACCACCCAGCTGCTCGACGTCACCGACGCTGCGGCGATCAACGCATTGATCGCCGCACACGGCCCGTTCGATGTGCTGTTCAACTGCGCCGGCTTCGTGCATCAGGGCAGCATTCTCGACTGCGACGAGCCGGCGTGGCGCCGCTCGTTCTCGATCAACGTCGATGCGATGTACTACACCTGCAAGGCGGTGTTGCCGGGCATGCTCGAACGCGGCCGCGGCAGCATCATCAACATGTCCTCGGTGGCTTCCAGCATCAAGGGCGTGCCGAACCGCTTCGTGTACGGCGTGACCAAGGCCGCGGTGATCGGCCTGAGCAAGGCGATCGCGGCCGACCACGTGGCGCAGGGCGTACGTTGCAACGCGATCTGCCCGGGCACCATCAAGACGCCGTCGCTGGGCGAGCGCGTCAAGGCCCTGGGTGGCGACGAACAGGCGGTGTGGAAGAGCTTCACCGACCGCCAGCCGATGGGCCGCCTGGGCGACCCACGCGAGATTGCGCAGCTGGTGGTGTACCTGGCTTCGGACGAATCCTCCTTCACCACCGGCCAGACCCACATCATCGATGGCGGCTGGTCCAACTGAGTGCGGCAACGACGCATGCTGCGATCTGTCGCATGTGCCCGCCTCGAGATGCGCACACCGTCCCTACCCACCCGATGCATGCGCGCTAGGTTTGCTAGCCGCTCCCCTTCTCATCTGCAAAGGAAGACCGCATGAAACTCGTACGCATTGGCGCCGAAGGCCACGAACGCCCTGGCCTGATCGATCGCCAAGGCCGCATCCGCGACCTCAGCGGTGTGATCGACGATGTGGCCGGCGAACACATCACCGCCGCCGGCCTGGAAAAACTGCGCGCACTGGATGTGGCCACGCTGCCGTTGATCGAAGGCGAGGTGCGTTACGGTGCTGCGGTGGGCCGCATCGGTAAATTCATCTGCGTTGGCTTGAACTACGCCGACCACGCCGCCGAATCGGGCATGGAAGTGCCCAAGATGCCGATTCTTTTCATGAAAGCCACCACGGCGGTGTGCGGCCCCAACGACACGGTGATCATCCCGCGCGGCTCGGTGAAGAGCGACTGGGAAGTGGAGCTGGGCGTGGTGATCGGCGACGTGGCGCGCGATGTATCGGTGGAGCAAGCGCTGAACCATGTGGCTGGCTACGCCGTGATCAACGACCTGTCCGAGCGCGAATTCCAGCTCGAACATGGCGGCCAGTGGGTCAAGGGCAAGAGCGCGGACACCTTCGGCCCGATCGGCCCGTGGCTGGTCACCCGCGACGAAATCGCCGACCCGCAGAACCTGTCGATGTGGCTGGAGGTCAACGGCCACCGCTACCAGAACGGCAGCACGCGCACGATGGTGTTCGGCGTGGCCGAGCTGGTCAGCCACATCAGCCGCTACATGACGCTGATGCCGGGCGATGTGATCAGCACCGGTACGCCGCCGGGCGTGGGCCTGGGCCAGAAGCCGCCGGTCTACCTCAAGCCGGGCGATGTGATGGAACTGGAGATCGAAGGCCTGGGTCGTCAGCGTCAGCCGGTCGTGGCGCATCCGCGCGATGGGGGTTGAGGCTTTACGTGTGGAAGAATTGAGGTCGTACTGCAGTGTATTGCGTCCACCTCCAAGAATTTTTCTTGCGCGAAAGCCGAAGTACTCACGCAACTCGAATCGCGCGACAACGCAAAGCCCCTCTCCCATCGGGGCGCCAAGGCACAGCTTGCGCGCCATTGGCGCGCGTGCCTTGAAGCGCCCGCGTTGCCGGCGCGGGCCGGGGCGCGGAGCGGGGGTTGGGTTGAGGGTACCTAGCCACGGAGTCGCGCAACTCGACCTCATGCCGTCTGTGGTTTGGTCTGACATTTCGACGCGCGTACTGACGCAGCACAAGCACATTGTTTTACCCAGCGTGTCGCCGTATTGAATGTCCAAACGCTGTAGCACGTCCATCGCAACGCACAGTTGGTCGTGCAATCGATGCATTGGGCTGAGTTGCAAACGCATGAGTCACTGCAGCGCCTCAACGCACTCGGCGCTACGCGTTCGTACCCTCACCCCAACCCCTCTCCCGGTGGGAGAGGGGCTCAAGCGCAGCTCCCCGTTTTCGTATTTCTTCATCGCTTCATTCCAGCCATTTTTCTTTCATCCGGTTTATTTCCCGCCTTCCATCGCCAGGACTTTCATGAGCACCATCGTCGCCCTCGATACCCACGACGTCCGCTTCCCCACCTCGCGCGAGCTGGATGGGTCGGATGCGATGAATCCCGATCCCGATTACTCGGCGGCCTACGTCGTGCTGCGCACCGATGCGGCCGATGACCTGGCCGGTTACGGCCTGGTGTTCACCATCGGCCGCGGTAACGACGTACAGACCGCCGCGGTGGCCGCACTGGCCGAGCATGTGGTCGGCCTGTCGGTCGAGGAAGTCATTGCCGATCTGGGTGCGTTCGCGCGCCGGCTCACCAACGACTCGCAGCTGCGCTGGCTGGGCCCGGAGAAGGGCGTGATGCACATGGCGATCGGCGCGGTGATCAACGCCGCCTGGGACCTGGCCGCACGCGCGGCGAAAAAGCCGCTGTGGCGCTACATCGCCGAGCTCAGCCCGGAGCAGTTGGTCGACACCATCGACTTCCGCTACCTCACCGACGCGCTCACCCGCGACGAAGCGCTGGCGATCCTGCGCGCTGCGCAGCCGCAGCGTGCGCAGCGCATCGCCACGCTGATTGAGCAAGGCTACCCCGCCTACACCACCTCGCCCGGCTGGCTCGGCTACTCGGACGAGAAGCTGGTGCGGCTGGCCAAGGAAGCGGTGGCCGACGGCTTCCGCACCATCAAGCTCAAGGTCGGCGCCAACGTGCGCGACGACATTCGTCGCTGCCGCCTCGCGCGCGAAGCCATTGGCCCGGACATCGCCATGGCAGTCGATGCCAATCAGCGCTGGGACGTGGGCCCGGCGATCGACTGGATGCGCCAGCTGGCCGAATTCGACATCGCCTGGATCGAAGAACCCACCAGCCCGGACGACGTGCTCGGCCATGCCGCCATCCGTCAGGGCATCGCTCCGGTGCCGGTCTCCACGGGCGAGCACACGCAGAACCGGGTGGTGTTCAAGCAGTTGCTGCAGGCCGGTGCGGTGGACCTGATCCAGATCGATGCCGCGCGCGTGGGCGGGGTCAACGAAAATCTCGCCATCCTGCTGCTGGCCGCCAAGTTCAACGTGCGCGTCTTCCCGCATGCCGGCGGTGTGGGTCTGTGCGAGTTGGTACAGCATCTGGCGATGGCCGATTTCGTGGCCATCACCGGCAAGATGGAAGACCGCGCAATCGAATTCGTCGACCACCTGCACCAGCACTTCCTGGACCCGGTACGCATCCGGCACGGCCGCTATCTCGCCCCGGAAGCCGCTGGTTTCTCCGCAGAAATGCATGCCGCCTCGATTGCGGAGTTCAGCTATCCGGGCGGGCGGTTCTGGGTGGAGGATCTGGCGGCCAGCGCGAAAGGCTGAGCCTACGGCACCTCATCCGCCCTGCGGGCACCTTCTCCCGCGCGCGGGAGAAGGAAGTCGTGGTTCGTCCGGGACGGCGGGGTGATCGGTCTCCGACGTCGCGGAAAGCCAACCGCCGACCGCGGCGCACTGCAGATGCCCGGCGATGGGTCCATCCCCAAGATGCCCGAGCCAAACCGAATCACGCCTTTCTCCCACATGCGCCAGATCACATCCTTCTCCCACCTGCGCCAGATCACGCCCTTCTCCCACGTGAGCCGGATCACGCCCTTCTCCCGCCTGCGGGAGAAGGTGCCCGCAGGGCGGATGAGGGCGCGGCCTAGCGCTGCGCGGCGATCGCCTCGCCCAGCGCAAAGATCCGTCCGGCCTGCCGCCATTTTTCTCCCTGCTTACTGCCAGGCAGCGGCTTCTGAAACCGCCACATCAACTGCTCCCACGCCTGGATGCGCGGGTCGGCTGCATCGCGTGCGGCCTTGGCGGCCGGATCGTAGTCCTCGCGCACCTCCATCAGCATCACCAGCCGGTCGCCGCTGCGAAAGATCTCCAATTCCAGAATGCCGGCCTGCTGCAGCGAGGCCACTACCTCCGGCCACACCTCGGTGGGCTGATGCCAGCGCTCGTATTCGGCGATCAGCGCCGCATCGTCGTGTATATCAAGCACATAACAAAGACGCGGCATGCTCAGGCTCCTGCAACGACGGGCACCGCGCGGCGGGCGCGCAACGCGAACGACAAGATCACCGCAAAGCACGCACCCGGCACCACCATCGCCCAGTGGATGCCGGCCATGTCCGACACCGCGCCCATCACCGCCGTGAGCAAGGCACCGCCGATGATGGACATCACCAGCATGGACGAGCCCAGCTTGCGGGCATCGTCGTGCATGCCGTCCAGGCCCAGCGCAAAAATGGTCGGGAACATCACCGACATGAACACGCTCGCCGCCACCAGCGCATACAACCCGGTCCACCCGGGTAGTGCGATGGCCACCGCGCACAAGATCAGATTGATCACGGCAAAACTTGCCAACAGCTTCGCAGGCGCCAGGTAACGCAACAGCGCGGTGCCGATAAAGCGGCCGGCCATGAACAGCACCAGCGAGATGGTCAGATAGGTCGCAGCGGTTTTTTCCGGCGTGCCAGGCACGGCATCCTGCAGATAGCGAATCAGATAACTCCAGATGCCGACCTGCGCGCCCACGTAAAAGAACTGCGCGACCACCGCAAACACGAACAAGCGATTACGCAGCAGTTCGCTGAAGCGTGCGCGCCTGGGCGCACCGCCGGTGTCTGCATCCGGCGCGCCGCTGGGGAAACGCACCAGCGCGATCAGGATCGCCCACAGCAGCACCACCGCACCGATGATCAGGTATGGCATCTGCACGGCCGCCGATTCTGTGGCGAAGAACGCCTCGCGTGCGGCCGGCGCCATCGCGGCCAGTTCGGCCGGGGTGTGCTCCACGCCGGAGAAGATGAAGTGCTGGCCGACCAGCACGCCGGTAATCGAGCCCAGCGGGTTGAACGCCTGCGCAAGGTTCAAGCGCCGCGCCGCGCCATCGGCCGGACCGAGGACGGTCACCAGCGGGTTGGCCGTGGTTTCCAGGAATGCCAGGCCGCTGGCGATCACGAACAGCGCCAGCAGGAACAGCCAGTAGGTGTGCACCTGCGCAGCCGGATAGAACAGGAAGGCGCCGCAGGCGTACAGCAGCAGGCCCAGCACCACCGCGGCCTTGTAGCTGTAGCGGCGCATGAACATCGCCGCCGGCATGGCAAACACGAAATAGCCCATGTAGAACGCGCTTTGCACCAGCCCGGCCTGCAGATCGGTCAGCTCGAACGCCTTCTTGAACTGCTTGATCAGGATGTCGTTGAGGTTGTTGGCCATGCCCCACAGAAAGAACAGGCTGACAATCAACAACAGGGGAACCATGGCGGTGCGCGCCAGGTTGCCGCGCGGCGACGCGGCAATGTCACTGTGATGCATGCGACCGTTCCCCTCCCAAGGCTGTGGCGCTTGCGTTGCAATCGAGCGAGCGTACTGCGCAGACCAGCGCCATGCAAATATAAAATCTTTGTTTATATTTGCACTGACACGCGCCACCTGACCCCGCCCCGCGTTGCCTGTACCCTGGCGCGCCGCACCTTGCCTGGACCTGCAAACGGATGAGCACCGAACCCGCCAAGTACCGCGCGCCCGCCCTGGACAAGGGCCTGGACATCCTGGAGCTGCTCGCTCGCCAGGCGCAGCCGATGAGCATGGGCGCAATCTCGCAGGGCATCGGCCGCTCGCGCGGGGAGATCTTCCGCATGCTGCAGGTGCTGGAGGAGCGCGGCTACCTCACGCGCGATGGAGAAGGCGACTACGTGCTGACCAACCGCCTGTTCATGCTCGGCATGCAGCAGCCGCAGGTGCAGAGCATCAGCGAGGCCGCGTTGCCGGTGATGCGGCGCTTGTCCGATGCGATCTACCAGCCCTGCCACCTGGTGGCGCCATCCGGCGACCAGATCGTGGTGATCGCGCAAATGGACGTGCCCAGCGACCTGGGCCTGGTGGTACGCCCGGGGCATCGTCGCCCGTTGACGCATTCCAGCTCCGGGCTGGTGCTGTTCGCCTTCCAACAGCCGGAGGTGCAGGCGCGCTGGCTGGACATGCTCGAGGCCAGCGAAGTGCCGTTCGAGCGCGCGCAGTTCCTGGCCGCCGCCGGGCAGGCGCGCCGCGATGGTTATGCCATGCAGCCCAGCGAAGCGGTGGTGGGCGTGGTCGATCTCACTGCACCGATCCTGCAGCGCGGCAGCGCCACCTACACGCTCACGGTGCCCTTCATCGAACGGCGCCCTGCGCTGGTGAGTCCGCAAGCGGCGTTACAGGCCCTGTGCGCGGCAACCGCCGAGATTTCCAGCGCGCTGCACTAGCGACGTGCGCGACCGGCGCACGCGCGCCATCGCCTGCCACGCGCATTTCCAGGCGCCCCACTCCTGCGCGACGCCGCATCGCCCCTGCGCGCCGCACGTCGACGTCTGCGATGTAAAGGAATACACACAATATTGGGCAGCTTGAAGAGGCGGGCAGGCAGCACGCACGGCGCCCGCATAGCCACGGCTATAAAGATCAGACCGACCTTCGCGTGCAGTGCAAACGCACCGAACGCGGCAATGCGTTGGTACACTGCGCGCCCCTTGGGGAGTAGCCTGCTTTCGTCATCGAAAGCGCCTGCATCAACATACTCGGCCAGTGCGCCGTGGTGCAGGCAACCAGTTTCGGTTTGGCGAGACCAGCGGCATGCGTGCACGACGACGGTTGGCGCGGGCGCATGCCGTTGTGACCGTGCCCAACCCGAGAGTGTCGATGTCTCCTTTTTCCATTGTGTTGATCGGTTTTGCGATGTCGACCGACGCGTTTGCCGCGGCGATCGGCAAGGGCGCGGCGATGCGCAAACCGCAGTGGCGCGACGCGCTACGCGCCGGCCTGATCTTCGGCTGCATCGAAGCCATCACCCCGGTGATCGGCTGGCTGCTGGGCCGGGCCGCAGCCAGTTATGTGTCTGCCTACGATCACTGGATCGCCTTCGTGCTGCTGGGCGCATTGGGCACGCACATGATCGTGGCCGGGCTGCGCAACGGGCCGGAAGATGCCGAAGATGCAGCCTCCGACACGCCGAAACGGCATGGCGTGCTGGGCTTGGCCACCACCGGCTTTGCCACCAGCATCGATGCGATGGCGGTCGGCGTCAGCCTGGCGTTTCTCGATGTGCATATCGGCGTGGTGGCGGTGGTGGTGGGCCTATGCACCTTCAGCATGGTCACTGCTGGAGTGATGCTGGGCCGCGCGCTGGGCAATCTGATCGGCAAGCGCGCCGAAATGTTGGGTGGATTGATTCTGGTGATCGTCGGCAGCGTGATTCTTTACGAGCACCTGAGCGGCGCCGGGTAAGTTGCTGTAGGAGCGCACCCGGGCGCGAGAGGCGTTATCGATGACGCCTCTCGCGCCCAGGTGCGCTCCTACGCTGCATGGGATTGCGACCCGCACGCGATCGGCATCATGGGATGCTTGCTCGATGCCGCGTGCATCCCCGCAGTCGCGGCGATGGCCCGATGCACCTGTCAGCGTGTTTTTGCATCGTGGTAGGCGCTCAGGAACGCGCGTAACGAGGCCGGCTTCACCGGCTTGGTCAGCAACCGATAACCGCGATCGCGCGCGAGCTGCTTGAGTTCGTCGCGGCCGTCGGCCGTGAGCAGGGCGCCGGCGATCGGCGCCGGTGCGGCGGCTTGCACGGCATCGAGCGTGTCCAGGCCATCCATGCGGTCGTGCAGGTGGTAATCCACCAGCATCAGGTCCGGCTGTTCGCGCGCACGTTCCAGTGCCTGGTCCACGGTGCTGGCGGTGATCACCTCCACCTGCCAGCGGCCGAGCAGCGCGCGCATGCCATCGAGAATTTCGCGGTCGTTATCCACGCACAGCACGCGCAGGCCGGCCAGCGAATCGCCACTGCGCGATGCACGTGCAGCCGTCGCCGGCAAGGGCGGTGCCACCGGAACCGGCGCCACACGCGGCAACAGGATCGAGAACATGCTGCCGCGGCCGACCTGGCTGCGCGCGCTCAGGTCGTGGTCGAGCAGGCGCGAGATGCGTTGGCAAATCGACAGACCCAACCCCAGCCCCTGCTCGCCCCAATCGAAGGGCTGCTGATAGCGGCGAAATTCTTCGAAGATCTGCCGCATGTGGTGTTCGGGAATGCCCGGGCCGGTGTCCCACACCTGCAGCTCCACCTGCTGCCCGCGCCCGCGCATGCCCAGCACGATGCGGCCCTGGCGCGTGTAGCGCAGCGCATTGGCCAGGAAGTTCTGCATCACCCGGCGCAGCAGACGGCGGTCGCTGCGCACCCAGATCGCGCGCACATGGACCTGTAGCTGAAGACCACGGCTGGCCGCCACCGGCGCGTATTGCGCGGCCAGCTCGTGCATCAGCGCGCTGGCGTCGAAATCCTCGACCGTGGGACGCAACCCACCGGCATCCAGGCGCGAGACGTCGAGCAGGCCGTCCAGCAGTTCTTCGGCCGCACGCAGCGAAGCATCCACGCGTTCGGCCAGATGCCGTTGCTCTTCGTTGTTCTGATGGCTCTCGCGCAAGGCCGAGGCGAACAGGCGCGCGGCGTTGAGCGGCTGCAACACGTCGTGGCTGATCGCGGCCAGAAAGCGGGTCTTGGATTGTTGCGCCAGCTCGGCCTCGCGCGAACGATCGGCGACGCGTTGCTCCAGATTTTCATTGGCGTCCAGCAACGCGCGTTCGGCGCGCTTGTAGTCGGTGATGTCGTTGTAGCTGGTGACGTAGCCACCGCCCGGCAGCGCCTGGCCGCGCATCTCGATCACCTTGCCGTCGCTGCGGGTTCGTTCGAACACATGCGGCGAGCCGGCGCGCATATGCCGGATACGCCGATCGATCTGGTCTTCGATATCGCCCTCGCCCAGTTCGCCGCGCTCGGCGTTGTAGCGGATCAGATCGGCCACCGGCCGGCCCACATACAACATGCCATCGGGATAGCCGAACAACTGCTGATAACGCCGGTTCCAGGCGGTCAAGCGCATGTCCGGGTCGACCACGCTGACCGCGGCGCTGATGTTTTCCAGCGTGGTGGACAAAATCTCGCGATTGAAGCGCAGCTCCTGGCCGGCTTCGTCCAGCACCGCCACCACTTCGCCCAGTTCCATGCCCGAACCGCGCAACAGGCTGGTCAGCACCAGGCGCGCGGAGGCGGCGCCGATGGAGGCGGCGAGCAGGCGTTCGGTGAACTGCACCCAGGCGCGGTCGGCCACCACGGTGGGCTGCAGTTCGCGTTCCAGCAGCGAGGCCTGGTCGACGAAAGCGCGATGCGCGTGCCGTTCGCCCACCACACGCTCGGCCAGCGCCTGCAGATCGGCCACGCGCACATGCCCCGGCCAGTCGCCGGCCACCGCCGGGCGCTGCGCGTACGGGTCCAGAAACGGCGCTGCACGCAGCCGCTCGTCCACGCCGGGACGCCAGCGCGCGGAGACCAGCATCATCGCGCCCACGTTGATCAGCAACGACCAGAACGTGCCATGCGCCAGCGGGTCCCAGCCGCGCATGCCGAACAGCTGCTGCGGCTGCAACCAGGCGATGCCGAACGGCCCGTCCACCAGCCAGTCCGTCTGTAGCCAGCCGGCGCGCGTGGCCGCCGGCAGCAGCAGCGTGTAGATCCAGGTCATGAAGCCGAGCGCCATGCCGGTCTCCACGCCCTTGCGGCTGGCACCACGCCAATACAGCCCGCCGATCACACCGGGCGCAAATTGCGCCACTGCGGCAAATGCCATCAGCCCGTACGCAGCCAACGTGGTGTCGTTGGCGACGCTGCGGTGATATCCGTAGGCAATGAGCGCCAGCAGCAGGATGGCAACACGTCGAATCCACAACACGCGCGAGGCCACCGCCGCGCGCGCATCGGCGCTGCCGCGGCGACGCAGCAGCACCGGCATCACCAGGTCGTTGCTGACCATGGTGGCCAGCGCGATGCTGGCCACGATCACCATGCCGGTGGCCGCCGAAAACCCGCCCACATACGCCACCAGCGCCAGCACCGTATTGCCCTGGCTGAGCGGCAGTGCCAGCACCACCGCATCGTCCACCACCGCACTGCCCTTGCCGAACAACGCGATGCCCGCCGAGGCGATCGGCACCACCATCGCCGAGATGATCACCAGATAGGCGCCGAAGAACCAACGCGCACGGCGGATATCGCCAACGTCGCTGCATTCGACCACCGCCACGTGGAACTGGCGCGGCAGGCAGATCACGGCCAGAAAACTCAGCAGTGTCTGCGAAATGAAGCCCACCGACGGCGTGTGCTCGAACAGCGTGCGCGCCGAATCGGCGATATGCAGTCGGTGCTCGCTCAACCACAGCCACGCGAACAGCCCCACCGCCACGATGGCGACCAGCTTGATCACCGACTCCAGCGCGATCGCCAGCATCATGCCGCGGTGGTGTTCGGTGGCATCCACCTGGCGGGTGCCGAACAAGGTGGCGAACAAGGCCATCAGCAATGCCACATACAACGCCGGGTCGGCGAAGATGCCGCGTCCGGCGCTGCTATGCCCGGTCAACACCTCCAGGCTCATCGCCACCGCTTTGTATTGCAGGGCCAGATAGGGAACGATGCCGATCAACGCGATCACCGCCACCAACGCGGCCAGCCGGCGCGAACGGCCGTAGCGCGAGGAGATGAAATCGGCGATGGACACGGTATTTTCGGCGCGCGCGATCAGCGCCAGGCGCTCAATGATGCGCCAGCCGAACAGCAGCAACAGCAGCGGGCCCAGATAGATCGGCAGGTAGCCGATGCCATTGCGCACCGCCGAGCCGACCGCGCCATAGAAGGTCCACGACGAGCAATACACCGCCAGCGCCAGGCTGTAGACCGCCGGCCGCAGCCACGGCCGCTCCGGATACAGCGGGCGGCGGTCGCCCCACCACGCCACCCCGAACAGCAGGGCTGCGTAACCCAGGGACACCAGCAACAGGATCCAGCTCGAGACCAACATGTCCTCCGACGTGGCGCAGCGCCAGCGGTGGAGTGTACGCAGTCGCGCACATTGGCGGTGCAAGCGCGGCATCCGGGCCGGACGGGGTCTGCCGTGTGGTTTGCATCGGCATGCGCGCTCGCCCTGCCGGGCTGCTCAAGGCCTTGGTGGAATGCGCAGACGCCGCCTTGGCGGGCATTGGCATCGCAGACGCGCAAACATGCCCGCGCGGACTGCGTGCATATCTGTGGTTGGTTTGCCGCCACCGGTGCGGCGCCCATGGTCTGCTCACACATGCCAGCGCGGTTGAATCGCGCTGCTGCCATCGCCTCGATCGGCGAAAACAGGGCCGCGAGAGGCACTACCTGCGCAGGGACATGGCCGCCTACACCCAGCAGCCGCGCCTGCCGGCAGCTTGATGTTAGCGCTAACACAACGTACTTTCTGATCACCTCGAGTCGGACGATGTGCCCAAAGCGTTTCGTTGCTCGATGTCGTCTTGCATGACAGCAGTGCCTGCCACGCAACGCCATCGCTTGCGCCACCGCGTGATGCGATGACTGCTGCACTGCAGCGACGGCAGTCACCTCACCGCGATGCGCGTCATCACAACGCGATGGAACGCACCCTCTCGTGCAGGCGCGGCGCATACCGGCGGTGCATCGGCCGCGCCCGCCGCTTGGCAGTGCCGTCGATACGCGTGTCGCACCCATCCAGAAACCAGCACCGCATGTGTGGAGAGCCCATGACCGTTCAAGCAAGAAGCCAGATCTCGTCGAGTGCGCCGTCGCGCATGCGCTCCCTGCTGATCATCGTGGCCGGCCTCTTCGCCGCCGACGGTGTCTGGGCCTGTACCACGCCAGTGTCGGTGTGCGAACGCGACAGCGCCGGTGCGTTTGCGCTGATCCGCTCGGAAGCACCTGCCACGGTCGTGGTCGATGCCTCGGCCGATTCCGCGGTGCGATCGGCGGCCGACAATTTCGCAGCCGACCTGCAACGGGTTGCCGGCCGCACCAGTGACGTGAGCACCGATCTGGCAGGCGTCCGCGGAACGGCCGTGATCGTTGGCACGCTCGGCCAGAGTCCGATCATCGATGCGCTCATCGCCGCCGGGAAAATCGACAGGCGCGCCTTGCTGCAGCGCTGGGAGGCGTACACGCAAATTGTCGTCGATCGCCCCACGCCGCAGATCGATCGGGCGCTCGTCATTGTCGGCGCCGATCGCCGTGGCGCGGTCTTCGGTACCTACGATGTCTCGGAAAAGATTGGCGTGTCGCCGTGGTACTGGTTCGCCGACGTCGCAACGGCGCATCGATCCAACCTGTTCATCACCCGCGGCAGCGTGTCCGATGCGCCGAAGGTGCGCTACCGCGGATTGTTCATCAACGACGAAGACCCTGCCTTGAAGGGCTGGGCGACGAAGAAATTCGGTGGCGTCAATGCGAAGATGTACGCGCATGTCTTCGAGCTGGGCCTGCGCATGAAGGCCAACTATCTGTGGCCGGCGATGTGGGGCAAGGCATTCAATGTCGATGATCCCGACAACATGGTGCTGGCCGATCAGATGGGCATCGTCATGGGCACCTCCCATCATGAGCCGATGATGCGCGCGCAGAAGGAGTGGCACCTCAAGAGCATTCCCAACAGCGGCGGCGCCTGGGACTACACCAGCAATGCCGCCAACCTGCGCGCCTTCTGGAAGGGCGGCATTGCGCGGATGATGTCCAAGGGCGGCGGTCAACGCTACGACAGCCTGGTGACCGTGGGCATGCGCGGCGATGGCGACGAACCGATGGCCGAGAGCACGGCCAGCCATTTGCTGGAAAAGGTTGTGGCCGACCAGCGCGCCATCATTGCCGATGTGACGAAGGCGCCAGCCGCGCAAACGCCGCAGGTGTGGGCGCTTTACAAGGAAGTGCAGGGCTACTACGACCACGGAATGCAGGTTCCCGACGATGTCACGCTGCTGTTTTCCGACGACAACTGGGGCCAGATCCGCCGTCTTCCGGTCACCGACCTGCAGCGCACCGGCGGGTATGGCGTGTACTACCACTTCGATTATGTGGGGGTGCCGCGCAACTACAAATGGATCAATACCAATCAGATCGAAAAGATCTGGCAGCAGATGGATCTGGCCTATCAACGCGGCGCACGGCAACTGTGGGTGGTCAACGTCGGCGATATCAAGCCGATGGAATATCCACTGAGCTTTTTCCTGAAGATGGCCTGGAATCCGCAAGCGATGACGCCCGGCGCACTTGCGGCGTATCCGCAGCAATGGGCGCAGGAATCGTTCGACGCGGCGCATGCCGCGCGTATCGCAGAGCTGATCACCCGCTACAGCATGTTGGTTGCACGGAGAAAGCCGGAATTGGTCGATCAGGACAGCTTCGCCCTGGGCGAAGGTGCGCCGGCCAAGCTGGATGGCGGCGAGTTCGGCGCGATCGTTGCGCAATGGCAGGCGCTCGAGCAGCGCATGCTGGGCGTCAAGGCGAGTTTGCCCGCCGACCAGCAAGACGCCTATTACCAGCTGATCGAATACCCCATCGCGGCCGTCTCCAATCTCTACCAGCTCTATTACGCGGCCGCATGGAACAAGCGCCTGGCCGCACGCAACGATGCACGTGCCAATTACTTCGCCGACATGGTCGAAACCACCTTCGAGCGCGATAAGGCCCTGACACAGCGTTACCACGCGATCAACGGCGGCAAATGGGACGGCATGATGAATCAGGTCCACATGAGCTATGTGATCTGGAACGACCCCACCCAGCAGTCCATGCCCTCGATCAGCCGCGTCGGCGGCGATACGCCGCCCGACCGGATCGCACGCTCCATCGCGTTCGCACCGCCTGCGCCGCAAACGCCAGGGGTCCTCTCGCTCGAAGCGCCCATGTTCTCGCGGGTCATCGCCAACAAGGGGCTGCAATGGACGTCGATCCCCGCGCTGGGACGCACCCAGGGCGCCCTGGTCGCGCTGCCGCAGGGGCAGCCTGCCACCACGGCCGAAGACCGTGTCGCAGTGGAGTACGACGTGGTGGTCTCCACGCCGGGCCCTGCAACGCTCGGCCTGTATCTTGCGCCCACACTGGAGACGTCCAACCGCGGGCCGCTCCGCCTCGGCGTCTCCATCGACGACGGTCCGGTGACCACCGTCAATTGGGAGCTGCACCCGACCGGCGGGGCGCAGAACACGCCCGCCGAAAAAGCCTGGGCAACCGCGGTACGGGACAATGCAGTGTTCGTATCGGTGCAGATGGGCGCGGTGGCGAAGGGTCGGCACACGATCAAGGTCTTCAGGATCGACGACAACATCGTCCTGGAGAAGCTCGTGCTGAGCACCGTGCCGGTGCCTGCGTCCTATCTGGGGCCAGGGCCGACACGCTGACGCAAGCCGGCAGGAGGGCGTCGCGAGCGCGCTCCCGCTGCTTCAGCCACCCATTGCCGCCGCCAGTGCTGACACGGCGAGCGACCCGCCATCAACCGGGCAGCCTTACCTCGACCCGATACACCTGCCCGCGCGCGATGTTGCCGATGCGCTGCTCCGGACAGAGCTCGCCATCCACCAGCACCTCCATCGCGGTGCGGCCCGGCTCGCGCGTCAGCGTGAGGTCGAAGTCCGCACCACGGAACTGGCGCCTCGCACGCGCCTGCGGCCAATGCGAGGGCAGCTGCGGGCGGATCGCCAGCGCATCGCCCTCGCCCACCAACCCGAACAGGCCTTCCAGCACGCAGCGATACACCCACGCCACCGTGCCGGTGTTGAACAGCTGGCTCGAACGCCCGGCCGTACGCGGATACTGATGCCACGCGCCACGGTAGTAGTTGGGCAGCGACACCGGCAGGTGGCCGCGTTGCAGCACATCCTCGCGTGTCGGCCCTGGCAGCAGGGCGCGCAGGATCTCCCAGGCGCGGTCGGCCTCGCCAATCTGGTAAAGGCTGTACAGATAGAATGCCGCCGCGTGGTTGTACACCGCACCGTTTTCCGCCGCACCCGGCCACTTCTGGGTCAGCCGGCCCACGTCGTCGCGCATGTGCGTGTACGCCGGCGCCAGCATCACCGGGCCGTACGGCGTGTGCAGCTGCTCGCGCACCGCCTCCAGCAGCGCCGCACGTTGCTGCGCATCGGCAGTGCCGGCCAGCAGCGCGAAGCTCTGCGGATTGAGATAGATGCGCCCCTCCACATCGTCGGCGATGCCGAAGCGCACCCCGTCGTCGGTGATGCCGCGCGCGTACCAGTTGCCGTCCCACAGCTCACGGTTGGCGTCGGCGTTGATGACGGCAACCGCCTCCCCGAATGTCTGCGCCTGCACGCTGCGCCCTTGCGCGGTGCAGATCTCCGACCACAGGCGCACTGCATACGCGGTGGCCACGGTGAGCCAGCCGGACACGCCCTTGCCGCGCCAGCCGACCATGTTCATCGGGTCGCACCAGTCGCCCTGCGCGATGAAGCTCAACCCACGTGCATCGCGCGCATCCAGCAGCCATTGCATGGCCGCATCCAGGCGCTCGGCCACGCTCAGGCGCTGCCCGTCATGGGTTTCCACGCGCGCGCCCAGGATGCTGGTATCGCCGGTTTCGGAAAGATAGGCGCTCAGGAAGATCGGCAACCACACGCAATGATCGGTATGCGGCACCTGGTTGATGTATTTGAGCTCGGCGCCTTCCACCAACAAGATGCCGTCCGGCATTGCGCCGCTGGGCTCCTGCTGCGACAGGGCATGCAACAGCGCCGCGCGTGCGGTGGCAGGCTGCAGGTAGGCCATGCCCATATGGTCCTGCAGATAGTTGCGCGTCTGCGGATCGGTGGTCAGGCGATTGACGTCGCCGTGATAGAACACCTGGCGCGGCAACCAGTGGTTGACCAGATTGTCCAGCGCCGCATCCGGTGTTGCGATCTGAACGCAGCCACGGCCGGCCTGCAGATAGTCCGCATATGCACGCGCCGCCTGGGCGAAACCAGCTTCGGACAGATAGCGCGCACGCAGCGCGGCGATTTCGGCATCGTCCTTGGCCGGCCCGAATGCGAAGCGATACACGCTGGCCGCATCGGCGTCCAGGGTCAGCCGGTATTGCAACGCGGCCGCCGGCGTTTCGTAGTGCGCATCGTGGTTGCCCAGCTGTTCGGCCTGTACGGCCGAAGGCGCGTGCAACCCACCCTCGCCTTCGAATGCCATCTGCTGCGCGTCCCAGGCGACCGGCGTCTGCTCGTGCAGCAGGAAGGTGCAATCCTTGAAATCGCGCTGGCGGAAGTAATCGTCCACCTTTTGATACGGCGCCACGCTACGGCAGACGATCCCGCCCAAGGCCGGCTCGTATCCGCCGGATTGATGCATCCACGACATGTAGCCGACCGGGAAATACGCATACAGGCTCAGTCTGCGTGTGCGCCCGGATCCGTTGTGCACACGACATTCCCACAGCTCCACCGCATCGTCGGTGGGCAGAGAAACGCACAACTCCACCACGATATCGTCGTGGCGCACCCGCCAGCGCACATCGTGCTTGCCGGCAGAGAATTCGAACGCCTGCGGCTGCGCGCGCACCGGCTCGTGCGGCACCGAGTACAGCGCGCCGGTGTCTTCGTCCTTGAGATAGAAAAACCGCCCAGGATGATGCGCGTAGTACGGCTGCTCGGGCATCATGAAATTGCGCGC
This sequence comes from Xanthomonas citri pv. citri, assembly GCF_000961215.1. Classification (NCBI taxonomy): domain Bacteria; kingdom Pseudomonadati; phylum Pseudomonadota; class Gammaproteobacteria; order Lysobacterales; family Lysobacteraceae; genus Xanthomonas; species Xanthomonas citri. Next base: position 4,889,622 of record NZ_CP008998.1, read on the forward strand.
TTCCAGCATCGGCGCATGCGCGTATTTCGATGGCTCCGGCTGCATGAACTGGCCGGTGGCATAACCGCGGCAGGTCAGCTGCACCATCATGCGGCGGTTCCACAAGAAGCCGCTGGCATTGGGCATTGCAGTAGGGCTGTAGAGCGCATAGCGCGCGCCATCGGCGCTGGGCGCCATCAAGCTGGACAGCGCATCGGACGTGGCGTGGGGCGTTGCAGACACGGTCAGGGGTGCTCCGGTTCGTCGCGCTTGCGCGCGGCCAGTTCATGCTGGATGCGGTTCAACAGCCCGTCGTCCAGCGGATAAAAACGCATGGTCCAGGCCGCCAGCAGTGCAACCGCGCCTGGAATCACGGTCAGCAGCAGCACGATGCCGGTCAACGACCCGGTGGACTGCGCGGTGTTGGCGACATAACCCATCGCAGCCAGCACCCAGGCAATGCCGGCCGAGGCCAATGCCCCGCCGAGCTTTTGCGAAAACGTCGCCGCGGCGAACGTCATCGCCGTGGCACGGCGGCCGGTGCGCCATTCGGTGTAGTCGGCGCTATCGGCATACATCGAAAACGCCAACGGCGATTTCGGCCCCAGCGCCAGGCCGATCAGCATGTTCAAGACAAACACCGCCCACACCGCATCGGCCGGCACGAAAAACATCGCGCAGCTCAGCAGGCCGACGAGCACCATCAGCCAGAACATCAGCTGGCGCTTGTCCCAGCGCCGCGTCAGCAGCGGCGTGATGGCCGCACCCACGCCCAGGGCCACCGAATAGCTGCCCAGAAACAGGCCAACCAGATCCGGGCGTTGTACGTAGTACTTGAGGTAGTACACGCCCGCACCACCGCGCATGGTGATCGTGATCATGATGATCAACGACAGCACGAACAGTACGCACCACGGTTTGTTCTGCAGCAGATCGGCGATGTCGCGACGAATCGGTGTGCGTTGTTGCGGCGGCGGCTGCACGCGTTCGCGCGTGGTCAGCGCCACGGTGACGAGCAACGCCAGCGCCACCGCACCGTACAGCATCATCGTGCGTTGCCATCCCAGCGCGTCGTTGCCTGCGCCGAACCAGCGCACCAGGTCCATCGTGAAGTAATTGACCAATGTGGTCCCTGCAAACGCACCGATGAATCGCAGGCTGATCAGGCCGGTGCGCTGCTGGCTGTCGGCGGTAATCACGCCGGATAATGCCGAGTACGGAATGCTCACCACCGTGTAGGCCAGCATCATCACCAGGAAGGTGATCGTGGCCCACCACATGCGCCCATGGTGGTCCAGATCCGGCGTGGTGTAGGCAAGCACGCCGGCAGCGGCCATCGGCAGCGCGCCCCACAGCAGGTACGGGCGGAACTTGCCAAGCCGGCTACGCGTGCGGTCGGCCAATGCGCCCATCGCCGGGTCGGCGATCGCATCGGCGATCTTGGTCAAGAGGATCATGGTGCCGACCGCAGCAGCCGGCAGGTGCATGGTGTCGGTGTAGAAGATCAGCAAAAACGCCGAGATGTTGGCCCAGTACAGATTCAGCCCCAGATCGCCGGCGCCATAGCCCAGCTTTTCGCGCCAGCGCAGGCGCGCCGATGCAGGAGACGTTGCGGGCGATGACGGCATCGACACACCTTCAAATGCGTTGTACCCGGCCGAGCACGCCGTTACGCTGAGTGCCCGCGCACCTGGCGAGGAGCGCCGACGCTACACCACGCATCGGCTGCCGCCAACGTGAAATCCATTCGAATGCCGAATCGATCCAGAGATATAACCTGACGTGATGGACACCGCCACACATGCCACGCCCGCGTCCGCTTCGCCGCTTGCCATCGTGGTGATGGGCGTGTCGGGCAGCGGCAAGACCACCATTGCACAAGCGCTGGCAGCGCATTACCGCTTCCGTTTTCTGGACGCAGACGACTACCACAGCGTGGCAGCACGCGCACAGATGGCGGCCGGCCAACCGCTCACCGACGCTATGCGTCTGCCATGGGTAGAACTGCTGTCGGCCACGCTGCGCGATTGCGTGCAGGCCGGCGAATCGGTGGTGCTGGCCTTCTCCGGTCTGCGTAGCGCGCATCGCCAATTGCTGCGCAACAGCGGCGTGCCGATGCGCTTCGTGTTCCTGCACGCAGCCCCGCACGTGATCGCCGCCCGCCTGAGCACCCGCGCAGGCCACTTCATGCCAGCCACATTGCTCGACAGCCAGCTGCAGACATTGGAGCTGCCGCTGGACGAAGCGGACGTGGTGTCGGTGGACGTGGATGCCAGCGTGCCTGCGGTTGTGCAGGATGCGATCGCACAGCTGGCAGCGATCGATCCTGCCGCAGTGCAACATACTTCACGTGCATCGGAGCGGGTGTAAGCGGACGCACACGACGTGCGTGATGCCTACGGTGAGTGCCGCCTAGGCCGTTGTGCGTTGTGCGTTGTGCGTTGTGCGTTGTGCGTCACGAGGCTACCGCTTCCGTGCCGATGGACAACCCGTAGCGATAGCGCGACGCGCAGCATTACCGCAGTGCACAGAGGGCAAGACACAACGGCGCAGCGCCAAACCTGTCGCGCTAGCTTGCGCATCCAGCGCGCATCCACGCGGCCGCATGCCGCAGAAAAGTACCGCATCAGCAACGCGCCATTCCCTTCTCCCGCCGGGAGAAGGTGCCCGGAAGGGGCGGATGAGGGTACGGCCACCCGCATCGCGCATCTCGCCACCTCCGCACGCCGTACGACAGGCAACGCGCAGCGCAATCAGCCGCAGTGCTGAGCCAATAAGCCCCATTCGCTACATACCGCAGAACGCTGCAATCGACCGCCGACATCGCGCACCGGGTTCGTCGTGCCCTTCCCCATCGCGTCCATCCGTTGCAAAGGCCCACACCCAAGGTTGCGCAACATTTCCTGGTTACTTCTTGCAAACCGCCATCATCGGCGCATCTTCGGCCAAGACCGCATCAATCATTTTTTCTATCGCAACACAGGAAATAGTGATGAATCATCACGATTGGTGCGAATAGCGAACCGATTGAACGCAAATTTTTCAAGCTGGTCGCACCAGATGCGAACGGACCCGACCATTGTCTGAATGCAGCGCTGCGCAAGTGTTGCGCGGTCATGTCAATCGTCCATCGTTCGGTCAGCCGATCCGGGGGGATCCAGCGCTTCCTTCCATCTAGGACATGCCGTGATGACCAACCCCAAACGCCGTTTGCGACTCCGCAGTTTGACGCTCGTTCCTTGCCTGCTCATCAGCGCCGTGGCTTTGGCGCAGTCTGGCGCCACCACCGCGCAGCAGCCGGTATCGTCCCTGGATACCGAGGCATTCGCACGCTCCGGCCAGGTCTGGCGCAGCTTCGGTCAAGACCTTCCCTTCGCCAGCCCCACCAACTGGACCACCGCCGGTGGCGGCTACTTGAACTCGCGTTTCGCACCGGGCGAGTGGAAGATCAATCGCACCACCGCCAAGACGCTCAAGCCGGCGTGGACGCTGACCACCACCGGCGACATCTCGGCCACGCCCAGCGTCGAAGGCGGCACCCTGTATGTGCCCGACTGGGGTGGCACGCTGTATAGCGTGGACACGCAAACCGGCAAGCCGAACTGGCAAGCCAAACTGTCCGATTACACCGGCAACGCCAACTCGGTGACGCGCAACACGCCGGCCATCAGCGCCAAGAGCATCATCGTTGGCGACCAGGTCGCCGGTACCTTGCTGGCGCTGGACAAGAAGACCGGCAAGCTGCTGTGGAAGACCACGGTGGAAGCCAACCCGCAGGCGCGCATCACCTCCTCGCCGGTCATCTACGGCAACCGCATCTACGTCGGCGTCTCCTCCGGCGACTGGGGCAACCTGGCGGCCAACCACACCTTCAGCTTCCGCGGCAGCGTGGTGGCGGTAGATCTGAACACCGGCAAAAAGGTATGGCAGTTCTATAACGTGCCCGAGGGCTACACCGGCGCCTCGGTGTGGGGCCAGGTGGCCATCGACCCGATCAACCGTCGCCTGTATTTCGGCACCGGCAACAACTACAACATTCCGCAGGGCGTGGGTAACTGCATTTCAAACGCGCGCTCTTATCGCGGCAGCGAACTCACCGTGCAGGATGAGCTCGACTGCATGGCGCCGGACAACTACGTCGGTTCGGTGATTTCGTTAAATCTGGATACCGGCAAATTAGTCTGGGCCAACCGTGCACAGGGGTACGATGCGTGGAACCTGTCCTGCGTCGTGGCGCCGACCAACGGTCTGTGCCCCAACACGCAGGCAACCAACCTGACCGGCCCGGATTACGACTTTGGCGGTGCTGGCGTGCAACTGTTTGCCGTGCCGCGCAACGGCAGGTTGCAGCAGTTGGTCGGCGCTGGTCAGAAGAGCGGCATCTACTGGGCCTTCGACGCCAAGACCGGCGCCAAGGTCTGGTCGACCCAGGTCGGCCCCGGCGGCACCACCGGTGGCGTGGAATGGGGTACCGCGTTCGACCCGTACAAGTCGCAGATCTACGTGGCCATCAACAACAACTCCAACGCGACTTATACGCTGGGGCCGGCGAACGTGCAGACCCATAACGGCGGTTCGTGGGCCGCGCTGGACGCGGCAACCGGCAAGATCAAGTGGCAGGTCAAGGTGCCCGGCATCAACCCGGTGAATCCGACCGTGCCGGCGGGCGGCCAGGGTTCGCTGACGGTGTCGCCAAACCTGCTGTATGCCGGCTCGATGGCCGGCAATATGGTCGCACTGGACGCCGACACCGGCGCCACCGTGTGGAACTACAACGCCAGCGGCTCGGTGATCAGTTCGCCGGCCATCGCAAACGGCGCGCTGTATTGGGGCGCCGGCTACGGCCGCTTCAACTTCGGCACCGCGGCCACAGGCAACCAGCTGACCAAGTTCGTGCCCGATAACGCGGCAGCCAAGTAAGCGGCGTCTGCAGGACGGCAGTGACGCGTCCTGTCTGCACACGACACTGCCGCCTTCGGGCGGCAGTGTCTTTCAGTGATTGTTGTTGGGCTGGTGTGGCTGCAAGCGCTGCAAGGAGTAGGCCGCAATGCGGTGCGGGATCGTCTGCAGCGATGACGCTACGTCCACGCGCCAAGCACAGCGCGGCAAGCAGAAAATCGCCAGTGGTTGCCAGGCGGGTACGGACGTCGTGCAGCACCCGCCTAGCGGCTGCGCACACTCTGTTGTAGCTGCTCCAAGCTTGCAGCTATAACCGCGTGACCTGGCACAGGCGAATCTGCCCTGCTTCCAGGCCGTGCGCCTCGGCCGCACGCCGGCGCAGCGCACGCACCAGGGCGGCTGCGTCCAGCTCGCCCTCGGCCGACACGTCCACGCTATGCGCCAGTTGCCCCCACAGCACCGGCCGACCATCGCAGTAGCCCTCGTAATCGGCGAAGTAATGCAGCTGGCGCCGCTCAGGTCCCGACGTGGACATCGCCCTGGATCTCCGTGCAGCCCAGATGTTCCAGCGCGATCTCCAGCCCCAACAGATAGCTCTGCGCGCAGTAGCCACGCACCGTGGCGATGCACTGCCCCAGACCGTGCGGCAGGCAGCGCTCCGGACGGTCCACGCTGTCGTCGTGCGTTTCCACATAGGGGTAAGGCAGGTCTCTGAGCACGCGATGCAACCGCGCACTGTCCACGCAACTGCCCGGATCGATCAGCGCGATCTCCATCCGCGCCTGGGCGGCCACACGCAGCGCATCCAGCAGTTCCTGTTCCGAGCCACAGGCACGCAAGGCCACCGTCCTGCCCGCGTCCCCGGCACACGCCACCAATTGGCGAATGACGGCGCGCGGCAACGGCTGCGGCCCACGCACCAGCGGCGTGGCCGCCTCCGGCCCACGCATGATCATGATCGACATGGCGACCTCCTCAGGCAGCAACGCGCAATGGCGCGTGCAGCGACGGCAGACACCGTGCGGCAATGCCGAGCGACATCGCATACGCACGCGGCGCATCGTGCGGCGTGATCACCACCGCCAACGGCGCATGCTGCGCATGCAGCCACGGCTCCAGTTCCTGATCGGCATGGGTATGCAGCTCGATATACGGCGTCGGCAACGCGTCCACCGCTGCCCGCAAGGCGCGCGCGCAGCTGCGCTCGGACAAGGGCAGATCGCCCGAATCCAGCAATACCAGCTCCACCTCGGCATCGCCACCGGCCGCATGCAGCTCGGCAATCAAGCGATCCACATCGGCACACGCCAGCGTGCGCAACGCACGCCCAGCGCACGCAGGCAGTTGCATCGGCACCAACGGTGCCGGATCGGCCTGAGGACCGCGCAAAATCAGGATACACATCGTGTTCGGCTCAACGCACCACAGTGCGGGAGTGCCAAGGTAGGCCTGGCGGGCATAAAGGGGCTATCCGCACGCCAGTGCGCGAGCATAAAGAGTGCGTAATGGCGCGTTGAAACGGTCCAACGCGCCATTGATGCCGATGCGCAGCGAAGGTAAAGCAGATGCAACCGGTGTGATCCTCCATCCATGCAACAAAAGCTGCACACTAACGGCAGCAGACGCCGCAGAAGGACCAGCAGTTTCTACCAGCTCACCGTCGCCTACTTCTCCCGCCGCCAGTTCACCGACCCCTTGGTCTCGATGGTGCTGGATTCGGCTTCGATATCGAAGCCGCGGCTGAGCAGGTATTTGAGCGTCAGTACCGAGCCGCCGCCGACCATCGACACGCCGTAGCCGACGTAGAGTTTGGGCGAGAGATACTTGCCGAAACCGACCACCGAGCCCAACGTGCTGGATTGACTGACGCCAGCTTCGTCCAGGCCGAGCTTGGCGCCGATCTGCGAGGCGATCAGGCTGCTGCCGGCCGATAGTGCCGCCGAGGCGGCGCTGACCTGCTGGGTTTCGTCGCTGCTGGCGGTGGACAGGCCGCGGCCCAGGACCAGGTACGAAAGCGCTTCGGATTGCGACATCGCCGGCTCGGACCACACATCGGCACGCGGCGATTCGGCGCGGCCGCTGACGTCGATGCCGGCGGTGACATCGCCGATCTTGCGTTCGGCGCGCAGGCTCACGCGCGGGTCGGAGACGATGTTGTTGTTCCAGGTCAGCTGGCCACGGGTGATGGTCAGATCCTGGCCATAAGCCTTGTAGCGCCCACGCACATCCAGCCCGCCATTGGCGGTCATTTCGCGGCCAGGGCGCGCGCGGATCTGCATCTGCCCGCTCAGCCCACCCTTGAGGCCGAAGCCGCTCATGTTGACCTTGTCGCCGAGCACGATCGCCAGGTCCATATCCAGTGGCGATGCGGGCGTCTGTTCCGGGTCCACCGGGTCCAGCACCACCACGTCTTCGGACACCGAGGTGCCACGGTCCAGGCGTTCCAGGTCGATATCCGCTTCGGGCACGGTGACCTTGCCGCGCAACTGCATGGTGTTGTCGGTAATGCCGAACTGCATGTCCGGGTTGGCGATGATGCGCAGCTCGCTGGTGTTGTAGGCCAGCACGTTGTCGCCGCGGATATTGAGCAGCAGCGGGGTGCTGGTCCCGAACCACGACAATCCGCCATCGACGGTGAGCGTGCCGGGACCGGACTTGGCCGAGGCGGTGATCTTGGCCGAACCATCCGGCAACGCGTCGAAGCGGCCCTTGCCCTCGCTCAGCGTCAAACCCATCGACGGGTATTCGGCGGTGAAATCGCTCAGGGTCGCATCGCCGCCGAGCAGCGGTTTGTCGCGGGTGCCGCGCAGGCTCACGTGGCCTTCGACCAACCCCTTCGGCCGCACCACGTCGGCAATCACCAGCTCAAGCCAGTACAGCCGCGACATATTCAGATACAGCTCGCCGTTGAGCGGCGCGTACGCATCCCAGCCGGTATTGAACTTGGCATCGACAAAGCCGGCGCCCTGGAAACCGATACCGAGCTTGCCCTGGATCTGTTGCTGGGTGAAATCGGCCTGCACGCTGAATTGGTCGTAGCGCAGCAACTCGCCGCGATTGGGATTGCCGGCCACTGCAGCGTAACGAGTTTCGCCCAAACGAATGCCGCCTTCGGGCGACGCGATGCGCAGGCTGCCTTCCCAGGCATTGCCGCGTGGCTTGAAGCTGCCGTCCAGCGACAGTTCGCCACGCAGATAGATCTGCCGACCTTCCTGCTTGGGCAGCCACGGCTGCACCAGCGACAGCGGCAATGCGTCGCCGTGCACCACCATGCCCTCGCGCGGCCAATTGGCGCTGGCGCACAGTGCGCCGCCGGTGGCCGCGCCCAGGCAGGTGTCGGACAAGGTAAACGCGGCGCCATCGGTGCTGAACTGCGCCGGTTGGCGCAGCGACCAGGCATCGCCCTTGGCCGGTGCGATGCGCAGCGTTGCGACCTGGCCCTGCCAACGCTCGCCGTTGCGACGCACATCGCCCTGCAGGGCGACGCTGGCCATGCTGTTGGCGATGTCGGCATCCAGCCGCAGGGCCTCCACCGCGCCGCGCGCCTGCACGCGCACGCTGTCGAGCACCACACCGGCTTCGATGGCGGTCCCTTGCAAGGCCAGTTGGCCATCGCTGCCGCGCCACGGTAGCCGGCCACGCAGGCTGATGTTCTGGGCGCTATAGGTGTCCCACCGCAGGCCGTTGCCGGCAATGTCGGCGGTGATGTCGGGTGCGTCGCGCTTGCCGCTGACCTGCAGCTGCCCGCGCACCACGCCGGTGGCGCCGGGCAGCACGTCGTCCAGCTGCAACGGCTGCAGCTGCGCGGCGATATCGAGCTGGTCGCCCACCTTGCCCTTGGCGTTGATGCGGCTATTGCCCAGCGCCAGCTGCAGTTCGCCTTCGCCCTGTTGGCCGCGCAACGCGAACTTGCCATTGCCCGACAGCGCGCGTTGACGCAGCTGCCCGGTCAGGCTGGGAATTTCCGCAGTGGCCTCGAACCCCGGCGAGACGCCGCCGGCTGGGGCCGGCAATTGGCGACCTTTGGACGCGATCTTGCCGGACAGGTTGCCGTTCCAGCCCGGCGCGAAATAACCCGGATCGAACTTGGCAAGTTGCGCGCTGACATCCCATTGCAGCGCCGGCGCCCAAGCCACTTCACCGGTGAGATCCAGCGAGCCGCCCGGGGTTTTCGCCTGCACCTGCTTGAGCTGTGCACCTCGGTCGTTGCCACGGCTGTCGAAGACCAACTCGGCCTGCTGACCATCGCGCTCCACGGTGGCGCGGCCGATCGCGGCCCAGGCCTTTAACGTGCCGGCCACGCCCAGGCGCGCGTCTTGCAACTCCACCGGCACCAGCGGCGCGTCGGGCGTGGCTGGATCCGCGGCCGGGGTGAAGCGCAGGCCGCTGGCGTTGACTGCAAACCGGAAACTCGGATTCTGGGTGTCGCGGAAATCGGCGGTACCACGCAATTGCGTGCGGCCTTCGAAGGTGTCGATCACCAACGGTTCGACGGTGAGGACCTGGTCGGCCAGGGCGATATGCGAAGGCTGCAGCGTGGCGCTCAGCTCGCCTTGCTTGAGGCTGCCGTGCAGATCGGCGTTGCCACCCTTGCCGGAGGCTTGCAGGTTCAGCGCGATCGGCGTGGCCGGCGGATTGGCTTGACCCTCGGCGGCCGGAATCAACAGCGAGGTATCCAGTGCTTCGGTCACGGCCTTGAACGCCCAGGTCGGGTCGTCGCGGCCGGTGAACACCAGGCTGGCCTGCAGCGGCGCCGGCGCCCGGCCGGCGATGGCTACTTCCATCTTGTCCAGATCCCCGCGTGCCACCAGCCCCAGGCTGGCCGGGGTGCGCCCGCGTGCGGCCGGTAGCACCGCAGTGGCGGTCAGGTCGGCACGGTAATCGTCGTTGGGCAGGTAATCGCCGTGCAGGCGGAAGTCGCCCATGTCGGTGTCGATCACCAGATCGCGCGTGCGCAGCTCGCCCGTAGCCACATCGAGTCCGCCCTGCACCTTGTGCAGCACGATCATCGGCTGCTGCAGCTGGGTGATGCGCAGGTTCTGCACATCGATCTTGTCGGCCTGGATCGCCAGCGGCACATTGATCTGCGGTAGCGACTCGGGCCAGCTGGGCAGGGTGAACGGTTCCTCGCTCTTGCCCAGGTTCAACGTGGCATTGCTCACCTGCACCGCATCCAGCTGCAGCTTGCGCCCCAGCAGCGGGCGCAGGTCCGGCTCCAGATACACGCGCTCTGCAGTGAAGTGGATGTCCTGATAATGGAAATCCACATCGCGCAAGGTCAGCGGGCCGGCTACCGGGCCTTCGACCTTGCCATAGGTAAAGGTGGCGCCCACCGGCAGGCGCGCGGTGACCTGTGCCAGCAACACATCGCGCCCGGCCACGGTCTGCAGCAGCCAGTAGATCGCGATCAAGGCCAGCAGCACCAGCCCGAGCACGGTCAGGCCCGAGCCCACCCAGAACCGGCGCCGGCGATAGAAGCGCGGGCGCGGTGCCGGCGGCGTAGGTGAGGGTGCGCTCACAGGTTGGCCCCGATATCGATGTAGAGCTGGAATTGCGAGTCGGGGTCGTTCAAGCCATGTGCGATATCCACGCGCACCGGGCCCACCGGCGAGCGCCAGCGCAGGCCGAAGCCGATACCGGTGTGCCAGTCCGGCCGGTCATCGAAGGCGCTGCCGCCATCGACGAACACCGCCCCGCCCCAGGGGCCGCCCTTGAGGTAATGCTCGTATTCGGCACTGGCGGTGACCACGTTCTTGGCACCCAGCGCGAATTCGTCCGGCTTGGGCGTGCGTGGGCCGACTTCGCGGAACGCATAACCGCGAATGCTGTTGGCGCCACCGGCGAAGAAGCGCAGGCTCGGCGGCATCGCCACCAGGTCGCTGGTCCAGGTGGTGCCGCCTTCCCCGCGCAGGATCAACCGGCCATTGTCGCCAGCGCCCAGAAACCAGCGCAGCTGGCCATACAGCTGGCCGAAGTTGGTATCGGAGCCGGCACCCTCGGCGCCGCCGCGAATGAACATCTGCGCCGACACGCCACTGCGCGGAAACAGCCGGTCGTCGACATTGACGTAGTTGGCCTGCAGTTGCGGATAGATCAGTGTGGAGGTCTCGTACACCGCGCCTTCGAAATCGTCGCCGCTGCTGAAACGCCAACGCTCGCGCAAGGCGTTGATCGAGGCGATCGCGCTCCAGCGCTCGTTGATCTGGCCGCTGCGGCTGCCGGTGAGTTTGACGTTGCGCAGGTCGATGTACTCGGTCTGCTCGTCGTACAGCCGCGCCGAGGCGGTGTACCAGCCATCCAGCCAACGGAACGCCGGCACGCGGTAACTGGTGGTCAGGCTCTTGCGGTTCTGCGCGTAATCCAGCTGCGTGTCCATCTTGTGGCCGCGCGCGTTCACGTAACGCCGCTCCACGCCACCGCGCACACCGGCGCCGCTTTCGCTGCCGTAGCTCAAGCCGGAGGTGTAGACCGTGCGCTTGGCGCGGGTGAGTTTGACGTCCACCGGCACGCAGCCCTGGTCGTCCGCCTCTTCGGGCTTGGGTTGGATATCGATGGTGCTGAAGTAATCCAGCTTGGTCAGCGACTCGCGCAATCGGTCAAGCTTGCCTTCGTGGTAGTAGCTGCCTTCGTCCCAGTACACCAGCGGGTCGAACAGGCCATCGCGGAAGTAGTCGTAGTCGAAGCGCACCTTGCCCATGTCGTAGCGGCGGCCGCTGTCCCAATTCAGATCGATGTCGGCCGCATGCTCGGCACGCGTGATCGCAACGCGGCGCTGGGTGAAGTCGGCATCGAAGTAGCCACGCTCGGCCAGACGCCGGGTGATGCGGACCTTGCTGGCTTCGTACTGCGGATGGCTGAAGACCTGGCCTTCGCGCGGCTCGAACTGCTTGAGATCCTGGCCCAGATAGCGGTCCTGCTCGGCCCAGCCGGTGATGGAGATATGCGAGGTGCGCACCCGCACCGGCTCGCCACGATCCACCGTGATCACCACGGTCACTTTGTCGCCGGCGCGTGGTGCGGCCAGCGTAATGGTCGGCGAGTAATAGCCAAACGGCTCCAGCGCCTCACGCGTCTGCCGCTCGGCCTGTGCCAACAGATATTCCAGACGCGACTCGCCCTGCTCCTTGCCCACGGCCTCATACAGAGACAGGGAGACCTGGATGTTCTCGATCATCTCGGCGTCGTCGCCGTCGTCCAACCCCTTGATTTCGATCTTGTCGATGGTTGCCCGAGCAACCGCTTGCAGCGGAACGAACAGGGTGCACAGCAAGAAAAGAGCAAACGCGACTTTAAGCATCTGCAAAGGATACCCAGCCTTGGCGTGAAGGGCTAAAAAATGTGAGCAGACGCGACTATACGGGCGGCGCAACCTCCTTTGAGCCGAGATCACTTTAACGCTTTTTTTACACTCTCACCGCCGTTCTGTCTCGTCGGAATTAGACAGGATTTAGCTAAGCCAGTTGCTCCGCTTGAGCTCGCTGTGTTATGGCTCGCGAGTCGCAAATAGATGCACGTTCCGCTTTCTGCACTTAAACACCACGATCAATTCAATACCAAAATTATTTTTTGTCATGCAATGAAGGGAAAGGTGCTTAAAAACGCCAGTTGCTTAGGTTGTTTCCGTCTCTTTGGGGGCCGCAAGCTTGCGCTGAGAATTGCGGGTGCAATGAAAGGATGCGAGGACAGACATGCGTGATACCTACAAAAAAGCCGTACTGATCAATTCTCTCGACGGGGATTTCCATGCAGCCGTCTTTGGGCAAGCACTGTCTAGGCGCGGCAGTCGCGTCATCCGATGGAATGCCGAGGACTATCCCACAAAATCTTCGGTGAGTATCAGCTATGCAGAAAGGCATGCGGATGTAAAAATCAGCACAGGGGAGCATAACTTTAATGAAGATGATATCGGTGTCGTCTGGACAGGCGTCGGCGTGTGCCGGAAGTTCCGAAAGTCATCGACGTCAGGGATCGTCAGTTCGTCCAGATGGAGCTGGATGCGGCGTTCCATGCGCACAAGTCGCTCTTTAGAAAGGCGTTCTGGATTAATAAGGGTATTAGCGCAGACGCCTGTGAGTTGAAGATTCATCAGCTCTTGATGGCGCAAACTGTTGGGCTGCTCATTCCGCGAACGCTGATTAGCAACAAACCTAAGGAAATTCGTGCCTTCATTGAAAGTACTGGGGAACATATCTACAAGCCATTAACCGGCTATCTGTGGCAAGAGCAAGGCTCAGTGACCCAGACATTTACCGCGAAAGTGACGGCAGAGCTATTGCCCGAGAATAGCCTGCTAGCTGCAACTCCAGGGATATTCCAAACCAAGGTTCCGAAAAAGTATGAAGCACGCATCCAGTTCTTTGGCCGTTTCTACGGCGGGGTGAGGATTGAGTCCCACACGCTGAGCGGTGGAGACCTCGACTGGAGAATAGGACAAGGCGGCATCAAGGCGTGTGCGCCGGCAGTTCTCCCCGAAGAAATTTACCACAAATGTCTCAACCTCATGGAGCGGCTCGACATTGTCAGTGGCGGATTTGATTTCATCATTGATGAGAATGATCAATGGATCTTCCTAGAGGTCAATGAAGCCGGGCAGTTCATGTTTATTGAGACATGGTGCCAGAGTATCCCGCTCACTGAGGCGTTCTGCCAGTTCGTCGAGCGCGCAGATCCACAATTCGAGTATGAGCCAGTTTCCCAACCGCTTACTCTGAGAGAAGCCTACGAAGATGCTAAACGTTCGGGATTGGAAACTGAGTTGGTTTTTCCCTGAGTATTGATGCATTAGCGCATCAATTTGGTTCGCTATTCGCATGGATGGTCCATGCGTTGACGCGCAGCATTACCTGCGCACTTACTGGAGTCGATGAAATGAGCAATGCTGATGTCACGAAAAACCGTAAGAATGCTACTGAAACGGGACGTGTGCTTGCACGGGTCCTTTCTCGGGATGAAGTAGGCCAGGTTGCAGGCGGCGCCACGAACCCGACGCCGACCAATTCATGGAAGGACCAGAGCAAATGTACGCCGAAGACTGATCCCGGCTCCGCCTGAGGCAGCGCAACAATCGGTAGTTGGGCGATCTTGATCCGACTACTGGTGGGCGCGTCCAGCGGCTCCAGAGTTGGGCGCGCCTTAGTTGCGCATACGCCATTATTGATTACGAGCCCACGCCTCGCAGATCGAGCAACGAAATTCTAGGATCAATTCCGACCCGTCTCTAATGTGTGGCGATAGGTCATCTGCACATCGCAACCTGCTTACCTGCCCAGGTATTACGTCGCAGCCCCACGCCCCCTGGCCCTCTCTTTGAACGAGGTCGTCTGGATGTACGTGGCGGGTCGCGCAGCGTGACTGCTGTATTTGAGGATCTGGATATCTATGAAGAGAACTCCTTGGACTTTTCTAGCGTTAGCAACTATTTCCTGCGTGGCAAGTGCAGCAGATAAGAGTGTCTATATCGAATTTCTCTGGGACGCCCAGCCGCCTCATTCAATCGTACGCCAGCAGACCATCCAGTTCTTGACCGATGGTAAGCACGATCATCAGGTATGCGTCGCAACCGATCTTGCCGATACCGACGTGCATGGCTTGGTGTTGACGGTGCTCGACGCAACCGGACAGGAAGTATCGAGCCACAAGTATCCCGATTACCGGGGCGTCAAGCATTGCTATAGCGCCGATCTAGGCAAGGACGGCACGCTTGGCCTATGGACGTTCAGAGCGGAAGCAGGCGATGGGCGCGCTGGGGAAAGCACGATACAGGTCAATGCCAGGCTCGAGGACTCACCACTTTCTAAGGATCCTGGAACACCTTATGTCGTGGGGCGTCCTAACTATGATGCTTCGATTCCACCACGGGAATGGCTTGGCAGCCTTGAGTGGGATATGAAAGTCAACGCGCAAGGCAAGGTGACCGAAGTCTCTGTCGTGACAGCAGAGGGGGTTGGCTTGAAACTCCGCGACCGCGCCATCGCCGCAGGCTACCTTTCCCTCTTCTTCCCGGACAAGCAGCGAGAGAGCAAGCCACTGGTCTGGAGGCGCCAGCTTTCATTTGCACCTGACTAGGGCTTGGTGGGCTGGTTCCGCTCGCGCTGCGTGCTTGCCAACTTCCAGCCACGCTGCGGGTCAGTCGTTCCGGATCCGCCCCGGTAAGCGGCAGGTTTTTATGGGAAATTATCTCCGGCAGCACTGGGGAAACCCTCAGATACGCGACGCTACCGACTCAGGTTGAGGAGACATGTGTCGACCATTTTACAGATTCCTCTGTTGCAGCAATGGTAGGCACTGATCAACCCAGCGTTTAAACAGGCGCTGCACGGGATCTCCCCCTTACCCCAGTTTTGTCCAGCTCGGCGGATTGAATGACATTCCCGATTAAACCGCGATTCTAACTCTCGTCGCTTTTTGGAGGCCCACGGCCTTGCCTAGCGGATTTTGGATATGGTCAACGCCAATCTGGTGCGAAAAAGAGCAAGCTTTCGGTCTGGCACAATCGTCGGTGCGACTTTCGTCACAGCACCCAGCTAACTCAGAAGTGCCGATCCCACTCACCCCGAGACGTATAATAATAAACAAGAGCAATCGATGGTATTTCAACAAAAAAAGCGTGCATTGGCAGGGATGAAACCGGGGCTGTTTCAGCCAGCGCGATTTACCGCAGCCATGTCGCCGATGTCAAAGTGAGCCAGGAAAACACTAAAACTCCAGACCTGGAAGATCGCAACAGATGCGTGGGTGGTCGGGAAGATGGCGCAGGTGCTGACGCTATTTGTGCTGTCGTTACTCAAGCCAACTACATGCATCCTGTAGGCAGTGCTGATTGAAACTTTGATACGCCCAGGATTTCCTAGACATCTCAAGGCCATGGAAAATGGCTGATTCGGAGGTGTCCATGAGCAGTAAGCGGTATACGGATGAGTTCAAGATCGAGGCGGTCCGGCAAGTGACCGATCGTGGGTTCAAGGTGGCAGAGGTCGCCGAGCGACTGGGTGTCACCACGCACAGCCTGTACGCTTGGCTGCGCAAGTTCGGCAAGCCCGGCGTAGTACAGCGCGCTGAGGCGGACCAGAGCGCCGAAGTCCGGCGGCTGAAGATCGAGTTGCGCCGGGTGACGGAGGAGCGCGACATCCTAAAAAAGGCCGCCGCGTACTTTGCCAAGGGGTAAAGGCAAAGTACCTCTTCATGCAAGTCCACCGCGAAGAATTCAGGGTGTGCGCGATGTGCCGGGTTTTGCGGGTGAACCGGGCTGGATACTACGCGTGGCTAAAGTCGCCCGACAGTGAACGCGCCAAGGAAGACGAACGCCTGCTGGGGCTGATCAAGCACCACTGGTTGGCCAGCGGCAGTGTCTATGGGCATCGCAAGATTGCCAAGGATCTACGCGATCTGGGTGAGCGTTGCAGTCGCCATCGGGTGCATCGATTGATGCGCACCGAGGGACTGCGTGCCCAGGTGGGCTATGGCCGCAAGCCGCGCTTCCATGGCGGAACGCCGTGCAAGGCGGCAGCCAACCTGCTGGATCGACAGTTCGACGTGACCGAGCCGGACACGGCCTGGGCGAGCGACTTCACCTTCATCCGTACGCATGAAGGCTGGATGTACCTGGCTGTGGTGATCGATCTGTTTTCCAGGCAGGTCGTCGGCTGGGCGATGCGCGATCGAGCCGATACCGAGTTGGTCGTGCAGGCCTTGCTGTCGGCGGTGTGGCGGCGCAAACCCAGCGCTGGTTGCCTGGTTCATTCGGACCAGGGGTCTGTCTACACCAGCGATGACTGGCGCAGTTTCCTGGCGTCCCATGGCTTGGTGTGCAGCATGAGTCGGCGTGGCAACTGCCACGAGCGCGAAGCCTGCCCTTGGGGCACAACGCACCGGTGGAGAGCTTCTTTGGTCTGCTCAAACGCGAGCGGATCAGGCGGCGGATCTACCCCACCAAGGACGCCGCACGCGCCGAGGTGTTCGACTACATCGAGATGTTCTACAACCCACAACGCCGTCATGGTTCAACTGGCGACCTGTCCCCTGTAGAGTTTGAACGGCGCTACGCGCAACGAGGGTCTTGAGTGTCTACGGAACCCTGGGCGTATCAGATTGAAGAGGGTGCTCATCCAGATCTTCGCCCTCGCATTGGCGATCGAGGCGCTAGGTCTATCTATACCGCTCCAGGCCCAGTGGGCAGTCGACCAGATCTCAGAGTCCAACGGCAAGGTCATACTCACAGTTGCAGCAATCTTCTCGCTGGTGATCATCATCCAGGCGGGTCTGAATTTAGCGAGGGCTTGGTTGATTAGCTGGCTAGGGGCCAACATCAGCACCCAGTGGGTCATTAATATCTTCAGCCACCTCATGCGCCTGCCACTGGACTTTTTCGAGAAGCGCCACCTGGGAGACATCATGTCCCGATTCGGATCCATTCACTGGATCCAGGCGATCTTGACGGGTAGTTTCGTCACCGCACTGCTAGACGGCCTGACAGGCAGCCTAGCTTTAGTATTGCTATTTATCTACAGCACGGGTATGGCGACCGTCGCGGTGGCCGTGGCCACCCTCTATGCCTTGGGTCGCTTCCTCATGTTCGGTGCACTCTGGCGTGCAAGTGAACAGAGCATGGTGTTCGATGCACGACAGCAATCGGAGTTGATGGAGTCGGTACGGGGCATCCAGGCAATCAAGTTGGCAAACCGCCAGCTCGAACGCCGCGCCCGCTTGGCAAATGCTACGCTGGAGGCAGCCAAGCGTGGAATTACCGCGGAGCGGATCAAGCTGGGCTTTGGAGCCGCCAGCCAGGGCATCTTCGGGCTGCAGCGAGTTTTCTTGCTTTCAGCAGGCGCCTACTTGATCTCACGCAACGCGATGACCGCCGGCATGATGGTTGCCGCACTGTCTTATGCGGACCAGTTTTCTATTCGTGTGGGCTCCCTCATCGATAACGCGGTCGAGCTGAAGATGCTTGGACTCCACCTCAATCGTCTTGCCGATATCACCACTGCGGACGAAGAGCCTGCGCGCGGGCGCCTGGAAGGCGCCCTCCGGTCCGCACCGGAGGTGCAGGTGAAGGGGCTGGGATATCGCTACTCCGAATGGGAACCGTGGATCTTCAGGAACTTGAGCTTCACCATAGCACCTGGCCAGTCTGTTGCCTTGGTCGGTCCAAGCGGATGTGGCAAGACCACGCTTGCCAAAATCGTCCTTGGCCTGATTGCGCCGCAGGAAGGAGAAGTGACAGTAACCGACCAGCCCAGCCCTGTGTGTCGCAGCGCAATCCCCGCCGAGGGAATGGCGGCAGTGATGCAGGATGATTGCTTATTCTCTGGGACAATCGCCGACAACGTGGCGTTCTTCGACAGCTCGGCGGAGCTGTCGAAGATCGAAGCGGCAGCGCGTGCTGCTGGTATCCACGATGACATAGTTAAGATGCCAATGGGCTACGAAACCCTGGTCGGCGATATGGGCTCGACTTTGTCCGGTGGACAGAAGCAAAGGATCCTACTGGCGAGGGCACTATACACGCAGCCTAAGATCCTGGTGCTCGATGAAGCGACCAGCCATCTGGATAGCAAGAACGAAAAAGTTGTCAACGACGCAGTTATGGATCTGGAGATCACCAGGATCATCATCGCTCATCGCGAGCAGACCATTGCGATGGCGGACCGCGTGTTCGATCTTTCCAGGCAAACTTGGATCCGATGAGCGATCAGTGACTGCGTGGACGACGGACTCATGGCTTGCGCTCGGTTGAAGAGCCCAACGTGCCGATCGCCGACTACACCTACAGTAGTACCAGCATCCAGGGCCGCTGGTACGGCACCTCAGAGCTGTAGTCGGTCACTGCCAAATACTGGCGTTATGGCGTAGTTAATTGCAGCCTCAGCAGCGCCTGCAATGCAGATGCTGCCTCGCCCAGATCGCGCCGCGCCAACGCGGCCTGGGCGGCCTGCCAGTGCAGCGCGCCCGCCGAGCTGGACATCAGCTGGACAGATGCTCGATGGCGGCGACGCTGCCGAGGCGGTCGCCGAGCTTCTTCAACAATGCGAGCCGGTTGGCGCGCAGCTGCGGGTCGTCGGCATTGACCATCACGCCGTCGAAGAACGCATCCACCTGTGGGCGCAGGCGCGCCAGGCGTGCGAGCACGGCGACATAGTCATGGCGGTGGAGCGCATCGCCGGTGTCGCCGATGGCCGCTTCCACCGCTTCGGCCAGCGCTTCCTCGGCCGGCTCGCGCAGCAGGCTGGTGTCGATATCGCCGGGGATCTCCCCTTCGACCTTGCGCAGGATATTGCGGATGCGCTTGTTCGCCGCAGCCAGCGCATCGGCTTCGGGCAGCGTGGCGAAGATGCCGATGGCATCGATGCGGCGGTCGAAGTCGTAGAGGGAGCCGGGGGTCGCGCCCGGGTGCGCTCCTACGCTGGTCGGTGTCGGCACGGCCTCGGACGTGACCGAGAACAATGCGGCGACTGCGTTGAAATGCGTGGCCGGTACGCCCTTGTCGGCGTAGTAGCCGCGTAAGCGGTCGAGGATGAAGTCGAAGATTTCTTCCGAAGTCGCTTCTACATTTGGCACCCATAGCCCGCCGCTCTGGCGCTCTGCGACATTGACACCTTGCGCCTTGGCAGCTTCAGCCGCTGTTTGTTGTTTACCAGCTTGCGACGAAGCCAAAGCGGAATTAACCAAACTCACGGCTTTCTTCAGCAAATCAATTAGGGATAAATCAAACCCACTCTCAATCACCGTCCGCGCCAACCCCAACGCATTACGCCGCAGCGCAAACGGATCCTTGTTGCCGGTCGGCTTCAACCCGGCCGCAAACCCACCGGCCAACGTATCCAGGCGTTCGGCAATCGCCAGCACCTTGCCCAGCGGCGACAGCGCGATGTCGTCGCCGGCAAAACGCGGTTGGTAGGCCTCGTCGATGGCCAGCGCAATCTCGCTGGGTTCACCGGCGGCCTTGGCGTAATGGCGGCCGGCAATGCCCTGCAATTCCGGGAATTCGTTGACCATGCGCGATTGCAGGTCGTTCTTGGCCAACGCTGCAGCGCGGCGTGCCTGCAGCGGGTCGGCGCCCACCTGCGGGGCGATGATTTCGGCCAGCGCCGCCACGCGTGCGACCTTGTCGGCCACCGTGCCCAGCTTGGCCTGGTAGGTCACGCTGGCAAGCCCCGCGCCCATCGCCTCCAAGCCTTGCTTCAGGTCTTCATCGAAGAAGAACTTGGCGTCGGCAAAGCGCGGACGGATGACCCGCTCGTAGCCTTTGGCGACTTCGGCCACGTCCTTGGATTGGATATTGGCGATGCCGATAAACTGCTCGGTCAAGGTGCCGCCGTCATCCAGCACCGGGAAGAATTTCTGGTTGATCTCCATGGTTTCGATCAATGCTTCCTGCGGCACCGCCAGGAAGTCGCGTTCGAAACTGCACAGCACCGCCGCCGGCCATTCGACCAGGTTGACCACCTGCTCCAGGTTGTCGTCGCCGATGCGTGCGCTGCCGCCGGCCTGCCGGGCCGCCGCCTGCACTTCGTCGACGATGCGGGCACGGCGCGCGTCCGGATCCACCAGCACATGCGCCGCACGCAGCGCATCGACGTAGTCGCCGGGCGCCGCCAGCGACACCGCGCCTTCATGCATGAAGCGGTGCCCGCGCGTGATGCGGTCGCCGCGCACGCCCAGCAACTCGGCCGGAATCACCGCGGTGCCGAACAGCAGCACCAGCCACTGCACCGGCCGCGCGAAGGCGTATTCGTGCGCGCCCCAGCGCATCGGCTTGGGGATGGGCATCGCGGCGATGGCCTCGCGCAGGATCTCCGGCAACAAGTCGGCCGTGCGCGCGCCCGGCGTCACTGCGCGATGCACGAAACGCTCGCCCTTGGCGTCGCTGGTGCGTTCCAGCGCGGTCCAGTCGATGCCGGCCTTGGCGGCGAAACCGGCCAGCGCCTTGGTCGGCTGACCTCGCGCATCCAGCGCGATGTTGAGATACGGCCCCAGCACTTCCGAGCGCTGCTCCGGCTGCTCGGTGGCCACGCCCGGCAGCAGCACCGCCAGGCGACGCGGGGTGGACAGCGGTTTGGCATCGCCACGGGCGACGGCAATGCCGCGCTTTTCCAGGCCGCTCAGCACGCCATCGAAGAGGGCCTGCGCCAGACCCGGCAGCGCCTTGACCGGCAGCTCTTCGGTGCCCAGTTCGATCAGCAGGGGAAGTTGTTCGCTCATGTCAGATGGACCTTGCTTGTTCCTTCTGCCGTCAACGGGCGAAGGTGACTGGAGGATGTGCTTCTCCCGCTGGCGGGAGAAGGTGGCGCGCAGCGCCGGATGAGGGTCGTGCCAGGTGGGATGGCGTACTGCCCCCATCCGCCCTTCGGGCACCTTCCCCCGCGAGCGAGGGAAGGGAACTGCATCAGCAAGTCGCCGGCATCAACGTTTGACGCCGGGAAAGCCGAGCTTCTCGCGCTGGGCGTAGTACGCCTGCGCCACGCCCTGGGCCAGCGCGCGCACGCGCAGGATGTAGCGCTGGCGTTCGGTGACGCTGATCGCGCGGCGCGCATCCAGCAGGTTGAAGGCGTGGCTGGCCTTGGTGACCTGCTCGTACGCCGGCAGCGGCAGGCCGACCTCGACCAGGTGCCTGGCTTCGGCTTCGCAGGCGTCGAAGCGATGGAACAGCTCGGCCACATTGGCGTGTTCGAAGTTGTAGGTGCTCTGCTCCACCTCGTTCTGGTGGTACACATCGCCGTACGTGACCGCCGCTCCGTCCGGGCCGTAGGTCCACACCAGTTCATAGACGTTGTCGCAGCTCTGCAGATACATGCACAGCCGTTCCAGACCGTAGGTGATCTCGCCCAGCACCGGTTTGCACTCCAGTCCGCCGGCCTGCTGGAAGTAGGTGAACTGGGTCACTTCCATGCCATTGAGCCAGACTTCCCAGCCCAGGCCCCAGGCGCCGAGCGTGGGCGATTCCCAGTTGTCCTCGACAAAACGCAGGTCGTGCACCAACGGGTCGATGCCCAGCGCCTGCAACGAGCCCAGATACAGGTCCTGGATGTTGTCCGGATTGGGCTTCATCGCCACCTGGTACTGGTAATAACGCTGCAGGCGATTGGGATTTTCGCCATAGCGGCCATCGGTGGGACGGCGCGAAGGCTGCACATAGGCCGCATTCCACGGCTCGGGCCCCAGCGCGCGCAGGAAGGTGGCCGGATGGAACGTGCCCGCGCCCACTTCCAGGTCCAGCGGCTGGATCAGCACGCAGCCCTGTTCGGCCCAGTACTGGTTGAGGGTCTGGATCAGGCCCTGGAAAGTGATTGGAACGCGCCGGGAATCGGACATGCAGCAAAGGCCGTACGGAAGGGGTGCGCTAGTATACCGGCCGACCCGCGGCGCTTTGCCGCGCAGCACCGCTGCTGGGGAAGAACACGCATGGAACAGCGGCGCACCGCCGATCCGGATAACGCTGTGGCATTGCTGCCGCGCGGCCGGCTGATGTTCGACCCGGTGGCCGCGGCCCTGCTGGCCGACGGCATGGTGGTACCGCACGAACACGAGCGCGTGCAGTTCTCCGCCAGCGGCGCGCGCACCGCCAGCGATGTGCATCCGCTGGTGCTGCTGGCCAATCTGAAGTTGCACGCCGCGCAGCCGCCGGCCGGCGAGCTGGGCCTGGAACGGCTCACCGAATGGCTGGCCACCCGCACCGGGCTGCGCTATCTGCGCATTGATCCCACCCGCATCGATGTGGCCGCGGTCACCGGCGTGGTCTCGCATGCGTATGCGCGCAGGCACCGCATCCTGCCGCTGGCGCTGGATGCCGAGCGCGTGCTGATCGCCACCAGCGAGCCGTTGGCGCTGGACTGGCTGGCCGACGTGCAACACCTGAGCCGGCGCCGCATCGAGCTGGCGCTGATCAACCCGCTGGACCTGCATCGCTACACGATGGAGTTCTTCGGCGTCACCCAGTCGGTGCGCGGCGCGCGCAGCGATGCGCGCAGCACCGAACCCAACGCCGGCCTGCCCAGTTTCGAGCAGCTGGTGGAACTGGGCCGCGCCGGCGACGTCAATGCCGACGACCACCACATCGTGCATATCGTCGACTGGCTGCTGCAGTACGCCTACGAACAGCGGGCGAGCGACATCCATCTGGAGCCGCGTCGCGAGGCCGGGCGCATGCGCTTCCGCATCGATGGCGTGCTGCACAAGGTGCTGGAAGTGCCGCCCTCGGTGATGACCGCCGTGGTCAGCCGCATCAAGGTGCTCGGGCGCATGGATCTGGCCGAACGCCGCCGCCCGCAGGATGGCCGCATCAAGACCCGCTCGCCGGGTGGGCGCGAGGTGGAAATGCGGCTGTCCACGATGCCCACCGCCTTCGGCGAGAAGTGCGTGATGCGCATCTTCGACCCGGATTCGGCGTTCAAGAGCATCGAGCAGCTGGGTTTCAGCCCCGAAGAAGCCACCGGCTGGAGCGCGCTGGTCGAGCGCCCGCACGGCATCGTGCTGGTTACCGGCCCCACCGGCTCGGGCAAGACCACCACGCTGTATTCCACGCTCAAACGCCTGGCCACGCCGGATGTGAACGTGTGCAGCGTGGAAGACCCGATCGAGATGATCGCGCCGGAATTCAACCAGATGCAGGTGCAGCAGAACATCGACCTGGATTTCGCCAGCGGCGTGCGCACGCTGCTGCGCCAGGACCCGGACATCATCATGATCGGCGAGATCCGCGACCTGGAAACCGCGCAGATGGCGGTGCAGGCCTCGCTCACCGGGCATCTGGTGCTGTCCACGCTGCACACCAACGATGCCGCCTCGGCAATCACCCGCCTGCTCGACCTGGGCGTGCCGCATTACCTGGTGGCCTCCACCCTCAACGGCGTGCTGGCGCAGCGGCTGGTGCGCACGCTGTGCGTGCATTGCAAGCGCCCGCACACGCTCAACGACGCCGACTGGGCGGCCATCCGCGAGCCCGGCGAGGCGCTGCCGGAACCGCTCAACGTGCACGCCCCGGTCGGTTGCCTGGAATGCCGCCGCACCGGTTACCTGGGCCGGGTGGGCCTGTACGAACTGCTGCCGGTCACCCCGCGCCTGCGTACCCTCATCCGCCCGGATACGGAACTTGCCAGCTTCAGCCAGGCTGCCCGCGGCGAAGGCCTGCGCACGCTGCGCCGCACCGGCCTGGAGAAGGTCGCCGCCGGGCTGACCACCATCGAAGAAGTGCTGTCGGTGCTGCCGCCGCGGGAGTAGACGCGTCCTACGTCCTGGCGACCACGCCGCTTGCGCGTGCGTGATCGGTCGACGCCGCGAGGCGTCGATGGCCGGCAGGGGCCGGTTAAAAACGTCTGTGCTGACAACAGGACCGATCCCTGCCGGTTGCTCGTGTTCGCTCAGGCGCACGGTTGCGTGGCATGCACGCAGCAAGACCTCCAGTTAGCACGCCATTCTCCAACACGTCGCGGTCGATCGCCGTGACGACGATCGACGCGTTCGCCCGCGCCTGCGAGCCGCACGCGCGTGATTCCCGCACCAGTGCAACTCGGCGCGCATGCCTTCAGGGTGGAGCTGTCGTCCGGCTCACAGTTCAACCTTCCTGATCATCGCCGCAGTTTGCCGACGTCTTGAGCCGTTGATGGAGCTCATTCGCGATCCCCCAGACGCTCGATGCGGGCGGGCTCGCTCACCCTGGCGGTCATCTCGTGCATCGCCTGTCTGTGCCCTGCGATTTCCTGCGTCAGTTTTGCCTGCCTGACCGGATCGGGCCGAGGTTTTTGCCGCTCCTTGTCCAGGCGTGTCTGCGCCAACTGCATCCGCTTGTACGACAGATGCGTTTGCGCCTTGGCGTTGAAGCTCTCGGCCGTGTGGAACTGCACTTCAAACGCGTAGCCCTCGGCATCGGTGAAGCTGGCATTGATGCCCCGGTAGGTGCCGTCTCCCGAGGTGAAGTAATTCTTCAGCTTCACGCACGTCATCCCTTGCCGACGCAGTGCGTCCTGGGCCGCCTGCACCTTCGCCACGAAACCCTCGGACGGCAACTCAAGCGCATAGCGCAGCGCATCGCCCACGCTCTGGGTGGCCTGTTCTGCGGTCATGCCGGCGCGCAGATGGCGCCGGATCTTGTCCTTGATCGAGGCGACCGATTTCTGGAACGGGGCCTGTTGCACCTGCTCGATCCGGCCCTGCCTGGCGTCGTAGCGCACGTTGCCCCAGAGCCGCGCGCCCAAGCCTTCGGCCAGCGTGGTGAGCACCGGCGTCAGCGACGCTTGCTTGCCTGCGGCGGCGTTGAACACGCGGTGTGCCTGCGATGCGTCCGCATTGACGGTAGTCTGCTCGGAGCCGCGCGTCGGCGGTGTGCTCGTCAACGCCGGCACGGTCTCTTCCTGCCAGTCGTCGATCTCCTCGCACCCCGGCGGCGAAGCCACGCGCTTGAAGGCCTCCAGCGCAGGCGCCTGCAGGGTGCGCTGCTCGGCTCGCGACGCACCGCCAACCGCCAGCGCATGGGCGTGCTTGTACAGATCGTGGAAGCGCTCCTTGAGCGCGAAGGTCTCCGGCGTGTGGAACTGGATCTCCCACAGCGCACCGGCAGGGCTGCGCAGCGTGACATTGATGGCCTTGAAGGAGGGCGGGTACGCGGTGAATTGATTGGTCAGCTTGACCCGTGCATGGCCCCGATCGTCCAGTGCGGCCAGCACGGCGCGCAGGCCGGCGGTAAAGTCCTGCGGTTCCAGCACCACGCTGTAGCGCAGCGCGTCGTTGACGCCGGCAGCCGCCTCTTCCAACGACTGCTTCTTCAATACCACCCGCTGCATGAGCTTTTCCTGCAACGAGCTGTATGACTTCAGTTGGTGCTGCGTGCCGGCCAGTTGCCCACCATGGCGCCCGGCAATGTTCTGCAGCATGTCGGTGAGCTGCGGCTCCATCTGGCGAGCGCGCCTGAGCAAGGCCTGTGCCTCCACCGCAATGTCCTGCGGCTGCACGGCGCGCAGCCGCTCGGCCGGCGGCTGCGGCCGGTCGATCCAGCCGGCCTGCTGAAGCGCCTCAAGCGCGTCTTCCATGACCCCGGCGGCCATCGACGGCATGCGCTGCAGCAGCAGCCTGGTCTGTTCGGGATCGAAGCGCCCATCCTGCATGGCCCGGGCGGTGGCCCTGCTGTAGGGCACGCTGCGGACCCGCTCGGCAAAGTTCCGCTCGGACCGTTCGCAGGCCTCCACGATCTTGGCGAACAGTGCCGTACCAGTGTCGGACTTCAGCGCATCGGTGCCGACCTTGATCGCGATGGTGAACAGGTTGCGCATGGTCAGTTCCGGCTCGCCGGGGACGAGCCCGGGTTGCCCGTCCGGGAACTGCGCATGCGACAGCCGGCATACCGGGTAGTTGTCCAGGATGGCGTGGATGCGCGCCTCCACGCCAGCGGCGGACTCGTAGGCCTTGGCCAACCCGGGAAACGCCTCAGCCAGGGCCTCGGGCAACGCCGGCGCGGCGCTGTCGGCGGACGGGTCCGCCGACAGCGCAAGCAGCTGTGCGTGCAGCAACGCGGCAGCTTCACGCGCCTCGGGCAGGTGGGCGCGTTCGATCGCCTCGCGCGCCTGCACGCGCAGCGTGGGCAACACCTGGGGATCGCGGACCTGTTCTTCGAGCAGCTCGCGCAAACCGTTGCGCAACCCGCGCTCGATGCCATCGTAGGTGCCGAACATCATCTCGCGCGCCATCGCTTCGCGCAGTTCGTTCGGCTGCCCCATGAAGCGCGCCGCCAGCGTGGCGGCCGCCGAGGTGATGCGCTGACCGCGCTTGAGGGCCATGATCTCGGCCAGCCGCCCGGGCTGGTAGTGACCGCTGACCGGATCGATGGCCGGCGTGGCCGTCTTCGGCGGCTTGAAGGACTTTTGCCGACCGCGCCGGGCCTGGCGATCCATCATGACCCGCGAAATCAGCGCAGCCAGCTTGGGGTAGCCGGCGTAGATGAAGGCGTCGTCGCCGTCGGTGTCCATGTTGCGTTTGCGCAACTCGTCGATCGGCAGTGCGCCCAGGCGCCCAGGCTCCACGATGTCCTTGAGCCGCAGGCTGCCGGTGCTGAGGATGTCGCGCGGCAAGGCACCGCGGTCGCGGCCGTTCGTCCAGGACGACAGCGTCTTCAGGTCTTCCTTGGAGCAGGCCAGGTCGGTGTCGCTGAACGCGGCCGGCCATTGCTGCTCCGGCACCACCACCAGCATGCCCTTGCTGTGCAGCATCTGCGGGTCGACGCCAGAGCGATCGTCGAAACCGGTGTAGCTGTACTGGATGCCGAAGCACCGCGAGAGGAACGCGGCGGTGGCGTCGCCCTGGGCCACGGTGGCGATGCGTTGCTCCGGCACCGGCAGCAGATTCTCCTTGTCGTAGGGGGGCTTGCCGAGCAGCAACGGGCCGCCGGCGACGTCGAAGGCCTGGCTGCGCTGCTGCGGCAGATGCACCTTGTCGTCGGCCGACGGCACCGCCCGCACCCGCTGACCCTGGTAGCCACCGCCGATGAGCGGCCTGTACACCCACAGGGGATCATCGCCTGTCGGCTCCAGTGTCTGCAGCCGGTCCTGCAGCGCCGCGTACGCCTCTTCCAGCGCCGCCGCATCGCGCGGGTAATGCTGCAGCGCCTGCGCCGGCATCAGCGAAGGACCCTTGTCCTTGGCCACCAACTCGCGCTGCTCCTCGGTGGCCTGGTTCGCCTGCACCGCGTGCCAGGCATCGTAATGCTTGCGGAAGGCCGGAATGGACAAGGCCACCTCCAGTTTCAGGAAGCCGCAGCCATCGTTGGGGCACAACGCCAGGGCAGTGCCATCCACGGCCAACGGCTTGAACGGATGCGCAGGGCCCTCGACGTCATCGAACACGCCCAGGCGCAGCGTGCCTTCCACGACATGGTCACTGGGCACCATCTCCAGCAGCGAGCGCTGCATGCGCGACCAGTCCTCGCGTTGCGGAGCGAGCTTGGCGGCCAGCTGCATCAGGCTGCTGCCCGGGGCGGTGTCGGCATAGCGGAAGGCCGGCAACAGCGACGCCGACTCCTTGCGTCGGGACATCACCAGACTGCTGCTGCCGGATTTGCTGCGCGCCGCGCGACTGCCGCCGAACAGGTCGAAGCGCCAGGGCTCGCGGTTGTAGTTGAACGTCCGCGCGAGCATGAAGGTCGATAGCTCACCAGGCAATTGCACCTCCACCAGCGGCAGCCCGGTCAGGCGCGCAAACAGCGAGTACGGCTTGTCCGATTCGGACCGATTGGTCGACAACTCCTTGCCCACCAGATCGACCACCACATGGGTCGTGCTGCCGCGGCCGAGCGCCGGCGCCACCGGCCGACCGGGAACCGTGGACATGCTCAAGCGCCCACTGTCCAGGTCGAAGCGGGTCGGTGGATGAGCCTGGGTGATCGTCGGCGCTTCCTTGGCCATGCGCAGGTCCAGGGCGTCGAACACCTGGTCGCCGGCCTCGATCTGCGCGATCAGGTTCCAGCTCATCTCGCCCAGGTCCGCCTCGATCGCCTGGCGCGTGCGCACCAGCGTCAGGTCCACCCACTTCACCAGTTCATCGCGGCGCTGGCGCAGTTGCTTGCGCGGGCCGTCAAGATGGCGCGCCTTCCATTGCCGGCTCACCACCGCGTAGGCCTTGAGCACCTGGTAGAAGGTCAGCGCCGGGCAGCGCGTTGCATGCTGTTCGATGCCGGCCGACGCGCGCGCGCCGTCGCCGCGCAGGTACAGGTCGATCTTGCGCGCGACGATGGGCTGCAACGTATCGAACACGCGCAATGCCTGGACCCGATGGCGGGGGGACAATTCCGGACTGCGGATCAGCGGCAACAGCCCCATGCAGAGACTGCCGATCCCCTCTAGGCTGGTCTGGCGTAATCCATCGTCCCCGATCAGTCCTGCAAGCCGCTCCAGCGCTGGCTGTCCCAGCGAACGCATCTGGCGCTGCAGCCGCGCCGATGCCAGGGCCTTGAAGAGCACCCCGATCTCGGCGGCCGAAGCGGACGCAAACCGCGCGCGGTGCACATCCAGGTGGCCGGCCATCGCCTGCAGCTTGGCGACGCCCAGGGCCAGGAACTGCTCATCATCCTCTTCGTCCAGATGCGACAGCCGGGAGATCGCGTTGGCCACCACCGCGACCCCACGCATCTCGAACTGCCGCCAGGGCAGCTCGGCCGAGCCTGCGCGCTCGGCGAGCAGCACGAATGCCGACCGGCACACCGGCCTGGCGAGGCATTTGCTCAGCGCGTTGAGCGCCACGGCCACGCCTTGTGGGTCCAGGGCCTTGTGCAAGCCGGGCTCGTTGGCCAGCCTCGCCGCCAAGAGGTCGATGGCCGTCTCGCAGACCTGAGTCCTCGGCCATTTGCTCAGGGCGTTGAGAACTTGGGTTACGTGGATAGGGTCGAGAGCCGTGCACAAATCCGGAGCGTGGGTAAGCCGCTCGGCTAGCGCACGGGCGGCCATCTCGCAGTCCTGCGTATCGGGCCATTTACTCAACGCGTTGAGTGCATGGGCCACGCCTTGCGGTTGCAAAGCCTTGCACAACTCGGAATCGTCGGCTAACCGCTTGGCCAGCGCACTGACGGCCGCCGCACAGTTCTCGTTGTCAGGCCATTTGCACAGGGCGTTGAGTACGTTGGCCATGCCGAGCGGGTCCAGCGCATTGACCAACTGGGACTCTTTGGTCAAGCGATCGGCCAGCGCACCGGCGGCCGCCGCACAGCCCTCGTTGTCGGGCCATTTGCTCAGGGCGTTGAGCGCCTGGGACAGGCTGGAAACGTCGAGGGCCTCACACAACTCGGGCTTTTTGGCCAGCCGCTCGGCCAGCGCACCGGCGGCGGCCGCACAGTCCTCGTTGTCGGGCCACTTGCTCAGGGCGTTGAGTACGGTGGCCATGCCATGCGGGGTCAGCGCCTCGCGTAACTCGGCATCTTGGGCCAGCCGCTCGGCTAGCGCGCGAGCAACCTTCTCGCAGTCCTGCATGTTGGGCCATTTGCTCAGGGCGTTGAGCGCGCTCGTCACTGCCTGCGGCTCGAGTGCATTGCGCAAGTCGGGCTCGACTGACAACCGCGCGGCCAGTGCGCTGAGGGCAGCCTCACAGATCGGCGTGTCGGGCCATCTGCTCAGGGCGCTGAGCACGCTGCCCACGCCTTGCGGGTCCAGCGCCGCGATTAACCGGGCATCATTGGCCAGCCGCCCAGCCAGCGCGCCTGCGGCCTTTGCACAGTCCTCGTTGCCGGGCCATTTGCACGACGCCTGCAGCGCCATGGCAAATTCTTGCGGATTAAGTGCATTGCGCAAATCGGGCTCGACTGCCAGCCGCGCAGCCAGCGCGCCGGCCGCCGCCGCACAGTCCCGGTTGTCGGGCCATTTGCACAAGGCGTTGAGCGCCGTGGCCACCTGCATCGCGTGGAGGGCATTGCGTAGCTTGGGATCTTTGACCAGCCGCTTGGCTAGCGCACGGGCAGCCTTCTCGCAGTCCTGCGTGTCGGGCCATTTGCTCAAGGCGTTGAGTGCGATGGCCACGCCTGGCGGGTCCAGTGCCACGACTAACCGGGCATCTTTGGCCAGCCGCTTGGCCAGCGCGGCTGCGGCCTTCGCACAGTCCTCGTTGTCGGGCCATTTGCTCAGCGCATTCAACGCGTTGACCACGTCCAGTGAATTGAAGCCCTCGCGCAACAGAGGATCGTCGACTATGCGCCGGGCCAGCCTGCGGGCGGCTTTCGCACAAAGCTCGGTGTGCGGCCATTTGCTCAGGGCATTCAAGACGTTGGCCACGTCTAGTGGCTCAAGTGCATCACGCAAGTCGGGATTATTGGCCAACCGCCCAGCCAGCGCCTCGGCGGCATTCTCGCAATCCTGCGTGCGGGGCCATTTGCTCAGAGCGTTGAGCACCACGACCACACCTTGCAGGTCCAGTTCCTTGCGCAACTTGGGCTCCTTGACCAGCCGCCCAGCCAGCGCGCCTGCGGCCTTTGCACAGTCCTCGTTGCCGGGCCATTTGCTCAAGGCTTTGAGCGAGATGGCCACGCCTTGGAGGTCCAGCGCCTCGACGAACCAGGAACCTTTGGCCAGCCGCCCAGCCAGCGCGTCGGCGGCCTTCGCACAATTCCCGTTGTCGGGCCATTTGCTCAGCGCATGCAGTGCGATAGCCACTTCTTGCGGCCTGAGGGCATCGCGTAAATCGGGCTCGAATGCCAGCCGTTCGGCCAGCGTGTTGGCGGCGGCCGCAAAGACCTCGTCATCGGGCCATTTGCTCACGGCGTCCAGCGCTTGGATCACGTTGATCGGGTCGAAGGCTTTGCACAAGTCGGGATCGTGGGCCAGCTGGCCGGCCAGCGCGCTGGCGGCCTGCCCACAGATCGGTGTATCCGGCCATTTGCTCAGTGCGTTGAGCAGGTTGGCCACACCTTGCGGGTCCAGATCCTTGCGCAACTCGGGATCGTCGACCACGCGTTCGGCCAGCGCACTGGCGGCGGCTGCACAGACCAGAGTGTCGGGCCATTTGCTCAGCGCGTTGAACACGTTGGACACACCTTGGCAGTCCAGGTCCTTGCGCAGCTCGGGGTCGTCGGCGACCCGCCCTGCCAGCGCACTGACGGCGGCTGCACAGACCTGGTTGTCGGGCCATTTACTCAGGGCGTTGAGCGCGTTGGACAGGCCTCGCGCGTTCAGGGACTTGCATAACTCGGGGTCGTCGGCCAGCCACTCGGCCAGTGCGATGGCGGCCTCCGTACACACCGATATATCGGCCCACTTGCTCAGAGCGTTGAGCGCTTGAGTCACGGCGATGGGGTCGAGAGCCTTGCGCAAGCCGGGATCGTCCACCAACCGTTCGGCCAGCGCACTGGCGGCCGCCGCACAGACCTCGTTGTCGGCCCATTTGCTCAGGGCGTTGAGCGCATTTCCCACTTCTTGCGGCTTCAACTCCTTGCGCAATCTGGACTCGTCGGCCAACCGCTCGGCTAGCGCGCTGACGGCATTTTCGCAGTCAGGTGTGTCGGGCCATTTGCACAGGGCGTTGAGCGCGGTCGCCACGCTCTGCGCATCCATGGCGCAACGCAGGCGCTTGTCGCTGGCGAAAAGCGCGGCAAACCGGTGCGCCATCGCCTGGCAGTCCGGATTATCGAACCACTTGCTGAAAGCATTGAGCGCCAGGCTGATGTTCTGCCCGCTCAGAGACTGTCGGGCTTTGTCGTCACACTGCAGATGACGTGCCAAACGCGCCGCCGCGCGTTCACACCGGCCGCTATCGAGATTCTTTGAGAAGGCATTCAGCAGAAGAACTGACGGGTAGCCCCCCAGCCCCACCAGATCATCGGCCTGCGTGAGCTCTCCGGCGATCCACGCGATGGCCTCCATGCACGCGGGCAGGTTCTGGTGCTTGCTTAGCTTGTTGCCCACATGCGCCAGCTGCTTCAGCGATGCCCCTTCGAACCATCCGGTCCCGGAAAGGTACTGCGCCGCAAGCTCGGTGCAACGATCCAAATCGCGGGGCGTTGCCCCCCTGGTGCGCTGTGCATTGGCAACCAGCTGGAGGTACTTGTCGAGCCGACTCGCGTTGACTTGCGCATGCAAACTCTCTTCCAGGAAGGGCAACGCCATGCCGCCACGCATGCGCTGCGCCAGCTCGTTGTCATACGCCATGGACACGCACAGGCCGGCGTTGTGGTTGCGAGCGATCCCGTGGGGCTCGCTCAACTGTCGCTGCTGTTGCTGTCGCTGTGCCTGTAGCCGTTTTTTCGCCGCCCAGTCCAGCTGATGTTCGGCCCTGCGGAGATCCTCGGTCAGCCCCATGCCATGGAATGACCGCTTTGACTGCCGAGAGGGCGCCTGCTCTTCACGCGGTCGCTTTCTGGCGGACCATTCGGACGGTTGTTCGCGCGGTCGAAGAGATGCCCTTGCCTCCACACCATGCTGCGACGATCGTTGTGGCCGATGATGCGCTGACGACGCGCCGACCTCGGCGGTCACCTTGTCCGGGTAGCGCTCGGTTTTGATGCGCTCGTTTTTTACGGCAGCCGGCTGCCACTGCCGAACGCGCCTGTCCCATGCGCCTTCGCTGGCATCGATTTCCTCTTTCTTTGAGGCGCTTGCCGTAAAGGGCTGCCTGTCGCGCGTCGAGGCCCCTGGGTCATCCGACTCTATCCTCTGCCGTTTTCTAGGCGGCCGTCCAAGCGGTTGATGCGTGCCGCTGCTGCTGGCTGCTGCCTGATCCTCCGTTAGCTCGGGCTTTTCGGCATGAGCGTAAGGCGAGTTTGTGCGGAACGCAGTTGGATGGGTGGCATGGGTTTTCATGCCCGGAAATTTAGTCAATCTGCCCGCGAGCGACTTCGTCAACACGAAGCGCCGACGACGTGTGCGACGCCGCTGCGCGTTGGGCCCATGGCCCTAATACATTGCATGGATTGAACGCGTGGGATGCAGCACGCCGGCACGACGACATGCTCCGCAGCCTCCAAGCACAGTGTTCGGATGGTTATGCACGATTCGATGTTTTTCCACAGCAACCCCGCCGAACCTTGCCTCGACCTAACCACCGCGACGGCGCAAAGGCACTGTCATTGCAGCCGTGCGTTTGTCTGCCGATATCCAGGACATGCACCAGTCGGCAACCACCGCTACCCTCATCCGCATCTCGCTGCGAGGGCATCAGGACATGTCATTCGGCAATGACCCGCAGCGCGCGTCTTGGAGTGGCGCTTGAAAAAAACGCGTCGCTGCCGCCTACAATCGGGGGCATCTGTTGTGTCCGGATCTTCGCGCATGTCCGTTTTGCCGTTCCTGATCATCGAAACCGGGCAGCCCGTGCCGGAGATGAAGCGATACGGCCGTTTTCCGCACTGGATCCGCGTGGCGGCCGGGCTGGCCGAGCAGGAAACGGTGGCCATCGACGTCGCCAATGGCGACGCGCTGCCCGACCCGGCCGACTTTGCCGGCATCATCGTCAGCGGTTCGGCGGCCTTCGTCACCGACCGCGCCGACTGGAGCGAACGCAGTGCCGAATGGCTGCGCCATGCCGCCCATCAAGGCATGCCGCTGCTGGGCATCTGCTACGGGCACCAGTTGCTGGCGCACGCGCTGGGCGGCGAGGTCGACTACAACCCGGCCGGGCGCGAATCCGGCACCATCGCGCTGGAGCTGCACCCGCCGGCCGAGCAGGATCCTTTATTCGCAGGGCTTCCGCCGCAGTTCCCGGCCCATGCCACCCATCTGCAGACGGTCGTGCGTGCCCCGGACGGCGCCGTCGTGCTGGCGCACTCCCGGCAGGACCGCTGCCATGCCTTCCGCTGGGGCCGGGCCACCTGGGGCGTCCAGTTCCACCCCGAATTCGCCACCCACCACATGCGCGGCTATGTGCAGGCGCGTGCCGACTGCATCGCCCGCCACGGACGTTGCGCCCGCACGGTCGCCCGCGAGGTCACCGCCGCCCCCATCGCGCGCAAGCTGTTGCGCCGCTTCGTGCATCACGCACGCCGGCTGCAGACAGTGAGCGCTCGTCCCGCCGCGCACACCTAAAAGCAGCGATAATCGCGTGACGCCGGATGGTCCGGCGCGCGTATCGATCCGGAATGGGAATGAGCGAAATTCGTAAGGTGCCGGCATCTGCCGGCGCAGAGTGGCTGTTGACCGGTTTCTCGCTGTTGAAGCGGGCGCCGCTGGCGCTTGGCTCGCTGGGGGTGATCTGGAGCGTGGCCGCCTCGTTGGTGGTGTCGCTATCTGTCCTGGTGCCGCTGTTGGGCCCGGCTCTGCAATTCCTGCTGGTGCTGGCCGGCCCGTTGTTCATGGGCGGCCTGCTGTGGGCCATCCGCGAAGTGGACGAAGGCCGCATCGCCAAACCGTCGCATTTGCTGCATGGCCTGCAGGACGGTCGCGCGCCGCATCTGCTGGTGTCGCTGCTGCCGCAGCTGATTGCCGGCCTGCTGCTGGGCGTGCTGCTGCTGGCGATGATCGGCGCCAGCGGGCTGCAGCAGTTGTCCGAGGTGATGGTCAAGATCAACCAGATCAGCCAGTCCGGCGCGCAGCCGGATCCGGTGCAGATCGAGCAACTGGCCGCCAGCCTGCCGGCCGGGCGCATCCTGCTGTGGCTGCTGCTGACCATCGCCACCTTCGCCGCGATGACGCTGGCGCTGTTCGTGATGCCGCCGCAGGTCATGTTCGACCGCAGCACCGGCGGTCACGCGCTGCGCGAAAGCCTGCGCGCCAGCCTGCACAACCTGCCGGCGATGCTGGTGTTCTTCGTGCTGGCCTTCATCGCCATCTTCGCCATCTATTTCGCGGTGATGATCGTGGCGCTGATCGTCGGCCTGATCGCCGGCCAGACCGTGGCGATGTGGCTGGCCCAGCTGCTGCTGATGGCGGTGCTCATGCCGGTGTTCGCCGGCTCGGTGTATGCGGCATGGAAGCAGATGTTCACCCACGACGGCACCGTCGCCCAGCCAGCTCCGCCATCGCGGCCGGATGTGTTTGTTGCTTGAGGTCGCGCAGCCGTAGGAGCGCACCTGGGCGCGACCGGGGCTTCTCGACGTAGGCTTCGTCGCGCCCGGGTGCGCTCCTACATGGACGATGGCATCCGGGGCGATACCGCGCAGCGACCTGGCGTGCCCGAAGACGACCGAACCGCCCACCTGCATGCGACGGCGCCGCTTCGATGCCCTGATCGGCCAGTTCGATCACTGCGGCGCGCGCCTCGGTGCAGCGACGGCACTAAGCGGGCTTCGGTGCCACAGCACGCGAGGCCATGATGCCCAGCTCGTAGAGCAGGCACATGGGGATGGCCAGCATCAGCTGCGATACGACGTCTGGCGGGGTCAGCACGGCGGCCAGGATGAAGATGCCGACGATGGCGTAGCCCCGGCCTTCGCTGAGCTGCTTGGGGCTGACCCAGCCCAGCAGCACCAGGATCACCAAGGCCACCGGCAGTTCGAAACTCGCGCCGAAGGCGAAGAAAATGGCCAGCACGAAATCCAGGTACGAATTGGCGTCCGGGGTAATGGCGATCACGTCCGGCTTGAACGTGGTCAGGAAGTGGAACACCGCCGGCAACACCAGGAAATAGGCGAACGCGCAGCCGATATAGAACAGCGCCACCGCCGACGCCAGCAGCGGGAATGCCAGCTTCTTTTCGCGCTGGTACAGCCCCGGCGCCACGAACGCCCAGGCCTGATACAGCAGCCACGGCACGCTGAAGAACACCGCTACGAAGAAGGTCAGCTTGAGCGGGGCAAAGAATGCGCCGGCCGGGTTCATCGCGATCATCGTCTGCCCCAGCGGCAGTTGCGAGATCAGCGGTGCGGCCAGCCATGAATAGATCGCCCGCGAAAACGGCAGTAGGGCCAGCAACACCACACCCAGCCCGATCAGCCCGCGGACCAGGCGGGCGCGTAATTCGACCAGATGCTCGATCAGACTGCTTTCGGCCTGTGCGTCGTCGAACAGGCTCACGGCTGTTTCTCCTGGATCTTGGCTGGCGCGCTCGGCATCGACGCAGCCGGTGTGCCCGCATCGACTGGCACGACGGCGACCGGCTCAGGCGCGCTGGCCAGATGCGCGGCGTGCGGCGCCGGCACTATCGCGTCGTGGGGAGCCGGAACCAGGGTTTGATGCGGCGCTGGCGCAATGGGTTGAGCTTGCGCAATGACCGGCGCGGTGTGTGCAGCTCCAGCCGCATCGGTTGCGCCTGCTGCCGTATCGACATCGGGGCTGGCAGACCAATCCGCATGCGCCAGTTCCAGCGGCGTTGCCACCGGCGTGGCGCTGGCGCGGATGTCGATATCGCGGCTGACGTCGTCGTGCAGCGCGCGGGCACCCTGCTCGACTTGCTGTTGCTTGTTGCGCAGCTGGTCTTCGGCCTCGCGCAGCGAGGCTTGCACGTCCTGCAGGCTGCGCTTGAGCTCTTCGGCCTCAAGTTCGCGTTCGAGTTCCTGCTTGACCGAGTCCCACTGCATGCGCGCACGGCGCACCCACAATCCGGCAAATCGGGCCGCCTTGGGCAAACGCTCGGGGCCGAGCACCACCAGGGCGACGACCGCAATGAG
Source organism: Xanthomonas citri pv. citri (assembly GCF_000961215.1). Classification (NCBI taxonomy): domain Bacteria; kingdom Pseudomonadati; phylum Pseudomonadota; class Gammaproteobacteria; order Lysobacterales; family Lysobacteraceae; genus Xanthomonas; species Xanthomonas citri. The sequence goes on from NZ_CP008998.1 coordinate 4,926,496, forward strand.
CGTCAGTTCGCCAACACCTATGTCAAACACCGACGCCGCTCCGGATCAGCGCGCGTCGCGGTCGCGTTCGGCCTGCGCCTCACGCGCCTGCTCGGCAGTGCGGGAGTCGTCGCCGAGCTTGCCGGCCGGCTTGTCGTCGTCGTGCATGCCTTTCTTGAATTCCTTGACCGCGCTGCCGAGATCCTTGGCACCGCTGGTGAGCCGCTTGGTACCGAACACCAGCAACACGATCACCAGCACGATCAGCCAGTGCCAAATGCTGAAACCGCCCATGATCTGCTCGCTTGCTGAAAAGAAGGAAGACGCAGGATACCCCAGCGCACCGCGCAGGGGGATGACAGTGCGTTAGCGGTTGCCGTCTAGGGATTCGGTGCGGATTTCGCCCTCCGATACCGGCTGGAAACCTTGCTGGGCCGGCGGCATGGCGCTGGGCTGCATCGGCACGGTGCTGGCTTCGTTGGCCGGAGGCACAGTGGCCGGTTGCTGTGCCTGCGCCGGCGGCGGGGTTTGCGGACGCGGTGCCGGCGGCGCGTCATCGGCGGCGGCATCGGTGCCGCGATTGGCGCGCGCGGTGTAGGTGGCCTTTTCCAGCCGGTCGCGGAAGGCGATCACATCGGTGGACGGGCGTTCGCTGGTGCGGCCCTCGAAAATCATGCGCGGGGTCGCGCCACCGCCATAGGCATTGAGGTCGGCGGCATCGTCGATCTGCAGGACCGCACCGTCCAGCGCAACCCCGGCGAACAGGCCACGGGCACGCGACCATGACCAGATTTCGGCCTTGAGCTGACCATCGGTAGCCGCAGCGGCGTTGCGCCCGACCGGGCCTGCGGCCACGCCGGCATCGGCGCCAAGGGTGAACTTGCCGTTGACGATGTTGTCCAGGCTGCGGTCGTTGCGGAACACCAGCACCACGTCGGACGACTGCACGCCGGCCTGGAAGCCGATGCTGCCGCCAGTCAGCTTGACGAACACCGGTTGCGACCAGCTGCCATCGGCATTCTTCATCGACATCAGTCCGTGGCCGCGACGGCCGCCGATCACCAGGCCGGCCTTCAGCGTGTCGGGAATGACCACGATGGCGCGCGCCTCGTCGAGCAGTTTGTCCGGAATGGCCTGCTCGGGGATCTTCATGATCTCGGTCAGCACACGCACCGCATTTCGTGCACGCTGGTCTTCTTCCGGGCCGGCGACGGCATGGCCGGCGGCCAACGTCAGCGACAACAACAGGGCCAGGCGCGACAAACGAGGCATGACAAGCTCCAAGGAAGAATCCGTTAAAGATAGCAATGCCGCGACGGTAGTGCCGGCGCAATGAATCGGTGGTGAGCGCAACCGGCATGGAAGAGACGGCCGATCGCAGCGATCGTTGCGCTGTTGTCGGCAGCGGTGCCCGGCTCTGCCAGAATGGTGCGCATGAACACGACACCCGATACCGCCCTGCTGGTCGTCAACCTGGGCACCCCCGAATCGCCGACCGCCCCGGCCGTGCGCCGCTACCTGGCCGAGTTCCTGAGCGACCGCCGCGTGGTCGCGATTCCGCCGTTGTTCTGGAAGCCGCTGCTGTATGGGGTGATCCTGCCGATCCGCGGGCCGAAATCGGCCGAAAAATACGCCAAGGTGTGGTTGCCGGAGGGCTCGCCGCTGGCGGTCTACACGCGCCGCCTAGCCGGCGGCCTGCAAGCGGTCATGCCCGACTGGCATGTGGAATGGGCCATGCGCTACGGCGAGCCGGCGTTGCGCAAGACGCTGGACCGGCTGCGCGCACGCGGCATCAAGCGCATCGTGGTGCTGCCGCTGTATCCGCAGTACTCGACCACCACTACCGCCTCGATCCAGGACGTGGTGGATGCATGGCGCACCAGCGCGCCGGAGATTGCGGTGGAGGTGATCCAGGACTACTGCGAGGACACCGGCTGGGTGGCCGCGATCGCCGAGTCGATCCGCGCGCACTGGCAGGTGCATGGGCGCAGCGAAAAGTTGATGTTCTCCTTCCACGGCCTGCCGCAGCGCGTGGCCGATGCCGGCGACCCGTATCCGCAGCAGTGCGAACGCAGCGCGCAGGCGATTGTGGCAGCGCTGGGGCTGGGCGCGGACGAGTGGCAGATGGGCTACCAGTCGCGCTTCGGCGCCGAGCGCTGGCTGCAGCCGTACGCCGAACCCACGCTGTGGAAACTGGCTGAAGGCGGCGTGCGCAGTTTCGACCTGGTCTGCCCCGGCTTTGCCACCGACTGTCTGGAAACGCTGGAAGAAGTAGCGCTGGGCTTTTCCGAAACGCTGGCCGAACGTGGCGCCACCCTCAGCTACATCCCCTGCCTCAACGCCAGCGATGCGCATGCGCACGCGCTGGCCGCCATGGCGCGCCGCGCGTGAAGTTGGAGCCGTTTGCATGCGACCTGGCCATCGGCCGGGTCACCGGATTGCGCAACCAAAATCGCGGCCCGCGCCGGGTGCTGGCCTTGCATGGCTGGCTGGATAACGCGGCCAGCTTCGTGCCACTGAGCGCGCATCTGCACGCGCAGGAGCTGGACCTGGTGCTGCTGGATCTGCCCGGCCACGGCCACAGCGCCTGGCTGCCGACAGGCGCCGAATACACGCTCAGCAGCGCGATCGCCCTGTTGTTGCAGGTCGCCGATGCCCTGGGCTGGGAGCGCTTCACCCTGCTCGGCCACTCGATGGGCGGCGGCATTGCCAGCCTGCTGGCCGCCGCCGCGCCCGAGCGCGTGGAGGCCTTGATCGCCATCGAGGCGCTGGGCGCGCTGGCCGAGCCCGTGGAAAACACCGCCACACGCCTGCGCGATGCAGTCGCGTCGGCACGCACGCTAGCGCAGCGGCCGCTGCGGGTGTTTGCGTCGATGGAAATGCCGGTACGCGCGCGCATGATGGCCAACCAACTCACCGAACCGGCTGCACGGCTGCTGGTCGAACGCGGCGTACGCGTGGTGGAAGGTGGCTACAGCTGGTGCAGCGATCCGCGCCTGACCCTGCCCACCGCCATCCGCATGACCGAAGCGCAGATCGACGTGCTGCTGGCCTCCATCGCCTGCCCCGCCCAGACGATCTTCGCCACGCCCGCACAGCCGTATTTCCCGGACGCATTGCGCGACCACCGCGTGGCGATGATGCGCGATGCGCGCCTGCAGCTGCTGCCCGGCACCCACCACGTGCATATGGAAGCACCGGAAGCGGTCGCGGCGGTGATCAACGCCTTTTTGGATGGTTTGCGTCACGCGTGATGCGCAGATGCGAATCGCGCAGGTGAACTAGATCCACGGCAGATGCCGCCCGTGTCGTGGGCGTACTTGAATCCTTCGATCGGTGGCATGCGCCGTGGACCTTCATCCAGGCGGTGCGCGCCGCCGACCACCTGGATGCCGGCGATCGGGTCCTGTTGGACCAGGCGTGGGCAGCGGCGTGTCGCGCCGACCACTGGATGTCGGCGCGCACCCTGGACGCGGGCGCTGCGGCTGCAGAACACGCCCTGTCAAAACGCGTTGCCTGGCTGTCGCCGCTGGCCTGCCGGCAACTTGCCCGGGCTGCCTCCTACGCGTGGCGCTAGCGGCCTCTTCGCTGCAGCTCTGACCACTCGCTGGATCGCCTGTTGCTGTTGCCGCACCCGTACCACTGCCGCGAACGGGGCCTCACCGCGGCCTTGCGCGCTACGCCTGCGTCACTGCGCGTGCAGCAACCGACGCAGCTGCGCCTTGAGCTGGCGGCCGTGTTCGTGGAAGTAACTGCGCTCCTCGCGCCAGCTGGGAAAACGCTGCTCCACTTCGGCCCAGAACGCGGGCGAGTGGTTGGCCTGCACCAGGTGGCAGAGCTCGTGCACCAGCACGTATTCGAACGCGGACGGGCGGCCGAGTACCAGCGCCAGGTCCAGCGCCATCGAGCCATCCGGTGCCAGCGAGCCCCACTGCGAGGACATCATCTTCAGCCGCAGCCGCGCCGGGGCGCGCGGCAGGCCGGGCAGATAAGTGGGCAACCAACGGCCGACATCGGCGCGCGCCTGCGCTTCGTAGAATTCCTTCAGCGTGCGGCGCAGGCCTGCATCGCCCAGGCGGGTCGGCACGTGGAACTGCGCCCCGTCGTCGGTGATATCGATGCGTGCATAGCGCCCTTCGTGCCAGCTCAACGGCAGCAACGCACCGCGCAACGGCAGCTGCCCGGGCACGCCACGCTCAAGTGCAGGAAACGCATCGACCTGCTGATACCGCGACAGCTGTGTGGTCAGCCAGTCCAGATGCGCATGCAGAAACCGTTCGCCGGAAATCAGGCTCGCGCGCAGCGGCAAGGTCAGCCGTGCGCCGCGCTCGTCGACGCTCAGTTTGATGCGTCGCGCGCGCGGGTCGCGCACGCGCAGTACCGCGATGTCGCGGCCGTCCAGCTGCACGCGCACGCAGTCGCGTTCGACAACCTGCGAGGGCGGTGCAATCAGGCGGCGGACGGGCTTGAACATGCGCACAGGATACCGCCGCGATGTGTCAGGCGGTGAGACGCGTCGATTGCCGCACTCGATGACTGCCAGACCGTGATCGGTGTCGTCTCTGGAAGCGATTGGACAACCGATGGATCGGTTGTAGAGCAGCTGATCTGCGGCGTGCTGTCGGGCTCTTATCCGTCACCGTCGCAGTACACATCGCACGTCTGTCCTTCACGAAAGCAACGCAAGCACGCGCTGGTGCGGTGTGCTCACCGCCTGCGGGACCGTGTGTCGGCATGGATGCCGCCGCCGAGCCTCCACGGCTGGATTCACGGCGTGTCCCGCAAGCGGTGAGGGCGCCGCGTCCTCGACGCACCGAGAACGTTCGATTCACGCCTCGAATCGCGCCTCAACGCCGCCACCGTTCGACCTTCCGGTTACTCGGCCTTGCTCAACTTCAATGCGGTTTCCAGCAACAGGAACAAGCGGCGGATCTCGGCGCTCATCAACGCAAAGCGTGCGTCGAGTTCGGCGCGTGCGCCGTCGTCTTCGCTGTGTTCGAGCTGATCCAGGGCGCCGTCGAGGAACTTGAGCTTGCGGATGACCAGATCGTCGCCGAGCACGAACGAGAGATTGTCGTCCAGCACCAGCGCCAGCTTGGTGACCTGCTTGCCGGCCTCCAGGTGCTTGTCGATCTCGTCGCCGCGCAATTCCTGGTGCTGGCACTTGACCACCGCGCCGCCTTCGATCGGGTCCTTCATCTCGCACTCTTCGCCCAGGCTGAGGCCTTCGGGCAAGGGTTCGCCGGCGATCCAGCCGGTGAGGATGGCGCGCGGGGCCACTTCGGCATTGAGCGGCAGCGCGGGAAAGCTGCCCAGCGCGCCGCGGATCTCGCTCATCACGTTCTCGCCGCTCTTGCGGCTGGAGCTGTTGACCGCGATGTAGCCGTGCTGCAGGTCCAGGATGGCGTCGGTGCGCGAGCTCTTGACGAAGGCGCGCGGCAGCAGCTCATGGATCAGGTCGTCCTTGAGGCGCTTGCGTGCCTTGCCGCCGGGGCGGCGGCCTTCCTTTTCCTCGATCTCGGCCACCTTGCGCTCGAGCAGGTCGTTGACCACCGCGCCGGGCAGGATCTTGTCCTCGCCGCCGACGGTGAGCCACAGAAAATCTTCCAGACGGTGCGAGAGCACTTCCTGCTCGTCGCGGCCGAACGGGGAGATGAAGCCGCGCGAACTCATTTCCAGCGGGCCGACCGGCTTGAGCTGCACGGGCGGCAGCAAGGTGTCGATCTGCGAAAAATCCAGGGTGGTGGGAAAACGGAACAGGGTGAGATTGCGAAAGAACATGCGTTGGACCGAATAAAGAAAGATGTGGAGGGTGGAAAGACTGCCGGCGTCCGGATCGGCCGCGTCAGTCGCTGTCGTGTGTGGCGTGGCCGGCGGACAGCCACGCGCGGGGATCGGGATCAAGACCGCTCGGCGCATCGCCGCTGCGGCCCAGCGCCAGGAAATCGAACAACGTGCGGTCGGCCAATTGCTCCGGGCGAACATCGCCCAAGGCGCGTGCAATCTGTTCCACGCGCCCGGGGGACTCGCGGTCCCATTGCTGCAGCAGCTTGCCGACCTGCTGGCGCTGCAGGTTTTCCTGGCTGCCGCACAAGTTGCACGGAATGATCGGAAACTGCCGCGCCTGCGCGTACGCCGCGATGTCGGCCTCGCGCACGTAGGCCAGCGGGCGGATCACCACATGCGCGCCGTCGTCGCTGCGCAGCTTGGGCGCCATCGCCGCCAGCCGCGCGTGGTGAAACAGGTTCATGAAGAAGGTGGCCACGATGTCGTCGCGATGGTGGCCGAGCGCGATCTTGGTCACGCCATGCGTCTGGGCATAGGCATACAGCGCGCCGCGCCGCAGCCGCGAGCACAGCGAACACATCGTCTTGCCGGCCGGAATCACCCGGCTGACCACCGAATAGGTGTCCTGCTCGACGATAGCGAACGGCACACCCAGCCCGCGCAGGTAGGCCGGCAGCACATGGGCGGGGAAGTCGGGCTGCTTCTGGTCCAGATTGACCGCCACCAGGCTGAACGGCACCGGCGCCTTGCGCTGCAACTGCAGCAGCATGTCCAGCAAGGTGTAGCTGTCCTTGCCACCGGACAGGCAGACCATGATCTTGTCGCCGGGCGCGATCATGCCGAAGTCGGCAATCGCCTGGCCCACCTGGCGCTGCAGGCGCTTGCCCAGGCGCAGCTGCTCACGCTGCAGCCGCTGGCGCGGGTCGCGCGGCGCGGGGTCGGCCAGGGGTTGCGGCAGCGGCAGGACAGCGGTCATAAGCCGGCCATTGTAGCTGCCGTGGCCGGTGCGATGAGGGGCGTGCGGTGTGACGGCGCGGCCCCTCGCCCATCCGCCCTTCGGGCACCTTCCCCGTGAACGGGAGAAGGGAGCAAGCCCCCGTTGCGGGAAGCGCGCGCCCTGTTCCACGCAGTTCCCTCTCCGCACGCCGGAGGGAGTGCCCGAAGGGCGGGAGAGGGCAGCACGCCAGGCGCATCACCGGCGTCCCCCCATCCGGCGACCACAGACCAGTTCGTATCTCGCAGCGCAGCAAGCCTTTCCGCGCCGGGCTGGGTAAAGTCGCAAGGACATTGTTCCCCCGGATAGGCATGGCATCTCCAGCTTCGCTCCATGGCGTGGCTTTTTTCGGCCGCAATTGTGGTAGCGCTAACATTTTCCGTCGCGCACGTGCGGTACTGCGCGCAAGCATGCCGCCTGTGCTGGTTGCGCGCGCGCCGCAGTGCGTGGCTGCAGGCGCTCGGTGGCGACGCCTTCCACTGTTCCCCTCCCCTTGACGCAGGAGCTTCACCCCATGAGCAACACCGTGTACATCGGCGCGAAAGAATATTTCCCCGGCATCGGCAAGATCGGTTTCGAAGGCCGCGATTCGGACAACCCGCTCGCGTTCAAGGTCTACGACGCCAACAAGACCATCGGCGACAAGACCATGGCCGAGCATCTGCGCTTTGCCGTGGCCTACTGGCACAGCTTCTGCGGCAATGGCGCCGATCCGTTCGGCCCGGGCACGCGTGCGTATCCGTGGGATGTGGGCGATACCGCGTTGAACCGTGCCGAAGCCAAGGCCGATGCGGCGTTCGAGTTCTTCACCAAGCTCGGCGTGCCGTACTACTGCTTTCACGACATCGACCTGTCGCCGGATGCCGATGACATCACTGAGTACGAGAGCAACCTCAAGCACATGGTGGGCGTTGCCAAGCAGCGCCAGGCCGACACCGGCATCAAGCTGCTGTGGGGCACGGCCAACCTGTTCTCGCATCCGCGCTACATGAATGGTGCCTCGACCAACCCGGACTTCAATGTCGTGGCGCGTGCGGCGGTGCAGGTCAAGGCCGCGATCGATGCCACGGTGGCGCTGGGCGGCGAGAACTACGTGTTCTGGGGCGGGCGCGAAGGCTATGCCTGCCTGCACAACACGCAGATGAAGCGCGAGCAGGACAACATGGCGCGCTTCCTCACCCTGGCGCGCGACTACGGCCGCAGCATCGGCTTCAAAGGCAACTTCCTGATCGAGCCGAAACCCATGGAGCCGATGAAGCACCAGTACGATTTTGATAGCGCCACGGTGATCGGCTTCCTGCGTCAGCATGGCCTGGACCAGGATTTCAAGCTCAATATCGAAGCCAACCACGCCACGCTGTCGGGCCACAGCTTCGAGCACGACCTGCAGGTGGCATCCGACGCCGGCCTGCTCGGCAGCATCGATGCCAACCGCGGCAATCCGCAGAACGGCTGGGACACCGACCAGTTCCCGACCGACCTGTACGACACCGTCGGCGCCATGCTGGTGGTGCTGCGGCAGGGCGGGCTGGCACCGGGCGGCTTGAACTTCGATGCCAAGGTGCGTCGCGAATCGTCCGACCCGCAGGACCTGTTCCTGGCCCACATCGGCGGCATGGACGCGTTCGCCCGCGGGCTGGAAGTGGCCAACGCGCTGCTGACCGCCTCGCCGCTGGAACAGTGGCGCGCCGAGCGTTACGCCAGCTTCGACAGCGGCGCGGGCGCGGACTTTGCCGCAGGCAAGACCACATTGGCGGATCTGGCCAAGCATGCGGCCGGCAATGCGCCCCAGCAGATCAGCGGCCGCCAGGAAGCGTATGAAAACCTGATCAATCAGTATCTGACGCGTTGAGCCTTGCCACTGCACGCGCTTCGCCTCACCTGGCGCGTGCAATGACTGTCTGCATCTCGACGGTGGGCCAGCTACCACACTGCGGCGGCCAGCACTGGCTGCCAATGTGATGCGCGACCACAGAGACGTGAGCGCACACCGGCAATGCTGATGTGTTGCATGCAGGCCTGCGAGACGACCACATCCGCCCTGCGGCATGCAGTGATCTGATCGCTACGTTGACTCGGCCGCATCGTCCGCTATCGGTGCGGCTACCGAATCCCGCTTGACCAGCAGGTGCGCGACCACATGATCGACCATCCTTGCCGTACGCTCCCTGGCGCGAATCGTCTTCAGCAAGATGTCCAGCGCGGCATCGGCCATGGCGGCGATGGGCTGCTGCACGGTGGTGATTTCCGGCCACACCGCAGTGGCGGCAGAGGTGTCGTCGAACCCGACCACCGACAGATCGCGCGGCACATCCAGACCGCGCCGGTGCGCGACCGAGATTGCCGCGGCGGCCATGTCGTCGTTGCTGGCGAAGATGGCGCTGGGGCGACGTTTGCGCGCCAGCAATTTTTCCGCGGCGACCAGGCCGGATTTGTAGGTGTAATCGCCCGGCTGCACCAGGTGCCGATCCATTCGCAAACCGGCGTCGGCCAGCGCCGCCTGAAAGCCTTCGAAGCGCCGCGTGCTGGCCGACAGATTCGGATGCCCGGCGATGTAGCCGATGCGCGTATGCCCCCGTGCGATCAGGTGTTCGGTGATCTCTTTGGCTGCAGCGAATTCGTCGATGCGCACACACGCCACATCCGGGCTGAAATGGTTGGAGGCGATCGCCACCACCGGCACCTTGGCGCGCACCAACTCCAGCACTGCAGCCCTGGATTCGCACAAGGGCGGCGGCAGGATCACACCGGCAACGCCCTTGGCGAGCTTGCGTGCCGCCTTGCGTTCGGCATCGGCGTCCAGGTCGTCCCAGCAGTCGATCACCAGCTGGATCGACGTACGCGATGCCACCCGCAACACGCCCAGCAGCAACTCGCGCAAGTAGGCGCCGCTGGGATCGCTGTAGATCAACGCAATCCGCGTGCTCTGCGCGGCCGCCAGTGCACTGGCGGCAAGATTGGGCGTGTAGCCCAGCTTGTCGACTGCGCGCATGACCCGTTCGCGGGTGGCATCGCGCACGCTGCCGGTATTGTTGACCACGCGCGAGACCGTCATCGGCGAGACCTTTGCCAGCGCTGCCACCTCGTCGATGGTGGTCGCGCGGCTGGTGCGGCGGACCGATTTCCTGACCTTCTCCAAGCGTGGCCTCTTCAAATGCGTGCAAAAGCTGCGGGATGCACGGGCGCTGCTGCGGTAACGCGGACGCCGAGTGCAGGTATGACAGTGCGAGCCATGGTACCGGGAAGCAGGCAGAGCGGCGATATGCGCCTGCATGCGTCCGTGACGCTCGAGCATGCCGCATGAGCGGGTCTGCAATGAAGCGACATGGCATCGGTACTGGCGCAATTACGCTGCCGGCATTGATGTGGCTGGCGCTGTTATGCAGTGGCCTGCTGGTCACCGCAAGCGCGCATGCCGAAGATGGCTACGATCTATGGTTGCGCTACCAACCGCTGGCCAATGCCGCGCAATTGCGCGACAGTGCCAGCCAATTGGTCGTCGTTGGCGACTCGCCCACCCTGCACGCAGCACGCGATGAACTGGCGCGCGGCCTGCAGGGATTATTGGGAAGCACACCGCCGCGCGTGGACGCGGTGACGCAGGATGGCGCACTCGTATTGGGCGCCGCCAGCGCGCCACAGATTGCGGCCCTGAAGCTCAATGCCGGCCAGTTGGGCCGCGACGGCTATCTCATTCGTAGCGCCGAGATTGATGGACATCGCGTCACCGCCATTGTCGGGGGCAGCGATATCGGGGTGTTATACGGCACATTCCACCTGTTGCGTCTGCTGCAGACCGGACAGTCGCTTGCGGCGCTGGATGTGCGCACATCGCCACGCCTGCAGCTACGCATGCTCAATCATTGGGACAATCTCGATGGTCTGGTGGAACGTGGCTATGCCGGCGCGTCGCTGTGGAACTGGCAGACGCTGCCCGGCTACCTGGATCCGCGTTACACCGACTACGCGCGTGCCAATGCATCGCTGGGCATCAATGGAACCGTGCTCAACAACGTCAATGCCAACGCCTGGAGTCTGACGCCGCAATACCTCGACAAGGCGGCAGCCCTGGCAAACGTGTTTCGTCCCTACGGGATTGCCGTATTCCTCAGCGCGCGCTTCAGTGCACCGATCGAAATCGGTGGCCTGAAAACCGCCGACCCGCTGGACCCGCAGGTACAGCGCTGGTGGCGCGACACCGCCGACGCCATCTATGCGCGCATTCCGGATTTCGGCGGGTTTCTGGTCAAGGCCAACTCCGAAGGCCAGCCCGGCCCGCAAGACTATGGACGCAGCCACGCCGACGGCGCGAACCTGCTGGCCGACGCACTGGCGCCACATGGCGGAGTGGTGATGTGGCGCGCCTTTGTTTACTCGCATGAACAGCCGGACGATCGCGCCAAGCAGGCTTACAGCGAGTTCGTGCCGCTGGATGGTGCATTTGCCGACAACGTGATCGTGCAGGTGAAAAACGGGGCCATCGACTTCCAGCCGCGCGAGCCATTTCACCCGTTGTTCGGTGCGATGCGCAAGACGCCATTGATGCCGGAGTTTCAGATCACCAAGGAATATCTCGGCTTTTCCACCCACCTGGCCTATCTGGGCCCGCTATTTTCCGAGACCTTGCAAGCCGACACCTATGCGCGCGGCAAGGGCTCGACCGTTGCAAAGACAGTGGATGGCCGCTTGTTCCCCGAGAGCAAACGCACACGGCTGACCGGTATTGCCGGCGTGGCCAATATTGGCGCCGATCACAACTGGAGCGGCTCGATCTTCGATCAGGCCAACTGGTACGCGTACGGGCGGCTGGCGTGGGACCCGCAGCTGTCGCCGCAGGCCATTGCGCAGGAATGGGCGCGCATGACATTTTCCAACGACCCGGCGGTGGTCGAGCCGGTGGTGGGCATGATGCTGCGTTCGCGCGAGGCGGTGGTGGACTATATGACTCCGCTCGGTCTGCATCACCTGATGGGGCGCGGCCACCATTACGGCCCGGCACCGTGGGATGCCGGCAGCGAACGCCCGGACTGGGATCCGGTGTATTACCACCGCGCCGACCGCAACGGGATTGGCTTCGACCGCAGCGCCAGCGGCAGCAATGCCGTTGCGCAATATGCGCCGCCCGTGGCGCGCGTATTCGGCGATGTGCAGCGCGTGCCCGAGCCGTTGCTGCTGTGGTTCCATCATGTGCGGTGGGATCACCGCATGGCCTCCGGCAGGCCGCTGTGGGACGAGCTGGTGTGGCGTTACGACCATGGCGTGGCCGAGGTCGCTGCGATGCGCACGACCTGGCAAGGCCTGGCCGGCAAGATCGATGCACAGCGCTACCAGCAGGTCGCCGATTTCCTGGCGATCCAGCAGCGTGAAGCGCAGTGGTGGCGCGATGCCAGCATCGCCTATTTCCAGAACGTGTCCGGGCGCCCGTTGCCTGCAGGCGTCAGCCCGCCGGCGCACCCGCTGGCGTATTACCAGGCACTGACATTTCCGTATGCACCGGGGAATCCGAAGTGAGCGCATGTCGCGTAAAGATAGTGATCGGCACGCTGTCGGCGTTGCTGCTGCCGCAACTTGCGAGCGCAACGGATGCGCCGCTACTGCATCCCATTTTTCAGGACCATGCGGTGCTGCAACGCGATGCGCCGATCCGCCTGTGGGGCGATGCGGCGCCGGGCACACGTGTGACCGTGCAACTGGAGAGTACGCAGGTGCAGGCTCGCGCAGACCGGCAAGGTCACTGGGAAGCGCGCTTGCCCGCGCACGCCGCCGGCGGCCCGTACAGCCTGAAGGCCAGCGCTGCCAACGGTGCGATGCAGCAGATCGATGATGTGCTGATCGGCGATGTCTGGCTGTGCTCGGGGCAATCGAACATGGAATTGCAGGTGCATCGCACGCTGGATTCGCGCAGCGAGATCGCCGATGCCGACCACCCCAGCATCCGCATGTTCAAGGTGCCCGCACAATCCAGCCCGACACCGCAACGCGGTCTCGGCGGCACTGCAACGTGGCAGCGCACCACGCCGGAGACGGTCAAAGACTTTTCGGCTGCCTGTTATTACTTCGCACGCGAGTTGCAGAAGAAGATCGACGTGCCGATGGGGTTGATCAATGCGTCGTGGGGCGGTTCGCAACTGCAGGCCTGGATCGGCGACAAGGCCCTGCGTGCCGCCGGCGACGATGGTCCGGCACTGGATGTGCTGGCGCGCTATGCAACCGACCCGGTCGCGGCCGCACCGCGTTGGGCCGCGCTGTGGGAACGCTGGTGGCGTGCCCATGGCGAAGGCGAACCGTGGCAGCCGGATGCGCCCGGCGACTGGCAGAGCGCGCCGTCGGCCTTGGGCGCATGGGACGACTGGGGCGTGCCGCAACTGGTCGGCTTCAACGGCATGGTCTGGTACCGCACCAGCGTCGAACTGACCCCGGCACAGGCCGCACAGGACGCCACGTTGCTACTCGGGCCGGTAGACGAACTGGACCAGACCTGGGTCAACGGACGCGGCGTGGGCAGCAGCTACGGCGCGGACCAGCCGCGTCGCTACGCGTTGCCGCGCGGGCAGCTGCATGCCGGGCGCAACAGCATCGTGCTCAATGTGCTCAACACCTACCGGCGCGGCGGGCTGCTGGGCGACGCGCCATCGCGCGCACTGCAATTTGCAGACGGCAGCACCGTGGCGCTGGACGCGCCCTGGCAATACCGCATCGTGCCGCAGGCAGTGGGCACGCCACCGCGCGCACCGTGGTCGTCGGCGGCCGGGCTGACCACCTTGTACAACGGCATGATCGCGCCGCTGGAACACCTGGGCCTGCGCGGCGTGCTGTGGTACCAGGGCGAATCCAATACCGGCGATGCAGCGCGCTACCCGGCCTTGCTCACTGCCTGGCAGCGCGACTGGCGGCAGCGCTTCGGCGCAGACCTGCCGCTGCTGGTGGTGCAGCTGGCCAATTACGGCGCACCGCCTACCCAGCCAACCGACAGCGGTTGGGCGCAATTGCGCGAGGCGCAGCGGCGTTTCGTGGCCAGCGACGCGCACGCAGGGTTGGCGGTGGCGATCGATATCGGCGACCGCTACGACATCCATCCGGCCAACAAGCAGGAGCTGGGCCGACGCCTGGCGCGCGCGGCGCGGCACGTGGTGTATGGCGAAGCGATTGCACCTTCCGGCCCGGTCGCGCGCAACGCGCGCCGCGAGGGCGAGAGCGTGCGCATTGGCTTCGACGATGTCGACACCGCGCTGGTGAGTTACGGCAACGACGCGCCGATCGGCTTCGAGCTCTGCGGCGATGCGGCCGGCAGCTGCCGTTACGCCAGCGCCACGCTGTCCGGGCGCGAGATCGGCCTGCGTCTTCCTGCCGGCGTGCAGGCCACACGGGTGCGTTACTGCTGGGCCGACAGCCCTGTGTGCACCCTGTACGACCGCAGCGGCCTACCGGCCGGCCCGTTCGAATTTCCCATCACTGCCACCTCTTCCCCCTGAGCGAGATCACGATGTCACAGACTTCCGACTCCCCTGCACCGCTGCAAGGCTCTGCCCGCGACCGCGAGATCGTCGAGGCGCGCGTCATCGTCACCTGCCCGGGGCGCAATTTCGTCACCTTGAAGATCCGCACGCGCTCGGGCATCACCGGTGTGGGCGATGCCACGCTCAACGGGCGCGAACTGGCGGTGGCCGCGTATCTGCAGGAACACCTGGTGCCGAATCTGATCGGCCGCGATGCCGGGCGCATCGAAGACATCTGGCAGTTCTTCTACCGCGGCGCGTACTGGCGGCGCGGCCCGGTGACGATGAGCGCGATTGCCGCGGTGGATGTGGCGTTGTGGGACATCCTGGGCAAGATGGCCGGCATGCCGCTGTATCAGCTGCTCGGTGGGCGCTCACGCGAAGGTGCGCTGGTGTACGGGCATGCCAACGGGCGCGATATCGCCGAAACCAGCGACGAAGTGGGCCGTTTCCGCGAAATGGGCTTTATCGCCATTCGCGCGCAATGCGGCGTGCCAGGCATCAAGAAGACCTACGGCATTTCTGTCGGCGGCAAGCCGTACGAACCGGCCGAAAGCGAGCTGCCCACCGAAACCGTATGGTCCACGCCGCGCTACCTCGGCGTCGTGCCGCGCCTGTTCGAGCAACTGCGCGCCGACCATGGCGACGAGATCGAACTGCTGCACGATGCGCACCACCGGCTCACCCCGATCGAAGCCGCACGCCTGGGCCGCGACCTGGAGCCGTACCGGCTGTTCTGGCTGGAAGATGCCACCCCGGCGGAAAACCAGCGTGCGTTCGAGATCATTCGCCAGCACACGGTGACGCCGCTGGCGGTGGGCGAGGTGTTCAATTCGATCTGGGACTGCAAGCACCTGATCGAGCAGCAACTGATCGACTACATCCGCACCACGATCGTCCACGCCGGCGGTCTCACCCATGTGCGCCGGCTGGCCGATTTCGCCGCGCTGCATCAGGTGCGCACCGGCTTCCACGGGGCCACCGACCTCTCGCCGGTGTGCATGGGCGCCGCCTTGCACTTCGACACCTGGGTACCCAATTTCGGCATCCAGGAATACATATTCCATTCCGACCAAGCCAATGCGGTATTCCCGCACGACTACCACTTCCGCGATGGCCGCCTGCACTGCGGCGAGACGCCGGGGCATGGCGTGGACATCGACGAAGCGCTTGCAGCGAAGTATCCCTACGTGCCCAAGCAGTTGCCGATCGCGCGACTGGAAGACGGCGCGATGTGGGATTGGTGATGCGCGCGTTTTCTGCCACGTGTGTGGCCCTGCTGATGGCCTTGGCGGTGCCTGCGAACGCGCAGGCGCAGGCCTCTGCCGATGTTGCGTTCGACTGGTTCGAATACCGCGGCGACGATGCGGTATTCGCCACGCCGCTGCCGGCCGGGCACTACCGCAATCCGGTGTTGGCCGGGTTCTACCCGGACCCCAGCATCACGCGCGTGGGAGAGCGCTATTACCTGGTCAATTCGACGTTCACGTATTTCCCGGCGATCCCGGTGCTGGAGAGTACCGATCTTGTGCATTGGACCCAGATCGGCAACGTGGTCGACCGCCGCGAGCAGCTCGATTACGACGGGCTGCGCATGTCGCGCGGCATGTATGCCGCCAGCATCCGCCATCACGACGGGCGCTTTTACGTGGTGGGCACCTCGGTCGACAGCGGTGGCAATTTCATCGCCAGTGCCAACGATCCCGCGGGCCCATGGTCGGCATTGACGTGGTTGCCCAGCATCGACGGTATCGACCCGTCCCTGTTCTTCGATACCGATGGCAGCGCCTACTTGCTCAACAACGGCCCGCCGGAGGGCCCGCCGCTGTACGACGGGCATCGCGCCATCTGGATGCAGCGCTTCGATATCGCGAAGAACGCACCAGTCGGCCCGCGCAAGGTGTTGCTCAATGGCGGCGTGGATCTGGCCAGCAAGCCGATCTGGATCGAAGGCCCGCACCTGTATCAACGCGACGGGTGGTACTACCTCTCGTGCGCCGAGGGCGGCACCGGGCCGCAGCATTCACAGGTGGTGTTGCGCAGCCGCACCGTGTGGGGGCCGTATGCACCGGCACCGAACAACCCCATCCTGACCCAACGCGACCTGCCGGCCGAGCGCGCGCATCCGATCAGCAATGCCGGCCACGTGGATCTGGTCGACACACCCGATGGGCAGTGGTGGGCGGTGTTTCTCGCCAGCCGTCCGTATCGCGGCGATCGCTACAACACCGGGCGCGAAACGTTTTTGCTGCCGGTGCAGTGGCGCGATGGATGGCCCTCGATCCTGCCGGCGGGACAGCCGATTCCTTACATCGCCAAGGCGCCCGCTGGCATGAAGGCACCTGCCACGCAGGCGCCATTGTCGGGCAACTTCGTCTGGCACGACGATTTCGATCACACCACGCTGCAACGCGAATGGCTGACCGTGCGCGTGCCAAAGCACGACGTGGCCGACCTGCGCACGCGGGCGGGCTGGTTGACGCTGCATGCCGACGCACACGGGCTGGACGGTACCGGCACACCCGCGTTTCTCGCACGCCGCCAGCAACATATGCGTTTCACCGCCAGCACCGCACTGGAGGTGCCGACCCAGGCAGGCATCAGTGCAGGCTTGGCCGCATTTCAGAATTCGACCGCGTGGTACGCACTCGGCATTCGTCGCGATGGCGATGCCGTGCAGGTGTTTCTGGACAAGCGCGATGGCGCGGCCACCACCACGCTGGCGCAGGCTCGCATCCCGGCCACGGCACAGCTGCGGCTGCAGATCAGCGGCGATGGCGGTGCGTATAGCTTCGCCTTCGATGCCGATGGCCGCGGCTGGCAATCGCTACACCGCAACGACGATGCCGGCTTTCTCAGCACCGCACAGGCCGGCGGTTTCGTCGGCAGCATGATCGGGCCTTTTGCCCAATCGCACCCCGACCGCTCTTCACAGGACTGACCATGCCTTCGCATCCGCCCACCCGGTTTCGTTCGCTCGCGCAGGGTGTCCTGCTTGCATTGGGGTGCGCTACAGGCGCTGCCCACGCCGCCACGCCGCCGTATCTGGACACGCAGCGCTCTTTCGAGGCACGCGCGGCCGATCTGGTGTCGCGCATGACCCTGGAAGAAAAGGCCGCGCAGATGCAGAACGCCGCACCGGCGATTCCACGGCTACAGGTGCCTGCCTACGATTGGTGGAACGAGGCGCTGCATGGCGTGGCGCGCGCCGGCGGGGCGACGGTGTTCCCGCAGGCGATCGGCATGGCCGCCACCTTCGACCTACCGCTGATGCACGAGGTCGCCACCGCGATCAGCGACGAGGCGCGCGCCAAGCACCATCAGTTCCTGCGCCAGAACCAGCACGCGCGCTATCAGGGGCTGACCTTCTGGTCGCCGAACATCAATATCTTCCGTGATCCGCGCTGGGGCCGCGGCCAGGAAACCTACGGCGAGGATCCCTTCCTCACCGCGCGCATGGGCGTGACCTTCGTGCAGGGCCTGCAGGGCGAAGGCGCCGCCGCACCGAAGAACGCGCAGGGCGAGCCGTACCGCAAGCTCGACGCCACCGCCAAGCATTTGGCCGTGCACAGTGGCCCGGAAGCCGATCGTCACCACTTCGATGCGCGCCCCTCCCAGCGCGACCTGTACGAGACCTACCTGCCGGCGTTCGAGGCACTGGTCAAGGAGGGCAAGGTGGATGCGGTGATGGGCGCCTACAACCGCGTGTACGGCGAGTCGGCCAGCGCCAGCAAGTTCCTGCTGCAGGATGTACTGCGTGACCAATGGGGCTTCAGGGGCTACGTGGTGTCCGACTGCTGGGCGATCGTGGATATCTGGAAGCACCACAAGATCGTCGCCACCCGCGAACAAGCCGCTGCGCTGGCGGTCAAGCACGGCACCGAGCTGGAATGCGGGGAGGAGTACGCCACCCTGCCGGCAGCGGTCCGCCAGGGCCTGATCGACGAAGCGCAGATCGACACCGCGTTGAAGACCTTGATGACCGCGCGCATGCGCCTGGGCATGTTCGATCCGCCCGGGCAGTTGCCGTGGTCGACGATTCCCGCCTCGGTCAACCAATCGCCGGCGCACGATGCGCTGGCACGACGCACCGCGCGCGAATCGCTGGTGCTGTTGAAGAACGATGGCCTGCTGCCGTTGTCGCGCGCCAAGTTCAAGCGCATCGCGGTGATCGGCCCCACCGCCGACGACACCATGGCGCTGCTGGGCAATTACTACGGCACGCCGGCCGCGCCGGTCACCGTGCTGCAAGGCATCCGAGCCGCGGCCCCGAATGCGCAGGTGCTGTATGCGCGCGGCGCCGATCTGGTCGAGGGGCGCGACGATCCCGCCGCCACCCCGTTGATCGAACCGCAATACCTGCGGCCATCGGCCAACTCGCCCGAGCGCGGTTTGCGTGGCGAGTACTTCCGCAATCGCGACTTGTCGGGTAAGCCGGCCCTGGTGCGGGTGGATGCGCAGATCGGCTTCAAATGGGACCGTGGCTCGCCGACCGACAATCTGCTGGCGCGTGGCGAAGCCGGGCCAAGCGAAGCGGTGCCGGCGGACAACTTCAGCATCCGCTGGAGCGGCCAGCTGGTCCCGCCGACCACCGGCACCTACCACCTGGAAGCGGCCGCCGACGACGGCGTGCGCCTGTACCTGGACGGCAAGCCGGTGATCGACCGCTGGAGCACCAGCGACCGCCTGCACGCCGATGGCGTCGACGTGCAGCTGCAGGCCGGCCGCGCCTACGAGGTGCGGCTGGAATACTTCGAAGGCGAGCGCGATGCCGCCGTGCGCCTGGCCTGGCGCCAACCCGGGGCCAGGCCACCCTTGCAGGAGGCGCTGGACGTGGCACGCAGCGCTGATGTGGTGGTCTTCGTCGGTGGCCTGACCGGCGATGTCGAAGGCGAGGAAATGAAGGTGAATTACCCCGGCTTTGCCGGCGGCGACCGCACCGACCTGCGCCTGCCCAAGCCGCAGCGCGACCTGCTCGAAGCCTTGCAGGCCACCGGCAGGCCGGTGGTGGCGGTGCTGACCACCGGCTCGGCGCTGGCCATCGATTGGGCGCAGCAGCACCTGCCGGCGATCCTGCTGGCCTGGTATCCCGGCCAGCGCGGCGGCACCGCGGTGGCCGACACGCTGTTCGGCGATGCCAATCCGGGCGGCCGCTTGCCGGTGACGTTCTACAAGGAAAGCGAAACACTGCCGGCGTTCGACGACTACGCCATGCGCGGCCGCACCTACCGCTACTTCGGCGGCACGCCGCTGTATCCGTTCGGCCACGGCCTGTCGTACACGCAGTTCGCCTATTCAGGACTGCGCCTGGACCGCACCACCATCGCAACCGATGGCTCGCTCGCTGCCACCGTCACGGTCAAGAACACCGGCCAGCGCGCGGGCGATGAGGTGGTGCAGCTGTATCTGCATCCGCTCGCCCCGCAACGCGAACGTGCCGGCAAGGAATTGCACGGATTTCAACGTATCGCCCTGCAGCCGGGCGAGCAGCGCGAGCTAGGCTTCACCATCAACGCAAAGGATGCACTGCGGCTCTACGACGAGCAGCGCAAGGCGTATGGGGTGGACCCAGGCGCCTATGAAGTGCAGATCGGCGCCTCCAGTGCGGATATCCGCGCCAGGCAGCGCTTTACCGTGACCGACAAGTAGCAGCCGCTGACACTCTCGCCATGCGGCCGTGGGTAAACAATCCCTTCGGCTGCGATTGCTTCAAAACCCCCTCTCCTCCCGGGAGAGGGTTTGGGGTAAGGGTTCGGCGTAGCCCCTCCTCCAAACACCCCTACCTCGCAGGCGACACGATGCACGCACCACGTCTTTCGCTCGACACCCTCGGCACATTGCCGCCGGTGGTTGCAAGGCCCAGCTATGACCTGGCAAGCACCACCATCGGCATCGTGCATCTCGGCGCAGGCGCCTTCCACCGTGCTCACCAGGCCGTCTATATCGACGACCTGCTTGCCGAAGACCCCAGCTGGGCCATCAGCGCCGTCTCGCTGCATCGCCCGCAGGTGCGCGATGCCTTACGTCCGCAAGAGGGCCTGTACACCCTCGCCCTGCTCGACGAACACCCGCAACTGCGCGTCATCGGGGCCATCGGCGAGGTGCTCTGCGCCGCAGACGAACACGCTGCCGTGCTCGCGCGCCTTGCCGACCCGGCAGTACGCCTGGTCACGCTGACCATCACCGAGAAAGGCTATTGCCTGGCCGGCGACACGCTCGACCTCTCGCATCCGGACATCGCGCACGATATCGCCCATCCCGCAACTCCACAGAGCGCCATCGGCTACCTCGTGGCCGGGCTGCGGCAGCGCATGCACAACGGCACCGCGCCGTTCACTGCGCTGAGCTGCGACAACCTCACCGACAACGGCACGCTGCTGCAGCGCGCGGTTGTGCGGCTCGCAGCGCAGGTCGACCCGGCGCTTGCGGAATGGATCGCGCAGCACGCCGCCTTCCCGCGCTCGATGGTCGACAGCATCACGCCCGCCACCGATGATGCGCTGCGCGCGCGCATCCACGATCAGCTTGGCGTGCACGATGCCTGGCCGATCCAGCGCGAGCGCTACAGCCAGTGGGTGATCGAAGACCGTTTCTGCAATGGTCGCCCTGCATTCGAGCGCGCAGGCGTCACCCTGAGCGAAGACATCGCCGGCTACGCGCGCGCCAAACTGCGTCTGCTCAACGCGCCGCACTCGGCGCTGGCGTATCTCGGCAGCCTGCTGAACCTGGACACCGTGGCCGACGCCATGCGTCACCGCGAACTTGCCGCGTACGTGCAAACATTGATGCGCGCGGAGATTGCACCCACCTTGCAGACCATGGACGGCTTTGATGCGCAAGGCTACAGCGACGCCATCCTTGCCCGTTTTCGCAATCCCGCCATCCGCCACCTGCTCGCCCAGATCGCCTGGGACGGCTCGCTGAAAATTCCGGTGCGACTGCTCGGCACGATCGGCGATGCACTCGCTACCGGCCAACCGATCCGGCACCTATGCCTGGCCGTTGCCGCGTGGCTGCACTTCGTCCGCAGGCAGGCGCACAACGGCGTTCCGCTGACCGACCCGATGAACGATGCCCTCGGTGCGCATGGTCGCAATGCGACGGGCGATGCCGGTCATGATGTTGCCGCCTTCCTGACACTGGAGGCGGTGTTCGGATCGTTGTCCGCAGACGCGCGTTTTTGTGCGTCCTTGCAGGCGGCTTATGCAGCGCTTGGCACGGCCACCCCGACTGACGTGACACACGCCCTTGGGTCGATGGGTGAGGTGTAAGACGGTGCACAGCGCCATGCATTGCGCGGGCGGGCGCCATCAGGTCGGTGAGCAGCGCAGTCGCCTTGCTCATGCAATGCATCACCCTGACGCGATCACCTGCCCAATCCGCAGCAGATTGCCGCTCTCATCGACGATGGCGAACTCACGCATGCCCCAGGGCTTGTCGCCGACCGGGTCGAGCCGTGGAATGCCTCGCTCGGGCAAGGCGGTGAGCTGCATCGCTGCGTGGACGGCATCCACATCGCCGACCCTGATGTAACAGCCCGCATAACAGTCGGCCGGATCCAGATCCGGATGCGCGAAGAAGTGCAGCTCCACATCGCCACGTCGCAGGATTGCGTAACCTGCATCGTGCGGATGCGCATCGCCGACAAAGCCCAGTTGCCGATAGAACGCCACCGTCTGCGGAATCGAGCGGCTTGGCAGGGTTGGGATGGTTTGCGCCTCTATGTTGATGCTGGTGTCCATTACCAATCTCCATGGGTCCACGTTTCAGAAGCGCTCATGTGCGCAGCTCGATGGAAGTGACAGGCTCGCTCGTACACGCGCCTCAAAAGCGCTAGCGGGCGGTGACGGGATCAACCCGTATTCGGTCGCTGTGAGCGTGGCGCCTTCCGATGCCGCAGACGTGCCGCCAAACCGCTTCCTGCAAACCATAACAAAGCGCGTGCGCTTGCTCCCAATGCCATGTACCGCTGTGCTCCAGCAGTAGCCTGCATGAAGCCTGAGACGGCGTTTTGCATTGGACATCGCTATGACATGCTTGCACCCCGCTTCATCGACACATGCCCGGTCCTCCCAGCCTATGGCAGCGCGCAAAAAACAGGATCTACCGGAGAAGGTGTGCGCGCAATGCGGGCGGCCGTTTCGTTGGCGCAAGAAGTGGGAGCGTGTGTGGGACGAGGTGAAGTACTGCTCGGACCGATGCCGTGGCGACAGCAAACGCCACCGCGCCACAGCTTAGCCGGCACTGCCTCAGACCCGGCAGCATGCCTACAAGACACGGGCATGTTCCGCACATCGCTGCAGCATGCACTGTCCAACACGCTTTACCGATACCGCTATTTCGTTCCTGCACGCTTTTTCGCGCCGCTGGACCTGGCCGCACGCTTGCTCGTGCTGCGCTTGCTGGCGACGGCCATGTTGTCCACCAGGTTCGGATATGGCCGGCCTGCGGCTTTTGCGCGCTTGCGGGCCTGGGCCTTCTGCGATGGAGACAGTGGCTTGGAATGCGAAGCGCCCTTCGGGCTGGACGTGTTCCAGGGCGCGGACGTCTTGGTTGCACGCTTTTTGGCAGCTGTGGAGGTGCCCTTCTTCGCCGCAGTGCGCCTTGATGGCGCTTTCTTGGTCGCGCCGTTCTTCTCGGCCGTGCGGCTCTTTGCTGCAGCTTTCTTGCTTGCCTTGCGTGCGACCTTGGACGGTGCAGTCTTTCTGGCGGAGGCGCTCGCGGCCGCCGTTTTTTTCGTGGCGCGGTTATTCGGTGCGGTCTTTTTCGCAGCCGTCTTTTTTGCTGACTTCTTCGTCGCGGTTCTTTTTGTCGCGGCTTGCTTGGTTGCGCTCTTCTTTGCTGCGGTCTTCTTTACAGCAGTCTTCTTCGAGCCATCTCCGCTGCTGGCCCCCCTGGTCGCGCTTGCCTGCTGCAGGCGCGCGTATACACGCGCTGCCCAGCGCTGGCCTGCATCGCCGCCCCAGAGCAGCCAGGCGATGTAGCCGGCCGATGGCGCCTTTGCATCCGCCCAGCCCTTGCCGCTCTTGTCCACGCTGTGTCGCGCGAAGTACGAATGCATGCGTCCAATGGTCTGTGCAGACAGCGACTTCTGCGCGGAGAGATCGCGCGCACGCGCCACACCAACGGCGGTACCGCCACGGCCATGCTGCTCGCGCAGGCGCAGTCCACGCGCCGCTGCAGCGGCGACGCTCTTGGGCGGTGTTGTCGCCGAACGGGACGTTGTCGATGAACGCGTCACGCAGATCTCCTGTCAGTTCGGTAGCGGTAGTGTTCGCATACGCGGTGCTGTCGGACGTGAAGAGGCGGCGTCTCCCCGGGCACTTGCAAGCAGCAATGGCGCAGCGCTCGATGAAGCGCGCTGCGTATCCGGCAGGAACACCGCAGTGCAGATGATCGACCACTGCCATCGTCGACCGTGACAGCGCTG
The DNA here is from genome assembly GCF_000961215.1 of Xanthomonas citri pv. citri. Taxonomy (NCBI): domain Bacteria; kingdom Pseudomonadati; phylum Pseudomonadota; class Gammaproteobacteria; order Lysobacterales; family Lysobacteraceae; genus Xanthomonas; species Xanthomonas citri. The sequence continues at coordinate 4,950,182 of NZ_CP008998.1, forward strand.
CAATGTCGTGGTCGCTACGGGCGTCGCGGCTCTGTCCGCTTTCTGCTCTGGCTGTGCGTTGCCAGGTGAGTAGACTGGCCGCTCTCGGCAACCAAAGGAACACCGATGCATCGCTTGGCTACGTCGTTCTGCGCGGTGTTCCTGCTTGTGGTGACCGCAAGCGTGCCTGCCAGCGGCCAGGCCAATGGCGTCGCACCAGCCGGATCGACCAGCCAGTGGCAATGGCGCTCGGTGCAGGCGCAGGGCGAGCCGCATGCACGCCACGAAAACAGCATGGCCGCCATCGGCGAGCGCCTGTATGTGCTCGGCGGTCGCGGCGAACGCCCGCTGGATATCTTCGATACCCGGACCCGGCGCTGGTCGCGCGGCAGCGCACCGCCGTTGGCCGTCAACCACGCCCAGGCAGCGGTCTGGGCGGGCAAGCTCTACCTGGTGGGCGGGTTTACCGGCGACTATCCCAACGAAACGGCGTTGACGCATCTGCTGATCTACGACCCGGCCACCGACCGCTGGCAGGTGGGCGCGGAGATCCCTGCCGATCGCCGCCGCGGTTCGGCCGGTACCGTCGCGCACGACGGGGTGTTGTATCTGGTGGGCGGCAATACGCGTGGCCACAACAGCGGCTATGTGCCCTGGCTGGACGCCTTCGACACGCGGACCCAGCGCTGGACGCGCCTGCCCGATGCGCCGCATGCGCGCGATCACTTCCATGCCGTGGTGCTCGACGGCAAGCTCTACGCGGGCGGCGGGCGCCGGTCTTCGCACGACACCGGCGACACGCTGTCGCAAACGATCCCGCAGCTGGATGTCTACGATCTGCGGCAGGCCACCTGGTCGGTGGCCGATGCCACGCTACCGACCCCGCGCGCGGGCGCGGCCGCCATCGCGCATCACGGCCGGGTCATGCTGTTGGGCGGCGAAAGCACGGCCCAGGTCGCCGGCCATGCCGAAGTGGAGTCCTACGACCCGGCCACCGCGCGGTGGGTGACCGGTCCGGCCCTGCCGCGCGGCAGGCACGGCACGCAGGCGGCGCAGGTGGGCGGGGATCTCTACATCGCCGCAGGCAGCGGCAACCGCGGCGGCGGACCGGAACTGCAGGACCTGCTCGTGCTGCCGCCGGTGCCCTGAGCGCCGCATGCGCCGCGGGCTTGCCCGCGGCATTCAGTGTCTGCGGGTAGGCATTACACCCCGGCAGACGCCTCAGTGCGCGCAAGGCGCGTCCTTCGCGCAAGCTCTGCCGACCGCGCCCGCTGCCGGCCCATCACCCAGCGCGGCTTGAACGCCGTGCCGGTGGCGAGTGTCGCCGATGCGCCACAGCACTGCCTTTCGGCACATCGGCCGTTGCATCGCGCAACTGCTCGACGTGGCCGGCGATCATCGTGCCGACGGTCTCGGCCACCGCGCGGCTGCTCAATCGCACATCGAACAGCAGCTCCACGGTCGCATAGATCAGGTCCACCGCGATGCGGCTGACCAGACGCAGTTGGCGCGGGTCTGCATCGGGAAAGAAATCGGCGAGCATGCGCACCTGCGCCTTGGTGACCTGCGCGTGCGAGTCCAGGCGCACCTGCTGCAAGGCCGGCACCGCACGCAGCGCGCGCAGGATCCAGACCCCGCCCTCGGTGGCCTTGGTCACCCGGTAGGTGTCCAGCACCAGGCCGGTGAGCGCCTGCTGCACCTGTTCGCGCGAACCGGACATCGCCTGCGGCGTGATCCACTTGGGCACCAGCGCGTTCTGCCGCTGCATCAGGCGCGTACCGAGCTCGGACAACAGCGCATATTTATTGGGAAAGTAGCGGTACAGCGCCGGTGGCGTCAGTCCGGCATGCGCACAGACCAGATTGGTGGACAGCCGTTCCACGCCGACATCGCCGAGCAATTGCGCGGTGACCGCCAGGATATGTTCGTAGGTCTCGGTCGCGCGATGCTGGGCCGGGAGCTTGTTGCCGGTCAGCCTGGGCGCGGGCGCCTTGAGCGGCGCGCGCGGACGGGACTTGGTCGTGGACATGGGCGGGGGATTCCTCGAACACGGAGTGATGCGTCGGCCAGACCACCGCGACTGCACCTGCGCCGTTGCGTCGCTGCTGCATCGCGCCGGCCAGGCGGCGTCCATCGTCTGCAGTAGCGCCATGCCACCGCCAAGCCATGCGCGTGCACGGCCGGTGTTTGCCAGAGCCACATCATACGCGCTGCGTCGCGGGCGATCTGTGCCGCGCGCGTCATCGGCGGGCCAGCCAGGCGGTCAATGCGGTGGCCACGCGGTGCTGCCATCCCCGATACGGCGGAAAGAAGGCACGGGCGGTCAGCAGGCGGCCGCCGCGCAATACCGCACGCTCGTGCGAGAACGCCTTGAATCCATGCACGCCATGCGCGCTGCCGATTCCCGACTGGCCGATGCCGCCGAACGGCAAGCCGGTGTGCATGAACTGCTGCAGGCAGTGATTGACCACCACGCTGCCGGAGCTGCTGCGCGCCAGCACGCGGGCGACCTGTGCGGCATCGTTGCTCCACAGATACAGCGCCAACGGCTTGGCAGCGGCGTCGAGCCCGGCGAGCACCGTGTCGAGATGGTCGAAGGTCACCACCGGCAGCACCGGGCCGAAGATTTCTTCCTGCGCGATGCGCGCGTGTTCCGGAACATCGGCCAATACCGTCGGGGCGATGAAACGCTGGCCCACGTCATGCTCGCCGCCGGCCACCAGCTCGGCGCCAGCAGCGCGCGCTTCATCGATCAAGGCCGCCAGGCGCGCCGCATGGCCGACATGGATCATGCGCGCCAGGTCGGGGCTGGCAGCCACCGCCGCGGCGCTGCCGCCGTAGCGCTGCGCCAGCAGTTCGCGGCACCGCTGCAGCAGCGCCGTGCGGACCTCGCGATGCACGAACAGCGTATCGGGCGCGATGCAGGTCTGCCCGGCATTGACCAGCTTGCCCCACACCAGCACCTGCGCGGCGCGTTCCAGGTTGGCGCTGCGGTCGACGATGGCCGGCGATTTGCCGCCCAGCTCCAGCGTCACCGAGGCCAGCTGGGCGGCGGCGGCGGCCATGACCTGCCGCCCCACTGCCGGCGAGCCGGTGAAGAACACATGGTCGAACGGGCAGGCCAGCAAGCGCTGCGCGGTGGCCACGCCACCCTGCACCATCGCCACTTCGGAAGGGTCGAACGCCTCGGCCAGCAGCTCGCGCAGCACCGCGTTGACCTGCGGGGTGAATTCGGACGGCTTGAGGGTGGCGGTGTTGCCTGCCGCCAGCGCCGAGACCAGCGGCCCCAGCACGGTGGCGACCGGATAATTCCACGGGCCGATGATCAGGCAGCGGCCCTTGGGCTGATAGCCGATCTGCGCGTGCGTGCCCAGCGTCAGCAAGGTGGGGGACACCTTGCGCGGGCGCATCCAGCGCGGCAGCCCGGCGATGGCGGCGGCGATTTCGTCCACCACCGGCAACAGCTCGCTCAGCTCCACTTCCAGCGCCGGCTTGCCGAAGTCGCCGGCGAAGGCGGCATACAGGGCCTGCCGCCGCGCCAGCAGCGCGCTGCGCAACGCGCGCAGGCGCTCGCGCCGCTGCGCGGCGGTGGAACTGCGCCAGGCCGCGGCCACCGGCTGCTGGGCGGCGAACACTGCCGCGATGTCCTCGGCGCAGACGTCCAGGTCAGCGTGCATGACGCGCACGCCCCTGCTGCAAGCGCACACACTGGAAACGGCACCGCGGCCGGCGCGCCAGACGCGGCGGCGCGCTGCGGCCTATCCCGCACACGCTGTCGATCATCGATCCCCCTTGCTCGGCTGGGCCCCGGTCGGCGGCGCGTGGTGGCGCTGGTCGCGGCCGGCAGCCGCCGCCAGGACGGCCGCCAGCAGTGCGGCGGCCAGACTGAAGACCGGTACCGGGGCCGGATCATCGTGCTGCAGCAGCAGCGACGCGAGCAAGGGGCCGGCTGCCGATCCCAGCAACTGCACCGCCGGCACCAGCACCGCCACCCGGCCATGCGCGTCGGCATCGAACGCCAGACCCACGTGGAAGGGCATCAGGAACATCCAGACCAGGCCGAAGCCCACGCAGGCAACCGTGAACGCGGCAGTGCCGGCCGGCGCCGCACGCGCCATGGTGGCCGCCACCGCCGCCAGCACCAGGCTGCCGACCACCAGGGTGCGCGCGTGACCGAGCCGGCGCACCCACCAGATCGCCGCCAGCGCGCCGACGATCTGCAGCGTCAGCACCAGCGAGGTGTGCGCCTGCACCGCCCCGGCATCCAGGCCGGCGCGCAGCCCCAACGGTTCCAGGTACGCCCACAGCGCGCCGATCGCGGCCATCTGCACGAAGGCGATCAGCAAGGGCAACAGGGTTGTCGGCGACCAGCGCACGTGGCTCGCCGGCGCGGTTGCGCTCACGGCAGACAAGGTCGCCGGCAGCAACGGTGCCAACAGCGCCGCGCACAGCGTCACCGCGCCCAGCGCCACGAAGCCGCCTTTCCAGCCGGTGGACGGCAGCACCCACCACGCCAGCAGGTTCGCCAATGCGATCTGCGCCACCGCCTGGGTCAGCATGAACACCGCGGTGACCCGATCCGGCTTGGCCGCACGCACGATGGTCAGGGTCGCCACCCACAGCAGCAGCCCCTCCGCCAGGCCGGCAGCTGCACGTACCAGCACGAACGCGGTGTCGCCGACCGCCTGGGTGGTGGCCAGATCCAGCAGTGCCGCCAACAGCGCCGCCAGCACCGCGACCTGACGTTGCCAGCGGTGCGGCAACAGCGCATCGCCCAGCGCCACGCCCAGGCCGAGCGCGACGATCTCCCCCATCGCCACGATGCCCACGCCGGAGAGCGTGATCAGCTTCTGCTCGACCAATGTTCCCAGCAGGATCGGCTGCACGCCCAGGATGAGCAGGGCGATCGAACCGATCGACAGACCGGACGGCAACCCCTGCGACGCGGGAAAGGCCACGGCGGACAATACGGGTGGATGAGGGCTGCGCATGAGATGCCTTCAGTAAGCCGTGCTTTCGGTGGGCAGGGCGCCATTGGCGAATGCGACCGCCGCACGCACCTGGTCCTTGCGCAGACGCCCGTTGGCGATGCGACGCACCCACCACGGCAACTGCCGGCTCGGTCCTCCGGTCGCCGCCGCCAGCACATACGCCTTGGCGCACTTTTCGAACAACGCGATGTTCAGCGCCAAGCGACGCGCACTGGTCCCCAGGCACAACGGCCGCCGCGCCACCAGCACGGCGTTGCCGATCCCGCTGGCCAGCACGGCCGCCGCGTCGGCCGCGCGTACCGGCGGCGGCATCGGCCCCAGATGCCGCGCCTGTTCGTCGAACACCTGCGGCAAGGCGCCGCCGACGTCGGCCAGGCAGTGGCCGAACGCACCGGCCGACCAGGCCACCGCCCCCACATCGCCACGCTGCGCATAGACCTGCGCATGCAGACGCTGCGCCGCCTCCAGCGCGGCATCCTCGCGCCAATCCAGCAGCAGCGGCGTTGGCGCCGCGGCGCTGCCGATCCACATCTGCGTTGCGCCCGGGCAACGCACCGACAGGGCCGCGTCATCGTCGCCGAGCAAGTGGGTCGCCTGCAGCCGTTCGCGGGTCTGCAGCCAGGTGTCGCGCAGGGCATCGGTGGCGTTCATCGGCTCAGACCAGTGCGAAGACATCGTCGAAACGGTTCAAGGCCTCGTCGATCACCGCATCGGTGTCGGCCATGCTGGTGTAGATGCGGCTGCCGGCCAGGGTGATCAGGCCGTGCGCCGAATACGCCGCGCCCATCTCTTCCATCATGTGCTTGCGCGCCTTGGCGTCGTTGCGCACGCGCCAGAGTTTGTAGAGGTTGCCGGTGTCCAGCAGCAGCACGCCGGAGGTCTGCAAGTGCACGATCGAACCCATGTTGTAGACCACGTACGGCAATCCGCGGCGCTGGATGATCGCCTCCAGTCCGGCGCGCAGGCGATCGCCCGCGCGGCCGGCGCGGCCGGCGGCATCGTTCTGCTGCGCTTCCAGCAACGCGTAATAGCCGGCCACGCAGGACAGCGGGTTGGCCGACAGCGTGCCGCCGACAAACGCGCGCCGCGCGGTCGTGCCGATGCCGCCCACCAGGCTCATCATCACCTCGCGGCGGCCACCGATCGCCCCGGCCATCGGGTAGCCGCCGGCCAGGCACTTGCCCAGCACGGTGATGTCCGGTGCAACGCCGAAGTAGCCTTGCGCACCGCCGGGGCCCAGCCGGAAACCGGTGACCACTTCGTCGAAGATCAGCAGCGCACCGAACTCGTCGCACAGCGCGCGCACCTGGCGGTTGTAGTCCGCATGCACCGGGCGGGTTCCGCTCTCCGGCCCCAGCGGTTCGAGCAGCACCGCGGCGGTCCCGCCACGCAGGCGATTGAATTGCAGCTTGCGGCGCAGCGCGTCCAGATCGTTGGGCAGGCATTCCTGGGTCTGCGCGGTCGCCCCACGCGGAATGCCGATCGCTTCCATGCGGCCGGTGCCGGGCAGGCGCAGGCCGTACACCAACTGGTCGCTCCAGCCGTGATACGCACCGCCGATCTTGATGATCCAGCACTAGCGGGTATACGCGCGTGCCAGGCGCACCGCGCCCATCACCGCCTCGGTTCCCGAACCGAGCAGGCGCACCATCTCCACCGCCGGCATGCTGGCGCAGACCAGCTCGGCCAGTTTGACCTCGTATTCGTGCAGCAGTCCGGTCACCGGTCCGCACTGGTCCAGCACCTCGTTGACGCGTGCGCGCAACGCCGGTGGGTTGGAGCCGAGCAAGGTCGGGCCGCCGGCCTGCAGGAAATCGATGTAGCGGTTGTCGTCGACGTCGGTCAGGTAAGCGCCCTCGGCGCTGCGCATCGCCAGCGAGAACGGGTAGTTGAAGGCCAGGTTGTGCTGCACGCCGCCGGGAATCACCCGCTGCGCGGCGTCGCCCAACTGCTTGGAGCCTTGGCAGCGCTGCTCGAAGTAGCGCATCACCTTGTCCATGCCATCGCGCCGGATCGGCCGCATCGGCTGTTTGACCAACGCATCGAAGCGGCGATACAGCTGGTCCACATCGGGCCATTGCGAAATCGCGGAAGTCACGCTCATTGTCGGTGCCATCATGTCTGGGAAAGGGAGGACGCACCGGACGTGTGCCGGTGAGAATCCAGCGCCGTCAGCACCCGCTGCAGGCCCGCAGCGAGGTCGGGCTCGCGCGCCGCACGCGCCTGGATCTGCGTCTGCAGGTGGCTGCGCGCGACCAGCTCCAACGCCTCGACCACGGTGACGGCCGCCTGCAGGTTGGTCCCGCAGCAGACCACGCCGTGATTGCGCAGCAGATAGGCGTTGACGGTGGGCCGCAGCTGCCGGGCCAGCAGGCGGGCCAGCAGGCCGGTGCCCGACGGCATGTAGCCGGCGATCGGAATCCGTGCGCCGAGCAGCCGGCGCAACGCCGGTTGCGTCACCTCCAATGGCGCGCCCAGCAGGGTGCAGGCGCTGGCGACCGGCTGGTGGGTGTGGATGCTGCAGCCCACGTCCGGGCGCCGCCGCATCACCTGCGCATGCAGGCCGGTTTCGACCGACGGCGTACGCGTGCCGTCGAGCTGGTGCAGGTCCTTGGTGCGGACGATGCAGATATCCTCGGCCTGCATGCTCAGGTAGTCGATCGCCGAAGGGGTGACCGCGAAACACTCGGCATCGATACGCAAGGCGACATTGCCGCCGGTGCCAGCCAGATAGCCGCGGCGCGACAGTTCGATGCACAGCGCGACCACGCGCTGGCGTTGTTCATGGGCAAACATGCGCAGCGACCTCCTGGGCGGGAACGGACGTGGAGGGATTGAGCCGTCGGTAGATCGGCGCCAACGTGCGCTGCAGGTCCTTGAACACCGCATAGCGGTCGTCGTACAGCGCACGCGTGCCCGCATCCGGCTCGTAGACCCGCCGGGGGCGCTGCAATGCCGCCAGGTCGCCGAAGCCGAGCCGGCCCAGGCCGACCCCGGCGATAAAGGCCGCGCCGACCGCATTGGCCTGGATCGGATTGTGCAATTGCCGGATCGGCCGGCCGCTGACATCGGCAATGATCTGGCACCACAGATCCGACTGGGCGCCGCCGCCGACCGCAGCGATCGTGCCTGGGTCGCAGCCAAGCAGGCGTGCGAAGGGCTCCATCATCCAGCGCGTGTTGAACGCCACCCCTTCCATCACCGCGCGGATCATGTCCTCGCGGCTATGCATCAACGAGAGATTGATCAGGCCGGCACGCAGGCTCGGGTCTTCCACCGGCGTGCGTTCGCCGAACAGCCAGGGCATGTAGATCAACCCATTGGACCCTGCGGGCACGCGTGCGGCGATGCGATTGAGCACTTCATAGACGTCCGGGCGCTGCTCGTCGCTGAGCAGCTCGTCGGCATGGAACAGGATGCGGTCGCGCAGAAAGGACAGGTTGGCGCCGGCGGTGGTCTGCAGGGCGATCGCCAGATAGCGCCCCTCCACCGCGCACGGCACCGCGGCGATCGTACTGCGCACGTCGGTCTTCATGCGCGGCACATGCGCGCCCAGCCACGACGAGGTGCCCAGGTACAGGTGCGCGGCGTGATCTTCCACCGCCGCGGCCACCGCCACTGCCGAGGTGTCGATCGCGCCGGCCACCACCACGGTCTGCGGCGACAGGCCCAGCGCCTGGGCCACCTGCGGCAGCAGCGGACCCAGCACCGCAGTGGACGGCAGCAGGTCCGGCAACTTGTCGCGCTCCACCCCGACCATGTCCAGCAGGCCTGCGTCGTAGCGGATATGGTGCGGGTCGCGATTGTCGGTGACCCAGGTGGTCAGCATCGAATCGGGGGTGGCGCAGAACCGGCCGGTCAGGCGCAGATTCATGTAGTCGAGCACGTTGAGAAACTTGTGCGTGCGCTCATAGCGCACGGGCTGGTGATCGCGCAGATAGGCGATGTGTCCAGCGCAATCCTTGCCGCTGCGCGCAGGCGCACCGCCGCTCAGGCGCAACCATCGCCACAGGCGCAGCGGATCGTAGCCGCGCACATTGAGCCAGCGCCCCTGCAGACGCCGGGCGATGGCCGCCTGGCCGCGCATGTCCAGCCACAGCATGGCGCGCCCGAGCGCCTGGCCGTTGTGGTCCACGCAGACGGTGCCTTCGCCCTGGGTCGAGCAACACACGGCCACCACGCGTCGGCGCAGCCCCGCATCGCCCTGCACCACGGCCGCGGCGGTGGCGCAGAACGCGTCCCACCACGCGTGCGGGTCTTGTTCGGCAGCGACGCCCTGCACGTGCAGTTGCACAGGTTCGAACGCCCAGGCGAGCACCTTGCCGTCCAGCGTCACCAACGCGCATTTACAGCCGGAGGTTCCCAGGTCCACCGCCAGCACCAGCGGCGCATTGCCGCCGGTGTCGTCTGCGAGCGTTTGCGTGCGCATCAGAACGTGTAGCCGATCGAGAACACCAGCGCATCGCCGTCGGTCTTGCGGATACGCTCGCCATCCTGCACCCAGTACAACTGATGCGCGTTGGTGTTGGTGGTCAGCCAGTCCAGGTTCCAGTCCAGGCCCCAGCGCCGATGGGTGATGCCGATCTGGTAGTCGGCGAAGTTGCCTTCGCGAAAGTTGGCCAGTTTCTGGTAGCCGGCATGCAGGCGCAGCGTCGTGGACGGCAGCAGCGAGGGCAGCAACGGCAACTGGCTATTGAGGTCGGCCAACACGGTGCCGCGCGAATCCTGTTCGCCGCGCGCGTAGCACTGCAATGCGGCAGTCGGATCGATCGAGAAGCGCAGGATCTGCCCGCACACGCCGCCGGTATCGGCACCGCGGTAGGTCTTGGACACCACATACAACACGCGCCCTTCGACGATGCCGTAGCCCAGCTCCATCACGGCGAAATCGCTGTTGTAGTTGGTCGTGCGCACGTCGGTCGGCGTGCCGGTTTCCAGGTCGATGCCGTGCGGCGCCATGAAGCGCGCCCCCGGGAATCGCTCCGTGGCCAAGCCGACGCCGGCGTGCCAGCGGTCCGGATCGCCGAAGCGATACCCGCCGGCCAGGGTGACGCCCAGGCCATCGCCATTGACGAACTGCTGCTTGCTGACCCCGGCCACTTCCAGCAAGGCGACCAGCCCGCTGGCATGCACGAACTGGGTGCTCCACTTGGCCGAGGGCCGCATCAACGAATCGGAGATGCCGCGCGTGCGCTGTTCGCTCATCAGCTTGACCTGGTTGTCGAACTGATAGGTGGCCACGCTGCCCTCGCTGGCCGAGTCGGCTTGCTGGGCCTGCGCCGGTAGGCAAGCCGCGCCTTGCAGCAACCCGCACGCGACAACCGCGCCGACATGGATCTTCGCCATCTGGATTCCCCCGGTGGATGTGAGTGAGAACCGTCGCGATCGCGGCGGTCGGTGCTGCGCGCGCATGCCGCGCTGGACGCAGCTAATGGCTGGCGCACACCGGCGCGGATGGCAGGACCTGCACGCGGGTGAACAGCATGTTTTCGCCGAGCACTTCGGCGCCGATGAACGCGCGCAGGGTCAGGCTGTCGCCCTTGCCACGCAGCGTGGCCTTGTAGCGCTTGCCGCTGCGCGGATCGAATGCCCAACCGTCGCGCCAGGTGCCGTTGTCGTCGCGCTCCAGGCGCGCGATCTGCACACCGCAGGTGTCCTTCGGCGTGCCGGCGTCCTTGTCCCACACCACCTTTCCGCACATCGCGCTGGCGGCCCCGGTACACGGTGCAAATGCGATGACGGCGTCCTTGGCCGCAGTCAGCCATAGGCCCTGTACTGGCGAGGACGCTGCCGCCAGCGCAGGCATCAACGGCAGCGCCGCTACGACAACGCACGCCAGGGTGCGCAGCAATCGGGAAACGCAAGCTTCGTACATTGCCGCAACCCCGCGGGCAACCCGCTCATGACAGTAGTGAGAACTACCTTATAGCGATGATTACCTTTTTGCAACAGGCTCAAGCGTGGCGATTGCCTGGACAGCTGCACGCCCTGGCGCAGCAGGCGCTGCGCGGTGTAAGGCGGATTCGGTGCACGCCTGTTTTGACGCGGCGCACCACGGTTGCGGTGGCTAACGGCGTGCAGCGTGCTAGGTGGATGGCCTGCCTCGCGGGCGCTGCAGCCAGCGGTTGGAGGCGCGGGCTCGCGCGCACCGCGCTGCTCGGGAAGGCCCTCAGCGGCGGCGGCGCTGCGGGCGAGGACGCGCAGTGCGGCGCGCGTCATGGCCGCTGTTCTTGCCTGCAACGGCGCGGCCTGTGGCGGCTCGACGACTGACCGAGGCAGTGGCGCAGCGCAGCCGATGCAACGGCTGCACGAGGCGATCGGCGCTGCGGTCAGACACGCACGCGGTCAGGCGTGTGCGTCTCCATCGCGACGCAAGGCGATGCAGCGGCATCGCCGCGATCGTCTGGAGCGTGTCATGGACGTTGAGGTGAGTGCGAGCGTCCTGCGGCGCGTCGAGACAAGGCGTGCGGCTTGCCTTGGCGCCAGCCAAGCCGGCGCCACGCAGCACCCGCTCCGCTCCGCCGGCGGCCAACGCATCTCATCTCAAAATGCATAACACGCTCTAGCGCGCGAACTGCAGGCCCAGCGACTTCACGCGCACGCGCGCCAGCATCGCGTGCGAGGTCATGTACAGCATGTGGCCATCGTTGCCGAAGGCGCAGTTGGAAACGGCCTCGCCGGTGGCGATGCGACCCAACCGTTGGCCGGCGGGATCGAAGACGATCACGCCGCCAGGGCCGGTGGCAAACAGCGTGCCGTCGGCGGCCACGGCCATGCCGTCGGGCAGGCCGGGCACATCCTTGGCGATCAGGTCCGATGCATCGGCAAACACCCGCTTGCCGGTGACGGCGCCCTGCGCATCCAGTGCATAAGCCATCCAGATCGGCCGTTGCGGATCGGAGTTGGAGACGTACAAGGTGCGCGCATCCGGCGACAGGGCAATGCCGTTGGGAAAGCTCAGGCCATCGTCCAGCAGATGCACGCTGCCATCGGTGTCCAGGCGATAGACGCCATTGAAGCGCAACTCCTTGACCGGCGATTTATCCAGGTCCTTCAACCCGTACGGCGGGTCGGTGAAGAACACCACGCCATCGCTGCGTCGCACGACATCGTTGGGGCTGTTGAAACGGTGGCCCTCGAAGGTGGTCGCAAGCGGCGTCTTCTTGCGCGTGACCGGATCGAGCCGGGCCAGGATGCGCGTGCCGGAATCGGCCAGCAGCACCGTGCCGTCGGGCTCGGCGTACAGACCATTGGCGCCGGCCTCGCGCAGCGTGGGCAGCTCCGGGCCGGTGTAGCCGGAGGGCGACAGCAAGACCGACAGGCCGGCCTGTTCGGACCAGCGATACAGCGTGTTTTCCGGCACATCCGTGAACAACAGATAGCCTCCGCTGCGCACCCATGCCGGGCCTTCGGACCAGGTGAAGCCTTCGGCGAGCTTCTCGATGCGCGCATCGCTTGCGACCGCCTCACTGAAGCGGCGGTCGAATGTCTGCAGCTGGCCAATGGCCGCAAAACGCGGCGTCGGTGGAGTCTGCTTGGTGCACGCAGCAAGCACCGCCAGCAACGGCACGGCCAACAGCAGATAAGGCGGCAAGCGCATCGGTCAGTCCTGTCTCATGGTCGGGGCGTGATGCCATCCTGCGTGTGCAAGCGACTGCCCTAGCGCCGACCAACGCGTCGCGCACCCATCTGTGACGTGCACAGCACGCAGGAATGCGGAGTTCGAGCAAGCCATGCCGCACGAACATCGGCCGTGCCCGCCTGTTGCCTGGGCGCTGGTCGTCAGCCGCTCTTCGGCCGGCAGGCGCTAGCGTGCAGCGGTCGCGGAGGGCACCGCCACCACCGCATCCAACGCCGGTTTGGGTTGATGATTGCGATCGAACAGCAGCGGATAATTGGTGCGTCCAGGCACCGGGTAATCGTTTTTCCACGACATGTCATCGCTCACTCCCCACACGCTGACGCGCGCAATCTTGTCGCGCTTGCGCCAGAACAACGCGAACAATTCGGCATACCGGTCGCGCAATTGCGCCTGCACGTCGGCAGGCAAACCATCGCGATAGGGGTCGAGAAAACGCTTGAATTCCGGCAGTTGAAACTGCTTGTGCGCCATGCCGGTACCGATGATCTGGCCTTCCTTGGTGAGCGGCAACACATCGATGTCCAGCTCGGTGATCATCACTTTGACGCCAAGCGCAGCGTACGCATCGATTGCGTCTTCGATATCGCGCAGGCTGGGGTAGTTCAGCCCCCAATGGCCCTGCATGCCCACGCCATCGATGCGGACACCGGCCTGCTGCAGCATCTTGACCATGCGCACGATGCCCTCGCGCTTGGCCGGCCGCCATGCATTGAAATCGTTGTAGTAGAGCTGCGCATCCGGTGCATAGCGCTGTGCGAAGGCGAAGGCATTGCGGACCACCGTGTCGCCGTCGCCCACGCGCTGCACCCAGTTGGTCGAACGGTAACTGCCGTCTTCGTCGATGATTTCGTTGACCACATCCCAGGCTTGCACCTTGCCCGTGTAACGCCCGGCCACCGCTGCGATATGCGCGCGCATGCGCTCCAGCTGCTGTGCCGGCGTATTGGGCCGACCATCGGCGGTGGTGAAGAACCACTCCGGTGTCTGGTTGTGCCAGACCAGGGTGTGACCGACCACGAACTGCCGATCGCGCTGTGCGTAAGCCACGAATGCATCGGCCGCGCTGAAATCCTGCACGCCACGACGCGGCGCCACCACTTCGGCCTTCATCACGTTTTCCGCGGTGACCGCATTGAAGTGACAGGCCACCAGCGCAGCAGAGGCTGCGTCCTTGCCGGAGACGATATCGGCATTGACGGCAGTCCCGAGCAAAAACCCTTGCGCATACGCCTGCTTGAGCGAGGTGCCGGGCGTCCCGCATGCGGCGAAGGCCTGCAGTGTGCACACTGCACTCAGGCCGGCGATCAGCAAGCCCAGGGGTTTGGTGAGGTTGGTGCGGTTGATGTGCATGGGCAGGTCCGTTGAGAGGCCGCAGGTTTCGCTTGCACTGGATCGCATCACTGCACCGCCACCTGTGTCTGTGCGGCTTGCAACGTGTCCGATTCCACATGCACGGTGATCGTGCCACGCGCCCCGGCCTTGGCACGCACGATCGCCAGGCACAGCCCGTTGAAGGCATGACGCTGCGAAGAGGCGAATGTTTCCAGATTGGTGGGATCGCCGTTGTCGGTGGCCACCAACTCGCCCGGGCCTTCGATGCGGAAGCGCAGGCGGTCGCCCGCGGTCGGCGCAGGACGTCCGTCGCGATCGAGCAGGCGCACGGTGATGAAACTCAGGTCCTGTCCGTCGCCGCGGATACTGCCCCGATCTGGCATCAGCTGCATGCGCGCGGCGCGGCCTGCTGTCTGCACGCGCTCGCTGGCCCACGGCTTGCCATCCTTGTACGCCTGCATCTGCAATTCGCCCGGCTGGTACACCACCGCGTCCCAGCGTAGCCGGTACTGCAGTGGCGCCTTGCGCTTGCGCCCCTGCGAGACGCCATTGACGAACAGTTCGGCCTCGTCGCCGGAGGTGAACACATGCACGGGCGTGACCTGTCCCTCGCGCCCTGGCCAGCTCCAATGCGGCAGCAGATGCGCCACCGGCAATTCCGGGCGCCAGCGCGATTGATAGAGCCAGTAACGGTCCTTCGGAAAGCCGGCCAGATCGAAGATGCCCGAGTAGGAACTGCGCGAGCTGTAATACGGGGTGGGCTCGCCCAGGTAATCGAACCCGGTCCAGACGAACTCGCCGGCGACGTACGGGTGTCGATCCAACGCAGCGAACACCTTGTCGGCACTGGAGCCGAAATCCACGGCATGCAGCTCGTACGCGCTGACCTGATGCGCCGCCGAATCGCCGCCACGGCCATCGCGTACCGGCGCGCTGTTGTCCGGAGTAACCGGAAACAGATACACGCCACGACTGCTCAGTGCCGAGGCAGTCTCGCTGCTGACGATGGCCTTGTGCGGAAACCGTGCATGAAACGCCGGGTATTGCGGCGGCTTACGGATGCGCTGCGTGCCCTCGAACTCGGCTGCATCGCGGATGCCTTCCCCCTGGTAATTGAGGCTGACGACATCCAGCGCGGCGGACAACGGCATCTCGGGCGAGGCGTAGTTCATCGCCACCGCGGCCGGGCGCGTCGGGTCTTCTGCATGCACGATGGCGCGCAGCGCGCGCGCAATCGCCGCGCCCTGTTCGCCGGTGTATTGCTCGCCAACCTCGTTGCCCACGCTCCATAGCATCACCGAAGGATGATTGCGGTCGCGGCGCAGCATCGCGCGCAGATCGGTGGCATGCCACTGCGGAAACACCAGATGGAAATCCAGCGGGGTCTTCTTCATCTCCCAACTGTCGAACACCTCATCCACCACCAGCAGGCCCATGCGGTCGGTCAGCTCGAGCAACTCGGGCGCAGGCGGGTTATGGCTCATGCGAATGGCATTGGCGCCCATCTGCTGCAGCAATTGCAACTGCCGCTCGGCGGCGCGTCTGTTGAACGCCGCACCGAGCGCGCCCAGGTCGTGATGATTGTTCACCCCGCGGATCGGCACGTGCTCGCCATTGACCAGTAGGCCCCTGTCGGCGTCGAACACGATGCTGCGAATGCCGAAGCGGGTTTCGTAGCGGTCCACCACGTGCCCCTGCTGGCCAACCTCGGTGATGGCCACATAGCGATGCGGTTGCTGCGTGGGTGGAGGCCCCCACAGGCGCGGGGCGTCGATCCGGGTACTGCCTTGCACGTGCGCGGTGCCGCCGGCAGGGACCGCGATGGGCTGCGCTGGAATGCGCGCGACCGCCTCGCCGCTGGGCCGGTCGCTTGCATCGTCGAGCAGATAGATCGCTGTGCTCACCTGCGCCTGGGTGGCGCTGCGGGCGGCGTTGTCCAGCGTGACGGTCAGCTGCACCTGCGCCGCATCGGCCGAAACGTGCGGCGTGGTCAGCTGCGTGCCCCAATGCGCGATATGCAACGGCGCCGTTTTGGTCAGCCACACGTTGCGATACAGCCCGCCGCCCGGATACCAACGCGCCGATTCGGGCGGGTTGTCCAGGCGAATGACCAGTTGATTGCGCTTACCTGCAATCACATACGGCGTCAGATCCACGCGCCAGGAGCTGTACCCGTAAGGCCATCCGCCGACAAGGGTGCCGTTGAGCCAGACCGTGGCGTAAGACATCGCACCATCGAGATCCAGAAACAACGCGCGGCCGCGATCGCTGGCTGGGATGTCCAGGCTCTTGCGATACCAGCCAATGCCCCAGCTCGGCAACCGGCCCATGCCACCGTAAGGCCCATTTGCCAGGAACGGCCCGGCAATGGCCCAGTCATGTGGCAGGTCCACGGTTTCCCATGCGCTGTCGTCGAAGTGCGGCTGCACATAAGCCACCGTGCTGCCCGGGTTGCCTGGGGGGCGCGTGTGCCGCTGGGCCGGGTCTGCGATCAAGCCGTTGGCGGTGGGCAGGATCCACGGCTTGAGCACGCGCACGGCGGACGCATCGGTGAGCTGCGCTTGCTCCGGTTGCGCATCGGCCACCTTGCCGTCATCGCTGCGCACCACCTGCGGGCGCACATCGTAGTCCAGGATTTCCTGGTTTGCGGGTGGGTCGCCACGATGAAAGCGCCACTGCGCATTGAGCGAAATACGTTCGCGCGAGGCGTCGCTGGCCGGGTGCGGTGCTGCCATGATAGGCAATGCGCTGCAGAGCCAGACAACCCCTGTGCAGGCACGTACTGCGCAAGCTGCGAGCAGCTGTCGTGTGACGTTGTGCTTGGCGTGTGTACGCATCAGTTCACCGACCCTTCCGCTGCGCAGGATGCAGCGACGACGCGTGCGGACGCGTCGGCACCACCGCCCTCCGTTTGCGCCACCTCACAGCTTGTACGCTTGCTTGGGTAGGCGGTAGGCCAGGTCGATCGCCACCTCGGTGGCCTCGTCCTCTTCTAACCGGTGCTCGGCAACGAGTTTGGCCAGGAAGGCGCTATCCACGCGCCGCGCCACATCGTGTCGCGCCGGAATGGACAGGAATGCGCGGGTATCGTCGTTGAAGCCCACGGTGTTGTAGAAGCCGGCGCTGGCCAGGGTCTGCTCGCGAAAGCGCCACATGCCTTCCGGCGCATCATGGAACCACCACGCCGGGCCGAGCAGCAGGGAGGGGTAATGCCCGGCCAATGGCGCCAGCTCGCGGCTGTAGCTGGTCTCGTCCAGGGTGAACACGATCAGGCGCAGGCGCGGGTCGTTGCCATGCCGATCCAGCAACGGCTTCAACGCATGCACGTAGTCGGTGCGCATCGGAATATCGGCGCCCTTGTCGCGTCCGTACTGCTCGAACAGCTGCCGATTGTGATTGCGGAAGCAGCCCGGATGCAGCTGCATCACCAGGCCGTCGTCCAGGCTCATCGCCGCCATTTCGGTCAGCACCTGCGCGCGAAACAGTTCGGCCTGCTCCGGCGTGGCCGCACCGCGCACCACCGTATCGAACAGGCGCTGCGCTTCGGCCGGCGACAGATCGGCGGTCGCGGCGCTGGGGTGCCCGTGATCGGTCGAGGTGGCGCCGTGCGCGGCAAAGAACGCACGCCGTTGCCGATGCGCGCGCAAGTAGCCATCCCAGGTCAGCACGTCCTCACCGGTGAGCGCGCCGAACTGCTGCAGCGCGCCGGCGAACTGCTCGTGCTCCGGGTCCACGACCGGGTCGGGGCGATACGCCGTCACCACCCGTCCCTGCCAGCCGCTGGCGGCAATGGCCGCATGGTGCTGCAGCCGATCCAGCGGCGATTCGGTGGTGGCGATCACCTCGATATTGAAGCGCTCGAACAACGCGCGCGGCAGGAATGCTGGCGTTTGCAGCGCGGCGGTGATGTGGTCGTAATAGTGATCGGCGGTACCGGCGTCGAGACGAATACGTAGATCGAAAACGTCATGGAACACATGATTGAGCCACAGCGCCGACGGCGTGCCGCGCAACAACGTGTAGTGCTCGGCAAACACGCGCCACGCCGCACGCGGGTCGACTGTTGCGCGGGTTCCATCTGCGCGTGGGATGCCCAGGGCATCGAGGTCGATGCCCTGGCTGTACAACATGCGGAACACATAGTGGTCCGGCACCAACAACAGTTCGGTGGCGTTGGCGAACGGCGCATTGGTGGCGAACCAGGCCGGGTCGGTGTGGCCATGTGGGCTGATGATGGGCAGCGTTGCGACCTGCGCGTACAGGCGGCGGGCGATCGCGCGCGTGCCGGGATCGGCCGGCAGCAAACGATCGGGATGCAAGGACAACACGGAAGAACGCATGATCGATATCAGCCCTATGGACAATAAATGGGAACCCTGGTCAGGGCTTGCTGGCGACGTAGCTGCGTAGCCAGGTCAATGCCGGGCGTTCGCTGCCGTCGTAATTGATCAGATAAGCACCTTCATTTTCGCGCCACAGACCGTGACGGAAACCCCAAAGGTTCACGCCACGCACGGCCGGGTGCTCCCAGAACATCGGGAAGAAGCGCTGCCAGGCTGCCAACTGCTGAGCGTCGGTACGCCCATCCAGGTCGAACTCGGTGATGTAGATCGGCAGGCCGGTGGATGCCAACAGGTCGAGGTTGGCACGCTGCACCGAAACTGAAGGACCGTTGCTCGAGAGGTGCCCCTGGATACCGATCGCATCGATCAGGTGTTCTTGCTGCAGCAGCTGGATGGTGTGCAGGTACTGCCTGGCTTGGTCGTTGTACTCGGTGACGTTGTAGTCGTTGATCATCAGCTTGGTATGGGGGAAATACGTGCGTGCCAGGCGGAATGCCTCAAGCACCCAGTCCACGCCGGTCGCCCCGGTGCCGCCCAGTGCCTGGAGATAATTACCCGTATCGCCGCGGCGATTGTCCGGTTGGTTGTGACCCGGCAGCGTCTCGTTGGCCACCTGCATCAGGTCGATGTCGGGGTAGCGCTGCGCAATCGCCGCAAACCAGTGCTCGATCGCAGCAAGCTGCTCGTTTGGCGGCAGGTTGCGTACCCATGTCGGCTGCTGGGCCCCCCAGAGTCCGACATGGAACTGGAACTGCATATGGTTGCGCTTGGCCAGCTGGTAAGCCTCGTCGAGCGGGCCCCAGTTCATCTGTCCGCGCACGGCTTCGACGCTGCCCCATTTGCCCGCATTTTCGGAAACGTCGGCGTTCCAGTAGTTGGTGAAGCCTGCGCTTGCCGTGGGCTGTAGGCGCTGCCCAGGACCCGTTGCTTGCCGGCAGCGATAGGCCCGGCGACAGCGGACGCACAAGCGCCCAGCAACAACGCAAGCGTGAGCGGATAACGGAGTTTCATCATGTTGGCATCCTCGATGAGTGAGCGAAGCAGTCACGGAAAGGACAGGTGCGCTGACGTGCGTCCGATCGACGCCAAAGTGCAGACACCTGGAACCGCGTCTAGGCCGGCTGCTCCACTCGCACCGGCTGCCGTCGTGGCACCAGGCGGTGCACCACCGCCAGCGCCAGAATGTAGGCCGCACCCACCATCAAAAAGACCGGCACGCAGCTGCCGATGGCCTGCAAAACGAAACCAATGAACGGTGCGATCACCATGTCGCTCGCCGCAGCGGCGACGCCGCCGAAGCCGGCGACTGTTGCAACTGCATGACACGCAAGCAGGTCAGAAAGCAGCGTAAAAAGACACGCCAACCAGCCGTGTTGTGCGGCAGTGGCCAGCCCGATCAGCGCGACTGCCCGCCGCACGATGCATGCAGCCAGCACGATGACATGATGCCTGCGGCATAAGGTCAGGACACCACGTAAGTGTCTGCGAGCGCGGTGAGCATCAGCAATTGTCATGGCGCAGGTGTACCGGGATGGGCAGCAACGTAATCGCGCAGCCACGTGAGCGCGGGACGTTCGGTGCCGTCGGCGCGGATCAGGTACGCAGCTTCCTTGTCGCGCCACAAACCGGGCCGAAAGCCCCACAAGGTGATGCCATGCACTGCCGGGTGTTCCCAGAACACCGGAAACACCCGCTTGTAGTCGGCCAGCTGCTGCGCATCGGTCGGGCCGTCCAGATCGAACTCGGTGATGTAGATCGGCAGGCCGGTGGCGGCCAACGCATCCAGATTGTCGCGGTGCACCGACACCGCAACCTCCGGCGTGGTCTCGAAGGCGTGCTCCTGCACGCCGATGGCATCGACCAGGTTCTCACGCTGCAGCAGCCGCACGATCTGCAAATACTTCTGCGTGGCCTGCGCGCTACTGGTGATGCTGTAGTCGTTGATCATCAACTTGGTGTGCGGAAAATGCCGGCGCGCAAGCCGAAACGATTGCAACACCCATTCCCAGCCGCTGTCGCCGTTGCCCCCCAACGCCTGCAGATAATTGCCGCCGCCGGTATCGGCCTTGCTAGGCGGGTCGTTGAGTGGCTCGTTCACCACCTCCAGCAGTGCGATATCCGGGTAGCGCTGCGCAACGGCGGCAAACCACTGCTCGATCTCGCGGCGCTGTTCGGCCGGCCGCAAGGTCTTGATCCATTCCGGCTGCTGGTTGCCCCACACCATGACATGCATCTGGAACGGCATCTGATTGGCCTGGGCGAACCGGTATGCGGCATCCAGCGTGCTCCAATCCATCTGGTCGCGCACGGCCTCCACGCTGCCCCATTTGCCGCCGTTTTCCGGGGTGAGCTTGTTCCAGTACTGCGCAAACCCCGGCGCCTGCTGCG
The DNA here is from genome assembly GCF_000961215.1 of Xanthomonas citri pv. citri. Taxonomy (NCBI): domain Bacteria; kingdom Pseudomonadati; phylum Pseudomonadota; class Gammaproteobacteria; order Lysobacterales; family Lysobacteraceae; genus Xanthomonas; species Xanthomonas citri. The sequence goes on from NZ_CP008998.1 coordinate 4,970,857, forward strand.
CGCCGTACGCACATCCGAGGAACTTGGACGCTGTCGCTGCCAGTGGTGCCGCGTGTACAGGCGCGGCCATGCCGGCCGCCATCGACAACCCCAGTATTACTGCGCGCATGTGCATAAGCTCACCTCAGGACGATGTCGGCGCTGGGATCGGCAGGCAACTGCGCCGGCTCCAGCCGCGGCACCAGAGTGTGCACGAGCGCCAATGCCAGCAGGTAGGCGGAGCCTGCCATCAGAAACACCGGCACATAGCTGCCGGTCGCTTGCAACAGGAAGCCGATGAAGGTGGCGATCAACATGCCGCCCACCGCACCGGCAAAGCCGCCGATACCCACCACCGTGGCGACCGCGTGGCGCGGAAACATGTCCGAAGGCAGCGTAAACAGATTCGCCGACCAGCCCTGATGTGCGGCGGTGGCCAGCCCGATCAGCGCGACCGCCAGCCACAGGTTGTCGGCGCGTGCGGCAAATACGATGGGCACCACCGAAATCGCGCAGATCAACATCGCGGTCTTGCGTGCGCGGTTGACGCTCCAGCCACGCGCGATGAAACGCCCGGCCACCCAACCGCCGGCAATGCTGCCGATGTCGGCCAGCACGAAGATCACGATCAGCGGCACGCCCAATTGCAGCAGGCTCAAGTCGTATTCGGCGTGCAGGAACTTCGGCAGCCAGAACAGGAAGAACCACCAGATCGGGTCGGTGATGAACTTGCCCAGCACAAACGCCCAGGCTTGCCGATGTCGCAGCACCTGTAACCACGACAGCCGGCGTTGCACCGGCTCATGCGCATCGCTGCGGATATACGCCAGTTCTGCGGCAGACAAACGGGGTTGTTGCTCGGGCGGGTGATAGCTGAACCACCACACCGCCAACCAGGTTGCACTGAGCACGCCGGTGAACAGGAATGCCGCCTGCCAGCCCCAGGCTGTGGCAATCAACGGCACCAGCAACGGGGCGACAATGGCCCCGATATTGGAGCCGGAATTGAAGATGCCGGTGGCCAGCGCACGCTCACGGCGCGGGAACCATTCGGCTACCGTCTTGAGCGCTGCAGGAAAATTGCCCGATTCGCCAAGGCCCAGGAAAAACCGCGCAATCGCAAACCCCACCACGCTGGTGGCCAGGGCATGCCCCATCGCCGCCAGGCTCCAGAGGCCGATCGCCAGCGCATAGCCGAGCCGCGTGCCGAAGCGGTCGATCACCGCACCGCTGCACAGCAGACCCAGCGCATACGCCGCCTGGAATGCGGTGACGATATAGCCGTACTGGATTTCGTTCCAACCGATCTGCGTCTGCAGGAACGGCGCCAGCACGCCCAGTACCTGGCGATCCACATAGTTGATGGTGGTGGCGGCCAGCAGCAAGGCGCAAACCCGCCAGCGCACCCGGCCGAGCCTTGCCGATGCAGCCTCCGGCGCTGCGGTGGGCACGTTGCTCATGCGCGCGGCCTGTGCAACCGCGCCAGCGCGCCGGCGGCCTGGCTGATGTGGTGCATGCATGCATCCATCAGGTGCCGGCCGGACCCATCGCTGCCGTGTTCTTCGGTTCGATTCATCGACCACTGCACCTGCACGAAGGTGGCCTTGCGCCACGGATGATAGCGCTATCATTACCACGGCATCGCGATAAATCCATCGCGCAGTGCAGCACTGCGCCACCGTACGCAAGCGAGTCTGGCACGATGGCGTGGGTTGGCTGGCGGCCTGCCGGCGCTCCACGCATCTATGTTGCCCTGCAGCGTGATGTTCCGAATTTGTTAGCGCTAACATCCCGAGCACTGATCGTCCGTCTCCCCCATCGCACCATCGTCGCGCCGCGCAACGGCAGCGGCACTCCCTGCGCAGGGCGATGCGTGGGACATCTGCTACCTGTTAGGGAAGGGATTACGGTGAAGAACAGCTACGCACGAACCGCGTTGTCCTGCGCGTTGGGATCCATCCTGCTGGGTATGTCCAGCACCGCCGCCTGGGCACAGTCCGCCGATGCCCAGGGCACGGCGCAAACCCCGCCAACCACTGCCGGCAATAACGATGCGGTGACCCAGCTGGACACTGTCACCGTCTCCGGCTACCGACGTAGCATCCAGTTCTCCACCGACGCCAAGCGCGATTCGGTCGGCTTTGCCGACACGGTGTTTGCCGAAGATATCGGCAAGTTTCCGGACATGAATATCGCCGAGTCGCTCAACCGTATTCCCGGCGTGCAGCTGGCGCGCGACGTCAATGGCGAAGGTCTCAATATCGCCATCCGCGGCCTGGGCACCAGCTTCACCAAGACCACGCTCAACGGCGCCAGCATTGCCACTGCCTCGATCGGCCTGAATGCGCAGAACCAGAACCGCGAAGTCGATCTGAATCTGTTCCCCACCGAATTCTTCACCCAGCTCACGGTGAGCAAGACACCCACCGCAAGCATGCTCGAAGGCGGCGTTTCCGGAGTGGTGGACATGCGCAGCGCGCGTCCGTTCGATCGCCCCGGCGTGCACTTCACCTATCAGGCGCAGGCCGACTGGAACAGCACCAGCGAAAAAACCACCCCACGCGGCGCCTTCATGGGCAGCTGGACCAATGAAGCAGGCACCTTCGGCGCCTTGTTTGGGGTGGCTTCGGTACGCAGCAAACTTGGCGTGCGCGGTTTCGAGAGCGTGGGCTGGACCAACCCCGGCCTCACCTACACACAATGCGGTCTCGCGCCGCCGGCAGGCACGCCAGCCACCAACCAACCGGCGGCGTGCAACGTCAATGGCGGCGGCAACTGGCGCATTCCCGACACGGTGTCCGCCACTGCCGGCAGCGGCCTCACCACCGGCGAAACCATCGACGCCGCCTGGCTGCTGGCGCGCAACCCGGGCCTGAGCATCGATCAGATCAGCGACGCGCTGATTCCGCGTCTGGGCCGCAGCGTCTACATGAGTGGCGATCGCGACCGCGATGCGTCGGTGATGTCGCTGGAATGGCGCCCATCCGACAACATGCATTTTTATCTGGACACGCTGTACTCCGAAGCCGAGCGCACCACCGAGCGCATCAGCATGAATCTGATCGGCCGCAACGGCAACATGATCCCGCTCGGCATGCAGGTGGATCAGAACAACGTGGTGACCAGCGCCACCTTCGCCAATGCGCAATATTTTTTGGAAGCGCGCCCGTACCATGAAAACGTCAAGTTCTGGAGCGTCAATCCTGGTGCGGAACTGCTGTTTGGCGCCGAGCAGGACATCAAGCTCAATGTGCAGGCCAATGCCACCCGTAGCTGGCTCGCGCGCGAATCGCCCAGCATCCTGGTCACCTCGCCGTTCACCACCGTGGACTACCGCAACGAAGGCGGCGACCGCCCCAGCATCACCAGCCCGCTCGATCTCAACGACCCCAATCTGGGCTGGGGCTGGACGGGCGGCCGGGTCAATATCCAGAACGAAAAGCGCCAGACCGAAACGCGTGGCGCGCGCGCCGATCTGCAGTTCGGCGAGGACAAGCGCAACGTCAAGATCGGCGCGTCCTACGACATGGCCGAGCGCACCATCCGCGGTTTCGACAACAGTACCGCCTGGGAACAGGTGGTGTGCCGCGGCAACGGCGGCAACGTGTGCAATGGCGGCGCCGGCTCGGCAATCCCGAACTCGGCCCTGGCCAGTTATCTGAAACCCGGCCCAGACGGCTTCATCACTGCCGACTTCTCCCGCTTCCTGGCCGACACCAACTACTACGCGCTGCGCGATGCCGCACCGGAGAGCAACTCGGCCAACACCGGCGCTTCGACCGGCGGCATCCGCGAGAAAAATCTGGGCTTCTACATCGAGACCAATGCGGAAGCCGATGTCTGGAACCGCACCATGCGCTTCAATGCCGGCGTGCGCTATGTGACCACCGACCAGACCATTACCGGCCCGGTCACCATCAATGGCGTCCGCAGCGTGCAGGTGCTGGATTCGGATTACACCGAAACCCTGCCCTCGTTCAACGTGGCGTGGGACGTGGCCGACAAGGTGGTCGTGCGCCTGTCCAGCTCGCGCACGCTGACCCGCCCCGATCCCAGCGCGATGCTGCCCAACACCAACTTCAGCGACCCTTCCGCGCAGACCGCCACGCAGGGCAATCCGAACCTCAAGCCGTATCTATCGACCAATGTGGACTTCGGTGGCGAGTGGTACACCGGCGGCGAAGGCTATGTGGGCCTGACCCTGTTCAACAAGCGCATCACCGGCTTCACCGTCAACGGCATACGCCGCATCCCGTTCAACGACCTGGGCTTGAACTACGACACGCTGTTGCCGATCCAGCAGGCCGGCCTGGCCCAGCGCGGCGGCCCCAATGCGGCCACCGTGGATGTGCAGACGCAGGTCAATGCCGATGGTGTGCTCGATATCCGCGGCACGGAGGCCATCTGGGTCCAGCCGCTGGACAGGCTGTTCGATGGCCTGGGCTTCAGCCTCAACTACACCCACGTCAACCAGCAGTCCGAAGGCGAAGGCGTGCCGGCGGTGGCCGTCGGTGTCGCGCCCAACCTCTGGAACGGCACCGTCTACTGGGAAAAGGATGCAGCCTCGATCCGCCTGTCCTACACCTGGAACGACGACATGGTGATCTCCGGCGCCAACCAGAACGGCATTCCGTATGCGCGCCTCAACGCCGACGCGCGCGGACAGCTCGATATGTCGGCGAGCTACGCACTGGATTGGCTGCCGTCCAAGCCGCAGATCACGCTCAACGTCACCAATATCACCAACGAACCGTTGCGCACGACCTTCGCCTGGCCCAACGCCACCTACGACCTGTATGAGCCCGGGCGCACCGTCATGCTCGGCATCCGCGGTACCTTTTGAGTGTTGTCGTCATCGGTCGCCGTTCCTCCCAGCGGCGACCGGTGGCGCAATGCGCGCCGCGGCGTTTTCCGCAGCATTCTTCGAGTCCGCCCCACCTCATGAACGATCGGTCACAGCAGCTCTCCTTGCGCGAAAAGATCGGCTACAGCCTGGGCGACCTGGCCGCCAATCTGATCTTCCAGACGCTGGTCACTTTCCTGGCGTTCTTCTACACCGATGTGTTCCGCATTCCTGCAAGCGTGGCAGCGACGCTGATCTTTGTGGTCGGCATGCTGGGCGCATTCGTGTTTACGCCGGCCATCGGTATCCTGGCCGATCGCACGCGCACCCGCTGGGGCAAGTTCCGCCCGTGGATCCTGTGGACGGCGCTGCCCTTCGGGGCGTTGTCGCTGGCCGCCTTCAATACGCCCACGCTCGGCGAGCAGGGCAAGATCGCCTACGCGTTTGCCACCTACACCTTGCTGATGCTGGTGTACGTGGCCAACAACCTGCCGTATTCGGCCTTGAGCGGCGTGCTCACCGGCAGCATGGAGCAGCGCAACAGCTTGTCGGCGTACCGCTTTCTGGCGGTGACCTTTGCGCAGTTCATCATCCAGGTGCTGTTGCTGCCGTTGGTCTTGATCCTGGGCAATGGCGACAAGGCGCAGGGCTTTCGCAACACCATGGCGCTGTTCGCTGCGATCGGCACGCTGTGCTTTTTGATCACTTTTTTCACCACGCGCGAACGGGTGCTGCCAATCAGCGAACAACGCAACAGCGTGCGCCAGGACCTGACCGATCTGGTCCGCAACAAACCCTGGCTGGTGATGCTGGCGCTCACCATCCTGGTCTTCATCAATCTGGCGATGAAGGGTGGGATGTACATCTACTACTTCAAGTACTACCTCGACGCGAATGCGTTGACGCAGTTTCTCGATCACGCCGGCTTCAACCGCTTCATCGCCGGCGTCAACAGCGTACTGACTGGCGCCGGCATGAGCGCGTTGCAGTGGCCACAAGATGCGCCGACTTCCGCATTCAGCGTCTTCAGCGCCGGCGGCATCCTGGCGATGATCGTGGGCATCGGCTTTTCCAAACGCCTGGCCGACCGCCATGGCAAGCGCAATGTGTTCGGCGGCGCGCTGCTGATCTCCACGCTGTTCCTGCTGGCGTTCTATCTGTACCCACCCAATGCGATCGGCTGGGTGTTCGCCTCCTACGTCCTGCATGGGTATTTCTACGGCATCACCATTCCGTTGCTCTGGGCGATGATCGCCGATGTGGCCGATTACTCGGAGTGGAAGAACCACCGCCGCGCCACCGCGATCATCTTCTCGGCGATGTTGTGCGGCTTGAAGATCGGCCTGAGCGTAGGTGGCGCACTGGTCGCCGGCATCCTGGCGTTGTATGGCTATGACGCAGCATTGCCGCAGCAAAGCGCGGCCGTCACCAACGGCATCCGCCTGGCCATCAGCGTGTACGCCTCGCTTCCGTTCCTGCTCGGCACCGCACTGCTGGCGCTGTACGAGATCGACAAAGCGCTGGAAGTCCGCATCGAACACGAACTGAGCGTGCGCCGACACACCGCCCCGCTCGCCACCGTCTGACCTCCCCTCCCACTTCATGCACAGGTACGCGCATGTCCGATGAACTGCAAGCCGCCAGTCTGCAGGCGCTGGCGCGCACCGCCATTTCCGCACCGCTGGTGACCCATCTCTACACCGCCGATCCGTCCGCGCATGTCTTCGACGGTGCGTTGTATATCTATCCCTCGCACGACCTCGATGCCGGCGTGGCCTTCAGCGACGACGGCTCGCATTTCGACATGGCGGACTACCACGTGCTGCGCATGGCGCATCCGGGTGCAGCGGTGGAAGACCTCGGGCAAGTGCTGCATGTGCGCGATGTGCCCTGGGCGCAGCGGCAGATGTGGGCACCGGATGCGGCACAACGCAACGGCAAGACCTATCTGTACTTTCCCGCAAAACGCGCCGACGGCATGTTCCAGATCGGCGTGGCGGTGGGTGATCGCCCCGAAGGCCCGTTCGTGGCCGAGCCGCAGCCCATCGCCGGGACGTACTCGATCGACCCGGCCGTGCTTGCCGACGACGACGGCGCGCATTATCTCTACTTCGGCGGCATCTGGGGCGGCCAGCTGCAGCACTACCGCGACAATGCCTATGCGCAAACGCATCAGGAACCGGTGGGCGACGCACCCGCGCTCGGTCCACGCGTGGCGCGCCTGCACGAGCGCATGATCGACCTGGCCGAACCCAGCCGCGAAGTCGTCATCCTCGACGAACACGGCACTCCACTGCGCGCGGACGACCACGCCCGCCGTTTCTTCGAAGGCCCCTGGGTCCACCAGCACGCCGGCCGGTACTACCTGTCGTATTCCACCGGCGACACCCACCGGATCTGCTACGCCACCAGCGACTCACCCTACGGCCCGTTTACCTATCAAGGCGTGCTGCTCGCACCGGTGGTCGGCTGGACCACGCATCACTCCATCTGTTTGTTCCAGCAGCAGTGGTATTTGTTCTATCACGACAGCGTGCTCTCAGGCGGTCAGACGCATCTGCGCAGCATCAAGATGGCGCCGCTGGCGCATGCTGCAGATGGAACGATCGCGACGATTTATCCGTATGGGGAAGATGCGGTATCGCCTTGGTGAGTGCGGTTGGGTAACCGGCTGTCGGGATCCCGACCAGCCCGTCATGGCTCGACCGCCGTCGCTGAACGACACGTCCCGTCGCCGCTGCGCTTCCAGGGCGCGTCGTGAGCCTCGTTGCGGCTGATCGTCGACCCGGTGCTCATCGCGCGGTGATCGCGCGTTTCCTGGCATGCGCAACGCGTCGGCGCGGCTCTTGAACGCCGCCATGACGTATCGAACGTTACCGTCATCCCACTGGCGAAAAGAGTCATCGTGCGCCCAGTCCGGAACTGCATCGCATGGGGTTGCATCCGGACGCGCCGCAACGCCGTAGGCCTGTCTACGGATTCTTTCAGGTGGAGGTTGCCATGCGAGGTGGTTCGATGCTGTTGTTGCTGACCTTAGCGGTCTACGGAAGTGCAAGTGGGAGCGAGTCGCGTGCCGCCCTGCCCCGCGCAGATAGCGTCGATGTGCCGCGCTTCATGGGCGACTGGTACGTCATCGCGCATATTCCGACCCGTCCGGAACGCAAGGCCTACGACGCGGTCGAAAGTTACGCGCTGCGACCGGATGGTCGTATCCAGACCACCTTTACCTTTCGCAAGGGCAGCTTCCAGGCGCCGCTCAAGTCGATGCACCCGATCGGCCAGGTGGCGAAGCAGGGCAATGGCGCGCTCTGGCGCATGCAGTTCTTCTGGCCGTTCAAGGCCGAGTACGTGATTGCCTGGCTGGATGCGGGGTATACGCAAACCATCGTGGCGCGCAGCAAGCGCGACTACGTCTGGTACATGGCGCGCACTCCACAGGTCTCAGATACCGACTATCAGCAGGCCGTTCAACGCATTGCCGCGATGGGCTACGACGTGTCGCAGCTGCGACGTGTGCCGCAGTCGGCACGCTGATGCGGAACCGCCCATGGGGAATCTGCACGCCGTGCAGTCCTCCAGCCGGCCAAGCGCATCAGGCGTCTTTCGTGTCCACAGAAAATTCCCATCCATCGTTCAAGCCGTCCAAGGGCTTGGCCTCGGTTGCCAAGTCGTCCTCGAACGCCGAAATGGCCTTGTACGACGGCAGCATGGTCGGATACACCGTCACATCCATGGGAAACGCGGTATTTTCCGGGTAATGACAGCAGCGGACTTTCTGCTCGAAGCGAAGCATCTTCACCGAGAACTCAAGCGCCGATTCCTTGCTGGGGAAGACGACTGAAAAAGCGATTTCCCGCGGCGTTGAAAGGTCTACACCTTGCTGTGCGATATGCCAGAGCGTGTCGCCGTTGTCGTCTTTGGGATACAGGTCCAGATTTCTTTGCATGGTTGGTCTGCTCCGCGACGCTTGCTGGGCCAGTGAACAAGTTTAGCGCCTCGTCTTATATGATGCCTTCCCTAAGTTGCGCGTATGAAGTCATGTCGCAGCTGGAAGATTTATCGCCGTAGTTTTCTGCGCTACCGATATTCATCTACGCATTGACTGACGTATTTAATTTTCCTCCACTTCGCGGTGATCCGGAATCCATGCATCGAGACTTACACTCTTAAGGCATGGCATTGCTACCAATAGAGCACGAAGAGTCCGGGCCTGCAGCTTGACTGCCCGCATGCGTCGGTAGCAAACTCCACCACGGAGCGTAGCAACTCCGCAAACAGCGGTGCCACCCCCGTCAAGCGGTGGTTTTTTGTGCCTGATGTTCGGGCGCATGCTCGGCGTCTCCGCGCCGGGAGGGCGGCGAATACAACACCCGCAAGGGGAATAAGCCCGCCGTCTGTTTGCGGTTGCTAACCTCCCGGCATCCCGCCGCATCGTGCGGCGGGAGCCTGTCCGGAGAGTCGAGCATGGAGCAGTCTCTGTTCGGGTATTACCTGCTGCCGGAAGATGCGCAGCTTCGATTGCTGCAGACGCGTGATCATCTACGCTTCCTGGCCGCGCTGGCACGTCCTCGCTGCGTGTCGAACACCTTAGGAAACAATGGGCCTCCCATACAAATGGATGCATTGGCGTTTTGCTTCGACATGTTGGCTGAGCAATTGAACAATGTACTGCTGCAGACCACAGTGCCTGGCGACATGACAGAGCGATGTCCTCCGTCATAGCATGCCCATGATTCAAGCAACAGCGGCAATCGCTGCCGCCGTTATCTCGGTTAATTTTTTCTGCTTTTACAAGCTATAAGCAATGTGACAGAGAGAGCAAATCACCGAACACTGTCGGGCGCCAGAATCTCAGCGATGCACTTGGCAAACGAAGGGAGCAAGCGCAGTGAAATCCAAGCCAAATCCAGTGTTAGCCGTAGTACTCATGTGCTTAGCAACGTCGTGTGCAACCGCCAACCCGACGGCTGAAGAACCTCAAGGAACAAAGATGCCAACACACGCTGAGCTGACCCCTCAAGTCCTGATGGACCGCTTCTTCTCCCTGATAAGAGACGTCAAAATTTTCGACGAGCTGTCGCCGTTGGTTCTTGAAAGGTATCTAGAAGTACCGTTCACCAAGAATGCGGGTGAAAACTCTGGTTTCTACATGCTCGATCAACCTTCCCCTTATTCAAAATATGCCACCACTTACAACTTCGATGAGAAATTTTCGCAGTATTCGAATGTCACGCTGGAACTTATATCGCCAAGTAGCGTTCCTCCTGCAAGCCTTCCTCCTTGCGAGTTGATTTTTGAGGAATACGACAGTGCATTGAAAGATGCTGGCTTTGAACCCCAGCTGGGCATTTATAACGAATTTGGCTGGGTCATCTCCTTCCAGTACCTCCGCGGAAATATTCGCGCACAAATAATCCCATGGCACCCCGTCTCCCTAGACCCCCAAAGAAAATCTAGAGAGAACTGTGTCAGGTCGATCAGCCTGCACAAGTACGAGGAATGACGGAGATGACAAATGCCAACACACAATTGCAATCAATCTTGGGACAGTTCGCAGGCCGGCCGGACGTCACGCCGGATCAAGAGGCGCAGTTGCGCACTACGATTTTGGCAGATTCGAGCCTTTTACAAAAAAACTCAATCAAGCGGCAGCCAGTGGTCACCTGAAAGGATTCGAGCCAGGCGTTGGCGGCTCCGAACCGTTAACAGGCTCCTACGACAAGGCATCCGGAATCGTCACCCTACCGGCTTTTGAGCCAGGATCTGCGCCGACGACGAACTTGCGTGGTTCGCTCCGGCTGCAAGAGATGAGTATACGTTTCGCAAATAGTTCGTACGTGGATGCAAACCAGCAACGCCAGCATGTAACGCAAGACATGGTTACCAATTTGCAGTCGACGATCAATAGCTCGCCGACGTTGGCCAAAGAAATAAATCGCGCTGTCACGACCGCCATTGACAGCAGAGACCCGAAAAGCCCGATGTTGCTTGAGAATTTTGCACCTCTGAGCGGCACTGTGGCAGGAGGGACTTTCAACCCGGCTACCAAGACCATGAGCATTCCGCCAGGCACGGTCGGGCAAACCCAGAGCCGATTTAACAAGTTCTATGCTAATGACCTGACGTTTGTTCTTGGTCATGAGACGCAACATGCATTCAATCAAACGAGTATGACCTCCTCGTACAGGCAGTTTGATGCTGCAGTGACAGCAATTGCAAAAGACAATGATCCAGTCAATGACTACACCCTGCCAATTGAAAACTTGATCAAGAGCGCCAGAGAAGACGAGGCTAAGGCTCAGATCTCGGGATGGAACGCTTTGGTCGACCGGGTGCGCCAAACTAATCCGGCCGTCGACCTGAACGCAATGAGTAGGATAGGAACCTCTCGCGTAGAAGATTTTGTTGAGGTCAATCCAGCCAATCCAGATCCAGGCACGGCCAGGGATCACGTTCAGCCATGACGGTTCGCTGCCCATGACGCCTCAAAACATTTCTGCACAGGCAGCTTACTATTTCGATAAACCGCCCAAAGGCACGCCGGGACTTTCAGCACTTCAGACGACAGGCATCGGGTTCCACGGGGACTCGGACTACCCCAACTACTATGGAGCCGGCGCTGTCAGCCGTGCGATTGCATTCGACAGGGCCTATGCGCATCCAGTGAGTGGGGTCGCCCCGCAAATGCAGCTTGATATGCAACGCCTGCGCTTCAAAGAAGAGCTTTTAGAACATAACGGAATCACGCTGCCCCCAGGCACCACCGCCACACCGCAGATCTATTGGGACACCAGCACCAATCCACCGACCCGCGGGCTGCTGCAGCACACGCAAGGGACTCACCAGCACATCAGCCCGATCCCCGACATCGATCCCCGACAGCCAGTACACAGCCCGCCAGAAAGGGCAGAGCATCCAAACAATGAGCTACTGGAGAAAATCCGCAGCGGCGTTCGCGGCCTCGATCAACAGGCCGGGAAATCGTGGGACGAGAGCAGCGACCGGCTGAGCGCAAGCTTGCTCCTCATGGCTACAGAAAAGGGCTTTACAGCAAGAGACGATCTGAAGTTTGCATTCAATACGCCAACGGAAAAGCTTGCTGGTGGCGAAATCTTGCATATGTGGCGGGAAGGCCATCACTCCCCTGATCCCGCAGCACATCGAGCGCACATGACGACACAAGAAGCGCTTGCTGTTCCTGCGGATCAGCGCCTTGCGCAAATGGAAGTGATGCAGCAAACAAAAGCACAGGAGATCATGCAGGCTCAACAGCAAGAGACCATGCAAACACAATCAACACAAGCTCGGTCGATGTGATTATGCGAGCGACCATGAATCGAATTGATAGCCATTCTGCGTTTATAAAATTGGTCATCTCATTAACTCAGGAACGACAACCAATTTTCACTTAGACGCACTTTGGAATAAGGCTACATATCTCAATAGACTCAGATGAATGAAACATAAGGCACCCCCTGCAATCTAGCTTCAATTTGATAAGCGAGGTCGTAGATAACTTCATAAACTGCGTCCTCGTAAGATTTATAATATGATAATTCCGGGATAATGCTATTCTCACCGTGGGCAATTTTATTTCGCCTAGCCACAAGAGTATGAAGCTTCGATCTATTTTCTATAACCTTATCGGTACATAGGTCTGCAGATTCCATTAACTCTATTAATACGTTTGGCCATAAATTCGATTTGGTGTCCACATCCGGAAAAACAGGTGCTTTTCTGAGATATAAAGAGACAAAATTTTCTAGCTCTTCCAGAACTTCGTGATCAGGCAGACCTCTTAGCTTTCTAAGGGTAGAAGCCAATGCAAATAACCTTGTAGATCTTGGAAGATTCTCCTCTAACACCCCTGACTTGCACACCGCGTCAAAAAATATAACTAATGCGTTCTTACAAAACCCCTCGTAGTGAGCGTAAAGCAATGCCCAAGCTGCTCTCAGCAGAACGGTTTGCTGCGATGGCGTCGCTGATCCCGACGAGAGAAGGATTCGCATAGACGCGATCTCAGTCTCTCGCCAGTCGAGATCATTAGTGAGTGCGCTTAAAACGCTCATTGATCGAGAAAGTGTTTAGAAACCACTCTAATTCTCTGCTCCAGTTTTGGAATCGTGTTAGCGCCAGGGCCAGTTGATTCCAGGAATAGTTGATCTGTATATGCAGCAATCAACTTTCGCTTTACCTCTTCTCCACTCACGGGTTGAATTGCTTCGTAACAATCAGAGAAAGTACAGGCCGTCGCCTCATAGTAAGCGGGAGCAAGCCGGCCAGTTGACACTCCGTCTTCTGTGAATCTTGTAAATGCGCTATCTCCAAGCTTCTCTGCGATAAGGTCGAACACTTTCTCAAACGAGGCCTTTTGACTTGTCAAATCGAATTCGACCTTTCTGAACAATATCGATTCCATAATTGAATCGAGCCACTCCTCAATGTTTCCATGGTAATGGTCACGGAATAGCGTAACGGCGAAAAACCTAAGGACCAGCTCCTCATCAGCGCGCTTCTCTCTGAAAGTATCAGAAGACGCTGTATGGCTTTCACAAAAGATGGATACTTGGCCATCTCTTGTATAGCATCATAAAATAGATCTCCGCCCTCGACCATACGGGAGCTACAATTCCGAATCTCTTGAGACGATAGCAGGGAGCCGCCGGTATTAAGCCTTTTAAACATTTCATATTTTACGAAAGCATCACCCGACTTATTAATGATGGTTGCTCTAATTGGAGACCTTTTTATCTTCAACCGCACAGTTAAAGGCAGTTCCGAAAATACTTTTGAATTCAGTTCATTAACTATGTCGCAACCTGCAAGCCTAAGTTCTGGCTCGTTAATAGCGCCGTGATCCAAAAACTGCAGAACGGAACTTGTTCTCTGCAGTCCATCAATCAACTCAAGAATACCCGACTGACCCTCTATTAAGAAGATCGGAGGAATGGGCAGCCCTAGCACAATCGATTCGATAAGACGAGAACGCTGCTCAATCGTCCAACGGAACAACCGCTGATATTCTGGGCGAATAATTATTTATTTAGTATTATGCAAATTGAGCAGCTCTCCAAAAGAAAAGTCTACTGCCGTTGTTCTGATTTCCCTATCCAAAAAGTCAGTATCTGCCATCTGCATTAAGCCTCGCTCTTAGTTTAAATTCTAGGATTTTAAAAATTTTACGCTAAGTGTAATAAAAACTTAGAGGATTCAAGGCACCCAGATCAAATTCATCAGCTGCGGATCGGCGGTCACCCTGACCAGCTTGCCGCTGGGGCCGAACTGCACCTGGTACTCGGAGAAACTGTCGCGCCAGTAGCGCCACAGCGAGGCGTCCAGGTTGGGGTTTTCGCTGCTGATCGGGTAGCCGACCGCCATCAGCACCTGTTCGCGGGTCATGCCGCCGGTGAGCTTGCCGTCGGTGATGGCCTGGCGAATCTTGGGCGGGAAGGTGGCGAGCTTGAGCTTGGGGTCGGCGGTGACCACATAGCGGGCGGCGAAGGCGGTGTTGTCCAGGTCGCGGCTGTAATCGTTGCCGATGGATTGCTTTTCGCCGGCGATCTTGAGGTTGACGCGGTTACGGCCGAAGCCGGTGACGCTGACCGGGGTGCCGACCGGGAGCATGCGTTTGCCGTCTTCGGCGTAGTTGCTGTCGCTGATCCAGCTGCCGTCGGTGCGCAGGTTGCAGCACAAAAAGCCGTCGTACTTGGCGACATCGGCGGCGCTGGCCAGGTTGGCGGCGGTCAACAGGCTCAGGGCCAGCAGGGACGAATGCAGACGCATCGAAAGACTCCGTTCTCGACGGCCGTGGCCGCGCGGCAATGATGGACGAGGCGCGCCACCGTTTCCCCGCGGCGCGCGGGCATTGTCGCAGCCCCAGGCCGCTTGGCAAGCGCGGGTGACGCGCACAACCCTGGGTTGTGTATGCTCGGGGGGTGGAAACCCTGTCAACCGCCGAGATCGTCGAGCAGATCGCCGAGTTGCGACGCGCCCACCGCGCGTTGGACGAGGAGATTCAGCGCATGCCCGCCAATCCGGAAGACGAACTGCAGATGAAGCGCCTGAAGAAGCGCAAGCTGCAGATCAAGGACAACATCATCCGGCTGGAGATGGAGTTGGTTCCCGACGAGCCGGCGTAGCACGCGCCTGCGGATGGGTTTGCTTTTTTGTGGTGCGCGGGCACGCGTTGCGGCGGCGCGGTCCACGCATAGCCGGCGCGGCGCTCCCCCATCCGCCCTTCGGGCACCTTCCCCCGCACGCCGGGGAAGGGAGTGGACTGGCGGTATTTGAGCAGCTGGCGTCCTCGGTTCCGTAGGAGCGCGCCCGAGAGCGACAGGCCTTCTCGGGAAAGCTTCGTCGCGCTCGGGCGCGCTCCTACACAAGGTTGACTGCCTGGCTTTCGACGATGCTGCGTGTGATTGTGCCCGTCGGCTGCGGCGGCTCAACCTGCGCGCAACAGGATCTTGCCGCCTCGCCCTGGCTCGGCACTGGCCGCTGCCGCCTTGGCCGCGTCTTCCAGGTCGAACACCGCTTCCACCGGCAGTGCCAGGCTGCCGTCGAGCGCGGCCTTCAACAGCTCGCCGATCATGCGGCGCTTGTCCTCGGACTTGGTGGCGGCCATGACCTTGCTGCCCCAGAAGCCGCGCACTGTGGCCTGCTTGAAGATCACATCGCCACTGGCAATCTCCAGCGGTTCGCCGGTCATCGAGCCGAACGAGATCAACTCGCCGCCTTCGGCCAGCAACCTCATCAGCTCGCCTGCTGCCTTGCCGGCGACCGAGTCGATCGCGCGCACGATCGGCGCATCGCCGGCCAGCGCGCGCACGCGGTCCTGCCAACCGTCTTGCGCGGTCGACACCGCATTGCCGATGCCCAGTGCCTCGAGTTCGTCCACGCCGGCATCGCGACGCACCAGATTGATCACGTTGACGCCGCGTGCCGCCGCGAGCATGGCGACGGTCTTGCCAACCGCGCCGTTGGCGGTGTTCTGCACGATCCAGTCGCCTTTCTCGACATGCAGGAACTCGATCAGCATCAATGCGCTCAGCGGCATGGCGGTGAGCTGGCAGCCACGGTCGTCATCCAGTGCATCGGGCAGTGGGACCACGCCGGTCGCCTCGGCCAGAAAGGAGTCGGCCCAGCTCTCGTGTACGCCGGCAGCGACGACGCGCTGGCCGACCTGCAGGCCCTGGACGCCTTCGCCCAGCGCATCGATCACGCCAGAGCCTTCGCTGCCGCCGATCGCCGGCAATGTGGGCTTGTAGCCGTAGTTGCCGCGCACCGTCCACAGGTCATGGTTGTGGATGGGCGAACGCCGCATCGCGATGCGGACCTGGCCCTTGCCGGGTTGCGGTGTGGGCCGTTCGCCAAGTTCGAGCACCTTGGCCGGGTCGCCGTACCGGGTGTGGATGGCTGCGCGCATGCAAGTCTCCTGCCGGCGACGCCCGTGGTGCAACGCAGCCGATCACAGTGAAAGGTGCTGCGATGCTAACGGGAGTGCTGGAAGTGCCCGATGAAACGAACGGAACCGCTGCGTGAAGGCGGCCGGCGTCTCGCCCACACCCCGCCACGCGCCCAACGCCTCCCACAGGGCTTGAAGGCGTTCGCCGACGGCTTACTGCGGGGGCACGACCACGTCCGGCTTGGCCGCTGCCGGGCTGACGCGTTCGATGGTATGGCGCAGTTCGCGGCCGAGAATGAACTTGGCGTCCTTGGCCCAGGCATCCAGGCGCTCGTCGAACATCAGCTTGCTGTTTTCGTCCGGCCACACCAGGCGCAACTCGCGCAATTTCTGGATGAAGCCGCGGAACAGCGTCTTGTCGAAGAACTCCGGCGCGGCCGGTGCGTACAGCAGGCTCAGACGCTGCGCGGCCTGTTGGCACAGGCTTTCCAGTTCGCCGGCACCGAGCACGCCGGGACCGTTCTTCACCAGCACCGAAATGGCGATGTAATAGCGCTCGAAGGCCTGTTGCAGCGAGTGGCCGATCGCACGCAGGCGGAACACTTCGTCGGTCTGCCCGGTGTTGCGTGCCAGGATCCCGCCGTCGTCGTCGGTGACGTTGAGCAGCAGGCCTTCGCGCACGAACATGTCGATGGTCTGTTCGATGCGTTCGGCAAAGCGGTCTTCGCTCCACGGCAGGAACAACTCGGCCTGCAGAAACGGATACACCGTGCGACCCAGGCGCAACAGACCGGCGCGGCTCATGCGGCGGTTGTTCTGGAAACAGCACGCCACCCACGAGGAGGCAGTGAACAGGTGCAGCACGTTGTTGCGGAAGTAGCTCAGCAGCACCGCCGTATCGCCGCTGACGCTGAGCACATCGCCCAGCGGGTGCGACACACGCGTGAGCACGTTGATCTCTTCGGCATGGGTGATGATGCGCGCCGGCGTATGCGGGGTGACGGTGACGCGGTCCGAGTAGGGCATTTCGGCCAGCAGCTTCTTGCACAGCTCGATCTGCGCGATCAGATCGGCCTCGCCCATCGCGTGCTTGGGCGTGGACAGCAGGGCCAGCGCCAGCAGGTTGATCGGATTGACGTCGGCGGCGCAGTTGATGCGGGTCTGGATCTGCGTCGACAGCATGTCGACCGCGGGCGCCAGCCAGGTGGGTTTTTCGTCTTCCGGCAGCGGCTGGCCGTCCCAATCGGGCGCGTGCTTGGCCAGCACGTCGTTGAGCGCGATCGGCTCGCCGAAGTTCACCACCACCTGGCCATAGTTCTGCTTGAGCACCTTGGGGATGGACCACAGCAGGCCCCAGATGGATTCCTTCTCCTTGGGCCGGCCGGTGAGCTCGTCCAGGTAGCTGTTGCCTTCCATCAATTTCTCGTAGCCGATGTACACCGGCTGGAACAGCACCGGCTTGCGCGGCTGGCGCAGATACGCGCGCAGGGTCATCGCGATCATGCCGCCCTTGGGCTGCAGCAAACGCCCGGTGCGCGAACGCCCGCCTTCGACGAAGTATTCGATCGAATAGCCGCCGGCCACCAGTTGGGCGACGTATTCGCTCAGCACCGCCGAATACAGCGCATTGCCCTTGATCGAGCGGCGGATGAAGAACGCGCCGCCCTTGCGCAGCAGGGTACCGACCACCGGCAGATTGAGGTTGATGCCGGCCACGATGTGCGGCGGCACGATGCCGCGTTCGTACAGCAGGTAGCTCAGCAGCAGGTAGTCCATGTGGCTGCGGTGGCTGGGCACGTACACCACTTCGTGCCCGGGCGCGGCCTGTTTGAGCTTGTCCAGGTGATGTACCAGCACGCCGGCGTAGATGCGGTTCCACACGTGGGTCAGCAGGAAGCTGGCCGAGCGCACCACCGGGCTGGAATAGTCGGCGGCGATTTCCCACGCATAGGCATGCGCCTTGCGCCAGGCATCGACCGGCTTGGAATTGTCGCGCTTGGCCTGGATGGCGATGGCTTCGCGTACCGACTCGGCGGCCAGCACCTGGTCCACCAGCAAACGGCGGGTAGACAAATCCGGGCCGATCACCGCTTCGCGGATGCGCCGGAAGTGCGTGCGCAGCACGCGCTGCAACTTGCGCAAGGTGCGCTCGGGCGGCAGCCCTTCGGCCATGGTCTGGCGCAACGAAATCGGCGGAGCGAAGCGCACGATGGTGGTGCGGCCGTTGAGCAAGACCGACAGCAGGCGGCGGAAGCGGCCGACCAGCGCCCAGTTTTCCGAGAACAGCACCGCAAACCAGCCGCTCTGCTTGTCCGGCGCGCGGCCGACGAAGATCGACACCGGCACCAGATGCACGTCCAGGTCGGCGCGCACGCGGTGCGCCTGCAGCAGCTTGGCCAGCGAATCGGAATGGGTCTTGCCGCCGCGCTGCTCGGGAATCAGCGAATTGCTGCTGCTGCGCCGTGAGAGCGCCAGGTAGGCGCGCTTGCGCTCCAGCGGGTCGCCCGGCAACGGCACCAGCGGCGACGGCAGGCCGACTTCGCGACAGGCCTTGTCCAAAATCAGCGCGTTGGACATGCCGTAGTCTTCCAGCACGTACACCACCGGGCGGCCGTCGTCGTAGCGACCGGGCTGGTCCGGCTCGATGGTCAGGCTCAGCCAGGGGTCTGCCAGGCGGCCAAGCAGGCGCGCCCACCAGGGGCGCTTGCCGCTGCGCGCAGCGGCAACGCTGGGGGCGATCGATGGCGCAACCGCTGGCGGTACCGGCTCGGCGAGCGGCAATGCCGCCGCCGTGGCGCCGGTGTCGGCTGCGGCAGTGCTGGGCGGGCTGGGCTGGCCGTCCGGGAACGGCAGGGGATTCTGTTCTGGCATCACGGTCATTATCGCCCAGCCGGGCGGTTCCCGGTGTCGGCAGGCTTCGCCGGCGCGGCCGCTGCGGTGTCGGGCGCTGCAGTGGCGCTAGGTAGGGGCGTGGCCTGGGCATCGAGCAGCGCCTGTACTTCGTTCTGTGTCTGCAGCTGGTACCAGTGGCCCTCGCGCTTGATCAGCGCAACGTTCAGATCGATATCGTGGGCGGCCAGCGGATAGCGCAGCCGTACCTGGGCGGTGTCGGCATCCTGCTTGATCAACCCGGTCCGCAGCGCGTCCAGGCTGCTGTCGATCGACAGGTCGTAGCGCTCCAGCACCTTCTTGCAGGTTTCCCAGAACGGCCCGAGCCGGCGCAGGCTTTCTTCCATGCCCAGCCGCTGCAGGTCGGCATCGGACGTAATGCCGGTGGCGCGCGCGGCGGTCGTCAGATCGGCGATGCTGGCCTTGGCGCGGGGGCGATCGGCCAGCGGCGCGGTGGCAGCCCACGCGCTCAAGGCATCGACCAACTGCACGTAATGGGCGCGCTGCTCGGGCTGGTAGTCGTTGCGGCTACGCAGGTATTGCACGCCGAACTGGCCCAGCGATTGCGCCGCCTGCGCGATGCCCTGGGCCTGGCCGGCCAGCTGCGCATCGAAGGCCTGCTGCAGGCGGCGTTCGGCATCGGGCGCCGACAACGACCCCAGCAGCGCGCCGACTTCATTCGGCAGCGGCAGTTCGGTCAGCGGCCAGCGGCTGACACCGCTGCGCCACGCCGCCTCCAGCTGGGTGTATTGCGCAGGCGTTACCCGGATGCGCGCATACGCCACCAGATCATTGCGCCGCAGCGGCAGGGTCATCGCCTGCATCGCCGCGGCCGGCTCGGCCTTGGCGCCGGGCAGTGCCGGGGCGGCTTGGTTGCGCTGGCAGCCGCTCACGCACAGCGCGGCCAGCAGCAGCCACGCGGCGGAGTGGAACCGCCCTGCACGGACGGTAGGTAGCGACATGCGCACGATGTTCCCCCTGATCGATCGGCGCATCTTGCTGTCTGAATGCATTGGCGGCAAGGCAGGCCTGAACCGTGCGCCGGGGTATGGTGTGCAGATGTTACGTTTTCGTAGTTCCTGGCACATTGTCGACCAGTGTCCGACATTGGCTGCCGATGTCTTATTCGGACAAACTTGTCCAGCGATCGGGCTGCAGCCCTTGCGCCACTTGCGTTTGATCGCATGCTGCGGCGCATCATGTAAGCGCTTGCAGTTCCTGCTAGCGTGCGCTGCATCTCGCTTGGGGGTCACCATCAGATGGGGCTGATGTCATGCATGTGCCTGTCCGACACGGGCGCTCGGTGCCAGCAGGCCGTGCGCCCTACCCCGGCGCGCGGCGCCACGTGCGTTGACCTGGAGAACGCCACAGCATGAGTCGGCCACGGTCCGAAGGCGGCAGCGTCACCATCAAGGACGTTGCGCGCGAAGCGCAGGTGTCGGTGGCGACGGTCTCGCGCACCATGAACGGGCATCAGCACGTGGCCGAGTCGGTGCGCGAGCGTGTCTTGCGGGTGGCGCGTGCGCTCAATTACATCCCGCACCACGCCGCGCGCAGCCTCAGCAGCCGGCGCACCCACACCATCGGGGTGGTGCTGCCGGACCTGCATGGCGAATTCTTTTCCGAATTGATCCGCGGCATCGATCAGGTGGCGCGCGACCAGGGCTACCATCTGCTGGTGTCCAGCTCGCACGGCGACCCGCAGGCGCAGCGCCGGGCACTGGAGCGCCTGCCCGGGCGCGTGGACGGGGTGGTGGTGATGTCGCCGTCGCTGGGCGATTCGGGCGTGCATGAAGACGCGCTGCCCGGCGGCCTGCCGGCGGTGCTGCTCAATTGCGCGGGTAGCGCGAGCCAGCGCCCGGTGCTCAATGTGGACAACTACGGCGGCGCGCGGGTCATGACCCGGCATCTGCGCGACAGTGGCCACCGCCGCATCGCCTTCATCGCCGGGCCGGACGACAACTTCGATGCGCATGAGCGCATGCGCGGGTATCGCGACGAACTGGCGCTGGACCCGGCCGTGCAGCCGTGGGTCTTGCCCGGCAACTTCGACGAAGAATCCGGTTACCGCGCCGGCCAGGCGTTGGCCCGGGACACGCGGCCCGACGCGGTGTTCGCCGCCAACGACATGATGGCCTTGGGCTGCCTGTTCGCGCTCGGCCATGCCGGGCTCAAGGTGCCGCAGGACATTGCGCTGGCCGGATTCGACGACGTGCCGATGGCGCGCTACGTGCTGCCTGCGCTGACCACGATGCGGGTGGATATCGCCGGCCTGGGCGCGCGTGCGTTGCAGTTGTTGCTGGGCCAGCAGTTGGTCGATGCGCCTGCACCGCCTGCCGAAGCCGCACCGCCAGCATTTTCGCAGATGGTTCCGGAACTGATCGTGCGTGCCTCCAGCGCCGCCCGTGGCACACCCGGACGTTGACAACGATGCGCCGCATCGCATCTTCACGAATTATTTACGCTTTCTTATGTTTTTTATAACTCTATCGTTGCCGCTACCGCTGCTCGTTCGTCCTTGAAATAACGCGTCACCCTGCGCCCGCCGACCACGCTGCCGGTACGCGCCTGACCCCTGGGAGGGGGAAGTCATGAAGACCTACCTTACCGTCTCCACCCTGCCGGCGCGCAGCCTGCTGTGCTGCGCCCTGGCCGCTTCGTTGCTGGCCGCCAGCCCGGCCATGGCGCAGTCCAGTAACGCCACCCTGCGTGGGCAAGTGGCCGCGTCCCAGGCAGGCACCACCGTGACCGCCACCAACCTCGCCACGGGCACGACGCGACGCGTGGCGACCGGCCCGGATGGCACTTATGCCCTGGTTGGCCTGCCGCCGGGCACCTACAAGGTGGATGCCGGCCCGGGCACCGAGAAGACGGTGACCCTGTCGGTGGCCTCGTCGGTGAGCCTGAATCTGGGCAGTGGCGGCGAGGCGACAACGCCCGCCGATGGCACCGCCACGACCCTGGACACGGTCAAGGTCACTGCCACCTCGCTGCAGGAGGTCAAGACCTCCGAAGTGGGCACCAATGTGTCGCTCAAGCAGATCAACACGGTGCCGCAGCTGACGCGCAACTTCCTGGAGTTCGCCGACACCGTGCCCGGCATGCAGTTCGAGACCGACCCGAACGGCAACAGCCGCATCCGCGGTGGCGCGCAGGCCAGCTCGGCGGTCAACGTCTACATCGACGGTGTGGGCCAGAAGAGCTATCTGTTCGGCGGCGTCTCCGGCCAGGAGCAGAGCGCGGGCAACCCATTCCCGCAGCTGGCGATCGGCGAGTACAAGGTCATCACCTCCAACTACAAGGCCGAGTTCGACCAGGTGGGGTCGGCGGCGATCGTGGCCTCCACCAAGTCTGGCGGCAATGAGTTCCACGGCGAGATCTTCGGGCGCACCACCAATACCGATTTCCGGGCGCGTCAGGCCGACGAGCGCGCCGGTGCGCCCAATGCCGACGGTAGCAAGCGCCAGACCCACCAGGACGAATACGGCATGGCCTTCAGCGGGCCGATCGTCAAGGACAAGGCGCATTTCTTCGTCAGCTACGAAGGCAAGGGCTTCGAGGTGTCGGCCAACCCGGTCTCGGTGCCGGACAGCTTCAGCGCATTGCGCGACGACCTGCCGGCCGGCGTGCAGAGCCGCCTGGGTTCGGTCACCCGTCCGTTCAAGGAAGACCTGTACTTCGGCAAGATCGACTGGGACGTGGGCGAGAACGATCGCCTGGAATTGACCGCCAAGTACCGCGACGAGAAGAGCCGCGACGACGTGGGCGACCGCAACACCGCCATCGCCGGCAAGAACAACCTCAACACCGAAGAGCGCTACGACCTGCGCTGGCAGCATTTCGGCGAACGTTACGTCAACGAGGCGCGTGTCTCCTACGAGGACGTGCT
Source organism: Xanthomonas citri pv. citri (assembly GCF_000961215.1). Taxonomy (NCBI): domain Bacteria; kingdom Pseudomonadati; phylum Pseudomonadota; class Gammaproteobacteria; order Lysobacterales; family Lysobacteraceae; genus Xanthomonas; species Xanthomonas citri. The sequence goes on from NZ_CP008998.1 coordinate 4,993,861, forward strand.
GTTCAACCCCAATGCCTTCACCCTGGGCAACCAGAACATCTATACCCGCGGCGTCGCCGAAGACGATGTGCTGATCCGCGACAACGCCACCAGCGGCCTGGCGATCCAGCGCAAGGGTCAGAAAGGCCCGAGCTTCCAGAACGACCTGACCTTCAACAGCATCGACTGGCACGGCAGCCACGTCATCAAGATGGGCGTGAAGTACAAGGAAGTGGAGCTGACCCAGAGCGAAAACGCGGCGGTCAATCCGTCGTTCTACTACGCGGTGGCCGATGGCCTGGGAACCTCGGCGATTCCGTACCAGGTGAAGTTCAATCTGCCGTTTGCAGGTGCCGCGCCGTCGGTGACGACCAAGAGCAAGCAGTTGGGCCTGTACATCCAGGACGATTGGGACGTCAACGACAAGCTGCAGTTGAACCTGGGCGTGCGCTGGGATGGCGAGAAGATTCCCTCGTATCTGGACAACGTGACCCCGCCGGAAGTGGTGGCGGCCTTGAACGGTCCCGGCACCGACCCGACGGTGAGCGCCACCTACGCCGAGCAACTGGCCAAGGGCGGCGTCAACATCAACGACTACATCAGCAACGGCCATAACCGTCAGCAGGACAACAACAACTTCGCGCCGCGCCTGGGCTTCTCCTACGATTTCCGCGGCGACGAATCGCTGGTGTTGTTTGGCGGTGCCGGGCGCAGCTACGACCGCAATCTGTTCGACATCCTGGGACTGGAGCAGGTCAAGTCGGCGCTGGCGCAGTACACGCTCCGCTTTGCCGAAGCCGCGCCCGGCTGCACGCCGGCGCCGGGCACCTGCGTCAACTGGAATCCGGCCTACCTCAGCGATCCGGCAAGCCTCGGCAGTCTGGTCAATTCAGGGGTGCGCAACGGTGAGATCGACCTGCTCAACAACGATCTGAAGACGCCTTATTCCGACCAGTATTCGCTGGGCCTGCGCACGCGGCTGGGCGAATGGAACACCTCGGCCACGGTATCCTACATCCATAGCAAGGACGGTCTGATCCTCACCTTGGGTAACCGCTACCCCAATGGCGATTTCTTCCAGAATGGCGGCCAGCCGTGGAACGAGAATCCGCCGGGCTTCGGTTCGCTGCTGATCGGCAATAACGGTGTGGAAACCAAGACCGGCCAGCTGCTGCTGTCGGCCGACAAGCCCTATACCCAGGAAAGCGGCTGGGGGTTGACTGCGGCCTACACGTTCTCGCGCGCACGCGGTAACCGCGGCAACGATGATCGCTACGGGTTCGATGCGGCCACCATCGCCGACTACCCGTTCCTGGATCTGAACGCAGTGCCGCGCCATCGGCTGGTGCTGACCGGCATCTACGATCTGTTCTGGGGCATCAGCGCCTCGGCCAAGCTGACCCTGGCCACGGTGCCGCCGCGCAATGAAGCGGTGTCCTACGACCAGTACGGCGGACAGCCGTCGGACAACATCCGTATCGTCTCGGTGGATGCACCGGGCGGCAAGTTCATCGCCGGCGGCGACATCTTCGGCACGCGGCAGCTGGATCTGTCGCTGTCCAAGGACATGCATGTCACCGAGGCGTTGACCGTGCAGGTGCGCGGGGATCTGATCAATGCGCTCAACTTCCGCAACTACGACCAGTACGCCATCGACTGGGGCCAGAACGGCGTCTACAACCCGCGCGCCAGCATCAACCAGTACGGCGCGTTGTCCACCTCGCCGCGGACGCTGTTCCTGAGCGCACGCATCATCTGGTAAGTCGCTAGCGATGCCAGCACAGGGAGGCCGCCTGTGCTGGCCTCCGCGCACGGCACGCATCCTGGTGCATCGTTGGTCTTGCATTGCCCGGTGATTGCCGAGGCGCTGCATCGGCCACGCCCCCACTGTTTCATCCGTCTCGACCCGTGCCTGAAGGAGCAAGCACCCGTCACCGCAGACTCTTGTTGTTCTTGCAGCCCTCGCGGCTGTCGTTGCCTGTTGTCCCTGTGTTCCACACCAAAGCACCAATCCAACGCGCCAGTCACTGCACTGCGTCGCGCCTTACCCCTGGGAGGGGGAAGTCATGAAGAATCACCGCACCGTCTCCACCCTGCCGGCGCGCAGCCTGTTGTGCTGCGCCCTGGCCACCTCGTTGTTCGCCACCACACCGGCCATGGCCCAGTCCAGTAACGCCACGTTGCGTGGCCAGGTCGCTTCCGCGCAGAACGGCAGCGAAGTCGTCGTCACAAACGTCGCCACCGGCTCGGTGCGACGCGCCCCGGTCAATGCGAACGGCAACTACACCATCGTCGGGCTGCAGCCGGGTACCTACAAGGTCGAATCCAACGGCATCAGCCGCACGGTAACCCTGTCGGTGGCCTCCAGCGCCACCGTCGATCTGGGCACCGAGACGGCCGCTGCGCCCGCAGGCGATGCGACCACGCTGGATACGGTGACGGTCAGCGCGCCGATGATCCGCGACGTCAAGACCTCGGAGGTGGGCAACACCATCAGCGCGCGTCAGATCCAGCAATTGCCACAGGCCACGCGTAACTTCCTGGAGTTTGCCGATACCGTGCCGGGCATGGTGTTTCAGGTCGATGGCAACGGCAACACCAAGCTGCGCGGCGGTGCGTCCAATGCCAGTGCCGGCAATCTGTACATCGATGGCGTGGGCCAGAAGAGCTACGTACGTAGCGGTGGCGTCGCCGGTCAAAGCGATACGCAGGGCAACCCGTTCCCGCAGCTGGCGATCGGCGAATACAAGGTCATTACTTCCAACTACAAGGCCGAGTACGGCCAGATCAGTGGCGCGGCGATTACCGCGGCCACCAAGTCGGGCACCAACGAGTTCCACGGCGAAGCGTTCTATCGCTATACCGATCAGGATCTACGCGACAAGCGGCCCGACGAAGAAGCCAACGGCAAGATCGATTCGCAGACCAAGGAATACGGTTTCGCGCTCGGCGGGCCGATCATCCAGGATCGCATGCATTTCTTCGTTGCCTACGAAGGCAAGGAAAACGTGGCGCCCAAGAGCGTGCAGCCGAGTTCCGAGGCGGCGGCGTTCGTCAGCCAGCTGCCGGCCAACCTGGCCAGCCAGTATGGCCCGGCCAATATGCCGTTCGAAGAAGACCTGTTGTTCGGCAAGATCGACTTCGAGCCCACCGATCGCGATCGCATCGAACTGAGCACGATCTACCGCGACGAGACCCAGACCGCCAACGTCGGCGGCACCAACACGCTCGCGCAGGCCACCGACAAGATCAACAAGGACAAGCGCACCAACCTGCGTTGGCAGCACAGTGCCGACAACTGGTTCAACGAGGTCATCGTCGGTACCGAAAATTCGGAGAACAACCCGACCCCGCGCACCCTGGGCAACGGCATCGTCTACACCTATTTCCAGCCGCGTTCCGGTTCCACCGATATCGATGAGCGCACGTTCCTCACCACCGGTTCGGCTGGCGGCAAGAACGCGCAGCGCAAGAGCCAGAAGGGCTGGTTCATCCAGAACGATCTGACCTTCACCAGCTTCCAGTGGCATGGCGAACACACCATCAAGATGGGTGTGAACTACAAGGACATCGAGCTCACCTCGCAGGATGCGGCGGCGTTGAATCCGCAGTTCAGCTATCGCGTCAGCAATGGCAGCATTGACGCCACACCCTACCGCGTGGACTTCATCGCGCCCTACACCACGCCAGGCCAGCGCGCCACGGTGGTCTCCCCGTCCAAGCAGTACGGTATCTATCTGCAGGACGACTGGGCCGCCACCGACAAGTTGATGGTCAACATCGGCGTGCGCTGGGATTACGAAGACACTCCGGCCTACACCAACTTCGTCACCTCGCAGGCCTTCGTCGACGCGCTGTATGCCAACGACGCAGAAAATCCCGGCCAGCCTTGGGCCAACCGTCTGCTGCCCAGCGGCATCAACGTGGCCGACTACATCAGCACCGGCAACAACCGCAAGAACTTCAAGGATGCCTGGGCGCCGCGCTTCGGTTTCTCGTATGACATCTTCGGCGACGAAGCCGCCATCGTGCATGGTGGTGCCGCGCGCTCCTACGATCGCAACCTGTTCGAACAGTTGGCGCTGGAAACCAGCAAGGCGGCGCTGTCGCCGGTGGCGGTGTATTTCGAAAATCCGGCAACCGGCACCTGCTATCGCGCCGATCGCACCTGCGTGGCGTTCGACCCGCGCTATCTCAACGGCATCGATCAGCTCAACACCATTCCCGGTGTCGCCGGCAGCGCCGAGCTCTTCATGTTCAACAACAAGCTCAAGACGCCGTACAGCGACCAGTACAGCATCGGCATCACCAACCAGGTGGGCGACTGGCTGACCGATGTGACCTTTCAGCGCATCCTGAGCTATGACGGGTTCGCGATGGGTCTGATCAACCGCTATCCGGACGGCTCCTACTTCCAGAATGGCAACGTGCCGTGGGGCGAGCCGGTGCCGGGCTACCAGAACACCATCCTGGGCAGCAACGGCCTGGAGCAGCGCAACAGCCAGGTGCTGTTGTCGGCCGACAAGCCGTACACCAAGGAGTCCGGTTGGGGCCTGACCTTGTCCTACACCCACACCAGCGCGCGCCAGAACCGCAACATCGATGAGCCTTACGGTTTCGACAAGGCCACCATCCGCGGCTATCCGTTCGTCAAATCCGATGCCGTGGCCGCGCATCGCTTCGTCGCTTCCGGCTCGATCGACGGCCCATGGGGCGTGACTTTCGGTGCCAAGCTGGTATTGGCCACGCCCGAGCCGATCAACACGATCGCCTGCTTCGGCTTCACCGATCCCGATGGCGCGACGTGCCAGCAGGTCGGCGTCACCCCGCCGGGCAGCGGCAAGTTCCTGGTCGGTGGCGATATCTGGGGCTACCGCACAGTGGACTTCCAGGCCACCAAGGAGTTCACCGTGGCCGGCGACTTCAAGCTCAATGCACGTGTGAACCTGCTCAACGCGTTCAACTTCAAGAACTACAGTGCGTACGCCTACAACGGCTTCGGTAGCAATGGTCAGTTCGCTCCGGACATCGCCATCAACACCAGCGGCGAGATCAACTACGTGCCGCGCAGCGTCGTGCTGGAAATCGGCGCCAAGTTCTGATGCGTGCCTTGCCACATGCGCCGGGACGGGCATGTGGTCTGTCGAACGGGGCCAACTGGCCCCGTTCGTGTGTCCGTCCGCCGTCTTGCTCAGGAATGCATCGACATGATTCCCGCTCCACTTCGCAACATCGTCATTGTCGGCGGCGGCACCGCCGGCTGGATGGCGGCCGCCGCGTTCGCGCGCGTGCTTGGGCCCACCTTCAAGGTGCAGCTGATCGAGTCCGAACAGCTGGGCACCGTCGGTGTGGGCGAAGCCACCGTGCCGCACATCAAGGCCTTCAACAACCTGCTCGGCATCGATGAGGCCGAGTTCGTCCGCCAGACCCAGGGCAGCTTCAAGCTCGGCATCGAGTTCGTCGACTGGCAACGCCCCGGCAGTACGTACATGCATGGCTTCGGCACCCAGATCGGGCACCCGCTGGGGCTATTGCCGTTCCACCAATACTGGATCAAGCAACACGCGCGCGGTAAAGCGCAGCCGCTGGGGGCGTACACGCTCAACACCGTGGCGGCTGCGCGCGGCAAGTTCATGACCTCCGCCGGCGATGTGCCGGCCAACTCGCTGCTGGCCAACATCGCCTACGCATACCACTTCGATGCCACGCAGTACGCGCACTTTTTGCGGCGGTATTCGCAGCAGCGTGGCGTGACCCGCATCGAAGGGCTGGTCGAGCAGGTGCAGCTGCATCCGGAAAGCGGCCATGTGCAATCGCTGCAGCTGGCCTCCGGGCAGGTGGTGCATGGCGACTTGTTCATCGACTGCTCCGGCTTCGGTGGGCTGCTGATCGAGCAAGCGCTGCACACCGGCTATCACGATTTCACCCATTGGCTGCCGTGCGATCGCGCGCTGGCGGTGCCCTGCGAACAAGTGAGCCCACCGGCGCCGTACACGCGCTCCACCGCGCGCGCAGCCGGCTGGCAGTGGCGCATTCCGCTGCAGCACCGCACCGGCAACGGCTATGTGTATTGCAGCGCGCACATCAGCGACGACGAAGCTGCCGCAACGCTGCTGGCCAACCTGGATGGCAAGCCGCTGGCCGACCCGCGCCCGCTGCGCTTCACCACCGGGCGGCGCAAGCAGTGCTGGAACCGCAATGTCGTCGCGCTGGGCCTGGCCAGCGGATTTCTGGAGCCGCTGGAATCGACCAGCATCCATCTGATCCAGTCCGGCATTTCCAAGTTGCTGGAGCTGTTTCCGCGCGAGGGCATCAGCCCGGTGCTGGTGCAGCGCTACAACGACCGGCTGGCATTCGAGTTCGACCGCATCCGCGACTTTCTGCTGCTGCACTACCACGCCACCGAACGCGACGACAGCGCGTTCTGGCGGCATTGCCGCCACATGCCGATCACCCCCGAGTTGCAGGCCACGCTGGACCTGTTCCGCGACAGCGGGCGCTTCTATCGCAACGCCGAAGAGATGTTCGCCGAGATCAGCTGGGTGCAGGTACTGGTGGGCCAGGGCATCCTGCCGCAGGGGTATCACCCGCTGGTGGACCAGGTGCCCGACCGCGACGCCGAAGGCTTTCTGGCCAGCGTGGCGCAAACCATTTCGCACTGCGTGGATGTGATGCCGAGCCACCAGCAATTCATCGACCGCTATTGCAAGGCAGCGACGTTGCCGTAAGTGCCTTTTTGCCCTGCGCTTGAGCTGATGCTGAGGGTGGCAGTGACGGATGGCCGATCACGGATGCGGAGATCGAAGCATGCGCTACCGGCACGCTCCGCTCTGACGTCCGGGCGATGCCTGCTCGCCTGGTGCAGCCAATAACGCGCCATCCACTGCCACCACGCGGCCAGCCATTGCCCTCGGTCGCCGCGACATGCAACGTGACGGCCAAAAAAAAGGATCGGGCACGAGGCGCGATCCCTTCGAAAACCGGGACACGCCCGGTGGACAATGAGTGACACAGCTTCCGACTGACATCGGACGCCGGCATGTTAACGAGGCTTTCACATTAAAGCAATGCTTTAATTGTTGTCGCATAAGCCATTGATTGTTTTGGAGCCAACGGCTGTTTTAGTCTCCGTTCTGCATCAGTGCCGCGCGGATCTCCGCCTGGATGGCGTCAGCCGCCGCTGCAGGATCGCTCGCCAGGCGGATCGGGCGGCCAACGACGATCGCGTCGGCGCCGTCGATAAATGCCTGAGCCACGCCGACCGTGCGTTGCTGGTCGTCGCCGACCGGGCCGCCGGGGCGGATGCCGGGGCAGACGATCGAAAAGTCCGGACCGGTGGCACGGCGGATCGGGCCGGCTTCCTGCCCGGAAGCGATCACGCCATCGATCCCGGCGGCCCGTGCGGCCAGCGCGCGCTCCACCACCACGTCCACCGGTTCGCGGTCGATGCCCATTGCCACCAGGTCCGGGCGGCCCATCGACGTCAGCACCGTGACCGCCAGCAGGCGCATGTCGCCGTGGTTGGCTTCGGCGGCAGCCTGCAGCATGCCGGCGTGCCAGCCGTGCACGGTGCAATAGCTCACCGGCCACTGCGCCAGGCGGCGAATCGTGCCGGCCACGGTGGCAGGAATGTCGAAGAACTTGAGGTCCACGAACACGCGCTTGTCGCGCTTGGCCAGCGCATCGAGCACGTGGAAGTACTCGCCCGATGCCAGCAGCTCCATGCCGATCTTGTAGAACGACACCGAATCGCCGAGCCGGTCCACCCAGGCGATTGCTTGGTCGTGGCTGGGCACATCCAGCGCGAAGATCAGCCGCTCATGTGCGGCCAGCGGCAATGGCGCGCGGCTCATCGGGCCACCTCCAGCGCAGCGCGCTTGGCGTCGTGGCGCGTTTGCCAGGGTTGCGCGTAGTCGTTATTGAACTGCGCCGGCTCCCAGCCGCCGTAGCTGGGGTTGGGCAGCATCCACCAGCGTTCGCCGAACCAGTCGTGGTACTGCTGCAACAACGCGCCGCGTGCCTGGCCGGTGTTGGCGGTGACCTGCACGAAGTCGCCCAGCTGGTCGCCGAACTGCATCAGCACGCGGTACTTCTGTCCGGCCAGCTGGCGGCGGCAGTTCTTTTCGCTGCCGTTCTGCTCGCAACCGGGCACCACCGTGCCCAGGCCGAGAAAGACGCTGTCGTCGGCCACCGGCAGGCCCACGCTGCGCAGATTGGCCAAGGTGGCGTCCTTCAGGTGCACCGCACGATTGGAAATGTAGATCAGGGTGATGCCGCGGGCATTGGCGGCCTTGGCGAAATCCACCACGCCGGGGATGGCGGTGGCCTTCTTCTCGGCCACCCACTGGTCCCAGCTCAACTCGTCGTATTCCTTGCCATCGCGCAACAGGCGCGCCTGGTATGGCGAGTTGTCCAGCACGGTCTCATCCACATCCAGCACCACCGCCGGCTTCAGGCCGGTGGCGGCGTTGCCGCGTTCTTCCGGCACCAGCGCGTCCCAGTTGGGCTGCTTGAGCGCGTTATCGAGCTTGTCGGCAGCGGCGCGGTAGGTCTGCTCGGCCACGGCGCGGTATTCCTCCGAGCGCTGCATCCACAGCACCGCATTGAGGTTGTCGTCGCCGGCCGGTGCGGTGGTGGACGACGTTGCGGCCTTGCTGGCCGCAGCGCTGGCGTCGACATTGGCAGTTGCGGTGGCGGTGGCGTCCTGCGCGTGCGGGGCTGGCTGCGTGTCGGCAGGCTTGCAGGCGCTCAGGGCCAGCGCGGTGCAGACGATGAGGGACAACGGTGCGTAAAGCGAGGGGCGCATGGCATCCACCGGGACAGGATCGACGATAAAGGCTGCGATTTTAGCCGGTTCGCGTCGCATCGCTCGCGCTGGCCGATGGCAGCGCCATTGGAATGACAGAGGCGTACGGATGACGGCCGCCGCGATGCCGCTCGTCCAGCTGCTTGGCTGCATCGGCGTCCCCACGATTGCAGGTCTGTGCCTGTGCCCGTCCCCGGATGCACAGACCCGTTGCCGGCGCGCGACGCTGACATGCGCGATACCGTCGATGACGTCGGCCAGCTTGCATGGCGTCGCAGCGGAAGAACGCCGGCAGCGGATCGGCATATCCTTGTGCTGATTGCCCCGGAGCCACCCATGACAGAGACCTCGCCCCCGCCCGTCCTCGACACCGCCCAGGCCCGCGTGCTCGGCTGCTTGATCGAAAAAGAGGCCACCACGCCAGACGCGTACCCCCTCACCGTCAATGCCGCGCAGGTGGCCGCCAACCAGAAAACCGCGCGCGAGCCGGTGTTGAATCTGCAGACTGGCGTGGTGCACCATGCGCTGCGCCAGCTGGAAACCCTGGGCCTGGTGCGCCAGCAGTTTTCTTCGCGTGCCGAGCGTTACGAACACCGCCTGGGCAGCGTGCTGGATCTGACCCGCCAGCAAGTCGCACTGATCGGCCTGCTGTTGTTACGCGGCGCGCAGACGCTGGGCGAACTGTACGCACGTAGCGAGCGGCTGGCGCGTTTCAACGACGCCGACGACATGCGCCATCACCTGGATCGGCTGATCCAGCGTGGCCTGGCCGCGCAACTGCCGCGCGCCAGCGGTCAGCGCGAAGATCGCTACGCGCATCTGCTCAGCGGCGAACTGGATGTGGAGGCGCTGCAGGCCGCCGCCGCGCGAGCGGCACCGAGCGCGCGCAGCGGCAGCGACACCAGCGACCTGGAAGCGCGCATGCAGGCACTGGAAGCGACGGTCGTCGAACTGCAGGAAGCGCTCGCGGCGGTACAGGCGCGGCTGGACGCAGCTGGCGCCTGATCGATCGGCAGCACCCGCCGACGGCTGCAATGGCAGCGCGGCAGGTGTGCTGCAGCATCGGCGCCTGTTGCCTTTGGAGATCCGGCCGTTGCCGGATCACAAACATGCGCCACCGCACGCAGAGGCATGCGGCATCGCCCGCCAGATCCACACTGCCTTGTCGCCCGGCTGCACCGTGTCAGTCTGTGCACGTGACGGATGGATGCACCGGCAAGTCCCCCGCGTCCGTGCAACAGCACTGCCCGCGCTCGAACGCCGGGGCGGGGCACGCCAGCGTCAGGTCGGCGTATCCACCTCGTCCCACTCGGCATCTTCGAAGTGCAGTAGCCAATTGAGCGCGTAATGCCGCTCATACACCACGCCCGGCACGATGCCGGCGGGTACCGGCTGAGCGGATTGGCCGGCCTGGCGGACCGCCCAGTGCAGGCGCAGGTGGCGGTCCAGCATGTCGAGCAACTCGGGGAGCGGGCGCCGTGCCACCGTCGGGCGCTCGGCGGCTTGCGCGTTGTCCAGCGCGCGCTGTGCAACCAGGGGCACCTCGCACAGGGCGGTGGGTTCCGGCAATGTGTCGGCCAGCCCCAAGGCCCATTGCAGCACGGCCAGGCTTTCGTAGCGCCAGCCGAAGTTGGCCAGCGCCTGCGCCTCCGGCGCTGCCTGGGCAAAGAAGGCGCGCTCCTGCGGCGACAGCGCCGCGGCCACGCCGGGAAGGCGCGTCTCCACCTCGTCCAGCGATGGCGGCGTATCGCCTGCTGCCAGGATCTCTGCACGCAGCGCCACCGCAAACAACGCCAGCATGCGCCCACTGACGACTGCCGCATCGCGCACGCGTGCTTCGGCCTCGCCGGGCACCGGCGGCAGACTGGGCGGCACGCGGATGCCTTGCGCGGTCAGCAGGGAACGTTGCTGCGCGCGCCGCTGCAACGCATCGGGCGGATACGGCACCTGCGCATCGTCGTCGATCGCCGGCTCGCCCTGGCTGATCAGCACCCGCCCGTGCGGGTCGCGCACGCTACCATCGGCCAGGAAACACACCGCATTGGCCTGCTCGGCCCACTGCGCCAGCGCGCCGAACTCCGCATCGTCGACCTGGAAGCTGAAATGCTGCCGCACCCGCTGCACATGCCGCATCAGGTGATAGCGCGATTGCGTCATCTGCCCATCGCCGGCCTGATTCACGTAGCCGACAAAGCCATGCAAGTGATCGACCAACGCCGGATCGGCATGGTCGCGGTGCTGCACGGCAGCCTGCGGCAGAAAGTCCGGCCACAGCGGCGTGCGCAGCGTGGAATAAGCATTGACCACCAGTGACATGCAAGCATCCTTCGGAGAGCAACCAACTACCCGATTATGCGTCCGCGCGGTGATGCGCTGTGTCGACCAGAGCCGATGCAAGCACCCGCCTCAGCAACAGAAGCGGCTGGCAAAACGTGCCAAGTCTGGTCCGGAGCATGAACGGCGCGCAGGGCGCGGAGCGTGGATGGATGTGGATGTGGACGCGCAGTGCCCAGCAATGGCCGCGCCCGCCCGACGGCACGCACCGTCGTTGCAGGCGCCCCGTTCCAAGCACGCCCTGCGCATCGACGCTGCAGCTACTTACGCAGACTGCCGGTCGCGCTGCCCGTTGAATCGGTGCGTCAAGCCTGCTGCTCAACCCGCCCTGCCCACAGGCCCAAGATCGATCGCGTAATACAGCACTGGCGCGGTTTCCGGGCTCAATACACGCAGGCCGTGCTGCTGCAGTCCGAGCTTTTCCAGCGCACGGATCGATTCGGCATTGTCCGGCGAGACGATCGCGCACAGCTGCGACAAGCCCAGCACGTCGCGGGCATAGTCCAGCACCGCGCGGCCGGCTTCGGTGACATAGCCCTTGCCGCGATATGCAGGCAACAGCGCAAAACCAAGGTGCGGCACCGGCAAGGTCTCGCGACACAACAAGCCCAGCGTGCCGATGAACGCGGCGTCCTCGCGCGTCTCCACCGCCCAATGCGCAAACCCATACCGCGCGTGATGTGCCTGCGCCCATTCGCATAGATGCGCGCGCGCCTGCTCGCGCGTGCGGATGCCGCGGTCGTTGATACCGGCGATAAAGCCAGGGTCGTTGACCAGCTCCAACATCGCATCGGCATCGCGCTCGGGGTCGAGCGTGCGCAAGCGTAGTCGCGGGGTTTGGATCACAACGGTCACGGCACACTCCGGCATCATGAAAAACCAGACTGCCGTGCCGGCGCGTCACTGGCAAGCGATGAGCGGCAGGTGCGCGTGCTACGGCGCACTGCGCATCAGTCGAACAATGCCTGGATCGCGGCCAATCCCGCACTGGCGCGTTCTTTCTTGCGCTCGGCGTCGGCCACCGGGTCGGCGCCATCGCGCTGCAGTTCTTCGGCCGGAATCTCATCGAAGAACCGGCTCGGCTTCAGTCGCACATGCTCACCGAACTTGCGCGTCAGCTTGCTGTGACTCATCCACAACTGCTCCTTGGCGCGGGTGATGCCCACGTACAGCAGGCGACGCTCTTCCTGCAGATTACCTTCTTCCAGGCTCACTTCGTGCGGCAGTACGCCGTCCTCGCAGCCGACGATGAAGACATAGCGGAATTCCAGTCCCTTGGACGCATGCATGGTCATCATGCGCACCTGGTTGCCGCCATCGTCCTTGTCGTTGCGCGACAGCAACGCCAACTGCGCAGCCAGATCGCTGGCGCTTGCACCGCGCGGACCACCTTCGAACCACTCGGCCAGTTCGTCCAGATTGCGCTTGCGCCGCTGGAAGCCGGTCTCGTCTTTAGATTGATTGCGCAGGTCGTTGAGCAAACCGGACTTGTCGGCCAGCAGGCGCACCAGCTCGCCGGCCGGCATGCTGGACGAGTGCTCCCGCATGTCGCGCAGGATGTCGGTAAACGCACTCAAACCGTTGGCCGCGCGCGGCGGCAAATGCTGCAGGGCGCCCATCGACTCGGCTGCGCGCGACATCGGCACCGACTTGGCGCTGGCAAGCTCGGCCAGACGCGCCAGCGAGGTCGCGCCGACTTCGCGCTTGGGCGATTGCACGGCACGCAAGAACGCCGCGTCGTCGTCCGGGTTGACGATCAACCGCAACCACGACAGCAGATCCTTGACTTCCTGCCGCTCCAGAAACGCGGTGCCACCGGTGAGGTGATATGGCACGCGCAGCAGCTGCAGCGCTTTTTCCAGCGGACGCGACTGAAAATTGCCGCGGAACAGAATGCAGAAATCGCTCCACGGCACCTGCTTGGCGGTGCCCAGGAACGAGATCTCCGCCGCGACCTTTTCGGCCTCGTGCTCGCTGTCGCGGCATTCCCACACGCGGATGCGCTCGCCGTCGGCCTGGTCGCTCCACAAGGTCTTCAAGTGTTCGTGCGGGTTATGCGCGATCAACGCGTTGGCCGCGCGCAGCACGCGATTGGAGCAGCGGTAGTTCTGTTCCAGCTTGATGATTTCCAGCGCCGGATAGTCGCGCGCCATCTGCTGCAGGTTTTCCGGATTGGCGCCGCGCCAGGCATAGATGCTCTGGTCGTCGTCGCCCACGCAGGTGAAGTTGCCGCGCGGGCCGGCCAGCATCTTCAACAGCCGGTACTGCGCATCGTTGGTGTCCTGGCACTCGTCCACCAGCAGGTAGCCGATGCGCTCGCGCCAGCCCATCACGATGTCTTCGTTGGCTTCCAGGATCTGCACCGGCAGGCGGATCAGGTCATCGAAATCCACCGCGTTGAAGGTGGTCAGCCGCGCCTGGTAGCGCTCGTACAAGCTGGCCGCTTCCTTTTCGCGGGTGCTGCGCGCAGCTGCCATCGCCTGTTCCGGCGACAGGCCGGCGTTCTTGGCGCGCGAAATCAGGTTCTTGGCGTCTTCGATCGCATCGGGCTTGGCGCCATGCATCAGGTCCTTGATCTGCGCAGCGGCATCGTCCGAATCGAAGATCGAAAAGCCGCGCTTCAAACCGGCAGCGGCATGCTCGATCTGCAGGAACTTCAGGCCCAGCGCGTGGAAGGTGCAGATGGTCAGGCCTTCAGCACCGTCGCCGCGGATGCGTTTGGCCACACGCTCGCGCATTTCCTTGGCGGATTTGTTGGTGAAGGTGATCGCGGCGATCCGCTTGGCCGGATAGCGGCCGATGGCGATCAGATGCGCGATCTTTTCCACGATCACACGCGTCTTGCCGCTGCCGGCACCGGCCAGCACCAACAAGGGACCTTCGCAGTGCAGCACCGCGGCGCTTTGCGGGGGATTGAGACCGTACATAGTGGCTTCCGACAGAGCGCGCCATTGTACCGGGGCTGCTTGCGGCTGGCCGGCGCGATGGATTCATGTCTCCAGCACCGCTAGCCCTTGCCTCAAGCCAGGGGCTGCGCTTCCCCCCACTCGACGGCGGACATTGGCGCCGCCTGGCCGCGCCAACGCAGCGCACAGGCGCCGCATCCTGCCGCCCGGCCGGTAAAATCGCCCGATGGCCAAGCTCTATTTCTACTATTCGGCAATGAATGCCGGCAAGACCACCACCTTGCTGCAATCGGCGCACAACTACCGCGAGCGCGGCATGCGCACGCTGATCCTTACGCCCAAGCTCGACCACCGCGCCGGCAGCGGCGTGGTCGCCTCGCGAATCGGCCTGCGCGCGGACGGGCGTATCTTCGAGCGCGACACCGAGCTGCAACAGCTGGTCGAACGCGACATCCACAACGACGGCGCGTTGCACTGCGTGCTGGTGGACGAAGCGCAATTCCTCAGCCGCGCCCAGGTCTGGCAGTTGAGCGAGGTGGTCGACCGCCTGCGCATTCCGGTGCTGTGCTACGGCCTGCGCACCGATTTTCGCGGCGAGCTGTTCGAGGGCAGCCAGTTCCTGCTGGCCTGGGCCGACGAGCTGGAAGAGATCAAGACCATCTGCCACAGCGGCAGCAAGGCGACCATGACCGTGCGCGTGGATGCGCACGGGCACGCGGTGCAGGACGGCCCGCAGGTGGAGATCGGCGGCAACGAGCGCTATGTGTCGGTCAGCCGGGCCGAGTTCAAGAAGATCATGCGCGGCGAAGGCCGCATCGATCCGCTACAGATCGCCTTGCCGCTGCCGGTTGCCTAGCGCCGGGGCCGGGTCACGCACCCGCAGCCATCCGCGCCCCGTGGTGCATTCAGGACGGCAGTACCCCATGAGCAGCAGCATTCGGGCGCATCCTCGTTTGCGCTGCGCTATCGCGCGGGAAGCAGGGCCTACACATCGCAGTTGGCCGTTCGACAGCACCAGAGGCCTCACCGCCGCGCTGACGCCAGCCGCTAACACCCACACGTCGGCACACGCTGCGCGCCGCGTTCGTCGACAGCCACCCGCGACCCACTGGCCACGCCCTATACGCTTTGCAGGCGGTGCTAAACCTATGCGGGCATGCGGTCACGGCGGCGTCGCGGGCGCCGTCAGACAGGCGTATCGTGGTGTCTGTGAGACAGCGGCGCACCACACAACCGGGCGCAACCGCGGTCCTGTAAACTGGCAAGCGTCCACTCTTTGGAGGCACTCATGGATCCACTGCCTCCCGCATTGCGCGCCGACATCGCGCGTGTTGGCCGGCTCTCCTCGGTCCCCGACGTATTGAGCGTCCTCACCCGTCTGACCGGGATGGGATTTGCCGTCGTCGCCCGCGTCACCGACGCGCGCTGGATCACCTGTCAGGTGCACGATGCATTGTCCTTTGGCCTGCGGCCCGGCGACGAGCTGCCGCTGGCCACCACGTTTTGCGACAGCGTACGGGTGCGAGGCAATGCCGTGTGGTTCGGGCATGCATCGGATGACCCGATCTATCGCGATCACCCCTCGCCGCGGCTCTACGGCTTCGAGAGCTACGTCTCGGTGCCGATCAAGTTCGACGACGGCAGCGTGTTCGGCACCTTGTGCGCGCTGGATCCGCAGCCGCGCGTCATGGACGCACCGCTGGTGGAAAAGGTCGAACTGCTCGCGCAGTTGCTGGCCGCCCAGATCCAGGCCGAGCAACGCGCCGAAGAAAGCGCGCTGGAATCGCGGCGCGCCCGCAGCGAGCTGGGCCGCGTGGGCGCCTCGGCGCGCTTGCGCGAAGAATTCATCGGCATTCTCGGGCACGACCTACGCAACCCATTGCAGTCCATGCATGCGGTGGTGGATATGCTGTCCATCGACCAACTCAACCATCGCTACGGCAGCTCCATTCGCTCGCTGCAGCGTAGCCTGCGGCGCATGGAAGAACTGATCGATTTCGCCTGCGATTTCGCTCGCGGCATCGAACTCGATTGGTTGCAGCTGGACTATGGCGACGGGAGCGACCTGCTCGATGCACTCTCCCAGGTCGTGGACGAAACCCGCGCCGCCTATCCCAACCAGGTGCTGTCCACGCACGTGGCCATCGACGAGCCAGTACACGGCGATGCGATCCGTCTGGCGCAGATGTTCGGCAGCCTGATGATCAACGCCGTCGTGCAAGGGCCGCAAAGTTCGTTGATCAAGGCGGTCGCGGTCACCGAACATGGCCGGCTACGCATCGAAGTCTGCAATCTGGATGGGATCGATCCGCGTCGGCTGGATGTGCTGCATGCTTCCACCCATGTGCATACCGGCGGACGTGCGCTACCGGATGTCGATCTGGGCCTGCATATGGCGGCGCAGATCGCAAAGGCCCATCAGGGCGAATTACGCATCATCAGCGGCAAGGACGGCACCTGCTTCCGCGTGGAGCTGGCCTGCACACGTCCGCGCGGACGACTGCATCTGGTCGGCACCTCGGCGCCGACCTGAATGCGTTACGCAGCGACTATCGTCCCGCAAACAAGTGCGCCAAAGGTGGCGCTCCAGCCGCATGCGGCATGCCGGCCACACGTCCTCTGGCGCCGCATTGCCGCATGGAGCGGCGCTGGCAACCGGATGCCAGTAACAAGCGCCGCCGGACCCCTTGCTCGGCTCCTCAGTAGATCCTGCGCTCGCTCGGCGGCGGCGGCGTCCACTGGTACAACCAGGTTTCGGTGAGCGGCTTGCCGTTGGCGCGCAGATACAGGCGGATATCGATCTGCTGGGTGCCCTCGTCCGGCGGCACCAGGTCGAACATCGCCCGATAGCCCTTGAGCTCGTGCAGCGGGCGCGCCGACACGATTTCAGTGGTGCCGCGCGACACCTGCAACACCGCCTCCACCTTGGCCTTCGGGTCCTTCGCCAGCGCGGCCAGCTCGCCACCGGCAAAATCCACCGCAAAGCGCCAGGAGAAATGGCTGCGTTTTTGCCCGACGATGCCGCCCAGGCCGGTTCGGGTCGCCACGCAATGCGCCAACGGCGAGCTGGCCGGTGGCTGCGCGCCCCAATACAGCCGGTAGCCCATCAGCAGTTCCTGGCCCGGCTGTGGCTTGGCTTGCGGATTCCAGAACGCCACGATGTTGTCGAAGGTCTCGTCCACGGTCGGGATCTCGACCAACTGCACCGAGCCCTTGCCCCAACCACTCTTGGGTTCCACCCACAGGCAGGGGCGCTTTTCGTAGAACACGCCATCGTCCTGGTAATGGTCGAAGTTGCGGTCGCGTTGCAGCAGCCCGAAGCCGCGCGGGTTCTCGTCGACGAACATGTTGAAACGCAGATGCGGCGGGTTGCATAGGGGGCGCCAGATCCACTCGCCGCCGCCGGTCCACATCGCCAGGCCGTCGGTGTCGTGAATTTCCGGACGCCAATCCCAGTCCATCCGGTTATCGTTTTCGCCGACCTGGTACATGCTGGTGCACGGGCCGATACCCAACCGCTCGATCGCCTTGCGCGGGTACAGTGCGCTGTCGATATCCATCAGCAGCACATCGCCATTGGTGATGGCGAACCGGTACGCACCGGCAACGCTGGGCGAATCCAGCAAGCCGTACACCACCACCGTGTCCGAATCGTCGGCCGGCTGCTCCAGGTAATAGGCGATGAAATCCGGAAACTCTTCCGGCCCACCAGTACCGGTATCGATGGCCAGCCCGCGCGCCGATTGCCCATACTGGCCTTCCTTGCCGACAGCACGGAAGTAGCTTGCGCCCAGGAATGCCGAAAAGTCGCGGTCGGTGTCCTTGCGTGTATTGAGCCGGAAACCGGCAAAGCCCAGATCCTTCGGCAATTGCTTGCCGCCCAGCCCGCTGCGACCGTAATCGAATGCCGCCGGGTCGTAAGCCAGTTGCTGTGCCTTGCCATCGACGATGTCGTAAATGTGCACCGGTGTATGGAAATACAGTCCCAGGTGGAAGAACTTGGCCTGGAACTTGCCGTTGCCATCGGCCCACAGCGCGTGGTCCTGCCGGTAGCGGATGGACTGATATTGATCCCAGTTCAGCGCCTCAAGCGGCCCCGGCAACAGCTGCTTATGGCTCTTGTAAGGCGCGTTCGCCAGTTCGCGCGCCTGCCCCTTCAACCAGGCGTAGTCGAACGGCTGCGGCTGCCCGAGTCGACGCAGACCGACGGCCTTGGCCGCTAGCGCCCACTGCGGCAACGTCGGCAAACCGAGCGCGGCCAATGCGGCAGCAGCATTCTTCAGGAAGTGGCGTCGTTGCATGCGCATCGATCTGGTCAGGGAATGGGCGACATCATAGCCACAGCCCGGCTTTGAGGTGAATGCGCACCTCAGCGAGGCGGAGACGGAGACGGAGAGGGCGCACCGCATGCATTCACCAGCGCGAGCGCTTTGGCGTTGCTGCAAAGGAACTGCCGCTGCGCCTGCTCCTCATCCGGCCCGGTGTAACGCAGCAGCGTCCACTGCTCCTGTGCCTGCATTTGCGCACCTGGCGCAAGCTGCCGATACGGTGCGTGCACCTCCATTTCCAGCAATCCCTGTTCCGGATGCTGGGGTGGCACATCCAGATACAACTCCACCTGGCCTTGCTCGGGATGGATCGCCGACATCGGTTGATGTGCGAAGCGAATCACCAAGACCTGCCCGCCCGCGAAACCGGCCATCCATCCTGCAGACGGCTGCAGCAATAACTTGCCGCGCTGGATCGATCCGTCTGGGCGGGCATCGGCGCGCAGCGCAAGCAGGCCGCGCTCCTGCTGATAACGCGGCGCAATCGTGCCGGGCTCGCGCGGCGGCTGCAGCCGAATATCCGTAGCAGCGGCAACCGGCACGAACACCCGCGTCGTGGCCGCAAGCCGCGTATTGAACCAAAGATCCCAGGCAATCGGCTGCGCGCGGATATTGCGTGCGCTGGCACCGATTTCGACAGTGTCCGCACGCGCTGCAGAACGTTTGATCTGCTTGCGCAATTGCACCCCGGTTAGCGGGCTGGGCACCCCTTCAAATTCCACCACGTCATGCCGACGCACGCTGACGCGCGTCTGCGCCAGCGACAGATACGGATCCGGCGGCCACACCGCAGCCGCCGCCTGACGCTCGCGATTGAGTTGCTGGTGCAGCCACCACTGACTCTGCGGCCCGACCCACACATCATGGCCAAAATAAGCAATATCCCCGGCAGTGGCCGAGACCTCGGGCGCAGGCTGTTGCTCCACCGCTGCACCGAGCTTCAACACGTTGGGCTGGCCGCGCAGATTGAACGACAGCACGCGCCCGCCAAATGCCGGCGTGACGCTCAGTTCTATGGCGTTGGTCTTCAACTGCAGCCGCTCGACGGCAGCTGCATCGTCCGAAGAGGGCGTCACCGCGCCAGTCGACGTCATCGATAGCAACGCAAATGCACTGGTAAGCACCAGGGGAACGACTAGCTGTCGCGAGCTGGACATACAGCGCTTCCACGTAAGGACTTCACGATTGTGGCCCGCCCCCTGCGTGGACGCCAGAACACCCCTGCTCGCGTCTGCTTGCTGGCACGTTGCTGCAGGCCAGGTGCCCGTTCGCGCGATGTCTGCCTGGAGACCTGGGCCACGTAGAGCGTTTGGCGACGTCTCAACGGTCTCAAGCAGGAGGGAGCCCCGGTTGGGTCGGCGCATGCGCTCGGACATGCAAGCAGGTTGGAACCCGCATCCGATGCCGGCATCCGGAACGAGCGCAGCGAACGCGACGACTCATCGAGCCAGGTAGCCGCTTTCCTCGGGCAACCCCATACGCAATGCGTCGCAACCAGCCAGTGCATGCCAAACCCTACGGTGCCTAAGAGAGCCATGTTGATCGTCAGAACATTGCGAAGAGCAGGCGCGTGTAAGAGGCCAGAACGTAGGCCATGTCCGGAGTTAGCCGAGCCGCATTGTTGTGGCGTCCGCTGGAACGATCTGGAGACTATCGCGACAACGTCAGCGGTCAAACACCGCGCCGGCTTGATATGGCGCTTATCGCTGACAGCTCCCGCACCACACCGTAGCGCGTTGACCGATCGTCGCGTGTTTCAAGACCCGTCCACACTGTTTGCAGGCCTCGCCCTCGCGCCCATAAACAAAAAGTTCCTGCTCGAAATAGCCGGGCGCACCATCGGGGCTGATGAAGTCGCGCAATGTGGTTCCACCGCGCTGGATGGCATACGCCAGGATGTCTTTCACTGCATCAGCCAGACGCCGATAACGCTCCAGCGAGACCTTCCCCGCCTCGCGCAACGGACTGATTCCCGCCCGATGCAGGCTTTCGGCAGCGTAGATATTTCCAACTCCGACAACCACGGCCTGATCCATCAAAAAGGTCTTGACGGCAGCGCGCCGCCCCTGTGCCAGCGCGTGGAGATAATCGCCAGTAAATGCATCCGATAATGGTTCTGGACCAAGCGCAGCGAGCAAGTCATGGGCTTGTGTGCCGGATTGCCACAACAGGCAGCCAAAGCGACGCGGATCGTTGAAACGCAGCAAGCGCCCGCTTTGCAGACTGATATCCACATGGTCGTGCGCCCGCGGCAACGTGTCGCCAGGCAGCACCCGCAGACTTCCGGACATCCCCAGATGCAACAGCACGCTGCCGCCGGCATCCGTATCGATCAGCAAGTATTTCGCACGTCGGCGCACGTTGGTAATGGTGGCGCCGGGAAGCAAGCGCTCGATCTGCTCGGGAATCGGCCAACGCAGATCGGGCCGACGCAGGATCACGCCATGGATCCGCTGCCCAACCAGATGCGGCGACAGGCCACGCAACGTCGTTTCGACCTCGGGCAACTCAGGCATCAGCGCATCCAACAAACGCCGGCCACACACCGGCAAAGCAGCTAATGGGGTCGAAACACTCAAACACAATCAACGCGACCCTGCCGGCGCGCTATCGCTGTCCCCTTCCTGCTTTGCCTGCCTGATGTAACCACTACTTCCACTTCTAAGGACATTGCCTGCTAGGCCATTTCCTCAAATTTGGCGCAAAAAGAAACCCTCAGTCCATTGGACTGAGGGATTCGGGGTAAAGCCCCTGGCGATGACCTACTCTCGCATGGCTTGAGCCACACTACCATCGGCGCAGCTGCGTTTCACTTCCGAGTTCGGGATGGGATCGGGTGGTTCCACAGCGCTAATTTCACCAGGGAGACGGTTGGAGCGTCGCCATCCAAAGATCGGATGAGGCGCGCGTCTCGCAGAGGTAACTTGTGACGTAGCTTGCGTTTGGTGATCTACCAACGTTCGTTGGGACCAAGGCAACTTGAGGTTATATGGTCAAGCCGCACGGATCATTAGTATCAGTTAGCTCAATACATTGCTGTACTTACACACCTGACCTATCAACCACGTAGTCTACATGGTTCCTTTAGGGGGCTTGTGCCCCGGGAAGTCTCATCTTGAGGCGCGCTTCCCGCTTAGATGCTTTCAGCGGTTATCGCTTCCGAACATAGCTACCCGGCAATGCCACTGGCGTGACAACCGGAACACCAGAGGTTCGTCCACTCCGGTCCTCTCGTACTAGGAGCAGCCCCTCTCAAACTTCCAACGCCCATGGCAGATAGGGACCGAACTGTCTCACGACGTTCTGAACCCAGCTCGCGTACCACTTTAAATGGCGAACAGCCATACCCTTGGGACCGACTACAGCCCCAGGATGTGATGAGCCGACATCGAGGTGCCAAACACCGCCGTCGATATGAACTCTTGGGCGGTATCAGCCTGTTATCCCCGGAGTACCTTTTATCCGTTGAGCGATGGCCCTTCCATACAGAACCACCGGATCACTAAGACCTACTTTCGTACCTGCTTGATCCGTCGATCTTGCAGTCAAGCACGCTTATGCCTTTGCACACAGTGCGCGATGTCCGACCGCGCTGAGCGTACCTTCGTGCTCCTCCGTTACTCTTTAGGAGGAGACCGCCCCAGTCAAACTACCCACCATACACGGTCCCTGATCCGGATAACGGACCTAGGTTAGAACGTCAAGCACGACAGGGTGGTATTTCAAGGATGGCTCCACTGCAGCTAGCGCCACAGTTTCATAGCCTCCCACCTATCCTACACAGACGAACTCAACGTTCAGTGTAAAGCTATAGTAAAGGTTCACGGGGTCTTTCCGTCTTGCCACGGGAACGCTGCATCTTCACAGCGATTTCAATTTCACTGAGTCTCGGGTGGAGACAGCGCCGCTGTCGTTACGCCATTCGTGCAGGTCGGAACTTACCCGACAAGGAATTTCGCTACCTTAGGACCGTTATAGTTACGGCCGCCGTTTACTGGGGCTTCGATCAAGAGCTTCGCCTTGCGGCTGACCCCATCAATTAACCTTCCAGCACCGGGCAGGCGTCACACCCTATACGTCCACTTTCGTGTTTGCAGAGTGCTGTGTTTTTGATAAACAGTCGCAGCGGCCTGGTTTCTGCGACCCTCTTCAGCTATAGCTCGCATGAGCCACCAAAAAGGGTGCACCTTCTCCCGAAGTTACGGTGCCATGTTGCCTAGTTCCTTCACCCGAGTTCTCTCAAGCGCCTGAGAATTCTCATCCTACCCACCTGTGTCGGTTTACGGTACGGTCTTCGTGAGCTGAAGCTTAGGAGCTTTTCCTGGAAGCGTGGTATCAGTGACTTCGCCAAAAAGGCTCGTCTCGGTGCTCGGTCTTAAAGGATCCCGGATTTGCCAAAGATCCAAACCTACCGCCTTTCCCCGGGACAACCAACGCCCGGTACACCTAACCTTCTCCGTCCCTCCATCGCACTCACGCGAGGTGCAGGAATATTAACCTGCTTCCCATCGACTACGGCTTTCGCCCTCGCCTTAGGGACCGACTAACCCTGCGTCGATTAACGTTGCGCAAGGAAACCTTGGGCTTTCGGCGTGCGGGCTTTTCACCCGCATTATCGTTACTCATGTCAGCATTCGCACTTCCGATACCTCCAGCAGACTTCTCAATCCACCTTCGCAGGCTTACGGAACGCTCCTCTACCGCGCATAAAACACGTTTTATGCACCCCAAGCTTCGGTTCACTGCTTAGCCCCGTTAAATCTTCCGCGCAGACCGACTCGACCAGTGAGCTATTACGCTTTCTTTAAAGGGTGGCTGCTTCTAAGCCAACCTCCTGGCTGTCTATGCCTTTCCACATCGTTTTCCACTTAGCAGTGAATTTGGGACCTTAGCTGTGGGTCTGGGTTGTTTCCCTTTTCACGACGGACGTTAGCACCCGCCGTGTGTCTCCCATACAGTCCGTCTCGGTATTCGGAGTTTGCAATGGTTTGGTAAGTCGCGATGACCCCCTAGCCATAACAGTGCTCTACCCCCGAGAGGATACATATGAGGCGCTACCTAAATAGCTTTCGAGGAGAACCAGCTATCTCCGGGTTCGATTAGCTTTTCACTCCTAATCACAGCTCATCCCCGTCTTTTGCAACAGACGTGGGTTCGGGCCTCCAGTACCTGTTACGGCACCTTCACCCTGGCCATGACTAGATCACCCGGTTTCGGGTCTACTGCCCGCGACTATGCGCCCTTATCAGACTCGGTTTCCCTTCGCCTCCCCTATACGGTTAAGCTT
>NZ_CP008998.1:5020000-5124831 GCF_000961215.1 Xanthomonas citri pv. citri
ATTCCTCACCCGTCCGCCACTCGCCACCCATAAGAGCAAGCTCTTACTGTGCTGCCGTTCGACTTGCATGTGTTAGGCCTGCCGCCAGCGTTCACTCTGAGCCAGGATCAAACTCTTCACTTAAAATTACATGCCCGAAGGCAAATACTTTAGCTGCAGAAGTCCAACCACTGGCAACTTATCGCTTGCAAAGCAATTAATATGTTGCTTGATTAAACGTCTGCAAGATGGACAATCATCCTTCCTGCAGGCGTCCGCACAAATTACCTGCGCACACTGTCAAAGAACATTGGGAAGTGGCCTCAGCGCCGCTCCCGTCAGCTTCGTCGTTTCCGCCGAAGCGAGCCGCCCATTATAGCGGACTTTTTCTTGCCGTCAACACCTCATTTCGAGGTGGTTGACGCTGCTTCGTTTGAACCCGAAGGTTTTCTGCGAAGCGAGCCGGCCATATTAGCAGGCTTTTCGTCCTCGTCAACCCCTCGTGAAGAGGACGTTGCCGCCGCTGCACCTCCATCCGCCGTAGCGTCTTTCCGTGTAGCGAGCCGCCCATCATAGCCGGCTTTTTCGTTTCGTCAACACCCTGTGATGTTTTCGATTCGCCTCGTTCGTTGTTGCGATGCTTCGAGAAGCGCCGCCGTGCTGAGCGAGGCCGCGCAGTTTATCGAGACCACGCAGAAGTGCAAG
Source organism: Xanthomonas citri pv. citri (assembly GCF_000961215.1). Taxonomy (NCBI): domain Bacteria; kingdom Pseudomonadati; phylum Pseudomonadota; class Gammaproteobacteria; order Lysobacterales; family Lysobacteraceae; genus Xanthomonas; species Xanthomonas citri. The sequence continues at coordinate 5,020,685 of NZ_CP008998.1, forward strand.
CACTTTTTTGACATTGGCATGACATCGACTCCTATCCACGCGGGTACGGCACGCGCTGCGCACTCTGGCCAGTTCCCGCACGCATGCAGGCTGCAAGTTCACCGATCGACATCCAGAAACGTGACGCTGCGGTATCGATCGCTGGTTGGCTAGATGAAAATGCATGTGTCTAGACAGAGAGCGCCCTCATGCCCGCTTCCCGCAATCTGCTTCGCGATCTATCCCTGCCTGCGATGGCCGCCGGTTTTGTCACCGTGCTGGTGGGATTCGCCAGCTCTGCGGTGATCGTGTTCGAGGCAGCGCGCCATCTGGGCGCCGACCAGGCACAGCTTGCGTCGTGGATGTGGGCGCTGGGCATCGGCATGGGCGTGACGTGTATCGGCTTGTCGCTGCGCTACCGCGCGCCGGTGGTCACGGCCTGGTCCACGCCGGGTGCGGCGATGCTGATCGGCAGTGCGGCCGGGGTGCCATTACGCGAGGCGGTCGGTGCGTTTGTGGTGGCCGCGGTATTGGGGATGGTGGCCGGGTTTTCGGGATTCTTCGAACGGGCGATCCGGCGGGTTCCGATCTCCCTTGCCTCCGGGATGCTGGCCGGCGTGCTGTTGCGCTTCGGCCTGGACATCTTTGTGGCCATGCAGAGCCATGTGTTGCTGGCGCTGGCGATGTTGGCGACCTATCTGGGCGGGCGGCGCTGGTTTGCGCGCTATGCGGTGATTGCGACCTTGTTGGTGGGTATTGCGATCGCCGCCAGCAGCGGACTGCTGCGGCTGGGGGCCGTACACCTGCAACTGGCCCACCCGGTGCTGGTGGTGCCGTCGCTATCGTGGGCGGCGCTGTTCGGCCTGGCGATTCCGTTGTTTGTGGTGACCATGGCCTCGCAGAACGTGCCGGGCGTGGCGGTGATCCGGGCGTCCGGCTATGCGGTGCCGATCTCACCGACGGTCGGCTGGATCGGTGTGGTCAATGCAGTGCTGGCGCCGTTCGGCGGCTTTGCATTGAATCTGGCGGCGATTACTGCGGCGATCTGCATGGGCCGCGAAGCGCACGAAGATCCGGCTCGGCGCTACACCGCTGCGGTCAGCGCGGGCGTGTTCTACGTGGTGGTGGGGTTGTTCGGTGCGACCGTGGCAGCGGTGTTTGCGGCCTTCCCACGTGAACTGGTGATGGCGATCGCCGGGATCGCGCTATTAGGCACTATCGGAAATAGCCTGGCGGCGGCATTGCGCGAGGACAGCGAGCGCGAAGCGGCGTTGATCACCTTTCTGGTCACCGCCTCCGGGCTGACGCTGGGCGGGATCGGCGCGGCATTCTGGGGCTTGGTGGCCGGAACGATCACATTGCTGGCATTGCGGACGAAAGCAGCGCCTTAGCACGCGTGCCCGCTGATGGAGCGAGGTGCGGCAGGCGCATGCGCTGGCCATGCGGGTTGATCGCAGCGCCCTTAGCCCTTACTCCGGGTCGCGCAACTGCAGCAGCCAGTGCGCGGTGATGCTGCTGGGGCTGGGCAAGGGTTCGAGATGGAACTGGCGATACACCGGTGCGCCATCACGGGTGCGCAGCGGCAAGGTGACATAGGCGGCGCGGCCCAGGCGCAGCGCCTCTTCGAGCAGTTCGACCTTGCCACGGGCGGCATCGTCGTCCAGCAGGGCAAGGATGTCGCAACCGATCAAGTCGGCCACTTCGGTCTGGCTGAGTTCGGCGAACGCCGGGTTGACGAACATCAGCCGGTGCGCGGCGCCCTTGGCACCGCGTTCGATAATGGCCACCCCGTCGCGCAGCCGCGACAGCGAGGCTTCGAGCAGGGTGAAGTCCTGCTGGAAGCGCTTGCGTTCCATCAGTTCGATCAGCACGCGCAGGCTGCGCGCCGATTCCAGATGCAGCGGCGACCAACGCCGTGCGCGGCCGCGCACGGTCTGCTGCCACAGATCGAAACTCTTGCGCGGCGACAGCCGCGAATTGGGGATGTCCTGCAACTTGGCCAGCTGCGGGTTGCCGGCCCATTTGACCTGCTGCACCTGCTCGCGGCGGGTCCACAACAGGGCGCTACGCGATTGCGGCATCAGCGGCACGAAGATGAAACCGGCTGCCAGTGGGGCGAGGTCGGCCAACTCCGGGAACACCTCGCCGATGGCGTCCACATGCAGGGCGCCGACCGCATCCTCGCGCAGGGCGTCGTGGTGTTCGGATTCGAGATGTTCGCGGATGCGGCGCAACGCCTCTGCATCCGGCACGCTGCCATGACGGCTGATTTCATTGCCATGGAAGATCGCCACGCCATCGGCGTCGACCACGTCCATCAGGTCCGGGGCCATGTCGGCGAGCATGTCCACGGTCAGGTGCTCGGCGTCGTTGAAGTCGGTGATCAATTTTTCGCGGATGGTCAGCAGCACCGACTCCAGCCGCGCCCGCCCCACCGCCTGCAGCGCGCCGATGCGCCCGGCCAGCGCGCGGGTCACCGCATCGGTGGCATCGCGCATGGCATGGCTGGTGAAGTGCGGGCTGTAGTGGTGACAGGAAATCAGCCCCCACAGCGCATCGTTGACCACGATCGAGGACACCAGGGTGGCGCTGACGCCCATGTTGGCCAGGTATTCCAGATGCACCGGCGAGACGCTGCGCAGGCTGACATCGCTCAGATCCACCGGGGTGCCCAGGCGCGGATGCAAGGTGGGCTGGATCGGCGACGGCTGGTACCGCACATCGGCGATCTGGCGCACGCGGTTGCGCAGGTATAGCGCACGTGCCTGCGCCGGGATGTCGCTGGCCGGGTAGTGCAGGCCCAGATAGGCCTCCAGTTCGGGCTGGCGCGCTTCGGCGATGACGTCGCCATTCCACTCTTCGTCGAAGCGATACACCATCACGCGGTCGAAGCCGATCATGCTGCGCAGGCCCTTGGCCGCGCGCACCGCCGCTTCGTCGATGCCGGCATCGCGCTCGATGCTGCGCAACAGCGGCAGCGCTTCGCGCAGGGTGACATCCATCAGGCGCGCGTCGCGCGGCTCGATCTCGACCAGCCATTGCTCCGGATACAGATGCCAGGCGGCCACCCAGGGGTGGTCGGTCGGCGCGCTGCGCTGCGGGAAGCGCACATCGGCGTGCAGCAGGTGCTGCGGTTGATCGTCCACTGCGAACGGTTGCGCGTCGGGCAGTTCCAGCACCTGGGTGTACGGCGTGCCCAGCAGGGCATCCATCGGCACGCCGAGCAGGTCGGCGGCGGTGCTGCTGGCCTGCACGATGCGGCCATCGGCCGGTTCGATCACCAGCAACACGCCGTAGGGCTGGATCAGTCCGGGAATATGGATCGGTTCCTGCGCGCAGACATCCATATCCAGAGGTTCGGTGGGCTGATTCACGGCTGCGGCTCCGCTGCGAGGCAGGAATGGAAGTGGGCGAACATGGCCTGCGCGCCGCCGATGGCAGCGTCGCGTGCGGATGGGGTGGCCAGGCGCCGATCCAGCGCTGCCTGGAAGCGGCGCCAGCCGGCCGGGTCGCCGTCGGCCAGCTCGAAATAGCGCAGGGCGCCGGCCAGAGCGGGCTGCTGCTTGCGCAAGTTGCGCGCGATCACCCGTCCACCAAGCTGCGAGCCTTCGATGACGTACAACATGCCCCAGCGCGCGGCATCGTCGGCGCTGGCGGGCAGTGCGGCCGGCAGATCCGGTTGCTGGCCGAGCGCGCGCAGGTCATCGCGCAGTGCCGGCACGCGACGGCGGTAATGCCAGCCGTTGCCGACCAGGGTGGTCAGCCAGTTGCCGAGCTGCGCTTCGAAGCCGGCCAGCAAGGCGTGGTGGCGACGCAGGATCTGCCCATAGGCAGCCGAATCGACCTGCCCCTGCGCTAACGCCTGCATCAGCGGCACCGCTTCGACCAGGCGATGGGCATCCTGGGTGGCATGGCGCAGCGCGAGCGCAGCCGAGGGCGGAACTGCCAGGACGTCGGAAACCATAGGGGCTCAAGGCGGTGCCGCGGCACGAAGGACACCAGACTAGCAGTGCCTGCGCAAATCAGAAAAAGCAGACGCGAGCGCAAGCTGAATAGGTTGGCTTCACGTCTGCGCCGCGGGTGTGGTGCCGGCGCCGCGCGCGGCCCGTTTCCAGGCCATGCCCCAGCCTGCGGCCAGCAGGACAGCAGCCAGCAACCACGGCGCGCCCGGCAGATGCAGCGGCGCACCGCTGCCGATGAACCAGGCGAAGACATTGGCGAACAACAGTGGACCGACGATGCCGGCCAGGCTGACCAGACCGGTGAGCGCGCCCTGCACGCGACCTTGCGCGTCGGCGCCGACCTCACGGGTGATCAGGGCCTGCGCGGACGGTGCGGCAATGGCCCACAACGCACTGATCGGCACACCGATCAGGAAGGCAGTGCCGCTGTCGGCCAGCCCATAGATGATGAAGCCGATCACCCCGCAGCCCAGCCCCAGCAGCAACGCGCGGCGTTCGCCGAGCCGGCGCACCAGGCGGCCGACCAGCAGCGCATTGACGATGATGCTGCAGATACCGACCCCGGCCAGTACCCAGCTCACTTCGCGCGGGCCCCAATGGTATTGGTAACCGGCGAACAGCACGAAAATGCTGGGATAGACGTAATGCGCCAGGTTGGCCAGGAACACCACCGACGCCAGGCCGAACACCTGCGGGTAGCGGCGCAGCAGTTTGAGCGCGCCCAGCGGATTGGCGTGCGACCAGTCCAGCCGCGCGGTGCGGCGTTGGGCGGGCAGCGATTCGGGCAGCACGAACCAGCCATACAGCACGTTCAACAGGGCAAGCCCGGCGGCAAACCAGAACGGCCAGCGCAACCCGATGCTGCCCAGCCAACCGCCGATCAACGGGCCGGCGACAAAGCCGATGCCGAAGGCGGCACCAAGCATGCCGAATGCGCCGGCGCGTTTGTCCGGTGGGGTGACATCGGCGATGTAGGCATTGGCGGTGGAGAAGCTGGCCGAGCACACGCCGGAGATGACCCGCGCCAGCAGCAGCATCGGCAGGCTGTGGGCAATGGCCATCAGGATGAAGTCCAGGCCCAGGCCAAGGCACGAGAGCAGGATCACCGGGCGGCGACCGAAGCGGTCGGAGAGCGCGCCCTGCAACGGCGAGCAGACGAACTGGATGGCAGCGAACAGGAAGCCGAACCAGCCGATCCAGCCGGCGGCCACGACGTAGTCGCCACCGGTGAAGTGGCGCACCAGATCCGGGAGTACCGGAATGATGACCCCGAAGGACAGCACGTCGATCAGGACGGTGATGAAGATGAAGATCAGCGCGGCGCGGCGGCGCCCCGGGACGGGAGCGGAATCGGGAGAGAGGGACATCGCGCGGCGCAGTTGGGCGAAGCGGCGAGTGTAGCGAGGGATTGGGTGGTCGATGCTGGTGGCACGTGGTTGCTGGGAAACCTGCTGTCGTTCGGGCTGCATCAGGCTGCACCCAGACCCTCCCCCCCCCTTCGGGCCACCTTCTCCTCCATGAAGGACGACAATGTCCCGGTGGGAGAAGGATGCGTCGTTCGAGCCCTTCTCTCCCCGGAGCGAGAAGGCACGGCTGGCGCGCCACTGGCGCGCGTGCCCTGGAACGCCCGCACCGTAGGCGCGGCCGGGGCGCGGAGCGGGGGTTGGGGCGAGGGTACGGGGAAAAGCCACCGCAATGATTCCGAGTGCACGAGGCTTCGCACGCACCCTCATCCGCCCTACGGGCACCTTCCCTCCCCATGAAGGGGACAATGTCCCGGTGGGAGAAGGAAGCCTCTGCTGCTTTTATTGGCGTAGAAAGCAGCGCGGGCCTGGGCGGCTACTCGACGCTGATGGTCTGGGTCAGGGTGTGGCTGGCGCCGGGGGCGAGCTCGATGACGTCCGGGCCGGCATTGGCCGCTTCCAGGCAGACGTAGTCGCGCCAGCCCTCGCCCACGTCGGCCATCTTCTTGCCGGCGTCTTCGCCCGGGTTCCAGGCCACCAGCGAGCGGCTGCCTTCGGTGGCGATGACGATGCGGCGACCGAGCACCGGGTCGGTGAGCGTGTAGCGGCCGCCGGCGTTGGTGTAGATGCGGTCGCTACGACCGGGGTCGCGTGGGTCGCGCAGGCTCCAGTCGCCTTGCTGGCGGTGGGCGGTGGCGTAGTTCTCGTATTTATCCAGATAGTCCAGGCCATCCAGGCCCTGCACGCTGACCTTGAGCGCGTCGCCGACACGGAAGTAGTTGTGCAACGCCTGGGTGAAACGCACCGGGGCGACGCTGGTGTTTTCAGTGATCAGGCGTTGCTCCAGCGTGCGGCCGATGCGCAGGGTCATGCGCAGGCGCAGCGCCAGGTCGTCGAAGCGCGGCGGGGTGAGCGTGAGCACCACGGTGCCGTCGTCTTCGCGGTGGCTTTCGGTGAGTTGCCAGGCCACCGTGCGCACGAACCCGTGGGCGGGAACGTCGCCGGCCTGGTCCTGGCGGCCGAAATACGGCCAGCACACCGGCGCACCGCCGCGGATCGGGGTAGGCGGTTGCTGGGCGCTGGGCGAAAGCCACATCACGTCCTGTCCGCCCTCGGGCACGAACGAGAGCAGCTGGCCACCGAACAGGCTGATGGCGGCGGTGGAGAACGGGGTGTCGATCAGCAACGACGGAAACCCATGGAAATCGCCTGTGGTCAGGCCGGTGGTGTCGGACATGGGGGATGCCTTTTGGACGCTGGGGGATTGGGCGAAGGCCGGGTATGCGGCCGGCAGCTTGAACGCGGTGGCGCGCATGGCGGCGGCGCCGGCGACCGGCGGGGCGGCGCGCAACGCGGCGAGGATGCGTTGGCCCGGACGGCCGTCGGCCGGTTGCAGGCCCAGGCGGGTCTGCTCGACCTGGATGGCGCGGCGGGTGGCGCTGCCGACCATGCCGTCGGCCTCGCCGATCTGGTAGCCGCGGGCGAGCAGCAACTGCTGCAGTTCGCGTCGTTCGGGCCGGCCCAGGCCGGGATCGTCGGTAGGCCAGGCCGCGATCAGGCCCGCGCCGCCACGCAGGCGATCGGCGAGCAGGGCGATGGACAGCGCGTAACTTTCGGCGGCGTTGTAGGCGTAGATCGCGTCGTAGTTGCGGAACACCAGGAACGCCGGGCCGGTGGCGCCGGCCGGCAGCAGCAAGGCGGCCGGCGTTTCTGCCGGCAGCCCGGTTGGTGCCAGCGGTTTGCCGTCGGTGCCGAGCAGGCCGGCGCTTTGCCAGGCCTGCAGCGGTTGGCGGCGGGTGCGCCCGGCCTTGCTGGCGTCGAAACCGCGCGGCAGGGTGACTTCCATGCCCCACGGACGGGCGCGTTCCCAGCCGGCCTTGACCAGGTAGTTGGCGGTGGAGGCCAGTGCATCGGGAATGCTGGTCACCAGATCGCGGCGGCCGTCGCCGTCGCCATCCACCGCGATGCGGGCGTAGGTCGAAGGCATGAACTGGGTCTGCCCGAACGCGCCGGCCCAGGAGCCGGTGAGGCCGTCCGCCGACAGATCGCCTTGCTGCAGCAGGCTGAGCAAGGCGAGGAATTCGCCACGAAAGAACGGCTGGCGACGGCCCGCGCACGACAGCGTGGCCAGCGATACCAGCAGCGGGCGCTTACCGGTGACGCGGCCGTAATCGCTCTCCACGCCCCACACCGCCACGATGGTGGCTGGGTCCACGCCGGTTTGATCGGACAGGCGGCTGAGCAGTTCGCGGTGGGTGACCAGCATGGCCTGGCCATCGGTGACGCGCTGGCTGTCGACCAGGCTGGCCAGGTAGTCCCAGATGGGCGTGGTGAATTCGGGCTGCGCATCCAGCAGCGGCAGGACGCTGGAATCGGGCGCCAGCCCGGCGGTGAAGCGCTGAAAGCTGGCAGCGTCCACGCCCTTGGCAGCGGCCTGCGTCTGCAGGCCAGCCAGGCAGCGATCGAAGGCCGGATCGGCGCAGGCCGCCAGCGGCAGCAGTCCCAACACGAACGGCAACGCGCCCCGGGACAGCGTCATGGCGCGATGGCCGGCGGGTGGGCAGACGTCATGCGGTGAAGCGCTCCTGCGCGACAAGTCGGGCCGCCGAGCATAGCCAACCTGGGTGGTGGCAGGCGTGCAGGATGGCGATGCGTGATGCGTGATGCGTTCCTGGGTGAGGCCGGAGGCTCGATGCGAGCGATCGTGCCGCCGCTCCGACTGGCTCAGCTGCCGTCGCCGGCGATCCCGGTCAGCATCGACAGGGCCGGCGCGGTCGGGGCGTTTTCGGTCACTCGGCGGGTGCGGGCATGGCGCGGTGCATCGTGGCGCGGGCCGAAGCGAATCAGCGCGGTGGCCACGCACGCCGGCAGCACGATCGCGAACACGACCGCCGCCAGAAGCACCCATTGCCAGAGATTGAAGGTTGCCATGATCCAAGTCCCCCGCGGCGGAGTTCGCCTGGGCGGCAAGCTTCGGCGATCGGCTGCGAACGCGGCGTCGACAAGTAGGGGAGTGAAGACCGTTCGTCGGGCGAAACAGGCCTGGTGGGCCGCGCATCGAGGGGCGCGCGGCGGCTGGCGACGTCTGGTTGGGTGGGGGGCAACGGTCGACGTGGAGGATCAACGTGCGTCGAGGTAGAACCAGTGACCTGCCTCGCGCACGAAACGGCTGTGTTCGGTCATGCGGACTGCGCTGCCGCCACCGATGCGATAGCGTGCCAGGAAGACCACCTCGGCTGTTTCGGGGCCGGTATCGAGGGTGCGCTGCACGGTCAGGCCAAGCCAGGTGGTGCGCCCGCCTTCGTCCAGCGACAGCGCGGCCGGGCGCGTGGACGGATGCCAGCTGGCCAGCAGGTACGCAGCATCGCGGCGCACGTAGGCGCTGTAGCGCGCGCGCATCAACGTCTCGGCGTCGGGCGCGGCGGCACCGGCGTGATATGGGCCGCAACAACGTGCGTAATCGGCCGGGCGGCCGCAGGGACAGGGGTCGGTGGGTGTGGTCGGCATGCGGGGATTGTGCGGGATGGGATTGGGGATTGGGGATTGGGGATTGGGGATTGCGTTGCGAAGCGGGAAGCGGGAGCGGCGGCTATGCTGTCGCCCCCGTTGCGCGGAGCGTGGTCTTGCTGGAATTGATTCCCACCGAATTGCCGTGGCTGCTGTGCATTGCGTTCGTGGCCGGGTTGGTGGATGCGGCGGTCGGCGGTGGCGGATTGATCCAGTTGCCGGGGCTGTTTGCGACGCTGCCGCAGCAGGCGCCGTCGCTGATTCTCGGCACCAACAAGTTCAGCGCAATGTTCGGCACCGCTGCGTCGGCGTGGCGATACGCGCGCACGGTGCGCTTTCCGTGGCGGCCGGTGCTGTATGCCACCGCCGCGGCGTTTACGTTCTCGTTCCTGGGCGCGACCGCCGTCAGCCTGATGCCCAGGCAGGCGGTGCGGCCGCTGATTCTGATGCTGCTGATCGCGATGCTGATCTACACGCTGGTCAAGAAAGACTTCGGCGCACTGCATCGGCCACGTCAGGTCGGCCGGCGCGAACTGGCCACCGCGCTGGCGATGGGAGCGGCCATCGGCTTCTACGACGGGTTCTTCGGCCCCGGCACGGGCAGCTTCCTGATCTTTCTGTTCATTCGCTTTTTCGGACTGGATTTCCTGCGCGCCTCAGCGGCGGCGAAGGTGGTCAACCTGGCCACCAACCTTGCGGCGTTGTCGTTCTTCTTGCCCAGCGGGCAGGTGATGCTGGCGATCGGCCTGCCGATGGCGGCGGCGAACGTGGCCGGCGCGGTGGCCGGCACACGGATGGCGTTACGCGGAGGCACGCCATTGATCCGCAAATTGTTCCTGGTACTGGTGATCGTACTGATCGGCAAGATGGGCTGGGATCTGCTGCACTAATCACTGGAACCCGCTGCCAACGCAGCGTAGTCGAAACGGCGACGCCACCTGCAGATGGCGTCGCCCGTGCACTGTCTTCAGCGCTTGCCGCGCGACCGCGGGGCGCCTGCCTTGGCGCCGCGCGTTGTGGCCGGTGACGGTTTAGCCACCGCGCGCGTCGAGGTTGTCTTGCCGGCGCCGCGCGCTGGCTGACCAGTCGATGCGGCTGTTGCACGTGGCTTGGCTGCGGCAGTTTTCAATGCCGCAGATGCGGCGGCGACCTTCCTGGATGTGGCGTTGGATGCGCTTGTGGCCGCAATCGGCTTGCCCGGCGTTTTTGAAGACCGAGTGGTCTTGCCCACGTTGGACCTGGATGCGACTCCTGACGACACCGCCGGCACGCCCGCTGGGCGTTTGTCCGATGCCGGCTTGCCAGCCAGAGCAGGAGTGCGCGAAGGCGATTTCTTCGGGCGTTTTGCTTGAGGCTGTGCCGCAGCGCGCGTGGAAGATGCGGTCTTGGCGGTCTTGTTCTGCTTGCTCGTCGTCGCGACTGCCGGCTTGCGCTGACCAGTCTGCGTTTCCTGCGCTGCGGGCGGGGTCTCCTCCGTCGCAGGCGATGCCGTGTGCATTGGGACGCCGTTGGTTGCCATGCCATCTGCGCTTGCAGCGCCCTGCACTCCTGCTGACTCGGCCGCAGCCTCGATCGACGGCGCAGCGTCAGTGGCATCGGCAACTGCCGGCTCATCGCCGCGCGAGCGCTCCGGCAGCTTCAATCGCTGTGCCTGCTCGTCGTATTCGATCAGCAACACGCCGGAGTTATGACGGCCGCTGATTTCGACAAAGCACGCACCACCGATGAAGGGCTCCAAGGTCATCACCGACTTCAACGGCGTGGCCACCACCATCTGGAAGCCGAAGTTCTCGAAGATATTCATCGCCAGTGCGGTGAATTCGTTGTCGGCCTTGTCGAAGGCTTCGTCCAGCACTACCGCGCAGTAGCGCGGCAGTTCGCCGTCTTCGCCGCCGAGCTGGTAACGCAGCGCGGCCGCCAGGCACGTGGTTGCCAGTTTCTGGCGCTGACCGCCGGACTTGCCGGCGCCGCTGCGGTAGATCTCCACCTGCGCGCGCGTCTGTGCGTCCAGTTCCACACCGATGAACTCCACATGCAGGCGCACATCCAGCACCTGTTCGCGCCAGCGGCGTGCCTCCGGTTCCTGCGCGCCCAGGCGTGCCACCAGCGCACGCAAGGTGGAAAACTGCGCTTCGGCCAGGGCACGGTCTTCGGTCTGTTGATGCGACAGCACCGCGCGCAACTGCTGCTGGAATTCCTGCACCTCGGCCAGGCGGCGGTCGCCGACCTCGATGGTCAGCACGGTGTCGCGATTGAACGGCACCTGCTCCAGACTGGCGTTGACCTCGTCCATGCGCTGCTTGATGCCCTTGTGGGCTTCGGCGGTGTGGCGCTGCAAGGCCAGCAGGTTGTTCTTGCTCTGGGTCTGCAACAGGTCGAAGAAACGATGCTCGTGACGCGGCAGGCCATCGCTTTCCAGCCGGTCCAGACGCGCTAGGAAATCGTCGGCGCTGGCAAGGCTCACGGTGAAATCGCCGCTGTCTTCGGGCCATTGCTGGCAATACTTGCGGAAGCACTCCAGCAACTGCGCGCTGAGCCGGCTGTCGCGGCCCTGGCTGTCGGCCAGCTGCTCGGCCAGGCCACGTTCGACCACGCGGAAATGCGCTTCCAGATTGTCCAGCGACAGCGGCGTCAATGCGGCAAGCCGTTCCCGCAAGCCCTGCAACTGGGTGGGCGTGAGCGTGGCGGAACCTGCGCGGCCCGCGCAGGCCGCCTGCTGCTGTTCGAGCCGCACGCGCTCGCGCGCCAGTTGCGCGCGCTCCAGCCGCACATCTTCGTAGGTGCGCTTGGCCTGTTCGCGCAGGGTGCGTGCGGTGTCGATGGCCTGGCCGAGCGCACGCAGGCCGCTGTTGCCTTCGCGCAGCTGCACCAACTGTTCGTCGATATCGCTCAGGCGCTGCAGCTTGGGGCCGACGTCGATCTCGTCCCAGTCGCGCTCCACCAGGGTGTGCGCGGCCAGTTGGCGTTCCTGGTCCTGCTCACGCTGCTTGCGCAGCGCTGCCACATCGGCATCGCAGCTGGCGATGCGCTGAGCCAGCGTCTGCGCTTCGCGTTCGAACACCTTGAGCTTGTCGCGGTTGTCGTGACCGAGCAGCCAACGCTTGCGGTCGTTGACCGCGTGGCGGTCGTCCTTCTCATAGCGATCGCCAGGATGCTTGACCTGGCCCTCGCGGGTGATTGCGCGGTCGGCGTTGCGCAGCGCTGCGGCGTTGTCCACGCAGGCGTAGTCGAAACGGCGGGTCAGCTCGTTGCGCAGCCATTCGGTAAAGGCGTGCTCGCGCAATTGCAGCTTGCCGGGCAGCGCGCCGGGATCGACCCGCCGCGAATGCAGCTCGTCGTTGCGGCGCACACGGAAGTACACCAGGCGCGTACCGATATGGGTGCGGTTGACCCATTCGCTGACCTGCGCGTAATGCCGCTCGTCCACCAGCAGCGATTGCGCAAAGCCGTGCAACACACGCTCGATCGCGCCGCGCCAGGCCGTCTGGTCCTCGCGTACCTGCACCAGCTCGCCAACGAACGGCAGCGCGGCCTCGGCAATGCCGGTGTCTTCGCACAGCCGCGCGCGCAAGGCCTGCATCGGTGCCGGCATGCTCGATGGCGCGCGTTTCAGGGCCTCCAGTTCGGTGCGGATTTCGGCAAAGCGGCGCTCGTCGTCGCGCCGCGCACCCATGCGCTCGGCGATGGCGTCATCCAGCGCGCTGGCGTCGTGCTTGCCGTTATCCAGCACGGTCTGCGCATGCGCAATCTGCGCGGCAAAGCCGCTGGCGCCGGCCGCCAGGGCGGTACCGAGCTGGCGGCAGGCCTGTTCGATCTGTGCACGGCGGCGCAGGCGTTCGTCGCGCTCGCGCTCGACGCGTGCGCGTTCGCGTTCCAGTTCTTCGACCTGCTCGCCCCCGGCGGCGCGCTGCTCGCGCTCCAGGCCGACCAGTTTTTGTTCGTGGTTATCCAGCGATTCGCGGCGCTGGCCTTCTTCGCCGGCCAGTCCACGGTCCTGGTTGTCCAGCTCCTGCAGCCGCTCCTCCAGCAAGGCCAGCCGCTGCTGCTCGCGGTAGCTGTCCACGCCCAGCTGCAACTCGCGCAACTCGCCGACGCTGTGGCGCAGCGCCATCAGCGCCGCGTGGTGCTCGCGCGCAGGGGTCAGGGTTTCCACCTGGCGCCGGGCGGTGACCACCGCATGGTGCGCGCCATCGAGCTCGGCAAAATCTTCCACCAGCCGGTCGGCCGCTTCGAAGGTCCGCGGCTCGTCCAGCATGAAACCGCGCAGGAATGCATTGAGATCGCCCAGGTTCTTGGCCGACTGGGTCTTGTGCAACAGCCGCAGCGCCATCTCGTTGCCGATGCCCAGCGCATGCCGGAAGCGTTCGGCATAGCCGGCGAAGCCGTCGAAATGCGCAACTTCATCGCCCAATCGCGCCTTGAGCTTGCGCAGGTCGAGATCGAAGCCATCCAGCTCGGTCGCCACGTCGAAACGGCGTGGCGCGACCATGTAGTGACGCCGCACATCGGCCGCCGCGTTACCGCTGCCGGCGATCCAGAACAACCGGATCAGGCTCACCGTCTGGCCATGCGCGTTCGCGTACTCCAACACCAATGCGGTCCAGGTGGCGCCCTTGCGCAGGTATTGCGTGGCGATTTCGCCGGACGCGCTGTCCTGCTGATCGGCCCACGCACCGCGTACATACGACACCAGACTCCGATCGCGCCCACTGCGTTCGGCTTCGCGCGCGGCAGCGTTGAAGTCGACGATGCTCGGCGGCGTCAACAATGCCGACATCGCATCCAGCAAGGTGGACTTGCCCGAGCCCGAACGCCCAACGAACAGGAAGCCCTTCTGCGCGATTGGCACTTCGGTCAGCCCATTGAAGGTGCCCCAGTTGTGCACCTGCAAGCGCCGCATGCGGAACTGCTGCGCACGTTGCTCGGCGAGCGTCTCGGCAAACAAGGAGGCACCCGGCTGCGCCGGCGACAGATTGGACTGGGAATTCATTGCTCACTCACCAAAAACGAAACGAAAGAGACGCCAAGGACAGACCATCACGAGCGGTGAAGCAGTTCCTTGTGGTGCGGTGTTACGGGAAGAACTTGAGCAGGGTAGCGAATGGAGTGCATGGACGGCCTCGCGACCAGGGTCGTTCCTACACAAACAGGTGCCTTGGACCGGGTTGTGCGAAGGTCGCGCGCATGCGACAGAAAATTGCGGTCCTTGGAGCACCTGCACCACCCACTTTTTCGACATCGGCCGATCGCGACCACCATCACCCCGTCTCCGTTACCGCATCCCAGCCTTACTGCTTTGCTGTTGCTGTTGCTGTTGCTGTTGCTTCTGCAGTTTGCATGTCGGGGCCCCATGCCGCAGCGGCAAGGCCGGCAGAGACAACCCGCAGGGCGGCGCGCATGGATGCGCGACGTTTTTGTAAGGGACATGGATGTCCCTTACAAAAATTTCTGCCGGACTTGCGCACCCGCAGCGCCGCAGGCGCGCAGGGCGCGAGGACGGGGTGTGCTTTCTTTTGGTTACTTTTCTTTGCACAAGCAAAGAAAAGTGACTCGCGCCCGCAAGGGCGTGAAAGCTTTGCTCTACCAAATACAACCCGTAACACTTCAAGTACCGCCTGACACCAGCCCCTCATCCGCCCTGCGGGCACCTTCTCCCCCATGAAGGAGGACAATGTCCCGGAGAGAGAAGGGAGATCCAAGAGGCATCAATCCAGCGCAACCTCGCCCTCACGGAGCTCCCGATACGCCACCACCAAGGCCTGCACATCTTCTGCCGAAAATAACAGCTTCAACACCGGCGACACTTCATAGCGCTCCTCGCTGCCGCGCAAGCGCGACAGCAACTGGTTGTCGCGCATCTTGCCGATCGCCGTCATCACCCGCCGCGCGAAGCCCGCCCGATCGGTGGATACGTTCTTTTCGTACACCGACAAGGCTTCCACCAACTGCGCCTCGTCCACCACTGCACGCTCGCCGCGCGTGTCGGCCTCGGCCAGTTGCTGGCGCAGGAACAGCAGCAACACCGACTCGATAAACGTCAGCGGCGCACTGCGCAGCAGCGTGGGCGATTCCAGCTCTGCGGTGTCGGCCTGACGGGTAAAGGCCACCCCGCCCTCGCGGTCGAGCACCAACTCCAGAAACAGTTCGCACAGCACCTGGCGGATCGCCACCTCGTTGCGCAACAACGCCGGCCACAGCGCGCCGTGACGTTGCGCATCGATGCTGGGCCCTGCCAGCAACTGGCACAGCGCACGCCGCGCATCGAACGGCAGCGTGCCGGTGTCGCCCAAAAACAGCTCGCCGCGCGGCTCGGCACTGGATGTTTGCGCCATCGGCATGCGGTCGTCGATGGCCGGCGCCCCGGTGTCCTCGTCGGTGTATAGGCCAGTGTCCTCAGACCAGTTCATTGCGTTTCTCCCGGGTAAACCACACCAAGGGAATGCGTGCGCGCCGCACGGCGCCGTCGCTGCCTTCCCATTGCACCGTTTCCATCTGTCCTTCGATCACCATGCCGTGGCGCGTGCCCAGCGACAGGTATCCGATCACGCTGCCCAGGCCCTGCACGGCCGGGCGTTGTTGCAAGGCGTCGCCGATGGTCAGCCGCGGGCGTTGGCCGAGCAGCTCATGCAGGTCGTTGCGCAGGCTGCGCACATCGATCTCCGATTGCGCGACCAGATCGCCCACGCTGTCCAGCGAGATCTCGGCCGCGTCGGCGGCCTGCACGCGTCCATCGACCTGGGTGAGCCGTGGATCGTGCAGCCGCCATTGCGACAACGAGCGCAGGCGGCTGCTGCTGAGCGGCTGCGTATAGCCGGTGGCGGTGGTGGCGTGCAGGCTGTCGCGCAATTGCAAGGCTTCGCCCTGCGCCTGCTTGAGCAATTGATTGAGCCGGCGCTGTTCCAGATACCCACGGCTTTGCACGAAACCGCGCAGGCTGCGCGCGAAATGCTGCATCACCGTGTGCACCTCGCCACCGCGCTCCAGCAGCGTGCCGGTCAGCCCGCGCAAGAAGGCGCGTTCGCGGCGATCGAGCTTGCGGGCAAACCCACGGGCAAGCAGCGCATCCAGCGCCTGGTCGAGTTGGCTGCTTTGCTGGGTGTCGTTGAGCAGGCTCCAGAACGCCTCGAAGGTGCGCCCGGCTTCGCTGTCTGCAATCACGTCCACGCCGTCGAACAGTTGTTCGAGCACGTCGCCGCGCGCGCCTTCGTCGTCGATGATGCGCTCGCGGAATTGGCGGTTGAGCTGCTCGAAGTCGTCGCGCACGCGATGGAAATCTTCGGCCAGCTCGTCGGAGAGATGGATCAGGTCGCGTGCACGTTCCAGCGCGCGCTTGCCGTCCAGCGCCGCCACGCGGCCGGAGGCCACGCGTTCGATCTCGGCATCGATGCGCGCACGTTCGTCGCGCAGCGCGGCCAGCCGGAGCTCTGGATCGGCTTCGGTCTGTCCGGCCAACTGCACCAGTTGCTGGATCACCAGCGACAGGCGGCTTTCGGTGGCGCTGCTGCTGCTTTCGCGCAGGCCGACGATGAAGCGGATGGCCTGGGTCGCGGCACGCGAGAGTTCGTATTCTTCTTCGGCTGCGCCTTCCGGCAGGCGGCGTTCCAACCAGCCCTGTGCCAACCAATGCGCAAGATACGCCTGTGCGGTGCGCGGCAGTTCACGCGAGAGCTCGTCGGCGCGCAAGGCGTCGAGCTGGCGCTGCAAACGCGCGTGCAACACCGCCGAAGGCAGGCGGCGTTCGCCATCCATCAGCACCGTCTGCAGCAGGCCGATCAGTTCGGGTGCGTGGTCGGCGGCAAGCAGTTTCCATACCGGCTGCTCGCGCAGTTGCCGATAGCCGGCGATACGGGCCTGGTGCTTCATGGGCGCTGCCGCGACTGCCTCAACGCTTGCCGCCCACTTCGATGAACTGCAGGAATTCGGCGCGGGTGCGCGCGTCCTCGCGGAAGCTGCCCAGCATCTTGGAGGTCACCATGCTGACGCCGCGCTTGTGGATGCCGCGGGTGGTCATGCACTCGTGCGCGCCTTCCACCACCACGCCCACGCCAAGCGGCTGCAGCACGTCCTGGATGCATTGGGCGATCTGCGCGGTCATCTTTTCCTGCACCTGGAAGCGGCGCGCATAGCTTTCCACCACGCGCGCCAGCTTGCTGATGCCGACGACCTTGCCACGCGGCAGATAGCCCACGTGCACCTTGCCGATGATCGGCGCCATGTGGTGCTCGCAATGGCTTTCGTAGGAAATGTCGCGCAGCACGATCAACTCGTCGTAGCCGGCCACTTCCTCGAACGTGCGTTCCAGGTATTCGCGCGGTTCGTCCCGATAGCCGCTGAACCAGTCGCCGTAGGCTTCGGCCACCCGGCGCGGTGTGTCCAGCAGGCCCTCACGCGTGGGATCTTCGCCCGCCCAGCGCAACAGGGTGCGCACGGCCTCTTCGGCCTGGGTCTGGGTCACGGGGGAATCGGGCTGGTTGGACTGGCTCATGCGCAGGTTCACCCAAAGGGGGCGAGCATGGTACCTGAGGACTGCCCGGCCGCCCCAGTGGCGGTTGCGCCAGCATGCGGATATTCAGTGACTACTGATTCATTTATGAATTGATAGCATCCTATCTATTATGAAAACCGCTCTTTCTCCACGCGCCCAGCTCAGTTCCGGCCTGCTGGTGGCCGCCCGTCAGTGGCAACGCTTGGCCGACCAGGCGTTCTCCGAGTTCGACCTGTCCAGCGCCTGCACCGGGCCATTGCTGATGATCGGGCGCTCCGGCGGCGGCATCCGTCAGGTGGCGCTGGCCCAGCAACTGGGCATGGAAGGCCCCTCGCTGGTGCGCTTGCTGGACAAGTTGGCCGCGCAGGGCCTGCTGCGCCGCGAGGCCGACAGCAGCGACCGCCGCGCCAACCAGCTGTGGCTCACCGATGCAGGCCAGGCGCTGGTTGGCCAGATCGAGATCCGCCTGGACGCACTGCGTGCGCAGGTGTTTGGCGCACTCAGCGATGCCGACGTGCAGGTGGTACTGACCTTGTGGGAGCAGATCGCGCAGGCGCATGCGCGGCTGAGCCAGGCCGACTGAGTCGGCTGTCGGCGTCGCGCGCGACGCCCGTTGTGCCCTTTCCGATGCCCGTGCGCGCTGCATCGGGTGTTGTGGTTCTTTCTCCAGGATGTGCCCGATGTACGGCGAATTCAGTCTCTACGGTGTGTTCGTACCCACCTTGCTGGCGTTGATGACGCTGGCCTATCTGCTCAACAGAGGCATCGCCGCGCTGCTGACCCGCGCCGGCGCCTACCGCTACATCTGGCACCCGGCGCTGTTCAACCTGGCGCTGTACATCGCACTGCTGGGCGGCCTGTTCTTCCTTACCCGTTGGATGCAATCGTGAAAAAGCTGATCAAGACCGCGGGGCCGGCACTGCTGACCCTGTCAATGGTGGTGGTGGCCGCGTTGGTGTTGCAGCACCTGTGGCGGTATTACATGCAGGCGCCGTGGACGCGCGATGCGCACGTGGGCGCCGATGTGGTGCAGGTGGCGCCGGATGTCTCCGGGCTGGTGGAGTCGGTGGCCGTGGCCGACAACCAGCCGGTGAGGCGCGGGCAATTGCTGTTCGTGGTGGACCGCGCGCGCTACGCGATCGCGCTGGAACAGGCGCGCGCCGCGCTGGCCGAACGCCGGGCCACGCTGACGCAGTTGCGCCGCGAGATCGCGCGCGACCGCAGCCTGCAGGACCTGGTCGCCGCCGAAGATGCCGAAGTGCGCCGCTCCAACGTACAAAAGGCGCAGGCCGCAGTGGCCACCGCGCAATCGGCGGTGGATCTGGCCCAGCTCAACCTGGACCGCACCCAGGTGCGCAGCCCGGCCGACGGTCGCGTCAGCGACCGCACCGTGCGGGTGGGCGACTACGTCAACGCCGGGCGTCCGGTGGTGGCGGTGCTGGACACCGGCTCGTTCCGTGTCGATGGCTACTTCGAAGAAACCCGCCTGCAGGGCGTGCACCCCGGCCAGCGCGTGGACGTACAGCTGATGGGCGAGCCGGTCACGCTGCAGGGGCATGTACAGAGCATCGCCGCCGGGATCGAAGACCGTTACCGCAGCGGCAGCGCAGGCGCATTGCCCAATGTCACGCCGGCGTTCGATTGGGTACGGCTGGCGCAACGCATCCCGGTGCGCATCGTGCTGGATCGCGTACCTGCGCATGTGCAGTTGATCGCAGGGCGCACTGCCACGGTGAGCATTCTGCCCGACACGGCCAATACGGCTCCGGCAACCCCGGCCGTCGCGCCTGCCCGTGTGCAGGCCAAGGCGGCGCCATGAACCGCACGATCTTGCGTCCGCTGGGAGTGGCCGCACTGCTGAGCATGCTCACTGCCTGCAGCACGGTCGGCCCGAACTACGCCGTGCCGGCCGAGTCGGCCTACCGGCGGCCGGCCGCCAATGCCGCCTTTCTGGACACTGGCAACGCGCAGGTGCAACCCGGTGCCGCGCTGCCGGCGCGCTGGTGGGCGCTGTATCAGGACCCGATGCTGGATGGCCTGATCGAGCAGGCGCTGCGCGACAACATCGAGCTGAAGGTGGCCGGTGCCAATCTGCGCCGCGCCGCTGCGGTCTACGAACAGGCCATGGATGCCGGCGGTTTCGATTACGAAGTGGAAGCCGGCGTCAGCCGCGCGCAGGTGTCGGCCGAGGCGTTTTTGCAGGAAGAAAAATTGCCGGTGTTCAACCTGGCCGATGGCAAGTTCGGCGTGTCGTACCAGTTCGATCTGTTCGGCAAGCTGCAACGCGGTGCCGAAGCCGCGCACGCCGACACCCAGGTGGCGCAGGCGGCGATCGATCTGGCGCGCGTCAGCGTGGCCGCGCAGGTGGCCGGCAGTTATGTGGAGATTTGCCACGCCAACCATGAGTTGCAGGTGGCCGAGCATTCGCTGCAGTTGCAGCAACACAGCCGCCAGATCACCCAACGCCTGATCGCGGCCGGTCGCGGCACGCCGCCCGATCTGGCGCGCGCCACCGCACAGGTGGCGATGCTGGAAGCGTCGCTGCCGCCGCTACGCGCGCGCCGCCAGGCCGCCGGTTACCAATTGGCCGCGCTGCTCGGCAAGACCCCCGGCGAGGTGCCGGCCGGCGTGGACAGCTGCGCGCACGCGCCTGCATTGCAGCAGCCGATCCCGATCGGCGATGGGCGCGCGCTGCTGGCGCGCCGCCCGGATGTGCGCCAGGCCGAGCGCCGGCTCGCCGCCGCCACCGCACGCATCGGCGTGGCCACCGCCGAGTTGTACCCGGACATCCGCCTGGGTGGTTCGATCGGCGCCACCGGCCTGCTGGCGGATTTCGGCGAGCCGGCCACGCACGCGTGGTCGTTCGGCCCGCTGATTTCCTGGACGCTGCCCTCCAGCGGCGCACGTGCGCGGGTGCGCGCCACCGAAGCCGGCGCCGACGCTGCGCTGGCGCAGTTCGACAACACCGTGCTGCAGGCCTTGCGCGAAGTGCAGACCACCTTGTCGCGCTATGCGCAGGATCTGGACCGCCTGCATCTGCTGGAACAGGCGCAACAGCAGGCCGAGCTGGCGTCGGCGCAAAACCGGCGCCTGTATCAGGGTGGGCGCACGCCGTACCTGTCCAGCCTGGACGCCGAGCGCACCCTGGCCACCGCCGACATGACCCTGGCCACTGCACAAGCGCAGGTGTCGCAGGACCAGATCCAGCTGTTTCTGGCGCTGGGCGGCGGTTGGGATGCCGACGCCGGGCGCAACCACACCAAGGCTGCGCGATGATTCCGTTGCTGCGCGATCGCCAGGCCTGGCTGTTTTCGGCCAAGACCTTTGCCGCCTCGATCGCGGCGCTGTATGTCGCGCTGGCCGGCAATCTGTCGCGACCGTACTGGGCAATGGCCACGGTCTACATCGTCTCGCAACCACTGCTCGGCCCCACCCGTGCCAAGGGCGTGTACCGCGTGCTCGGCACCTTGCTGGCCGGCGTGGCCACCTTGGTGATGCTGCCGAATCTGGTGGAAACGCCCTTGCTGCTGAGCGCGGCGATGGCGCTGTGGCTCTCGGCATGCCTGTTCCTGGCGCTGCTCAATCGCGGCCCGCGCGGCTATGCGTTTCTGCTGGCCGGCTACACCACCGCGTTCATCGGGTTTCCTGCGGTCACCTCGCCGGAAAGCATCTTCGACACCGTCGTGGCCCGCAGCGAAGAAATCATCCTGGGCACGGTGATGGCGGTGCTCTTCGCGTCGCTGCTGTTCCCGGCCTCGGTCAAGCCGATGCTCACCGCGCGGATCGGTAACTGGATGCAGGACGCGGCGCAGTGGTGCCGCCAGGTGCTGCAGCGCGGCCCATCGCAGGCACCGCGCAATCGGCTGGCGGCCGATCTGGTGCAGTTCGAGGCCTTGATCGCCTTCGTGCGCCACGACGACCCACGCCATGCCGGTGCCGTACCCACGCTGGAGCAGCTGCGCGCACGCATGCTGATGCTGTTGCCGGTGCTGTCGTCGATGGCTGATCGGCTGGATGCGTTGCAGCGCGATGGGTCTGCGTTGCCGCTCGCCACCGCCGCGCTGCTGGAGGACGTCGCAGCCTATGTGGACCAGGGCGAGGAAGCACCCAGCGATGCGGACGTCGGCGCCTTGCGCGCACGCATCGCCGCACTACGCCCGGTGGTGGATCAGGACATCGAACATCTGCTGCTGGCCAGCCTGCTGCTGCGGCTGGAAGAGTTGCTCGACCTGTGGCAGGACTGCCGCGCGCTGCAGCAGGCGGTGGTGCACGGCACGGCGACGCCGGTGCTGCGCGCGATGCCGGCTGCGGCGAGACCACCTGCCACGGCCGAATCATCCGAACTGGCTGACACTGCACAAAGCGAACCTGCTGTGCGTTCGCGCATGCAGCCTTCAGTGCTGCAGCGCCTTACCTGGTCACCGCGCAACACAACCGACGCGCCGGGAGCTGCCAGCACCACCCGCCATATCGATTTCGGCATGGCCGCGTTTTCCGCGCTGAGCGCCGGCTTCGCGCTGATGGCGTACTGCGTGTTGTGGATCGGCATCGGCTGGGAAGGCGGCGGCAACGGCGCGATGATGGCCGCGGTCACTGCTGCGTTTTTCGCCGCCCAGGACGACCCTGCGCCGAGCATGCTGTCGTTCCTGACCTGGGCGGTGGTGGCCAGCGTGGTTGCCGGCATCTATCAGTTCGGCATCTTCCCGGCCATCCACGATTTCCCGACGCTGGTGTTGGTGCTGGCGGCGGGCTTCCTGCCATTGGGCGCGCTACTGCATCGCCCCAAGAGCATGCTGATCGCCTTGCCGCTGGTGGTGAACCTCACCGCGCTACTGAGCCTGCAGAACACCTACAGCGCCAACCTGCAGAGTTTCGTCAACGCGGCGGTGGCGATGGTGCTGGGGATTGGATTTGCCGTGGTGCTGACGCGCTTGTTCCGCTCGGTGGGTGCCGAATGGAGCGCGCGCCGGCTGGTGCGCCAGGGCTGGCGCACGCTGGCCGATGCCGCCGAGGGCCGCGGCGCGCAGGACCGGCAGCACTTCGCCGCCCGCATGCTGGACCTGCTTGGCCTGCTCGCGCCCCGGCTGGCATTGACCCCGGAAGGCAGCGAGCTGGCCTCGGTGGATATGCTCAACGAAGTGCGCGTGGGCTTGAACATCCTGCAGCTGCGCCGCGCACGGCATGGTTTGCCGGCGTCCAGTCGCGATGCGGTGGACGCGATTCTGCGCGATGTGGCTGCGCACTACCGGCGGCAGGTTGCGCAGAAGCGTCCGTTGCATGGGCCGGAATCTCTGCGTGATCGTCTGGATGTTTCCCTGGCGCGCGTGGGCAAAGTGCCGGCAGGCGCGCATCGCGATGAAGCGTTGTTGGGGTTGATTGGTTTGCGTTACAGCGTGTTTGCGCAAAAGGCGCCGCATACCCATGGGAACGCCGACACTCGGCCGCCGTCAGCCCCTCTTCCTACGGGAGAGGGGTTGGGGTGAGGGTACGGGGCGAAGCCCTTGTGTCGTTCCAACTACACGAGGCTTCGCTCGTACCCTCATCCGCCCTTCGGGCACCTTCTCCCGCAGGGAGAAGGAAACAGCCAGCCCGCGCGCACTCATCACCGCTTGCGCTGATGCATCGCCGTTTCGTCGTCCAGCCAGTTGCTGCCCTTGTTGGTCAGGAAGAACATGTAGACCACCAACGACACCGCAATCACCGCCGTCGCATAGATCACGAACTCGGTCACTTGGTTGGTCTTCAGCGAGGCCTGATACAGCAACGGCGCGGTGCCGCCGAACGCCGAATTCGCCAACGCGTAGCCAAGACCGACGCCCAGCGCGCGCACATGCGTAGGGAACAATTCCGCCTTCACCACTGCATTGATCGAGGTGTAGCCGGTCAGGATCACAAAGCCCACAGTGAGAATCACGAACGCGGTCAGCCAGTCGGTCTGCTTGGGCAGTTCCATCACCAGGAACCAGGTGTAGAGCACGCCGCCGATGCCGAAGAACACCAGCAAGGTCTTGCGCCCGACGATGTCCGACAGCCAGCCGCCGACCGGTTGCATCAGCATCAGCACGGTCAGCGCGACCAGGTTGATGATGGTGCCGGCCATCACGTCGCCGCCGGCGAACGCGGTCTGGATCATCTTCGGCCCGGTGACCGAATAGGTGTAGAACGCGATCGTGCCGCCGGCGGTGATCAGGAAGCACAGCAGCAGCGGGCGCCACTGGTTGACGAACAGCTCGCGCATCGAGCCCGACGCCTTGGCCTTGCCGGTGCGCGAATCGGCGATGGATTCGGAGCTCAGCGACTCGTCCATGGTCTGGCGCAGCCAGAACACCACCAACGCACCGATGCCGCCCAGCCCGAACGCCACGCGCCAGCCCCATTCGGAGACCTGCGAGGCATCGAAGAAATGCAGCATCACCAGCAAGGTGGTCTGCGCCAGCACGTGCCCGCCAACCAGCGTGACGTAATGGAACGAGGACAGGAACCCGCGCCGGCCCGGAATCGCCGCTTCGGACATGTACGTGGCGCTGGTGCCGTATTCGCCACCGGTCGCAAAGCCCTGCAGCAGGCGCGCCACCAGCAAGATGATCGGCGCAGCGATGCCGATCGTGGCCACCGTGGGCGTGATCGCAATGACGAACGAGCACAGCGCCATCACCGACACCGAAATGGTCAACGCCAGGCGGCGGCCATAACGGTCGGCGAAACGGCCGAAATACCAGGCGCCGATCGGGCGCATCAGGAACGTCATCGCGAAGATCGCCCACACGAACATGGTGGCGTTCTTGTCTTCCTTGGAGAAGAACTGCGACTCGAAGTAGGTGGCGAACACCGAATAGACGTAGACGTCGTACCACTCGACGAGGTTGCCGGCCGAGCCCTTGAGCGTGTTGGACACCGAGCGGCGAAGGCTACCGGCAGCGGTGCCAGAACCGGCAGCGATCGGAGACGATGGGGGTGCGCTCATGCGGTCAGAACCTCTTCGGTGGGACAGCCCCGGAGTATAGGTGCGCGCTTGTGTGACGCATGTAAGCATTTCGGCGCATATACAGGCCTGGCAACGGCCGGCAGCGGCGCGCGCTTCAGCCCGCTTTCGACGGTCGTCGGTGTGTCGCTTGCGGCTGCGGGCAACAGCACGCACGACCGGGCGACATCGGCAGGCGCCGCAGATTCCGGCAGCGCAGCCTTGAGGCGAATGGGCGCGGCGATCATGGCCGAGGGCTTGCGCCCAGGCCAGCGCCACCATGTGCATCTGTCCGAACAGGCAGACCGCCGCATCGGTGGGGCAGCGCTACGGCGAGCCGGTGGTGCTGCGGGTCGACGCCGGGCGCATGCATCGCAACGGCCTGCCGTTCTTCAAGGCCGACAACGGCGTATGGCTCACCGCGCAGGTTCCGGCAGCGTTCCTGACCCGCCCGCGCTGAGCTGAGGCGCGCCGCTGGCCTGCCGGCCAGCACCTGGGCCGGCACGGAGACGCACAGACGCCGGACGCATCCCCCTTCACGGCCCCCATGACGCCCGGCTTGCCAGAATGCCGGCCGCTTGGGGCTGTCGATGGCAGGGGAACCGGAGTTGGATGCATGACATGGATCATCGTGGCCGCCGTGGCGGTCACCTTGCTGGTGGGGCTGCTGCTGCTCAACTTCGCCACGCCGGAGAAAAAGCTCGAGCACATCCCCAAACACCTCTACGACGTTGCCGATCCGCAATTCAAACGCGAGATGTCGGTGTTGCTGGGGCCGGCCATCCTGCCCGGCAACAGGATCGACGTGCTCAATAACGGCCGCGAGATCTTTCCGGCCATGCTGGAGGCCATCCGCAGCGCGCAGCACACCATCACGTTCGAAACCTATATCTATTGGTCGGGCGAGATCGGCCGAGAATTCAGCGACGCCTTGTCCGAGCGCGCGCGCGCCGGGGTGGATGTGCGGGTCACCATCGACTGGGGCGGCAGCCTGAAGATGGACCATGCACTGGTAGACACCATGACCGAGGCCGGCGTGGACGTGCACCGCTACCGCCCGCTGGCCTGGTACAACCTGCACCGCATCAACAACCGCACGCACCGCAAGCTGCTGGTGATCGACGGCCGTATCGGCTTCACCGGCGGCGTGGGCGTGGCCGACCAGTGGATGGGCGACGCGCAGGATCCGGACCATTGGCGCGACACCCACTACCGCATCGAAGGCCCGGTGGTGGCGCAGGTGCAGACCGCCTTCAACGACAACTGGATCAAGACCACCGGCCGCGTGGTCAATGGCGCCCGGTACTACCCGGCGCTGGAGGCGGTCGGCGACAGCGATGCGCAGTTGTTCGTGGCCTCGCCGGCCGGCGGCAGCGAAAGCATGCACCTGATGTATCTGATCGCCATCGCCGCCGCATGCAGCACCATCGACCTGGCCGCGGCGTATTTCGTGCCCGATGCGCTGATCACCCGCGCGCTGCTGGAAGCGCGCAGTCGCGGCGTCAGCATCCGCGTGCTGCTGCCCGGCAAGCACATCGATGCGGTGTCGGTGCGGCTGGCCTCCAAGGCCAGCTGGGAGCCACTGCTGCAGGCCGGCATCGAGATCCACGAATACCAGCCCACCATGCTGCATACCAAACTGCTGATCATCGACGGCCTGTTGGTCTCGGTAGGCTCCACCAATTTCGACATCCGCTCGTTCCGCCTCAACGACGAGGCCAGCCTGAATGTCTACGACCGCACGCTGGCTGCACGCATGACCGAGGTGTTCGAGCGCGATCTGCAACGCGCCGAGCAGTATTCGCTGGAGCGCTGGCGCGCGCGGCCGTTGCGGCAGAAGCTTGGCGAGAAACTGGTGTTCCCGTTCCGCTCGCAGGTGTGAGCGCGCAGGGCCGATAACGGCGGTGTTAGCGTGCCGCCCCCGCCGCGCCTGCCTGCAAGCGCAGCTGACGCAGGCGCCACCACAGCCCGCCCACGTGCACCAGCGAGTACAGCACCAGTGCCGCGGCGATTCCCAGCGTCAGCGGGCTGGCCTGCGAACCGGCCGCCGCCGCACCGGCAGTGAACGCGCCATCGGCCCAGCGCCAGGCCAGGCGCCCCAGCAGCACCAGCATCAAACCGCCGCCGATCCAGGGATTGGGCGTGTACCAGCCTTGACCATCCACCCATTCGGCATGCGTGTAGCGCAGCGACAACGCACCCAGGCCGATGCCCACCAGCGTGCCTGCGGCAATACCGAGCCGCACCTGCGGCAAGCCGTACACCGCGAACGCCAGTGCTGCCACCGCGATCAGCAGCACGGCGCTGCGCACCGCCGTGGCCACCGGCTTCCATTGCTGCCGGCCGAAGCTGCGCCGGATGCGCCGGTAGTAGAGGTAGCCGATGGCGGCCATCGAGAGATACGGCGTCAGGGGTGCGATGGCAGCGGCGGGCATGGCGAGTCCTTTGCGGATGAGTGGAGCGACCCGCGCAGAATGAAACCAGCCATGGGCACGAACAAGGTGCCAAGTGTCACTTTCTACAGGCGGCAGCACCGCCGGTCGCTGCCCAGACCGTTGCCGCGCAGGCGCTTGCCGCCTGTCCGGTGAACGCCGCGCGGGCACGCCAGCGCCTGCCACACGCGAACAGGAGCGGCGCGGGTAGACTTGCGCAGTGCTCCCCCTCCGCCGTGCCATGTCCGCCATCAAGCAAGACGCCCATACGCTGATCGACACGCTGCCCGAGACGGCTGGATGGGGCGAGGTGGTCCGCGTCGTGGCCGACGCCAGCTTCCTGGCCGCGGTGCAGGAAGGGATTGCCGCTGCAGATCAGGGCGCGTTGACGGCTCCGGCACAGGTGAGCGCACTGTTCGCCGGATGGGGCGTTGATGTTACGGCGTGACTGGACCGTCCCGGCCGCCACGCAGCTTGCACACGCCCAGGATCACTACCACGCGCTCAACCCGACCGCCGCTGCCGCGATGGCGCGGCAGGTGCTGGAAGCCACCCGCACTCTGGCCGAGCAACCAGGCCGCGGCCGCGTTGGCCGCGTGCCCGGCACCCGCGAATGGGTGGTCAAGCAGACCCCGTATGTGTTGGTCTACCGCGTGCGTGACGGCGCCCTGCAGGTGTTGCACGTCCATCTGGATGCCAGCGACTGGCTGCCACGCACCGAACCGCTGATCGAACGCATCGAACCGTGGATTGCCGCGCTGATCAGCGCGCTGCTGCACGTGCTGATGTTGCTGATCCTGCTGTCGGCCTCCACCCCCACCATGACCCCGCCGCAGGGCTCGGCCAGCGGTGGACGCATCAAGGTGGATTTCGTCGGCGACACCTCGCAGCCCGATGAGCCGGTGCCCTCGCCCACCCCGGTGCCACCGACACCCACGCCCGTGCAGCCGCCACCGGCTGCCTCGCCGGTACAGTCCACGCTGGTGCAGCAAGCCAAACATCCGGTGCCGCCGCAGGGCGATACCGCGCAAGGCAGCCTGGCCGAACGCCGCCAGCCGCGTCGCCAGCAACGGCCCACGCCGCCGCAACCGCCCGCACCGCCGGCGGCATCCGCCCAGCGCCGCCCGGATACCTGGACCGGCCGCCCGCCGGGCATGCTCGACGAACCCGCCGACGGCGCCGAAGACGGCATGGCCAACACCCCCACCATCAGCCAGGGCCGCCGCAACGACCGCAACAACGCCCAGCCCAGCCTGGATATCGGCGGCTTCCAGGTCTATTACGACGTGCGCAGCGAAACCCAGCTGCGCGCCTGGAAAGAACAAGGCATGCAGGAAATCGCCATCATCCTGCCCGGCACCCAGCAACGCATGATCTGCCCGCTGGATGTCGCGCTCAAACGCGGCTCCAGCAAATGCCGCCTGCTGCCACCGGATTCGCCGGAGCTGAAGACCATCGGCGACGCGCGCGAGGTCATCAACATGATGGAGGTCTACCGCCAGGGCGAACCGGTCTGGCGTGGGCCGGGGCCGTATCGGTGAGGGGTGGGGTGGGGCCAGGTTGGCCCCGGATTCCACTTACCTGCTAATGCGGGAATGACTGCATCCGATACCGGGCGTGCTGACGTTGCCTGAGTGCTTGCACTTCTCTAAAGTGCAAGCACCCTGATGTCACCGGGAGGGCCATATGCCTTCTTTCACCGTCCGCAATATCCCAGACGACGTGCATCGCGCGATCCGCGCGCGGGCTGCACTTCATGGCCGCAGCACCGAAGCGGAGATCCGCGCAATCCTTGAATTGGCGGCCAAACCCGCAGACCGGGTCAAACTCGGCTCACTGCTGGTGAGCATCGGCCGCGACGCCGGCCTGACCGCAAAAGAGGCCAATGCCTTCGACAAGCTGCGCGGCAAGGCGGCGATCAAGCCGATCGGTCTGAAGTGATCCTGCTCGATACCAATGTCATCTCCGAACTTTGGCGGCCTCAGCCTAATCCGCAGGTCGTCGCCTGGATCGATGCACAAGCTGTCGAGACACTGTTCCTGTCGGTCGTGACGGTGGCTGAACTCCGTTTCGGTATTGCCGTGATGCCCAAGGGCCGAAAGCGATCCACCTTGCATGCTCGGTTGGAGGGCGAGGTATTGCCACTGTTCGACGGGCGCCTGCTCGCATTCGATCTGGATGCATCACACGCATTTGCGGCGCTTGCATCGAAAGCCAGAACCGCAGGACTCACACTCGGGCGCGCCGATGCCTACATCGCTGCAACAGCAGCCGCGCAAGGATTGACCGTTGCCACTCGCGACACGGCACCATTCGAGGCGATGGCGTTAGACGTCATTAACCCTTGGAGTTGATACGACATTTTCGGTCATAAATCGGCATTCGGCATTCGATTTCATTCTCAGACGTTGCCATTAAATACATGATTTCCTTTAATCCGTTGATAAGGGCGTCTAGCTTGCAACCGAACGTTCGTCATCGAATTTTTAGTGCGCTTTCTTTTAAGTGCGCGGACGGAGCAAAGGCGCTTACCGCTTCGCGCACAGCATCTTTATCTGCGGGAGAGACTTTTGGGCCAAGCATCACCTCCATTTCTTCGAAAGCCTCCTCAGAAATCGGAATGTCGATGTAAAGGGATTCTGAGGGATCTGAATGCCGCCCTCCTTTCTCCTGCATCATTTTGAGCAACGCGCTCCTATACTCTGAAGGAGCGCGGGCAAAGCTTAGTTTTGGCCCTTCGGACGCCATTAATACGTAATGCTACTCTTCTTGATCCTCCCATTCTTTGGATTTAATACGCGCAATATCAGAGGCACGTCCAAATAATGTTGTTGATGTTGGGTCGCTGCGAGAAATTTAGCAACTCTACTTCCGGATCATCCACATAAGAAACTGCCCCGCCAAATTTCTCTGCATCCGCAGACGGATCTGGAACAAGTATGTGCCCATTGCCGAAAGGTGTTGTTATGCCAAACGGCGCTTCTACACCATGAATCTTGAATCCATAGCTCTGCGGCACAGATCGCATCCTGCCGTTTTGATGCGTGAACGATTTCGTTCCAAATCACTCCGTTATTGTTGACCACACAAACGGAGACTTTAAGAACCCAATCCGAACACCTCGACTCATATCACCGTAACGGTACCATTTAAGAAAAAGCAGATCGGATGCGCTGACCTCACCTCGCCCACAGGGCGCGCAGCGTCCCGGAAACTGGCTACAGTCCGCACAGGGCCACCAAGCCCACCCCACCCATCCGCTTCCAAGGATCTGCATGTCCCTGCATCGTCTTGCCCCGCGCCTGGGCCTGGCCGTTGGCCTGCTGTGCGCCTGTGCCGTACACGCCGCCGAGCCGGCGCCGGCGCATCGTCTGCTGCGCGTCACCCTGGGCGGGGCGACCGACCAGGCCACGTCCGGGCGCCTGTTGGTGTTCGCCACCCTGGCCAAGGATGCCCAGGCGCAGGCCAAACAAAGCGGGAAAGACGGCAAGGTGGAGGAGGTGAATATGAATCCCTTCCGCCCCACCGCAGTGGCGGTGGCCGCGCAGGATGTCACCGCGCTGGCACCCGGCGGCAGCGTCCAGATCGATCTGGACAATATCGCCTTCCCGCGCGGGTTTTCTGCGCTGCCGGCCGGCGATTATCTGTTCCAGGCCGTGCTCGACCCGGATGGCAGCTATGGCTACAGCGGCCGCGATGGCGGCGATCTGCTGAGCGAGGTCACCGCCGTGACATTGGCCAAGGGCAAGCCGCTGCCGGCGCTGACCTTGAGCAAGCAGGTGCCGGTCTCGGACGATCCGTGGCAGGTCTCGCCACGTGCGCCGCAGGCGGTGCGCGATGCGGTGCCCGAAGCCAGGCTGCATAGCGCCGATGCCTCGATGGTGAGTCCGTCGCTCAGCGCGTTCTGGGGCCGGCCGGTGTCGCTGCGCGCCCGTGTGCTGACCCCGCCCGGCTACAACGCCAAGGCCGCCACGCGCTATCCCACCGTGTATGTCACGCATGGCTTCGGCGGTAACTACAACCGCTTCGCCGGCAGCATTGCATCCACCTGGAGCCTGATGGCGGCCAAGCAGATACCGCCGATGATCTGGGTCTTCCTGGATCAGTCCACGCCCACCGGCACCCACGAGTTCGCCGATTCGGTCAATAACGGCCCGTGGGGCACTGCGCTGACCGAAGAGCTGATTCCGGCGCTCGAGCGCCAGTACAAGATGGACGGCAAGGCCAGCGGCCGCTTCTTGAACGGGCATTCGTCCGGCGGCTGGGCCACGCTGTGGTTGCAGACGCGCTACCCCAAACTATTCGGCGGCACGTGGTCTACCTCGCCGGATTCCAGCGATTTCCGCGACTTCACCGGCCCGAACTTGTACGCGCCCAGTGCCAACGTCTACCGTCGCGCCGATGGCAGCCAGTTTCCGCTGATCCGCGACCACGGCAAGGTGCTGGCCGATCTGGAAACCTTCGCCAAGCTCGAACGCGTGCTCGGCCCGTACGGCGGGCAGCTCACCTCGTTCGAGTGGGTCTTTTCGCCGCGCGGTGCCGACGGCCGCCCGCTGCCGATGTTCGACCGCGACACCGGCAAGGTGGACCCGGCCGTGGTGGCCTACTGGCGTACCCACTACGACATTTCCGCGCGCGTGGCCGCGCAATGGCCCACGCTCAAGCCGGATCTGGACGGCAAGATCCATCTGATCGTCGGCACCGCCGATACGTTCTACCTGGATGGCGCGGCGCATCAATTCCAGGCGGTGCTGGATGGCCTGGGCGCCAGGAGCGATTTTCGCTATCTGGAAGGCCGCACCCACTTCGATCTCTACACCGAGGGCGATGACAACGACGCGCTGATGAAGAAGATTGCCGCAGAGATGTACGCAGTGGCGCGACCGAAGCGGTGAGCGGCTGAGATCACCGCGTTGCACGCAGCGCTACGCGCGTGCACCGCCTGCCGCAACCGCACCGCGCCTGCCAGATCGCATGCGCGGCATTGTCGGTCGGGCATCAGGCAGAGCGCGGCAATTCCCATTCCACCTGCTGGCGCAGCACCAGCAGCAGCACCTGGATGCGCCCGCCACGCACCATCGCTGCAGGCGTCTGGCCGTCGAGGGCATTCATGGGTTGGCGAAACCAGCGGATCAGCCCCTCGTTATTGCCACCGTTCAACGCCCATGCGTGGCAGACGATTTCGCCCAGGTTTTCGATGCCGGCGGTGCCAAGCAACTTGAGGTGTTCGGGGGTGAACGCAAACATCGACAGCACCAGCTCGGCGTCGGCCGCGTTGCCGTGGTCCACCTGCATCTGCTCGCTGTGCGCGGTGCTGTAGAGCGAGCCCTGCGCGCGAAAATCTTCGGCGCGCCGCATGCCTGTAAGCACTGCTGCGATGAGGTCGGCGCGTTCCATGGGTCGTCCAGCTGAGTACGTGCGCGCACGCTAACCGGGCCGCTGCTGCCGCTCAATCGGGAGACTCCTGACAGCCGCCAGGCGCGTCAGCGGCCGTTGCGTCATGCAGCGCGGCGCGGCGGCCGGGCATGGACTGCACGCGCAGGGCCAGGGCATCGCCTGCACGGCGTCGCCCTCACCCGCCTTCTCGGCGCTTAACGCAGGGGTTGCTAGCATCCGGGCGCGTCACTGGCAGCAGCCTGCACGTGAATGGCTGCAGTGTTGGAGTCTCACCTCATGAGGAGTTGTCAGATGCCCTGGAAATCCACCCTTGCCATGCTTGCCCTGTCCACCGCCGCGCTGCCGGCGCTGGCGCAGTCCGACCGTCAGGTGGTCGAAGACATGCTCACCCGCTCGGCCAATGTCTGCCCCGGCCACAGCACCGAACGCACCACACCCACCGTCAAGGCCGTCCCGGTCGGCGCGCTGCGCGTGATGCTGGAACGCGGCCTGGTCATGTGCCCAGACCGTCGCCTGGACGCCGCAGCACCGGCCGTGTTCTACGGGCGCCTGGGCGTGTTCGCCTGGAACCCGGAAGTGAAAGCCGGATCCACCGTCATCGCCAAACAGATCGACAGCATGACCCGCAAGGACGACTACCCCACCGACACCCTGGTGTGGGACGCCAAGGGCAGCGCGCTCACGCAGCAGACCGTGCCGATGTTCGAACCCAGGCCGGGTGCGGCGGTGTTGTACAAGGTGCGTTGAGGCCGACGCGATTGCGCGCGGCGCCCAGTCAGGCCCTGGCGCCCCGCTGCACGCGCGCATCGGCTGCATCGGCCGGGCCATCGCCGCCGAGCCGCCGTTCGTAAATCTCATCGACCACACCGCGCACCGCACGGGCGGCATTGAAGATGCTCTCGCCAAGCACCGAGAGGCTGGTGGCGTCCAGTGGCTTGCCGCTGCAGACCGCCACCATGTCGCTCTGCGCGGTGATCGTGCGCAGCAGTGTGTGGAAACGGTCGATCTGCTACAGGGTCACGCCGAAGGTGAAGGGTTCTGCGTGCAATGGTGCCCGAGCATGGTGCCGGCTGTGGGTTGCAGGGGCTTTCGGAGCAGTCATGGCGTCCGTCCTCGACGTGAGCGGACGGGATGTCCGCAAGGCCACCGTAGCGCGCTTTTTCGGATATCTGAAAACCAGATATCTCGTCTGATTTCTTAGCGAAGCAGGCGCGCGCGTCTCACGCCGATTTTGTCGGTTCGGTCGTGGCGGTGAAGCGCCGCGGCTCACCGGTAATCGGGTCATCGAACGCCAATGTATGCGCGAACAGCTGCAGCGGGCGTCCCGGGTCGTCGGGCCGCTGCGCTTCCAGGGCGGGATAAAACCGGTCGTGCAGGATCGGCGCGCCCAGCGCGGCCATGTGCACACGCAGTTGATGCTTGCGCCCGGTCACCGGCTCCAGCCGATACGTCCAGGTGTCTGCGTTGCGTGCGACCACCTCGATCACTGTCTCGCTGTTCGGTTCGCCCACGCCCTCGCGCATGCGGAAGAACGGCTCGCCCGGCTCCAGCCGGCTGCGGTGCACATACGGAAATCTCAACTCTGGCAGCGGCGCTGCTACCGCCAAGTAGTGCTTGCGGATGCGCCGTTCGCGAAACAAGGCCTGGTAGATCCCACGCGTGGCAGGGTTGGCCGAGAACAGCACCAGCCCCGCGGTTTCGCGATCGATGCGGTGCAACGGTACGAGCGCTGGATTGTCCAGCCGCCGCACCAGTCGCGTCAGCAACGTCTCACGCACGTACGCACCGGCCGGTGCGACCGGCAAGAAGTGTGGCTTGCAGGCCACCACCAACTGCGCGTCGGCATGTACCACGGTCTCGACATACGGAATCACCGGTTCATCGGCGACCTCGCGAAAATAGCGGATGTCCGCACCCACGCGATACGGCGCTGACAGCGCCAGGGCCTGGTCGTTGGCATCGCGCACCAGACCACGCTCAAACCGATTGCGCCAACGCTCGGCCGCGATCGCCGGAAAACAGGCGCACAGCGCATCGAAGACCGAGACCCACGGGCCGGCAGGCAGCTGGAAGCGGCTGGCCGGCGTGCCATCGTGGGTGCGGGGTGCATCGGGCATTGCCGGGATCGCGACAGGATCGAGAGTGCAGCATGGTAACGCGCGATGCGGCAACGCATTGCATGCAGCGGGCGATTGCATGCAGCACTGCAGCATCGGTCGATCGCTGCAGTGGCCAGCTTCCGCATGCGCGAAGCGATGTGCGGCCACGCGATGGCGCCGCATCGACGCGTGGTGTTCTGGAACTTGGGTTGGCATCGCGATGCGTGTGATCGCGCACCATGCCACGCCTCGGTAGCGACGCTCCGGCTTGCAACACATCTGTCATCACCCGTTGACGTTGCGTGCGGGCAACGGACTCCCCTTCGATCCCTTTCTCCAAGCAGGAACATCACCATGCGTTCGACACTTCATGCCACCGTCGTGACGGCAGGGCTTCTTGCCCTGATCACCACCAGTGCGGCCATCGCTGCCGTGCCATCGGTGGCGCAGTGCACCACGCCGCAGCCGTGGGCGCACTCCAATGCCGGCGTGGTGGTCGGCAACGGCACGGCCGCCAGTTGTACCGCCAGCGCACTCGCCACTGCGGTGGCGCAAGGTGGCTATGTCACCTTCAACTGCGGCACGCGTGCGGCCAGCATCGCCGTCAACCAGACCATCAACATCAGCGCCAGCACGCCAACGGTGATCGATGGTCAGGGCAAGATCACCCTGGATGGCCGCCAGGCCGCGCGTATCTTCCAGGTGCAGAACGGCAATGCGCTGTCGGTGCGCAATCTCAAACTGCAGAACGGCAGCTCCGTGCAACCAGCATCCAACACCCAGTACGCGCCCGGCACCTGGGGTGGCGGCGCGATCAAGGTCAGCTACCGCGGCAAGCTGGAAGTGATCAACAGCCAGTTCCTGAGCAACCGCAGCAGCATTGGGGGTGGTGCCATTTTCGCCGGCAGCGATACCGACGTGACCATCGTCAAGAGCTCGTTCTCCAAGAACACCTCATGGCTGGGCGGCGCGCTCTACACGCAGCTCAGCCGTCTGACCATCGTCAATTCCGAATTTGTCGGCAACCAGGCCATCAATGCGCCGGCCGGCTTCCCGGATGCCGACCAGTTCGGCAACAGCGGCGCGATCGACACCGACGGCGCCTCGCTCGCCGGCTACCTCAACGCCACCGCCGGTGGCGCCACGCTCTCGGTGTGCGGCACGGTGGTGCGCAACAACAGCGCGGCCAACAGCGGCGGCGGCGCCACGTTGTGGGCGTATGCACCGGACACCATCGACGTGCGCTACTCCACCTTCGCCAACAACATCGCCTATGGCGGCCCGGCCGGCGGTGCGCGCATCAGCCTGGGCTTCGGCGATACCACACACTCCGGCACCACCATCACGACGCCGGGCATCATCAACGTCGAAGAAACCAGCTTCATCTCCAACCGCGCCGAAAAGAGCAACGCCGGTGCCTTGTACATGGACTGCTACGGCCCGTCCTGCAACGTCAGCAACAGCACCTTCTACGGCAACTACGCCAAGGGTGTGGGCGCGGCGATCCAGCATGTGGGCTGGCAGCCATCCAATGGCGACCAGGGCAAGACCACGGTGCGCTTCAACAACGTCACCTTCGCCGAGAACACACCCGGATCGACGTTGTTCGGCAGCGGCTTCGACATCCGCAACAGCATCTTCTACTCCAAGACCGAGCGCACCTTCTGCAGCGACCAGAGCAGCAACGGCAACAACCTGATCGAGTACTCCGCTGCGGGCGGCTTGTTCCATAGTTCCCTCACCGCCGGCCTGGCACGCGCCACCGATCCGCTGCTGGGCGCACCGGCCGCCAATGGCGGCCCCACGCTCACCCAGTTGCCGGCTGCCAACAGCCCGGTCCGCAACCTCGGCAGCGGCTGTCGCACTATCGACCAGCGTGGTGTTGCGCGTGATTGATACGCCCAGGATTTCCTAGACATCTCAAGGCCATGGAAAATGGCTGATTCGGAGGTGTCCATGAGCAGTAAGCGGTATACGGATGAGTTCAAGATCGAGGCGGTCCGGCAAGTGACCGATCGTGGGTTCAAGGTGGCAGAGGTCGCCGAGCGACTGGGTGTCACCACGCACAGCCTGTACGCTTGGCTGCGCAAGTTCGGCAAGCCCGGCGTAGTACAGCGCGCTGAGGCGGACCAGAGCGCCGAAGTCCGGCGGCTGAAGATCGAGTTGCGCCGGGTGACGGAGGAGCGCGACATCCTAAAAAAGGCCGCCGCGTACTTTGCCAAGGGGTAAAGGCAAAGTACCTCTTCATGCAAGTCCACCGCGAAGAATTCAGGGTGTGCGCGATGTGCCGGGTTTTGCGGGTGAACCGGGCTGGATACTACGCGTGGCTAAAGTCGCCCGACAGTGAACGCGCCAAGGAAGACGAACGCCTGCTGGGGCTGATCAAGCACCACTGGTTGGCCAGCGGCAGTGTCTATGGGCATCGCAAGATTGCCAAGGATCTACGCGATCTGGGTGAGCGTTGCAGTCGCCATCGGGTGCATCGATTGATGCGCACCGAGGGACTGCGTGCCCAGGTGGGCTATGGCCGCAAGCCGCGCTTCCATGGCGGAACGCCGTGCAAGGCGGCAGCCAACCTGCTGGATCGACAGTTCGACGTGACCGAGCCGGACACGGCCTGGGCGAGCGACTTCACCTTCATCCGTACGCATGAAGGCTGGATGTACCTGGCTGTGGTGATCGATCTGTTTTCCAGGCAGGTCGTCGGCTGGGCGATGCGCGATCGAGCCGATACCGAGTTGGTCGTGCAGGCCTTGCTGTCGGCGGTGTGGCGGCGCAAACCCAGCGCTGGTTGCCTGGTTCATTCGGACCAGGGGTCTGTCTACACCAGCGATGACTGGCGCAGTTTCCTGGCGTCCCATGGCTTGGTGTGCAGCATGAGTCGGCGTGGCAACTGCCACGAGCGCGAAGCCTGCCCTTGGGGCACAACGCACCGGTGGAGAGCTTCTTTGGTCTGCTCAAACGCGAGCGGATCAGGCGGCGGATCTACCCCACCAAGGACGCCGCACGCGCCGAGGTGTTCGACTACATCGAGATGTTCTACAACCCACAACGCCGTCATGGTTCAACTGGCGACCTGTCCCCTGTAGAGTTTGAACGGCGCTACGCGCAACGAGGGTCTTGAGTGTCTACGGAACCCTGGGCGTATCAACCACTGCCAAGGGCTTTCATCTCATTCGCGTACACCCACTCACATACCCAAATCAGACAGCCCCGGATGGTCATCCGGGCGACGGCCCAGCGGCCAGTGGAACTTGCGGTCGCTTTCCTTGATCGGCATGTCGTTGATGCACGAAAAGCGGCGCTCCATCAGCCCATCGGCGCCGAACTCCCAGTTCTCGTTGCCGTAGGAGCGGAACCAGTTGCCTGAGTCGTCGTGCCATTCATAGGCGTAGCGCACAGCAATACGGTTTTCGGTAAAGGCCCACAGCTCCTTGATCAGGCGATACTCCAGCTCCTTGTTCCATTTGCGCGCAAGGAACTGCCGCGCTTCTTCCCGGCCGTTGGTGAACTCGGTACGGTTTCGCCATTGGGCGTCGAGCGAATAGGCAAGCGACACTTTGTCTGCATCGCGGGAATTCCAGCCGTCTTCGGCAAGTCGTACCTTGTCGATCGCAGTAATAACGGGGTCAGGTTGACTTTCTGAGTGAACTTGACCCTATTTCCTTGCAGCCTCCCCTGCATGCCAATGACGCGGGCCCGAGCGAGACCGGAGAAACGGAGTCAGGTTCTTAGGTATCCCCACGTTTTTAAAGCACCAGCGTCATCTGCTCACGCACTGCTTCGGGCAGTGTACGTAAGCGTTCTAGCCAGCGTGAGACAGGTTCCATCGGCCAGCGCCTGGCCAGCGCCTGGCGGCCGACACGCAGTGTCGAGTAGAGCTTGCGTGTACTGCTGCGTGGCGATAGCCACTGGGCGATACCGGTGGCTTCGCATCCCAGTCCTGCCAGCCAACTGGCAAAGGTGGCCAGTGTGTTGAGCAACAACAGGATCTGCAACCGCTCGCCGCGACGGGTCAGGCTGTCTTCCATCGCCTGACCGTAGCGATGCGACTTCAGATCACGAAATGCCAGCTCGATCTGCATCCTTCGTGCGTACAGATTGACCAAGTGTTTCGCGCTGGGTGCTTGTAACTGTGGGGAGGCAACGATCAACCACGGCTCGCGTTCACGCGCCGCTGCTTTCAAGCTGGAGGATGCACGCGAGACCTTCGCTGGCGAGCGGCGGTTGCGTTGCTGACGTCCCAGACGTGTCTTGGCATAGAGCACCAGACGGCAATCGAGTGGATCACTGCGATTGGCCTGCATCGGTGGCAATTCGCATGCACGGTTGGACGCCAATGCATGCAGGCGTCGGCTATCGATCCATTGCGCTGCATCATCGGGCACGTCTTGCGGTTTGACCTGCGTGCGTCCGCGAAGACGCCCGACCCAATCCCAGCCCATCGCCGACACCGCGCGAAACCATGGCGTGCGGAATCCGGCGTCCGTGACCAGGATCGGACGCACATCGTCTGGAATCATTCGCCTGAGCTGTTGCAAGAAGCGTTTTTCCGCGCCGGGCGATCCCTGCTGTTTCCCGGCAACCACCATGTCCAGCAAGGTGAGTGTGCGTCCACCGATCGGCACGGCTGCGCGCAGCAGACACCATGACTTGTCCGGCTTCAAATCGCTCCAGTCGATGACGATCACCGGCTGGTCGCCGCGCAACAGCCAATGC
Organism: Xanthomonas citri pv. citri; assembly: GCF_000961215.1. Lineage (NCBI taxonomy): Bacteria > Pseudomonadati > Pseudomonadota > Gammaproteobacteria > Lysobacterales > Lysobacteraceae > Xanthomonas > Xanthomonas citri. Next base: position 5,059,689 of record NZ_CP008998.1, read on the forward strand.
GCCATGTCCCGCTCGATCATGGATCGCTCGGCCTGCAACGTGCGATTGCACAGCAGGCGGTCGCATGCCTTGAGGGGCGCACGTACCCGCGTCGCGCCAGGCCACGCGCGTGCGATGTCGATCAGCGTCAGTCGGCCCCCGTGCACTAGCGCTTCAACCGCGCCCAGCAAGGTACGTTGGCGTAACGCATGCATCCCGGAGAGTGAGTTAGACAGGCACTTCTGCAATACTTCGCTGGCGCGCATGGTCGGCACTCTTCTCTGGCTTAATCACCTTGAAGCGTGCCCCATGCGCGCACCTTCTTCCACCGCCTGGCCCACCAAGCGCTTGATCTCGCAGGAAGAAATGTGGGGAAACCTCAGAGTCAGGTTGACTTTTCAGTGAACCTGACTCCGTTTCTTGACTCCGTTTCTTCATTGATACGCGCAGGGTTCCACAGGTACACACCACCCTCATTGCGCGTAGCGCCGTTCAAACTCTCAGGAAACAGGTCGCCAATTGAACCTGGGTAGCGTCGGGAGTGTTGAACATTCCGATGTAATCGAGCGCCTCTGCGCGTACGGCGCCCTTGGGCAATAGGAGCGTCGCCCGATCCTCTCGCGTTCGGGCTGGCCGAAGAAGCTCTCCACCAGGGAGCACTGGCGCTTCCCGCTGGTGGCGACGTCACAGGCATACCGACCGCGGCGCACCCCCATCACGCGTAAGGCACAGTCGCAGCCACAGGGTGCGGTCGAATCACCACCAACGCGTCTCCCGCGGCGACAGGCTTGCCCGCCTTGCAATGCAAGGCCGCGATCGTTCCTGCCTGACTTGCGGCTACCTGGAACTCCATCTTCATGGCTTCCAGGATCACCAGCGGTTCGCCGATCTGGACTTCCTGCCCGACGTCGACAAGAACCTTCCACACATTGCCCCACATGTCGGCCACCACCGCGCTTCCGTCGACAGCCTGCATGACTGCCTCCTCGGCATCCTCCACCGCCTCGACCTTGGGGTCGTTCTGCCACAGCGCCACTTCAGTGGCATAGGCGGTCTGCTGCCGCTCCCGGAATGCTTCGATACTGCTTGCGTCTTGAGCTAACAGCCGCTCGTGCTCGGCCAGATCAAACACGGCATCTTCGACTTTGATGTGCGTGCGGCCGGCACGGAAATCGGCCCGGAACTGATCCAGTTCAACCTCGGTCACCGGATAGAAGCGCACCCGGTCGAAGAAGCGCAGCAGCCAGGGCTCCGCGCCGAACTGGCGGTTTCTCAGGAACTTATTCCAGATCGGCACCGTACGGCCCACGAGCTGGTAGCCGCCGGGCGAGTCCATGCCATAGATGCACATGTACACGCCGCCAATGCCCACCGTGCCTTCAGCCGTGAAGGTGCGTGCCGGGTTGTACTTGGACGTGAGCAGCCGATGGCGCGGGTCCAGCGGCACGGCACAGGGCGCGCCCAGGTACACGTCGCCCAGGCCCATCACCATGTAACTGGCTTCGAAAACCGTCGTGCGAACATCCTCGCGGCGGCTCAGGCCGTTAATGCGCTGGATGAAGTCCACGTTGTTGGGCAGCCAGGGGGCGTCGGCCTTCACCGTCTCGATGTAGCGTGTGACTGCACCCAGCGTGGCCGAATCCTCGAAGGCCATGGGGAGATGCACGATGCGGCTCGGGACCTGAAGACCCTCCACGCCGGGCAATTGCGTTTCCAAGGCGATCAGGCGTTCGACCAGCACCGACTGCGCGATGACGCGGCTGTCGTAGTGAATTTGCACAGAGCGCACGCCGGGCGAAAGCTCATGCACGCCGTCCAGCTTCGCGGCCTTGAGCGCTTCCATGAGCAGATGGACGCGCAGGCGCAGCCGCAGGTCCAGCACGTTGGGGCCGTATTCGAGCAGGATGTACTTGTCTCCAGCCTGCCGGTAGGCCACGGCCGGGCGTTGGCCTTCGGCAGGCAGCTCGGCCAGCACGCATTCCGAGACCGTCGCCGGTGCAGCGGGAAGATCCCGCGCTGACAGGTCCGGCAGCGGGCGCAGCAGGCGGATGGCCTTGTCCTGCGCCTGCTCCAGCGCCAGGGCTTCATCGAAGCCCATGCGCCTGAAGCGGATGGTGTCGCCCGGCTTGACCTGACCCACCTTCCAGAGCTCGGCCTTGGCGATGGTCGCCGGGCACACGAAGCCGCCCAGGCTGGGGCCATCGCAGGTCAGGATCACCGGCGTATCGCCGGTGAAGTTGATGCTGCCGATGGCATACACGCAGTCGTGCACATTCGATGGGTGCAGCCCGGCCTCGCCGCCGTCGCTGCGCGTCCACTTGGGCTTGGGACCCACCAGCCGCACGCCCAGGCGGTTGGAGTTGTAGTGCACCTGGTAGTCGGTCGTGAAAAAGCGGGCGATGCTGTCTTCGCTGAAGAAGTCCGGCGCGCCGTGCGGGCCGTACAGCACGCCGATGTCCCAGTGTTTGCCATAGCTGGGCACCAGTTCGTGCGGTGGCGTGGCCGGCACGCAGGCCGGCGCTGGCGTGGTGCAGACCGCCAGCTCGGGCCGGCTGATGGGCAGCACGTCGCCCACGCGCAGCGTGCGCCCGGCATGGCCGCCGAACTGGCCGAGCACGAAGGTGGATTTGCTGCCCAGGTACTCAGGCACATCGATGCCACGCCGGATCGCGATGTAGCTGCGGCAACCGCTGCTGGCCTTGGCGATGCGCAGCACCTGGCTGGCGCGCACCGCGATGGGCTTCCACCAGGGCAGCGGTTCACCGTCGTCCAGTGTCGCCAGTGCCGGCGCGCCGGTGAGCGCGATCACCGCATCGCCATGGAACTTGAGTGTCGGCCCTTGCAGCGTGCATTCCAGGCCGGCAGCGCTCTCGTGGTTGCCGACGATGCGGTTGGCCAGGCGAAAGGCGTAGTCGTCCATCGGTCCGGAGGGCGGCACGCCGATGTCCCAATATCCGGTACGTCCAGGGTAATCCTGCACGGTGGTGTAGGTGCCCGATTCCAGCACCTCGACCACGGGCGAGACATAGTCGTAGCGGTCCAGCAGCAAAGTGGACACCGTCCCGGCCGAAAATTCCCTGCTTTGCAGGATGCTGCGCAGGTAGTCCAGGTTGGTGGCGCTGCCGTGCAGGCGCGTCAGCTCCAGCGCCATCAGCAACTTCTGGCGGGCTTCCTCGCGGTGCGCCCCGTAGGCGATGACCTTGGCGATCAGTGGGTCGTAGTTGGCAGACACCTCGGTGCCGGTCTGCACCCATGTGTCCACGCGCACGTCTTCGGGGAACTGAACATCGGTCAGTATGCCGGGCGCAGGCTGAAAGCCGCGCACGGGGTTCTCGGCATAGACGCGCACTTCGATGGCAGTGCCCCGCGGCGTGGGCAGATCATCGAAGGATGGCGGCTCGCCAGCGGCAATGCGTACCATCCATTCCACCAGATCCAGCCCGGTGACCGCCTCGGTGATGGGATGCTCGACCTGCAGGCGCGTGTTGACCTCAAGAAAGTAGAAGGCATCGCGCGCAGCGTCATAGATGAATTCCACCGTGCCGGCCGAGACATAGTTCACCGCTTCGCCCAGCTTCACGGCGGCGTCCAGCAAGGCGGCGCGGGTCGCGTCCGGCAGGTGCGGCGCAGGTGTTTCCTCGACCACCTTCTGGTGCCGCCGCTGCAGCGAGCAGTCGCGCTCGCCCAGCGCCACAACGCGTCCCTTGCCGTCGCCGAAGATCTGCACTTCGACATGGCGCGCATTGGCAACGAAGCCTTCGATGAAGACGCCGCTGTCCTTGAAGAAGTTCTGGCCAAGGCGCTGTACCGAATCGTAGGCCGTGGCCAGTTCGGCTGCGTTATCGCAGCGCGAGAGACCGATGCCACCGCCGCCGGCCGTGCTCTTGAGCATGACGGGATACCCGATGTGCTGTGCAGCGACTTTCGCATCGTCCAGACTTTGCAGCAGGCCGGTGCCAGGTGTCAGCGGCACGCCAGCGGCCTCGGCGATCGCGCGCGCGGTGTGCTTGAGGCCAAAGCGGCGCACTTGCTCGGGTGTGGGACCGACGAAGACGACGCCGGCCTCCGCACATTGCTCGGCGAACGTGGTGTTTTCGGACAGAAAGCCATAACCGGGGATGACGGCCCCGGCACCGGTCTTCCGGGCAATCTCCAGGATGCGATCGCCACGCAAATAGGTTTCGGCGGCGCTGCTGCTGCCGCCGCTGTTCAACGCCACAGCTTCGTCGGCGACGCTCACGTGCAGGCTGTCATGGTCAGCGTCGGAATACACCGCGACCGACGTCACTCCCATCTTCTTGAGCGTGCGCGCGATGCGCACCGCGATCTCCCCACGATTGGCGATGAGGATTTTCTTGAACATATGGCGTGCTCCGGGCGATGCAGCGGCTTGGCCTCCGACCGGAGCCCACTGCGAATGGGTAGGTGAAGTTCGGGCGCGATGGCCTAGTTCTTCCGGGCCACGTAAGCACGCCAACCGCCTAGCGCGGTGATGTCCTCCGCCCCCCGCGTGGCCCAGGACTCGCAGATGAAACCCTGGACCGTGCGGCCATCGATCAGATCCAGGCTGCCGATCCCCAAGGGCGATGGGATCAAGGCGACGAAGGAGCCGTAGCGCTCGACCGGCATGGCCCACAGTTCGACCGCGATGGGCGCGCCTTCGCCCGTGCGCAGCATCCCCGGCTTGGGCGGCACGGTCCCGGGCAAGGCATAGAGGCGATACGCCGCCGAGGTGTGCGTGCTCTCCAGCAGCGTGGCGCCGCGCTCGGTGAGCTGCCCGTTCAGAGGCATGCCCGATAGGTGCGCGCCGACGACCGCGACGATGACGTGGCCATCGAGGCTTGGGGCGGCTGGCACATCGACCGGTGGCAGCTCCTGCTGCGAAGCACCGCGCTTCCAGGGCGCTGCCGCCTGCCAGCGCCGGCCGAACGCGATCAGCCGCGCCTCGTGCCAAGCCGGTGCGATCAGCGTGATGCCTGCCGGCAACCCATCGGCGCGCATGCCAGCCGGCAGCGCAATGGCGCTAAAGTCGAGTAGGTTCACGAAGTTTGTGTAGACGCCCATGCGCGCGTTCATCGTCACCGGGTCGGCCAGCAACTGTTCAATGGTGTAGATGCTGGGCGCGGTGGGCACCAGCAGGCCGTCGAGGCCCTGCATCAGCGCTTCGGCCTTGCGTGCCAGCGCCATGCGGCGGTACTCGGCCTTGTAGGCGTCCACCGCGCTGAAGTTCGTCGCCTTTTGAACGATGGCGCGCACCACCGGGTGCACGACTTCTGGCTTGGCGTTCATCAGCTCCTCAATGGCGGCGTAGCGTTCGCCCACCCAGGGGCCTTCGTAGAGCAGCGCAGCGACCTCGAACAGCGGCGCGAAGTCGATCAGCTCCAGTTCCACGCCGATGGTTTCCAACCGTCGCAGCGCATCGGTGTAGACGCGCTCGGCCTGGATATCGCCAAACCAGTCGGGCGAGGCGGGAATGCCCAGCACCGGCTTGGCGGGCCAGCTGGCAGGACGGACCGGTGCCTGACGCGAATACGCATCGGAGGCATCGAAGCCGCCCATCGCGCGCAGCGCTGCATCGGCGTCGTCTACGCTCAGTGCCAGCACCGTGATGCAATCCAGCGTGCGGCAGGCAGGCACCAGTCCGCGGTTGCTGACCATTCCGCGTGTAGGCTTCAGGCCTACCAGGTTGTTGTGGCCGGCCGGCACGCGGCCGGAGCCGGCGGTATCGGTCCCCAGCGCAAACGGCACGAGACCACGAGCCACCACGGAGGCCGAGCCCGAGCTGGATCCACCACTGATGTACTCGGCTTTGAAGGCATTGGGCACCGGGCCATAGGGCGAGCGCGTGCCCACCAGGCCGGTGGCGAACTGGTCAAGGTTGGTCTTACCGATGACCACCGCGCCAGCGGCTTCAAGCCGATCGATCACGGCGGCGTTGTGTGTCGGCTGGTAGGCGAACTCCGGGCAGGCGCAGGTCGTAGGCAACCCCGCGACATCGATGTTGTCCTTCGCGGCGAAGGGCACGCCATAGAGCGGCAGCCTAGACAGGTCGCCGCCAACCTGCATCAGTTGTTGGGCAAGTCCGGCAAGCCGGGACTGCAGGCCGTCCAGGGAAAGCCGGGAAATCCAGGCGACATCACCTTGCGGCAAGCCGGCGATGAGGCAAGACAGCAGTTCGGCAGGAGCGGCGCCCTGCGCATACGCGGATTGCCAATCGGCCAAGGTCCAAAAAGCGGTGTGGGTCATGGTCGCTCGACAAGTTGGATGACCGCGGGAAGCTCCCCGGCATGCGCGGCGACTGGTCGACTCCAGCAACTGATATCCATCTGAGAATTCTTGATGTGATCGCGCATTCCGAATTCCATAGATACGTCAGGTAGCGTAGGAACGGGATTTTTTGCCAGAAGTGGCGACGTTCTTTGCGAAGGGAATCCTCCTGAGTTATCGGAAATGGGGTCAGGTTCTTAGGTATCCCCACGTTTTTAAAGCACCAGCGTCATCTGCTCACGCACTGCTTCGGGCAGTGTACGTAAGCGTTCTAGCCAGCGTGAGACAGGTTCCATCGGCCAGCGCCTGGCCAGCGCCTGGCGGCCGACACGCAGTGTCGAGTAGAGCTTGCGTGTACTGCTGCGTGGCGATAGCCACTGGGCGATACCGGTGGCTTCGCATCCCAGTCCTGCCAGCCAACTGGCAAAGGTGGCCAGTGTGTTGAGCAACAACAGGATCTGCAACCGCTCGCCGCGACGGGTCAGGCTGTCTTCCATCGCCTGACCGTAGCGATGCGACTTCAGATCACGAAATGCCAGCTCGATCTGCATCCTTCGTGCGTACAGATTGACCAAGTGTTTCGCGCTGGGTGCTTGTAACTGTGGGGAGGCAACGATCAACCACGGCTCGCGTTCACGCGCCGCTGCTTTCAAGCTGGAGGATGCACGCGAGACCTTCGCTGGCGAGCGGCGGTTGCGTTGCTGACGTCCCAGACGTGTCTTGGCATAGAGCACCAGACGGCAATCGAGTGGATCACTGCGATTGGCCTGCATCGGTGGCAATTCGCATGCACGGTTGGACGCCAATGCATGCAGGCGTCGGCTATCGATCCATTGCGCTGCATCATCGGGCACGTCTTGCGGTTTGACCTGCGTGCGTCCGCGAAGACGCCCGACCCAATCCCAGCCCATCGCCGACACCGCGCGAAACCATGGCGTGCGGAATCCGGCGTCCGTGACCAGGATCGGACGCACATCGTCTGGAATCATTCGCCTGAGCTGTTGCAAGAAGCGTTTTTCCGCGCCGGGCGATCCCTGCTGTTTCCCGGCAACCACCATGTCCAGCAAGGTGAGTGTGCGTCCACCGATCGGCACGGCTGCGCGCAGCAGACACCATGACTTGTCCGGCTTCAAATCGCTCCAGTCGATGACGATCACCGGCTGGTCGCCGCGCAACAGCCAATGCGCCATGTCCCGCTCGATCATGGATCGCTCGGCCTGCAACGTGCGATTGCACAGCAGGCGGTCGCATGCCTTGAGGGGCGCACGTACCCGCGTCGCGCCAGGCCACGCGCGTGCGATGTCGATCAGCGTCAGTCGGCCCCCGTGCACTAGCGCTTCAACCGCGCCCAGCAAGGTACGTTGGCGTAACGCATGCATCCCGGAGAGTGAGTTAGACAGGCACTTCTGCAATACTTCGCTGGCGCGCATGGTCGGCACTCTTCTCTGGCTTAATCACCTTGAAGCGTGCCCCATGCGCGCACCTTCTTCCACCGCCTGGCCCACCAAGCGCTTGATCTCGCAGGAAGAAATGTGGGGAAACCTCAGGGTCAGGTTGACTTTCTGAGTGAACTTGACCCTATTTCCTTGCAGCCTCTTCCTCTTTGCGTGCCAAAGACGCAGGCCGGAGCCAGACAAAAGCACCGGTGCAGAACCACTGCCGAGGGCTTTCATCTCATTCCTTGGACCCCTTACATGCCCAGATCAGACAGCCCCGGATGGTCATCCGGGCGACGGCCCAGCGGCCAGTGGAACTTGCGGTCGCTTTCCTTGATCGGCATGTCGTTGATGCACGAGAAGCGGCGCTCCATCAGGCCATCGGCGCCGAATTCCCAGTTCTCGTTGCCGTAGGAGCGGACCCAGTTGCCTGACATGGCATAGCCTCCAATCGAAGTGGATACATCGTCGTTTGAGATTGCGGCGGAGCGTCAGGCCGCTAGCGGGTGGCCTGTTTTAGCAATAACTGCGCGATATCTCTTGCGGTGTCTGCGGCGGCATCGACGTTGCGCACCTGGAGCGCCTGCTTCGTGGGCTGATCGTGCATAGCAGCAATACATAGAACCGATCGATCTGCCTCAGCGTGGCGCCGAACCTGTCGCGCGCTAGTTAGTGAACCCTGGCCGCGGTTTTCCCGCCTTTTTCTGTTTGGGCCATGTCGCGCACTCCAGCCGCCTAACGAACGGTCGTCGTAAGCGCCTGGAATGTAGTCCAACGGTCGATCACGACGCCGAACGCTCTACCGTGCAGCGCTGAGACGCTAACTTGTGGCAACAGCTCGGCAGGTGATGCGTTTTCGGCCTTGGCGGGATAAGGCGCGGGAGCAGATGCACAATGGACGTCAACAAGAGTCGGGGCGACTTCTTCTAACCTCATCAACGCTTGCATCGGAAGGCTGGGCGAATGCTCCTTGACCTCCCATACATCCCCCACCCGCCATCCTCGCTGCGGCCTCAACTGGAGAACGCACGATGATGAAGTGGATGGGCACCGCGCTGGCCGCGGCACTGTTGATGAGCGGTTGCGCCAAGGTGGAAGGCGAGAAGTTCGTTGGTCACTGGGTCAACCTGCAGTCGCAGGACGAGACGATGGACATCGAGCGCAATGGCGAGACCTTCATGGTCCGCAGCACCACGCCGAAGTTCTTCAGCCGCCAGCCCAAGACCGAGAGCTACCCGGCGGTCTACAAGGACGGCGCGCTGCAGGTCACCAACGATGGCGAGACGGTGAACTTCGCCATCGACGAGAGCAACGGCCATCTCAACACCGGTGGTGAGCAGTACGAGCGCGTGCCGGCCAAATAAGGCCGCAGCTGTCAGCGGCGCCCGCGTGCACACCTTGACGGTCGCACGCGGGCGTTCGGCAGGTGGGCAGGTGTGTGCCTCCTTCGATGCGGATGAATGCGCCGAAGCGAGCTGGAACAGCACGCTGTTTTCGAGATGGCTGCATGGTGTTGCAGGCGTATAGGATCACGGCCTTGTTCGAGGCCGTGCAATGCGCATCCATTCAAGACACATCCCCCATTTCCGCCTTGCGCGTGCGTCGGTCTTGACGGTGGCGCTTGCCCTGTTCGCTGGCCAGGGGTCTGCGCAGACCGGTAACGGCCCGACGTACGTTGCCCCGACGCCGACGGTTGCGCCGCCGGTGGACCACCCATTTGCCGGGGTGATGCGCGTGGACGTGGATGCCACCGATGTCGCGCGCCGCATCTTCACTGTGCACCAGCAGATACCGGTAGACGGCAGCGGCGCAGTGACGCTGCTGTATCCACGTTGGGAGGCCGCCAGCCACGGGCCCAGCCTGACGGTCACCGATCTTGCCGGCCTGGAGGTCAGTGCAGCGGGGCGCCGCCTGCCATGGCGGCGCGATGGCTATGAGCCGCATGCCTTCCATGTAGAAGTGCCGGCCGGTACGCAGCAGATTGAGGTGCGGTTCCAGATGCTGGCCGGCGGCGAGTTGCTGACACGCGACATCGTGTCCGTGCCCTGGCAGCGGTTGCTGCTGTACCCGGCCGGTTGGTATGCCAGGAACATTCCGGTGGCCGCCATGGTGACGCTGCCGGGCGGGCTGCGGCCGTTCAGCGCCTTGGACGTGGAGCGCGCGGGCGGTACGCACTACGCCTTCAAGACGACATCGCTGGAAACGCTGCTGGATGCGCCGGTGCTCGCCGGCCGATACGCCGCGCAGCTGCCGCTGACCGGGGCGGTGTCGCTGGATATCGTGGCGCAGCGGCCCGCCGACCTGCAGGTGCCGCCCGCACGTGTGGCCGAACTACGTTCGCTGCTTGCGCAGCTCGGCGCGGTGTTCGGTCCGCCGCCGTTTGCACGCTACGCCATCCTGGCGCGGCTGAGCGACGAGGGGTCGGCCGGCGGCGCCGAGCATCGCGCGTCCAGCGAGAACGGTTTGGCGTCGTCGCATTTCCAGGACTGGCCGGGCCAGATCCTCTCGCGCGACCTGATTGCGCACGAGATCGTGCATGCCTGGAACGGCTTTTACCGGACGCCTGCCGATTTATGGGCACCGACGCCGAACGTGCCGGTTTCCGGAAGTCTGTTGTGGATGTACGAAGGACAGACCGAGTTCTGGGGCCGCGTGCTGGCGACGCGTGCCGGCCAGTTCACGCCCGATGAGGTACGCGACCGCCTGGCGCTGGAAGCAGCGGAGATCGCAGCGCGGCCCGGGCGGGCATGGCGCTCTTTGTCCGACGACGTGCACTACCCGGCTTTCATGTTGCGCCAGCCGGTGGCGTGGCGCGACTGGCAACGCCGGCGCGATTACTACTCCGAAGGGGTGATGCTGTGGCTGGCGGTGGATGCCGAACTGCGCACGCGCAGCGGGGGCAAGCGCAGCATCGACGATTTCGCGCAGCGCTTCTTTGCCGGCGCTACGCCGGACGCGCCGACGCGTACCTATACGTTCGAGGACATCTGCGCCACGTTGCATGCGGTGGCGCCAGCCAACTGGGCAGGCTTCCTGCGCGGATGGATCGATGCCCACGACGAACTGGACACCACGCGCGGCCTGACCCAACACGGTTGGTCGCTTGTCTACACCGACACGCCGACTGCGGCATTCGGTGCCAGCGAAGAAGAAGCTGGCGTTGCCGATCTCACCTACTCGATCGGATTGACGGTGCGCGCCGACGGCATGGTGCGCACGGTGGCCTGGAACGGCCCCGCATTCGCGGCCGGGCTGCGGCCGGGCACGCGCGTGTCGACCGTCAATGGAGCGCCGTTCACGCAGGACGCGGTGCGCGATGCGGTGCGCGGCTCCGCACGCCGCCCCATCGTATTGGGCATCGCACAGGACGCGCAGCGTGCGGACGTGCAGATCCAGTACTCCGGACCACTGCGCTATCCACGGCTGGAGCGGCTGGCCAACCGGTCCGACACCCTGGCCAGGCTGCTTGCGCCACGCTGAGGCGATGGGCGCCGGCTGCCGCCACCCGTTGCCACGTACTCCACCGCGCCAGACCCTCTGCCCTTCCATGGCGCACAAGCCTTACAGTGCGCTGGCACGCCGGGTCCGGCGCTGCCCAACCGTTCAATCCAGCAACCACGAGGGTGTCATGAGCAAGGGGATGGACCAGAAGAAGAACCAGAAGAAAGAGCCGACCAAGACGCTGAAAGAAAAGCGCGCGGCCAAGCAGGAAAAGAGGGGCAAGTAAGCGCCTGGCCTGTTGGCAGGCGGACGCAATTGGAGGGGAAGCCCCACCTCGCGCTTCGCGGAGGACGCCGGACGGCGCCACTCCGCGAAAGCTGCGGAGCGCTCAGCGCGCGTGTTGCTCCTCGTCATCGTGGGCGAGCGCGGCCTTGGCCAGCGCCGACAGCAACAGCCTGGCTTTTTCCGGACGCACAACCTCGGCGTGGCCCACGTGCTCCACCGGGCTGGCGCCCTCGCGGTGCATGGGGGTTGGCTGGAACAGCAGGCGCGCAGTGCCGGGCAGCGCTGCCAGCAGGGTCAGCGGATCGTAGAGATTGAGCTTGGTCACCTGCGGCCAGATGGCGTCGAAGCTCATGGCGCCTTGCTGACCCGCTGCCACTGGATCCTGCGGTTGTGCTGCGACGAACGTACGGAAGAACCACGCCGTATCCAGGTCGCGGATCAGGTTGGCCTGGATGCCTTCCCACAGGCCTTTCAAGGCGTTTTTCTGGACATCGCGCAGGTACTCGCCCACGGGGTGGCCATTGCGTGCGATGCCTTCATAGAACGCGGGCGGTACGGCGGCCCTGTAGGCAGCTTCCTTGGTCAGGATGCGCAGAGGAATGCCGAGTTGCTGCGCGCGCCGGTAGAGCGCACGGGCGGCGTGGATGTCGGTGGCGTTGTTGTAGGGGCGCGCATCCGGTTGCACGAAACCATCGGCGTCCCTGGCCGGGTCGATGCCTCCCATGATGGTGATGGACGCGACCTTTTCCCGCACCAGATCGCCCGCCTCGGCGAGCAAGGCGCTGGCATCGGTCATTCCGGCGATGACCACCATGCCGAGCTTGTGGGGCGAGGTCGCCAGACGCTCGCGCATCGCACGGACGCCATCGGTGTGGACGGCGTCCGGCGCCGCACGCAGCGCGTCTCCCTCGGCGAGGAACTTGGAATGCTCCCGGGCCTGCGTGGACGTCATGGGATAGTCCTGACCGCGCGCGACGCGAACATCCGGCAATGCCAGGCGATCGAAGACACCCTTTGCCAGCTGCGCGCGTTGCGATCGCATGTCGGCATCGCCCAGGGTGACGACGACGTCGGTCAGACGCAAAAAGCCTTCGACCTGCAGCTGCTTGGCGATGGTGTAGGTCACGACATCGTCGGGGTCCCTGTTCGGGTCGGTGAACAGCAGCGTGTCGAGCGGCAGCTGCGGCCGGTGCAGGCGCAGCTCCCGCAGTACGGCCGCCTCGGTGGGCGTCAGCACGGGTGCGTCGGCGACGCCGAGTTCTGACAGCATGCTGCGCTGAGCAGGCGTCAATCGCGCGGGCAAGCTCTGCGTGCGTCGGTGCCGTGGTCCGTCCGGGCGGGGAGGACGGCCAATGATGGTCTGCAAGGCGCCCGGCGGCGGCGCGGCGGCGTCTGCGGGGGAATGTGCCGGCACGGCAACGGGTGGGGGATCGCGCAGGTCAACCGTCATGTCTGCGCTGGACAAACCGGCGGTGGATCGGATTCCGGTGGGCTGCATGTAAGGACCTCTGACAGTGAACGGCGGTGCTGGCAGCCCTTGTCGGCAACACGACAGAACCGGTGCTCACGCTCATGCGTGCGCACGCTGCACGAAACAGTCGCGCGTTCGCGCTCACGCGTGCGTCAGTGGCGTCAGCAATGGCGTGCGGCGCGATCACGCGGTCGAGCAGGCGGCCAGGCTCGCAACGTTACCCACGTCCAGCACAGCGCCATGCCGGCGTGGTGAATTCCTGTGTGCGGCGACGAAGAGACACCGACAGGCGCGCCGCCGCATCAACTCAAGCCCACGCCGGTGTTGGCGAGCAGCGCACGCGCCATGCCGAGGTCGTCGTGCTCGCGTGCTTCGCTTGGCACAGGCCGACGCTGAACGATATATCGGGCACTGCCATGGCATCCCACAGCGCCTGCGCGATGCGGTGCTCATTGTGACTGTCTCAGAAGCGTTGGCTTTCCTGGGCACGATCGCTTCTCATACAGCCTCAAGCCACAAGCACGTTTTACCTGTTGCTGCCTCAGAGGCCTTCTTTTCCCTGGCTATCTCTGCGTCTTTTGATACATTTTCCGCATCAGAATAGAGAGCCCTGGATGGGATTGCCCAATGCGGTTGGCGTTGTTGCTCGCAAAGGTGATGCAGCATCCGCAGTGGGTTGCATCTGCTCCGCACCCAGCCGCCATGCCAATCCCGAGATGCGTGCGGCGTGGCGTGCCAGTGCGCTACGGATGACCGCTTCGCTGCCGGCCAGGTGCAGGGCGCGGCGGGCGCGGGTGATGCCGGTGTAGAGCAGTTCGCGGCTGAGTACGCGGGCATCGCGGGTGGGCAGTTGCAGCCAGACCTCGTCGAATTCGCTGCCTTGGGCCTTGTGCACGGTCATGGCGAAGGCGCTTTCGTGTGCGGGCAGTGCGGCGGGGTGGAAGCCGCGCACCTGGCCGTCGCCGTCGCCTTCGAACCAGGCGACCAGGGCGGCTTGCGGGTCGCGCACCGAGGCGGGACTGGCTTCGCTGCGCAGACAGATGCCGACGTCACCGTTAAACAGGCCATGGCGATAGCTGTTTTCGGTGATCAGCAGCAGGCGGCCGTGAAACCAGGGCGAGGCCGCACCGAGGCGGCGGGCACCGGAGCCACTTTCGGCCAACAGTTGTTCGATACGGGCGTTGAGGCCGCGCGCGCCTTGCGGGCCGGCGCGCACCGCGGTGAGCAAGCGCAGGCGGCCGGCCTGGCGCAGGGCATCGGCCGGATCGTTGGTCGCGGTCAGCGCCTGCCAGTGAGCGAGCAAGGCCTCACGGCCCAGGCTCAATGGGTCATCGCCGTCTTCGTGGAAGTGCACGCCTGGCAGCGTGCCGCTGCGCAGTAGCGACAGTGCGGTCTCGGCATCGCCAATGCGAACGGCATCGGCCAGCGGCGCCAGGGCGAAGTCGGCGGCCTGGCGGTAGCCGCGTAGTAAGTGCACGCGGTGGCCGGCGAGGTGACCGACGGGTGTGCTGGCGGCTGGGGCGGTCACCGGCGCGTTGCCCAACAAGGGTTGCAGCGCGCGCGCATCGTCCGGCGGCAGCGTGTCGCCGGGACCGGCGGCCCGCAGGATGGCGGCGAGTACGTCGCCGGCTTCCACCGAGGGCAGTTGGTCGGCATCGCCAAGCAGGATCAATTGGGTGCCATCGGCCACCGCATCGACCAGCTTGCACATCAGCGGCAGGTCGACCATGGACGCTTCGTCGACGACGATCAGGTCGAACGGCAGCGGGTTGTCGGCGTCGTGGCGGAAGTGCGGGGAATCCGGAATCACGCCCAGCAGGCGATGCAAGGTGCTGGCGCCGGTGGGCAGGGCGCTGTGCCAGGAGAAGTCGGTAGGAGCGGTGCCCTCACCCGCCCTGCGGGCACCCTCTCCCGCAGGCGGGAGAGGGGACGCGCCTTGATGTTCTGCGGGCAAGCCCTGCTCGATCGCGCGCGCCAGCGCGATGCGCAGGCTTTCGGCCATGCGCTCGGCAGCGCGGCCGGTGGGCGCGGCCAGCGCGATGCGGGGGGGCGGTTGGCCGGCGGCATGAGCCTGGGCGAGACGCAGCAGCAGCAGACGGGCGATGGTGGTGGTCTTGCCGGTGCCGGGGCCGCCGGTAATCAGCAGCAGGGCGCGGCGCAGCGCCAGCGCGGCGGCCTGGGCCTGGCGATCCTGGCCGGTGGTCGCGCTGGGAAACAGCGCAGCAAACACCGCAGCGAGGACAGCACTCTCGGTCGCTGGCAACGTGTCTGACGCGATGCGGGTCAACCCGGCGGCCAGGCGGGCTTCGTATTCGCGATAGCGGCGTAAGTAGAGCAGGCCGTGCTCAAGGACGAGGGGTGCGTCGCTGGCCGCAGCAGCCAGCGGATCGTCGGGTTGGGCGATCCACGGCGAGGCCTGCAGTTGGGCCATCCAGGCGTCGGCCGCCGGCCAGGCGACGTCTGCATCGACCAGCAGCCGTGGGCGGCGGGGATCGAGGCCGGCATGGCCATTGGCCACGGCCAGCGAGGCCAGCGCAGCGGCCAGCAGCACGGTATCGGGCGTGTCCGGACGCAACCGACGCAGGCTCTGCGCGAACGCGTGGTCGAGCGTGCGCAGATGGCTCTTGGCCTGCAGATCGGCGAGCAGGCTCATGGCATGGCCTCGGCAGCTGCGCGGGCGAACAGGGCGCACAGCGCGTGGGTCAAGCCTGGCGCGCGGCCATGATCGAACGCACTTGTGGAGCGCTTGACGTGCAGAGCGGCACACAGCCTCATGGCACGACCTCGCTAGCTGCGCGGGCGCACAGCGCACGCAGCGCGTGGCCATGATCGAACGCGCATGGATGGCGCTGTTCGTGCGGATCGGCGAGCAGGTTCATGCGAGTGCCTCGGGCGGCGCGCCGGCGAAGAGCGCATCCAGTGACTGCACCAGCGCCGGTGCGAAGCGCCAGGCGTGGATGCCGGGCGCCGGCATGCCCTCGACCGCGGGGCGTGCCGCATCCAGGCCGCGACAGAACAGATAGCGCACGCCGCCGAAGTCACGGGCGTAGTCGTAGGCGTCGCCCAGGCGGAAGCGCAGCCAGCGGTGCAGGGCCACGGTGTAGATCAGCGCCTGCAGTTCGTACTCGCTGTGCGCCATGGCCCGCGCCAGGGCGTCGGCGTCGTAGCTGGGCAGGCGGTTGGATTTGTAGTCCAGCACATACCAGCGCCCGTCCACGCTGTAGGTGAGGTCGATCAGGCCGGTCATCAGGCCTTCCAGGCGCTGGCGCGCGCCGAAGGCCTGGCGGTCGCCGACCACGCCAAACCGATGCAGCAAGGCGAGCAACGCATCGACGCGGGTGGGCCGCATGGCGAAATGGAATTCCATCTCGTTGCGGCGCTGCGGTTCGGGCACGTCGGCCAGGCGGGTGCCTTCGGGCAATGCGACGGTGAGCGTGTGGCCGATCAGCGCGGTGAGCATGCGCAGGCCGTCGTCGAGGTCGTCCTGGGCGTAACCGCCGCGTTGCAGGGCCTCCAGGATGGGTGCGGCCTGGCCGTCGGGCGCGGTTTGGCCCGGCCGCCAGGCCTGCCAGGCGGCGAAGTCGCAACGTTCGAACACGTCGTGCATCACCACGCCGAAGCGGTTGCCGGCAAAGCGCGGATCGAACGGCTCGGCGTCGGTGGCAACGGCCACGGCAACCGCCTCGCTGCCGGACGGTTCATCGCTGCCGCCGCTGCCGACGACGGTGGCGCTGGCCATCGGGTCGGTGGCCGCGCCGGCATCGGCGTTGGCCAGTTGGGTAAAGCTATACACCCACCACTCGGGTGCGATGTGACGCTGCGGATTACGCGCGAGCGGCACCTGCGCCTCGCTCGGAGCCGGCAGCCGCGGCAGGTGGGCCGGCGGCGTGGTGGTGTCCACCACCACGCCGCCCTCGCCCGCCGTGCCCTGCAGCGCATCGAGCGCACGCAGCATGGCCGACAATGCGGTGCGTTCGTGCTGGTGGAACGGGCCGCTGGCGATCCACAACGCGTGCTCGGCGCGGGTGAGGCCGACATAGAGCAGGCGCGCGTCTTCGGCATCCTGCTCCTTCTTCCATTCCTCTTTGATCGCTTTCCATTCCATGGAGTCAACGTCATCAGGCCAATGCAAACAGCGTTTGCCATCCCGATAAACAATCACACGCTTGCCAGGCTTCTGGTCCGGTGGCTTGCGGCCGATGCCGACATACGGCAGGAACACCAGCGGATATTCCAGGCCCTTGCTCTTGTGCAGGGTGACGATCTGCACGCGGCGCGCATCCGATTCCAGCCGCAGCTGCTGGGCGTCGTCGTTGTCGTCGGCATTGGCGATGCGCCGCGACAGCCAGTCGACCAGGCCATGCGGGCCGAGTGCGCGCGCATCGGCTTCCTGCAGCAGTTCGGCCAGTTGCAGATAGTTGGTGAGGCGGCGTTCGCCATCGACCAATGCGAGCAGGCGTTGCCCGTGGGTGGCGCCGAGGTCGCCGATCAGGGCGAGCGGGCCGCCGCGCTGCCAGCGTTCGCGCCAGTCCAGCGCCTGTTGCTGCCAGCGGCGGTGACGCTCGCCGTCGCGTTCAAGTGCGGCGATGGCGATGGCGTCTTCGCCGATCAAGACCGTGGCCAAGGCGGCGCGCAGGCGGCTGTCGTCGCCCGGGTCGAGCAAGGCCTGCAGCAAGGCAAGCAATTCCAGCGCCTCTTCCGTGGCGAACAGGCTTTGCTTGCCGGCGGCCACCGCCGGGATGCCCACCGCGCCGAGCGCCTGCTGGATGCGCGTGGCCTCGCCGTGGCTGCGCACCAGCACGGCGATATCGCCGGCCTGCACCGGGCGACCGCACACCGTGGCCGTGCCGTCGCGGCCACCGGCCAACCAGCCGCGGATCGCTGCAACGCACGCGGCGGTCGCCAGCTCGCGCGCGCGGCCGGCGCTCCAGGGCTTGGGCTTGCCTTTCGCAGGCGGCGGCGGTTCCGGCGCCCGCCACAGCGTCAGTGCCGGCGCAGTGACGCCATCGCGTTGCAGGTCTTCATCGACGCGCTTGGTCCCAGCCCGCACCGGGTGGAAGGCGATGCCGTCGGTGAGGAAGGCATCGGCGTAGCCGGCCTGCGCGTACAGCGCGTCGATGGCCGCCAGCACGCCGGGGCGCGAGCGGAAGTTGTGGCTCAGCGGCGGCGCCCGTTCGGCGGTGACTGCCGCGGCCAGATAGGTGCGCACATCGCCGCCACGGAAGCCGTAGATGGCCTGCTTGGGGTCGCCGATCAGAAACAGCGCCGGTTCCAGTCCGGCGGCTTGTGCGAGCGGGCCTTCGCCGAACACGTTGGAAAAGATCGACCACTGGCGGTCGTCGGTGTCCTGGAATTCGTCCACCAGCGCGATGGCGTATTGCGTGCGCAGGCGTTTGAGCAGGGCGTCGGCCTGTGCGCCCTGCAATGCGTGCGCGACACCATCGACGAGGTCGTCGTAGGTCTGCACGCGGCGTTGCCGCTTGAGCAGCGCCAGCCGTGCGATGGCATCGTCGCGTAGCGCATGCAGCAACGCGATACGGCGGTTTTGCTGCCATTGTTGTACCTGTATGTCAGCTTGTCGCCACACTTGTAACGCATCGAACAAGGGTGAGCACGGTACGCGATCGTGCGCCCCATCCCTGCAAAATTCGCGCATGCGTGCAGGCAGCAATTTGTCTAGATGTGCCTTCTCGTCCAGTATCCAGTGAGCATCGGCAGTACCGTTCCACAACTCTTCAAAAGCCTTGTCAAAACTTGCACGGCGCGCACGGCGACCATCGAAGACCTTGTTGTCGAATGCGGAGGCGATGGCGTCGTAAGCCGTGTCGCCGTGCGCGCGCAGGGTAGCGACCAAGGCTTGCGCGGCAGCTTGGCGGATTGGTGTTGGATCAGGTGCTGGCGTTGAAGGCCTTGGTAGCAACTGCGGGTGCCGCACCAGCGCGCGCAGATCGCTGGCCAAGGCCTCGGGGCCGCCCGACCACAGGGCGATGAGATCTTCGGCCATCACCGCATCGGCGGCGCGCTGCCGCCACAGATCGGCCGCGACTTCGCCGAGCAATTCGCGATCGTTGGCGAGCAATTCCGGCGCAGCGAACGCCTGGCCGCTTTCCAGCGCGTGTTCGCGCAGCACGCGCGCGCAAAAACCGTGGATGGTGAACACCGCAGCCAGATCGATTTCTTCCACCGCCTGCTGCAGGCGGCGACGCAAGGCGGCGGGCGTTTCGCTGGCGCCGGCCAGATGCGTGGCGAGGATGGCGCCGGTGAGCAGCACGTCGGGTGTTGCGTGTAGGAGCGGACCTGGCCGCGACGGGTCGTCGGCAAGGTCGCCCGCGGCCAGGGCCGCTCCTACGAAAGGCGGTGGCGCATCGGGGACCAGGCTTGCGGCCAGCACCAGGCGTTCGCGGATGCGGCGGCGCAGCTCCTGCGTGGCGGCTTCGGTGAAGGTCACCGCCAGGATCTGGCCGATGCGCAAGCCGCGCTCGACCACCAGCCGCGTGAACAGCGTCGCTAGCGTAAAGGTCTTGCCGGTGCCGGCGCTGGCCTCGATCAGGCGCACGCCGTGCAGCGGCAACTGCAGATACGGGTCGGTGACGGGGCTGATGCTCATTCGGCATCCTCGCGCGCGCCGTGCCAGTGTCGCCAGCTGTCGATCACCCGCTCGGTCTCGAGTGGCGCGCCGGTGTTCCCCTGTTCGAGCAATGCGTACACACGATGGCTGGTGGTGGCGAACGCGGCGAAGCGTTGCGCGTCGGCAAACGGGTCGCGGCCGCGGGTGACCAGGCGCAGTTCCGGGCTATGCGATTCGCTCCAGCCAAAGCCCGATTGCCACTGCCCGGCCGCCTCCTTGATGGCCTTGTCCAGGTCGCCGCCGCGCGCGGCCTGGTGATATTTCCAGCTGCTGTACGGCGCGAAGGCCAGCGGTGTCTGCACGCCCTGGCGATACAGCTGCAGCAGCTCGGCCAATGCGGTATGCGCCTGCGTTTGCGACAGCGGTTGTGCATCGATGGGATGCGGGCCCAGGCCGTCGTCGTGTTCGAAGAAACGCACGTACGGCGCGTGTTCGCCGGCGGCGCGCAGCAGCAACCACTCCAAGCCGTGGCGAATGGCGCTGCGCCCGCTGAGCGCGCCGACCTGCACGCGCCCCACGCCGCTTGCGTACCAGCCCGGCACACGGCCGTGCAGTTCGATCTCGCCAATCTGCACCTGCAGCCGGCGCGACTGGGCCGGGGACTCGCCACGCCACTGCCGGAATGCGTCGGCATACGGGCGCAATTGGGCCACGCGCTCGTCGAGCTGGCGCCGCCCCAGCGGGCCGGACGGCAGCAGCGCGCGCGCGCGCAGGCGCTCGTATAGGCCTTCGGTGTCGCCGGCCAATGCAGCTTCGAATACCTGCTGCTGCAAGCCGTAGTGATCCAGCCCGCGCGTGGGGGCGAGCAACGGTTCCAGATCGCTGTCTTCGCCGGCCGGATCGGGCAGGCGCATGCCCAACCGATGACGCAGAAACTGCCCGGCAGGGTCGGTCAGCAAGCGGCGCAGCGCGTCGATGGACATGCTGGCCGGCAAGGCGATCGCTTCGGCCGGCAATGCACCGGCCACCCACGGCGCCAGCGGCTGCCGCTGGCCGACCAGGCTGTCCACCGCCGGCCGCCATTGCCGGCGATAACTGAAACGGCGCGGATCGGCGCCGTCGTCGCCCAGCGCACCGAACGCGGCGGCGGCGAATGGCTGCAACGGGTGCCGCACCACCAGCGTGTCGAGCGCGTTGCTGGCGGCGTGGTACTGCGCAGCGCTCGCCAGCAATTCGCTGACCAGCACCGACGGCTCGCGCACGCTGCCATCGCGCGCATCGGCACCGAGATAGCTGAGGTAAAACACCTCTTGCGCGGAGGCGAACAACTGCAGGAACAGGAAGCGGTCGTCCTCGCGCGTGGAACGGTCGCCGTGCCGGCGACGCTCGGTGCCCAGTTCCGCGGTGAGGCGATTGAGCCCGGCGGCCGGGTCGCGGCGCGGGAAGTCGCCATCGTTCATGCCGAGCAGGCAGATCACGCGGAACGGCAGCAAGCGCATCGGCACCATGCGCCCGAAACTGATGCCGCCGGTGAGCAGCGGCGCACGCGTATCCGAGTCGCCCAGCACCGCGGCGAAATGCGCACGCACCACCTCGGCCGGCACCTTGCCGGCGTACTCGGCGCGCACCGCATCGCGGGCAAACTGGTCGATCAAGGTGCGCAAGCGATCCAGCGCGCGTTGCGCGCGCGGCGCAGTCGGCGTGGCCGGGATCAATGCCTCGAGCAGACCCAGCAAACGCTCGCGCCACTCGACCGGTGTCATCGCGTCGGCCAGCGCGGCTTGATGCCGTTCGAGCACGCGCAACAGCCGCAACAAGGTGTCCAGTGCGGCCAGTGCGCTGCCTTCCAGCTGCGGCCACGGCGCTACCCCATCGATGTCCTCGTCGGCGCCGCTGGCATGGCCGAGCAGCAGCCGGTCCAGCGCGAAACGCCAGGTGTAGGCATCGTCGCCCGGTGCCTGGTGCTGGCGCCGGTGCGCCGCATCCAGGCCCCAGCGCGCGCCGGCCGCGTGCAGCCAATTGCGCAGGCGTTCCAGCCCGGCTTCGTCCAGGCCGGCCGCTTCGGCGATTGGCGCGCTGGCCAGCAGGTCGAGGATTTCATGCAGCCCGAAACGCGCGATCGGCAAACCGAGCAAGGCGAGGAACACTTCGGCCAGCGGTTCGCTCGCCAACGGGCTGGCATCGGCCAGCGCGTAGGGCAGCGCGTCGTCGTTGCCGTGGCTGCCGAACACCGCATCCAGATACGGCACGTACGGGTCGATGTTGGGCGACAGCACCGCGATCTCGCGCGGCTGCAGGGGCGGGTCGAAGCGTGCATCGTCGAGCAGCGCACGCAGTTGGTCGTGCAATACCTGCAACTCGCGCAGCCGCGTGTGGCAGGCGTGCACCTGCAGGCTGGGGTCGTGCAGATTCACCGCCGGCAATCGCGCGTCAGCTGCAGGCCCGCGGCGATGGAACAGATCGCTCTGCATGCGCCGCAACAGGCTGTCGCCCAGCCCGCCATCGGCCAGCGTGCGGCGGCCGGAGTCCAACGGGTCGGCGTAGGCGGCAATTTCCGCCAGCGGGTGCACCACTTCGTAGTCGCCCACCAGCGCCATGAAGTCGCGCCCGGCTGCGCCCCAGGCCTGCAGCAACGGGTTTTCCTGCACCTGCTCGGCGAACAGTTGCACGGCGCCGTCTTCGCGCCGGCGTTGCCGCAAGGTCTGCAGGTCGCCCCAGTAGCCCTGCGTCGGGGTGGGCAGATAGAAGTGCAGCGTACCCACGCGCGCCTGCGTGGCCAGCACGCGCAAGACGTCCGGCGAGATGTTCAAGATGGCGAAGGCGAACACGCGCGGCGGCAGGCCTTGCGGCAACGGACCATCGGCACGCGTGTAGCGGTCCAGATACTGGCCGATGCGCCGTGCACGGTATTGCCGGCCGGCGGCGATGCTGCGCCACAACCGTGCCTGCGGGTCGTCCGGATCGGCGCCCGCTTCCCAGCGCAGCAGCCAGTCGCGGCGCCATGCCTGGTATTTTTCGAACACGCTGCCCAGCTCGCCGGCCAGCGCCCACGGCTTGAGCGCATCGCCATCGGACAGATAGCCGGCCAGTGGCGCCAACGCCGCATCGCTGCCCAGGTCCGATTGCAGGGCCGCATACAATCGCCACTGCGTGGTCGCCATGTCCAGGTCGTCGTCGGCCGCGCCGAGGTTGCGCTCCAGCGCGCGCGCGACGAATTCGCCGGGCGTGAGAAATTCCAGATTCGCCGCAACACCGTGCTCGGCCGCAAGCGTGGACTGCAACCAGCGCCGCATCGCCACCTGTGGAATCAGCACCACCTCCGGCTGCAGCAACGGCTGCCCGGGCATCGGCCGGCGCAACTCCTGCGCGAGCAAGGCAGCCAGGGTATCCAGCGCATTGGATGGATAAAGACGGAAATCGGGCGCGGAAGTGGCGTGCATGCGTGGCGCATTGTGCCGGATGCGCGCGTGAGGCGTTGTTGGCCGCCGTGTCGGCGCCCAGGTGGCCGCGCTGAGCGCAAAGCCGCACGGCATCGCGCACCGGCGCTGCGCGAAAGATGCCGATCGACCGCGCGCGCGGCCCGCTTCAACAACTGCGATCAGGCATCACGCCGCATACGACGCGCTGCCATCGTCACGCGCAAGCCTTGGAACCGCCAAGCGCCGCCCTGCGCCGCGCAGACACGCAGCATCGCCACCGTGGGTGCGCGGCGACGCGCACGCCCTCAAGGCGATGGGCCGGGGTATTCGCCCGGCCCACCGCGTTGCATGACTGCATGGCTTGCAACCCGATCAGTATTTCTTTTCCAGATTGATCATCCAGGTCTGATCGTTGCTGCTGTCGCCGTCGGTGATGCCGCGGTATTCCAGCCGCGTCGACAGGCCCTGTTCGGTCGGCAGCGCCGCACCGATGCCCACCATCAGCCGGTTGCGGTCGAACGCGCTCTGCGCAGTGCGATAGAACGGGGCACCGGTGAGGTCGGCGTAGCTCAGGATCGCATCGCCACGGCCCTGGAAATCCGCGCATGCCGCATCTGATAGGTCTGCTGCGGAAACAAAAAGGCCGAGCCATTGCGAAACAGCAAGAAACCGGTGCACGTTGCGAATTGCGCGCATGCTGCAAGGGCGGCGCTTCCACCAGCACGAACGGCACCTCGCCCTCATTCAATGCGGCAGCAAAGGTCTCGTTGACGCTACCGGCGACGTGTTCAAGCGTCAGCACCTCCATGGAAGGTTCCTGTAGCGACGAAGTAGCATGGATCGTCACGTTTTGTGGCCGGTTCGACAGGATGCCGCTGCCGGCAACGCGACGTGCTCGGCAGATCGTTGCAACAGCGACAGGCAAGACGACGACAGCGCACGGGACCATCTGCAGGTAAACACCGCGCGTCTCGGCAACTGTCGGTTACGTCCCTACTGCGGCGTACGTTCTTGATCCCGCTCGCATGCGTGTGGCCTGGTTGCGTTGCAGGACACGCTGTTACGCAGACGGCGACGCGCAACCCGCACATCGCCGCTCGGTGAATGCGACAATACTGCACGCGCCAGTCTGGTTATGTTCAGCGGTGCGCGGGCTACTCTATCGCGTTGTAATTTTGTTAAAGGCACCGATGACGGCTTCCGCTTCCCCTGTCGTGCAGTTGTCCGGTGTCCGCATCGATCGCGGCGGGCGCACGATCCTGCGCGATGTGTCGCTGGAGGTGCCACGCGGCAGCATCACGGCCGTGCTCGGTCCGTCCGGTAGCGGCAAATCCACCATGCTGGCAGCGCTGACCGGCGAGCTGCGACCGGTCGCCGGCGCGGTCACGTTGTTCGGCAATCCCATTCCCACCGGCAGCCGCGCGCTGCTGGAGATGCGTCGCAACGTCGGTGTGCTGCTGCAGGGCAATGGCCTGCTCACCGACCTCAGCGTGGCCGAGAACGTCGCGCTGCCACTGCGCACCCACACGCGGTTGCCGGCAGCGGTGCTGCAGCGCCTGGTCCAGATGAAGCTGCATGCCGTCGGCCTGCTGGCCGCAGCCGATGCCTGGCCGCGCGAGTTGTCCGGCGGCATGGCGCGGCGCGTGGCACTGGCGCGCGCGCTGGCACTGGACCCGCCGCTGATGATCTACGACGAGCCGCTGACCGGGCTGGACCCGATCGCCTCGGGCGTGATCATGAGCCTGATCCAGCGCCTCAACGACAGCCTGGGCCTGACCAGCATCATCGTCAGCCACCATGTGCACGAGACGCTGCCGATCTGCGAGCAGGCGGTGGTGATCGCCAATGGCGGCATCGTGTTCGCCGGCACGCCTGCGCAGCTGCAGGACAGCACCGACCCGCTGGTGCAGCAGTTCCTGCACGGCCAGCCGGACGGCCCGATCGCCTTCGATGCCGCCCCGCGCCGCGACCGGAGTGCTGCCTGATGGCCTTCGCCGATTCCATTCGCGCCTTCGGCCGCGCCGGCCTGTTTTCGCTGACGGTGCTGCGCGGCTCGCTGCCCACGCGCGATTTCATTGCCGAACTGGTCCGCGAGATCTACAAGGTCGGCGCGCGCTCGTTGCCGATCATTGCGGTGGGCGGCGCCTTCGTCGGCCTGGTGCTGACCTTGCAGGGCTATCGCACGCTCACCACCTACGGTGCATCGGATGCGTTGTCCACGCTGTTGGGCCTGTCGCTGTATCGCGAACTGGCGCCGGTGCTGACCGCCTTGTTGTTCATCGGCCGTGCCGGCAGTTCGATCGCCGCCGAGCTCGGTCTGATGCGCGCCACCGACCAGATCAAGGCGCTGGAACTGATGGCCATCGACCCGGTGGCCAAGGCAGTGGCCCCGCGCTTCTGGGCGGCGGTGCTGACGGTGCCGCTGCTCACCGGCGTGTTCTGCTCGCTGGCCATCACCGGCGGCTATTTCGAAGCGGTGCATGTGCTGGGCATCGACAACGGCACGTTCTGGTCGGGTCTGAGCAATAGCGTGGACTTCTGGGACGATTTCGGCGTGGCGATGCTCAAGTCGGCGATCTTCGGCGGCACCGCGGCACTGGTTGCCGCCTACGTGGGCTTCCATGCCGAACCGACCATCGAAGGCACCTCGGTCGCCACCACCCGCGCGGTGGTGAACGCCTCGTTGCTGGTGCTGATGTTCAACTTCGTCCTTTCTGCAATGTTGTTTAGGTGAGTGGAATAACTATGGCCATGCGTGGACCACGACTCGAATTCGCCGTCGGCGCCTTTTTGCTGCTGACCCTGGCCTCGCTGCTGGTGCTGGCGGTGGCCTCGACCAACCAGCGCTGGGGCTTTGGCTCCAGCCAGTACACGCTGACCGCCCGCTTCAGCCAGATCGGCCAGCTGCGCGCGCAGGCACCGGTGAAGATCGGCGGCGTGACCATCGGCAAGGTGGCCGACATCAGCCTGGACCCGACCAAGTTCGATTCGATCGTGACCCTGTCGCTGGATACCAAGTACAAGGACCTGCCTGCCGACACCTCGGCCGGCATCTTCACCAGCGGCTTGCTCGGTGAGAGTTATATCGGGCTGCAGCCGGGCGGCGACCCGGACACCCTCAAGCCGGGCGACGAAATCGGCTTCACCCAGCCGGCAGTGGATCTGCTGCAGCTGGTCGGCAAATACATGTTCAGTGGTGGTGGCGGCGGCAGCAATGCCCCGGCCGCCGCCAACGGCCAGGCGCCCGCGCCTGCCCAAACCGCTCCTCCCTCTACGGAACCACACCAATGAAGACCACTGTGCTTTCTGCCGTCCTGGCCTCGACCCTGCTGGTGTGCGCACCGGCGACCGTGCTGGCGCAGCCGGCCGCTGCCAGCGCGCCTGCGCAGGGCGCGGCGACCAAGACCGTCATCGACAGCAGCACCCGCATCCTGAGCACGCTGGACCAGCGCCGTGCCGAGTTCCGCAGCAATCCGGCGGCGCTGCGTCAGTTCATCAATGGCGAATTGAACAAGGCCTTCGACCGCGACTACTCGGCCCGTCTGGTGCTGGGTGTGCATGGCCGCGGCGCCTCCGATGCCGACGTCAAGCTGTTTGCCGATGCGCTGGCCGACAACCTGATGCAGCGTTATGGCACCGCGCTGCTGAATTTCGAAGGCAAGCCGACCTTCCGCGCCAAGTCCGAAAGCGCGCTGCCGGGCAACCGCGGCGTCAAGGTGTCCACCGACCTGCTGCGTGCCGGCAACGACCCGACCCCGGTCGATTACCTGATGCGCAATACCGGCGGCCAGTGGAAGATCTTCGACGTGATGATCGAAGGCATTTCCTACGTGCAGACCTTCAAGACCCAGTTCGACGGCCCGCTGCGCGAGAAGGGCATCGCCAAGGTGGCCGCCGAGCTGCGTAGCGGCAACCTGCAGGTCGGTGCGGCACCGGCCAATGGCAACTAATACCGTGCAACGCATGGGCGACACGCTGGTCATCACCGGCGTGCTCGACCGTGCGGCGGTCACCGCGGCCTGGCCGCAGGCGATCGCACAGCTGGATGGCGCGCGCGCGCTGGACCTGTCGGGTGTACAACGCCTGGACAGTGCCGGCGTGGCGATGCTGGCCGAACTGGCTGCCCGGTTGCGCCAAGCCGGCAGCGGCGAAGTGGTGGGCGAGGCGTCCGGCCTGGACGAATTGCGCGCCGCTTACCGGTTGTCCCCCACTCTCGATTTTCAGGCCTGAGCGCCAGCCCATGACCCAGTTCCGTTCTCTTCCGTTGTTGGCCAGCCTGCTGCTGGGTGCCTGCGCCAGCCAGGCGCCCAAATCCGCACCGCCGTCGGGCGGTACCGCCATCGCGCCGGCAGCCGACGCGCCGGTACGCGACGATGCCGGAGTGACCGCGCAGCCGGCCGCGTCCGGGATGGCCGCCCCGGATGCGCTGCCGGCGAGCGCTGCTGCTCCTGCCGATCCGCAAGCCGCTGCGGGCGCCGACACCGCCGCTGCAGGCGCGCCCACCGATGCCGAAAGCGACTTCGACGCGCTGTATGGCCCGACCACCTCGCAAGCAAGCGCCAACGGTACGCCGGCACAACCGGGCGCGGCGCCGGCATACGACCCGTGGGAGCGCTACAACCGCGGCATGCACCGCTTCAACATGGCGGTGGACCGCGGCGTGGCGCGTCCGTTGGCGACGGCCTACACCAAGGTGGTGCCCAGCCCGGCGCGCCTGGGCGTGACCAACTTCTTCGACAACCTGGGCACGCCGCTGACCATGGTCAACCAGCTGCTGCAAGGCCACCCGGTCCATGCGATGCAGTCGTTGGGGCGCTTTGTGATGAACAGCACCCTCGGTGTGGCTGGGCTGTTCGACCCCGCTTCGGCGGCCGGTATCCCGCGGCGCAGCGAAGACTTCGGCCAGACGCTGGGCGCGTGGGGCTGGCGTAACTCGCGCTACTTCGAGCTGCCGTTGTTCGGGCCGCGCACCGTACGCGACACCTTCGGGCTGGCGGGCGATATTCCGCTGTCGTGGATTCGCCAGGTGGACGACGGCGGTACGCGCTTCGCCCTGCAGGGCTTGCAGCTGGTGGACACGCGCGCGCAGCTGATGTCGCTGGATTCGCTGCGCGACCAGGCGCCGGACGAATACGCGCTGACCCGCGATGCGTGGATGCAGCGCCGCAATTACCAGATCACCCGCGATCTGCGCAGCCATCGCGAAAAGAACAACGAGCTGCCGGAATACCTGCGCGACGACAAGGACAATACCGTGCCGGGCAACGCCATGCCGATCCCGAACTGGGTGCGTTGAGCGGTCGGATAGTTGGTCAGTGATGAACGTCGAAGCCCGGGAGCGATCCCGGGCTTTTTTGTGTCAGGCACCAGCCAGACCGGTTGCGACGTAACGGCGAACGCCGCATTGCGAAGCGCCTCGGCATGACAGCGCTGCTAGGTGCCGTCGTTGCGAGGCGGTGTCGGTACCGGTACCGCCGCATCTTGCGCAGCGATGATTTGCCACTGACCACTCCGCTTGATCCAGATATCGGTCCAGACATACCGGCCGGTAGACCCGTCTTTACGGGTCCACGTTTCACTCCCATGCGCGATCGCGGTATCTCCGAAGAACCTGACGTTTATCTCGTCGAGTGTGTTGGAAATGATCTGCTTGGCAGGACCCGTCTCGCGAGTGACCTGGGATTTATCGTATCTGCGGCCCTTGGTGTCAGTCCCGATGAAGTCGTCGGCAAAGTAAATCCTGCGCTTTGACCGATTTCCTGTCACGACAGACTCTGCCCAATCGCGAGAACAGTCGACGATGTACTGCTCTGCCTGCGTGTCAGGGGCGGACGCCGTGCCGGGCACGTGCGAGCAGCCAGTCACCATCGACAACGCGAGCATTGAAGAGCTGAAGAAGTACTTGAAGGTCATTGCCTATTCGCCGGCTCCCGATAAGGACATGACGCGTCATCGCAATGCCGACAGCGCTCTATGAGCGTGTGGCCAGCGCCGCATCAATCGCGGCACGCAAGCGCGCATCGTCGGCAGGAATGTCCGGGGCGAAGCGGTCGATGATCTTGCCGTCGCGACCGATCAGGAATTTTTCGAAGTTCCACACCACGCCCGGCGCGGGGTTGGGGGCGATGCCGTAACCGGCAAGTTTCTCGCGCATCGGGCCCTCGCCGGTGGTGTGCGGATGGGTGCTGGTCAGTGCCCCATACAGCGGGTGCGCCTGGTCGCCAGCGACGGCGATCTTGGCAAACATCGGGAAGGTGACGTCGTAGGTGAGCTGGCAGAACTGCGCGATCTCCGCTTCGCTGCCCGGCTCCTGGCCGTTGAAGTCGTTGGCCGGAAACGCCAGCACTTCCAGGCCCTGTGCGCGCTTGTCGCGATACAGCGCTTCCAGCCCTTCGTACTGCGGGGTCAGGCCGCACTTGGAGGCGACGTTGACCACCAGCAGCACCTTGCCGCGATAGTCCGCCAAGGTGGTGGGCTGGCCATCGATGCGGGTCACGGGAATGTCGTATAGCGTCTGGCTCATCGGTGCGTCCTGGGCGGGGAGAGCCCAGAGCATAAACGGCCACGGTGAGGCGAGCGATGCCGCTGGCTCACGCGGCTGGCAGTTGTCTGCAGCGACGCTCACGGGCCGATCGGCTGACCGGCCCGTCCACGCGCTCGGCCATCTTCGACGCCATCAATCGATGCACAACGCCGCCTGGCCCCTGCCGCCGACCACCGTCTGGCGGCAACCGAAGCGATCGCTGTCGCGCTGACAGGTACCGGTGGCCGCCGCGCCGGTCGGCACGATGCTGGTGGCCAGGCAGTCGCCGCTGCAATCGCTGTCGTCGGTGCAGGTCTTGCCGGCATCGGCATACGGCACGATGCAGCGCGGAATCTGCATGCGGCCGACCGGCCGCAGTTGGCCACCCTTTGCGGTGCATTGGGCAGCATCGGCGGAGACGGTGTGCGGCGGCTGCGGAGCGTTCGCCGCGGCGGCCTGCCTGGTTGCCGGACTATTGCTGCATGCGGTCAGCAGCAGCGCGCAGAGCGCTGCGTGGATCCATCGGGTCGCCATGTTGAGCATCTCGTCTTGAACCAGGTGGGTGCAAGCATCGCGGTGGCGATGTCTGCGTGACGTACTGTCTATCGGCGCAAAAGAGCATGCCGGAGACCTGCATTCGTAGGAGCGCACCCGGGCGCGATGAAGCGTTATCGGTCATGCCTGGTCGCGCCCGGGTGCGCTCCTACGTCATGGTTTGTGGCATCGCCCTACGCAACCGATCACGCCTGCTCGTCGTTGCTGTCGTCTTCGCTGCTGGTGCCGGTGTCGTCGCTGCCATCGTCCAGCAACGCCTGCGACTGCTCGCCGGCCAGTGTTTCCACCCCGCGCAGGCGGCGTTCGATGGTGCGGGTCTTGCGGCTGGCTTCGCCCAGGCTCTTGCCGACGGTGCTGATCTGCCGCTCGGCCTTTTCGAGAATGCCGGCGAACTTGCCGAACTCGCTTTTCACCGCGCCCAGCACCTGCCAGACCTCGCTGGAGCGCTTTTCGATCGCCAACGTGCGAAAGCCCATCTGCAGGCTGTTGAGCAAGGCGGTGAACGTGGTGGGGCCGGCCAGCACCACGCGATGCTCGCGCTGCAGCAGATCGACCAGGCCGGCACGGCGGATCACTTCGGCATACAGCCCTTCGGTGGGCAGGAACATCACCGCGAAGTCGGTGGTGTGCGGCGGGCAGACGTACTTGTCGCTGATCGATTTGGCCTGGATGCGGATGGCGCGTTCCAGTTGCGCGGTCGACTGCTTGATCGCGTCGAGGTCGCCCTTTTCCTGCGCGTCGATCAGGCGTTCGTAGTCCTCGCGCGGGAACTTGGCATCGACCGGCAGCCAGACCACCTGCTCGTCGCCGCGTCCGGGCAGGCGGATGGCGAAATCCACCGCTTCGGCACTGTCGGGCTTGACCCGTACGCCGCGCGCGTACTGCTCCATCGTCAGCGTTTGCTCGAGGATGTTGTCCAGCTGCACTTCGCCCCAGCCACCGCGGTCCTTGACGTTGGTGAGCACGCGCTTGAGGTCGCCCACGCCGGTGGCCAGCTGCTGCATTTCGCCCAGGCCGCGCTGCACCTGTTCCAGCCGTTCGGAGACCAGCTTGAACGAGGCATCCAGACGCGTATTGAGCGTGGTCTGCAGTTTTTCATCGACGGTGGCGCGCATCAATTCGAGCTTGCTGGCGTTGTCGTGTTGCAGATTGGCCAGCTGCTGCTCGAGCGTTGCGCGCATCTCGCCGATGCGCAGTTCGTTGCGCTGGGTGAGTTCGTTCAAGCGCTGGCCCAGCGCTTCGGTGAAGCGCTGTTGCGATTGCCCGGTTTCCTCGCGCCCCTTGCGGGCGTCTTCGGCCAGCGCATCGCGCAGCGCGGCCATGTGGGTGTCGGTGCGCGCGATCAGTTCGGTCAGTTGCTGGCCGAACACCTGGATACGGGTTTCCTGTTGCTGACCGAAGCCTTCGAGCTGGGTGCGCAGTTCGGTGAGCCGCAGGGTCAGCAGCTCGCCGGTGCGTTGTTGCGCAAGGCCGCTTTCTTCGCGCGCCTTGCGGGCATCTTCGCCGAGCGCATCGCGCAGCAGGTCCAGGCGTTGGTCGGTGCGCGTGGACAGCTCGGTGAGGTTGCGCGCGAAGGTTTCCAGGCGGGCGTCCTGCTGCCGCGCCAGGCCTTCGAGTTGCTCGCGCAATTCACCGCGGCCATCGCGTTGCTCGGCGCGCAGTGCATGTTCCAGCGCGGTGGTGGACGGACGTCGCAGCAGCGCCAGCAGCTGCAACACGAGGACTACGACGAGCAGCCCGAGAAGGATCAGGGATTCGGATGACATGCGCGCAGTGTAGCGGCGCTTGTCGCAACAGCTGCGTCACGCCTGCTGGCCGGCGTGATCATGCGCACGCGCTGCAGGAGTCAGCCAGACAGCGGCGACGCGGGCCGCTGTCTGGGCTTGAGGCGTAGGGTCAGAAGCCTTCCAGCACCAGCTTGCCGCGGGTGCGGTGCGATTCCAGCGCGGCGTGGGCGCGGCGCAGGTTGTCGGCGGTGATGCGGCCGTAGTGCTCGCCCAGGGTGGTGCGCAGCACGCCGGTGTCCACCAGCTCGGCGACGCGATTGAGCAGATGGTGCTGGGCGATCATGTCCTCGGTTTCGAACAACGAGCGGGTGAACATCAGCTCCCAGTGCAACGACAGGCTCTTGCGCTTGAGCGGCAGCGCGTCCAGCGTGGCCGGGTCGTCGATCAGCGCCAGCTGACCTTGCGGGGCCAGCACCTCGACCAGCTGCGCGAAATGCTGGTCGGTGTGGGTGAGGCTGGCGACATGCTGCACCTGCGCGATGCCGATCCGCTGCAGGCCCTCGCTCAGCGGCTGGCTGTGGTCGATCACGTGATGCGCGCCGAGTGCATGCACCCAATCCTGGGTTTCCGGGCGCGAGGCGGTGCCGATCACGGTCAGCTTGGTCAGCGTGCGCGCCAGCTGCACCAGCATCGAGCCGACGCCACCGGCCGCACCGACCACCAACAGCGCCTGGCCTTCGCCGCCACCTTCGGCAACGCCGAGCCGGTCGAACAACAGTTCCCAGGCGGTGATGGCAGTCAGCGGCAACGCCGCAGCCGCAGCGTCATCGAGCGTGGCCGGCTTGCGCCCGACCAGGCGCTCGTCGACCAGGTGGAACTCGGCATTGGTGCCCGGGCGGGTCAGCGCGCCGGCGTAGTACACCGCATCGCCGGGGCGGAACAGGCTGACCGCCTCGCCGACCGCATCGACCACGCCGCTGGCGTCCCAGCCGAGCACCCGCGGGGCATCCACCGCGGCGTTGCTACGCACCTTGGTGTCGACCGGGTTGACCGACACGGCGTGGATGCGCACGCGCAGGTCGCGCGGGCCGGGGGTGGGCAGCGGCAGCTCGAGTTCGACCAGCGCGCGCGCATCGTCGATGGGCAGGCCGTGTTGGAGATAGGCGATAGCTTTCATGGCAGGGCGTCGTGCGGGAGGGAGTTGCATGGTCGGCCACCCGGATTCACGGAAAAACCGGCAAACTGCGCAAGCACTTTCACCATTGGAGTGAAGATGGTCCGCTTCGACGACCTGGCGCTGTTCGTACGGACCGCGGCGCTGGGCAGTTTTTCCAGCGCCGCGCGCGAGGCCGACCTGTTGCCGGGCCAGGCCAGCGCGGCGGTGGCCCGGCTGGAGCGCGCGCTGGATCTGCGCCTGTTCGCCCGGTCCACGCGCAGCCTGCGGCTGACCGCCGAGGGCGAGCAGTACCTGCCGTACGCGCGCGGTGTGCTGGAGCTGCTGCGCGACGGGCGCGAGCATGTGCGGGGCCACGACAGTGCGCTGCAGGGCGTGCTGCAGGTGACGGCGCCGTCGGATCTGGGGCGCAACGTGCTGCTGCCGTGGCTGACCGAATTCCGCGCTGCACATCCGAAGCTGACCCTGCGCCTGCACCTGTCGGATCAGGTGGCCGACCTGTATCGCGCGCCGGTGGATGTGGCATTTCGGCTCGGCCGTATCGACGATGCCGAACATGTGGCCTTGCCGGTGGCACCGGACAACCGCCGCGTGCTGGTGGCCGCACCCGTCTACCTGCAGCGCCACGGGCGCCCCGCCACGCTGGATGCGCTGCGCGAGCACGCCTGCCTGCTGTACGTGCTGGCCGGGCGCGCCTACCACCGTTGGCAATTCGACCGGGAGGGCCGCCGCCACGTGGTGCCGGTGCGCGGGGCGATGCTGTGCGACGACGCCGATGTGGTGCGGCGCTGGGCGGTCGCCGGCGAAGGGATCGCCTACAAGTCGTGGCTGGACGTGTGTGCCGACGTGCAGGCCGGGCGGCTGGAGGTGCTGTTCCCCGAGTGCGGCGATCGGCTGCCGCTGCAGCTGGTGTGCCCGCACCGCAAGCAGTTTTCGCCGGCGATCCGGCAATTGCATGCGCTGTTTGCACAGCGCTGCCAGGCGCTGACGGCGTTGTACCCGGTGCAGGCCGGAGGGCTTGGTGTGGGGTGATGCGGTGATCGCAGTGAAGTGATCGGCACGATTGCTTCGATAGACCAAGGTCGTTTCCCGATGCGGTGCGTACGGAGGCACGTCATCGGCATGCCACCGCGCCGTCTGCCACATTCGCGGCACGTGCCATTGCAGCGGCCTTGGCGTTTTCGGTGCGCAGATGATGGCTGTGCAGCTGCGCCATGACGCTGAAATAGTCAGCGCACCTGTTCGATGTCGCATGGCGTGCGGTGCTGCTGCGCGCGTTATTGCCGTGTTCGTTGAAGCGCCCATCACTGCGGCGGTTCTAGCCTGCCGGCATGACCGCACCCAGCCCGGTTCGCATGCAGCGCTATGCCAATCGCAACGGCCACTCGGGCGTGGTGGCCTACGCGCTGGCCGACGACGCCATCGCCGTGCGCTTTCGCAGCGGCGAGACCTATGTGTATACCGCCGACAGCGCGGGCGCCGAGGCCGTGGCGACCATGCAGCGGCTCGCCATGGCCGGGCGCGGGCTGAGCACCTACATCAGCCAGACCGTGCGCGATGCGTACGCGGGCAAGATCGAGCTATAGCGGCGCAGGAGTGCAGCAGTGAGAATGTACTGCGCGCGCTGCTAATTACCGCAGAGTGCGTGCATGCAATTGGCTGCGCACGCTGCATCATGCGCGTGCGGCGTTGCCTGCAGCGCGTATCACCGCCGCCAACTGCCAGCCATCACGCGTGTCACCGAGGAACACATGCTGGAGATTTACGGAAAGCCGAGCTCGATCAATGTGCGCAAAGTGTTGTGGTTGTGCGATGAGCTGGGGCTGGACTACACGCTGCATGCATATGGCAGCGGCTTTGCATCGGTGCAGACGCCGCAATTTCGCGCACTCAACCCCAATGCGCTGGTGCCGGTCATCCGCGAGGGTGAACTGGTGCTATGGGAATCGAACACGATCTGCCGCTACCTGGCCGCGCGCAGCCAACGCCACGATCTGCTGCCGGCCGCGCCCGCCGCGCGCGCACTGGTCGAGCAATGGATGGATTGGCAGGCCACCGAACTCAATACCGCCTGGCGCTACGCATTCATGGCCAGCGTGCGTGGCAGTGCAGCGCATACCGATGCGCAGGCGATTGCGGCGAGCGTGGAGCAGTGGAACCGGCACATGGCGATCCTCGATGCGCAGCTGCAGCGCGGCGGTCCGTTCGTCCTGGGCGCATGCTTCACGCTTGCCGACATCGTGCTGGGGTTGTCGACACAGCGCTGGGTCGCCAGCCCCATCGCGCATGTGCCATTGCCCGCGGTGGCGGCGTATTACGCACACTTGAAAACACGCGCTGGATTTCGGCGCTACGGTTGCACTGCACCGTAATGCCGCACATCGCACTTGTGCGAAGCGAACCAGACCACCGAAGCGATGCATGCAGCACGCTCGCACTGCATTGACCTGGGCATGAGTAGGGTGAGGGTCTGCTTTTGCGAGGCTCACCGATGACCACTGCCACCAACCAAACCCGCCTGCTGGCCCTTTGCCTGTTCGTTTTTCTGGGCACGTTCGCGGCGATCGTCTGGTACGTGATGCGGCCCTACGGCTCGGTGTATTTTTTCCCGGTGCATTTCCTGGTCGGTGCGGCATTGCCGTTTTTGATCTATGCGATCGGCGGAACCCGGCTGTGGTTCTGGATCGGCATGGGCATCACCGCCTTGGTGCTGCTGTGGTTCAACCTGTGGGGCCATGAAGCCAACGGCGCGGCTCCCCAGGTGCTCGACTGGAGCCACTTCGCTGCCGGTGTGGTCGGGCTTGCCGGCGCCTGGGCGGTGCAGCTGATCTATCGCAACGCGCGCCCGCCGCATCGCGCCTCGATTGAGTGAGCGGTGTGTGTGCGATTGCCTGCCGTCAATCGCGCATGCCGTGATGGATGGTTGTGCTTGGCGATGGAAAGGCACGATGCGCCGCGCGTGGGCTGATGCCATCGCGTGCCCACCTTGCCCAGGCACGGCTGCTGCATGACCTTGGACCGATAGCTTTGCTGCGCTGCGTTGGGCGACACTCGCGCATTCTTTGATTCCCGCGAGGTCCGCATGTCGTCTTGGCTCAGGCGCAAATCCATCGATCAGGTCACCGTGCACGAGGCCGGCCGGCAACTGGTCCGCAGCCTGAGTTGGCCGCATCTGATCGCGCTGGGCATCGGCGCCATCGTCGGTACCGGGATCTACACGTTGATCGGCGTGGGCGCCGACAAGGCCGGACCGGCAGTGTTGCTGTCGTTCGTGGCGGCCGGCATCGTGTGCGCCTGCGCGGCGCTGGCCTATGCCGAGATGGCCACGATGATGCCGGCTGCCGGCAGTGCGTATACCTACAGCTACACCGCGCTGGGCGAGAGCATTGCCTGGGTGGTGGGCTGGAGCCTGGTGCTGGAATACTCGCTGGTGGTCAGCACGGTGGCGGTCGGCTGGTCGGGCTATTTCGTCGGTTTCCTGCAATGGTTGGGCGTGGGGTTGCCGCAGGCACTCATTGCCGGGCCGCACGCCGGCGGCATCGTCAACCTGCCGGCGGTGGCGATCACTTTCCTGGTGGCTGGCCTGTTGATGGCCGGCACCAAGGAAAGCGCCACGCTCAACGCGGTACTGGTCGTGCTGAAGATCATCGCGCTGGGCGTGTTCGTGGCCATTGCGCTGCCGGCCTTCAACAGCGCCAACCTGCAGCCGTTCATGCCGTATGGCTTCTCCAAGGCGATGGGCCCCGATGGCATCGAGCGCGGGGTGATGGCAGCGGCGGCGATCATCTTCTTTGCGTTCTACGGCTTCGATGCGATTTCCACCGCGGCCGAGGAAACCAAGAACCCCGGGCGCGATCTGTCGATCGGCATCGTCGGTTCGATGATCGGCTGCACGCTGATCTATGTGCTGGTGGCGCTGGCCGCGGTGGGTGCGATGAGCTTTACCGTGTTCGGCAAGAGCCCCGAGCCGTTGGCGCTGATCCTGCGCGAACTCGGCCACGGCAAGGCGGCCTTGGTGATCGGTGCGGTGGCGATCATTGCGTTACCCACGGTGTTGCTGGCGTTTTTGTACGGGCAGAGCCGCATCTTCTTCGTGATGTCGCGCGATGGCTTGTTGCCGCGCGGCTTGTCCAAGGTCAATGCACGCACCGGCACGCCGGTGGCGATCACGCTGTTCACCGCGGTGCTGGTGGCGGCACTGGCCGGCGTGGCCCGGCTGGACGAAATCGCCGCCTTGGCCAACGCCGGCACGCTGGCGGCGTTCACGGCGGTGGCGGCCTGCCTGTTGGTGTTGCGCGTGCGCGAGCCCGGCCGCGCGCGCGCCTTCCGCACGCCGCTGGCGTGGGTGGTGGGACCGGTGGCGATCGGCGGCTGCCTGTATCTGTTCTGGAGCCTGCCGAGCAAGACGCAGGGCTGGTTCCTGCTGTGGAATGCGCTGGGCGTGGTGGTGTACCTGGCGTATGGGCGGCGGAATAGCCGGTTGAATCAGGCGGGCTGAGCGTCCTTCTCCCTGCGGGAGAAGGTGCCCCGCAGGGGCGGATGAGGGTGCGGGCGTAGCCTCTTGCAGGGGGTAACACGAGGGCTTTGCCTCGTCCCCTCACCCAAACCCCGCGCCCCAGCCCGCGCTTGCAGCGCGGGCGCTCCACCGCACGCGCGCCAGTGGCGCGCAAGCTGTGCCTTCTCGCCCCGGCGGGGGAGGGGCTTTAACGCTGCGCTCTTTTAGCGTTAAACGCTGTTGCCGCTTTTCGCCCGGCAGGGAGAGGGGTTTCAACCGCCGTGGTGTTACTGCGCCTGCGGGGTCGCACAGAACGATGCCGGCAATGCATCCGCTTGCGTACCCCAGCCTTGCGTAGGTGCCTGCTTGGTGAGCGCGAACGCCAGCGTGCCGCCCTGCTGCAGCTGCGCCCAGTCCAGGAATACCTGCGGCTGGGCCTTGCCATTCCAACGCACGTTGTCCACGTATTGCAGCGCGCGGCCGTCGGCGCCGGGGGCGTCGATGCGCAGGCGCTTGCCGTTGCCCAGATTCAGCGTGACCCGCTTGAAACGCGGCGCATGCAGCAGGAATTGCCCGCTGCCCGGCACCGCCGGATACAACCCCAGGGCACTGAACAGATACCAGGCCGACATGGTGCCAAGGTCGTCGTTGCCGGTGACGCCGTTGGGCGCATTGGTAAACAACTGTTGCGCGGCGCGCACCACGGTGGCGGTCTTCCACGGTTGCCCGATCAGCGTGTACATCCAGGGTGCGTGCAGGTCCGGTTCGTTGTTGGGGTTGTAGCGGTACTGGTTGTAGTAGCTGTACGGGCCGACCACCCAGTGCGTGCGTGCGGCAGTGAGCGGATCTTTCAGCAGATCGTCGTAGGCGAAGAAGGCGTCCAGGCGTTTGCCGGCTTGTTGGCTGCCATGCATGGCCTGCAGCATGCCGGGGATGTCCTGCTGCACCAGCCACTGATACTGCCAGGCGGTGCCTTCGTGGAAACCGTGCTCGGAACGTGGGCTGTAGTGATCGTCGGACGGTGCGTACCAGCTGCCGTCTTCCAGCCGCGGGCGCGGGAATCCTGCAAAGCCGGTCTCGGCATCGCGCACATCCGCGTCCCAGACGCGGTGCCAGTTGCCGCCGCGTTTGCGCAGCTGCGCGGCGTCTTCGCCGTGGCCCAGTGCTTGTGCCATCTGCGCGAGCGCGCAATCGGCCAATGCATATTCCAGCGTGGCCGAGCCGCCGTGGTGCGGGTCCACATCCATGCCCTTGGAGGGGAAAGCGCGGTCGTACTGCACGAAACCGTTGGCCAGATAGTTGGCATTGCCCGAGCGCCCAGCGTGGCGCGAATTGATCGGCGGCTGGCCGAAGGCGTTCTGGCGCAACGCTGCATACGCCTCCGCCTCGTTGCCCTGCAACGCGCCGAAGCGCCACAGATCCACCAGGAACGGGGTGACCGGGTCGCCGGTCATGATGTTGGTGTCGAAGTTGGCGTAGCCCCAACGCGGCAGCCAGCCGCCTTGCTGCTGGATCGCCAGCAACGAGCGGCCGATGTCGCGCGCGCGTGTCGGCTGCAGCAGGGCGAGCAGCTGGTTTTGCGAGCGGTAGGTATCCCACAGCGAAAAATACTCGTAGTAGGTCCAGCCATCGGCGCGATGGATCGCGTCGTCGTAGCCGCGATAGCGGCCATCGGCATCGCTGCCGGTCAGCGGCTGCAGCAAGGCGTGGTACAGCGCGGTATAGGCCACGGAACGGTCGTCGTTGCTGGCGCCTTCCACTTGCATGCTGGCCAACGCATTGCGCCAGCCGTTCTGCGCGCGCTGGCGCATCTGTTCAAGACTGAGCAGTTTGCCGCCCTGCATGCCATCGGCACGCAGGTTGCTGCGGGCGCCTTGCGCATCCACATGCGAGATGGCGCTGACCACGGTCACCGCACGCGCGTTCTTGTCTTTGCCTAGCGGGAAGCTGAGCCAGGCGCCGTTGGGTTTGAGTTCGCCGCCCATGCCGTGACGCGCGCCGGGCACGCCGCCCTCTTCGCCCCAGACGCCATGCGCGGTGAACGGGCGATCGAATTCCAGCCGGAACCAGGTGGTGTATTCGTGGCCGCCGCAGAAACTCTGCGTGGTCAGTTTGCCCTCGACCACACGGTCGCCGACGATCTGTAGCTGGCTGCCGATCACCACATGGCGGTCGTTGGCCTGCGCCACGTTGACCAGCACATGGCCGGTGTCGGCACCCGGCGCGAAGGTGTAGCGCTCGGTCGCGGCACGGGTCAGCGCGCTGGCTTCGGCGTCGATGCCACCGTAATCGGTGAGCCGCACCTTGTAATAGCCTGCCTGGCCCACTTCGCCGTCATGCGTGTAACGCGCGGCGTAGCGTTTCTGGTCGAAGGCCTTGGCGTCGTTGGTGTCGAAGTCGCCCCCGGGACCGATACGGCCGGTGACCGGCAGCACCGACACCTGGCCGCCCTGCTCCCAGCAGCCGGCGCCGGACAGGAACGAGTGGCCGAAGCCCCGGATGCTGGGGTCGTCGTAGCGCCAGCCAGCGTAGTGCGCGCCGATCGGGCTGACCTGGATCAGGCCGAATGGCGCCGAGGCGCCCGGATAGGTATTGCCGTCGTCCTTGCTGCCGATGAAGGTGTTGACCTGCGCCGGGTCTTGCGCGGCCAGCGGGCCGGACATGGCCACGCCAAGCAGGCACAGACCGACCGCAGCGCGGCGCCAGAACGGCGTGCGCGCAGCACGCGCGGTAGAACGGTTGGGCGATACGACTGACAGCATGCAGAACACCTTGGGGGAAAGGGCGGCCGAAGCCGCAGATGGAAGGCGCGTGCGTGCCGCTGCAACACGCAGCGA
Organism: Xanthomonas citri pv. citri; assembly: GCF_000961215.1. Classification (NCBI taxonomy): domain Bacteria; kingdom Pseudomonadati; phylum Pseudomonadota; class Gammaproteobacteria; order Lysobacterales; family Lysobacteraceae; genus Xanthomonas; species Xanthomonas citri. Next base: position 5,099,866 of record NZ_CP008998.1, read on the forward strand.
ACGACGCACGAACAGACGCGCGCGGGACGATCAACACCACAGCGCCGGCATCGTCATGCGTATGGCAGTGTCTGGAATCGGCAGGCACCCTTGCGTGCCTGCACGGTGCCGGAAGGCACCACCTGACGGCATCCGGTGCGCGCCCGGCGAATTGCCCGCCTCAACAATCGAACACGTTTTTTTTTACATACGTACGGGAGATCAGCCGGCTTGGATCGATCTAAACTTGGGTCGCCATGTGTCCTGTGTTGGCAAAGATTAAGCGTTCGACGCTGTTTGCTGCACACCGCGTCGCAGCAAAGCAGGCGGACCCAAGCGGTTTTCAAACATCCAGATGCCCATCGAATCAATAGGTTGCGATGTTCGCCATATTTCCAGTTGACGGCGCTAACGGATGGGACCGGCTGTAGCCAAGGCGCTGGCCGGTAGGGCGCTTGATCCAAGCCTCCGCGCCATGACTCAGCGCTACTGCGGTAACGGCGTCTTTGCTGATCGGTAAGGACCGCGGTGATGTGCGTAGGCGTTCGTCGCATAGTGCTTGTTGGCGGCGTGCTTGGGCACACGCAGGACGGTCAAATGAGCGACCGTTGGCACTGACGTGTAGTGGTTTGGCCACGCCCTGCCGCGCGGCACCGGCTGCGCACGATGTGACTGGTTCTGCATGCTTCTTCGGATAAATTCGCTCATCCGATGAGAGCGATGGCTAAAGTCCGAGAGCGGAGTCGCTGGCGATACGCGCCCCTTCTCGATTCGACTGCCACAAAAAAACCCGGTCGTGAGACCGGGCTTGGCGGCAAGGCGTCGGTGGAGGGCCGCGCCCGGGTGCGCCGACCTACCAGCGCATGCCTTCGAACGGATTGAAGCTGGTGCTGCCCTTCACCTTGTCCAGGTAGTAAGCGTAGTTGGCGCTCATGCCGCCCAGCAGGGCCAGCGGAATGCTCAGCGCATTGCCGATCGATGCGGGCAGGAACGAGGCCACGATGCCGACCACCAGGCCGATGCCGATCAGGCCCAGCGCCTTGCGCCACAGACCCAGGATGAAGAAATAGATGAAGCCGAAGAACAATGCGTAGAAGTTCATGCCCACCTTGAGCTTCTCGCCGAACGGCAAGGTCTTGAGCGCCTCCTTGTAGGCAGGATCCCTGGGGCCGCCGTGACGGTCGAAGAAGGCGAAGCGGAATTGCCACTTGGGGCCGAGCTGGGTGCGATCGAAGGTATCCATTCCAATCCATGTAGTTGTAAACGTTTACATGATAGGCGAACGCGTATTCATCGGCACGTCCGCGGCCTCTCACATGGGTTCGGTGCAGCTTCCGTCTGCGCAAAGCCTGCGCAGACGGTCAGCGCTGGTCGCTGGTACCCGTGCCGCGGCGGGCGCGGCGCAGCGAGTACAGCGAGTGGTCGGCGCGATCGACCACCGCCGCCAGCGCTTCGCCGTCCTGGCGCAGGGCGGTGCCGAGGGTGAAGCGGATCGGCGCGTCCTCGCTGGCCCCCATGTAGTCGCGCTTCAACGCGTCCAGCTGTGTCTGGCTGGCCTGGTGCAGCAACACCAGGAATTCGTCGCCGCCCAGGCGTACCAGGCGGTCCTGGGTGCGCAGCGGCTGGTTGAGGAACCACGCCATCTGCACCAACACCTCGTCGCCACGCTGGTGGCCATGGGTGTCGTTGACCAGTTTGAACTTGTCCAGATCCACCACGATGCAACCCCAGCGCACGGCGGGGTCGCGCTTGTCCAGCTCGTCCAGGAAGCGGCGGTTGTAGCAGTTGGTCAGCGGGTCGGTGAACGACCATTCCAACAGCTGCTTTTCCTGCCGGTACTGGTTGGTGATGTCCTGGGCATGTGCCAGCACCACCGTGGCGTCGGATTCCACGTCCAGCACGTTGTGGTACTGCCAATGGCGCAGACTGCCGTCGCCGGCCACCAGTTCGATCACGCCCGAATCCTGGCCATCGAGCACCATCCGCGAGAGGTACCCCCGCAAGGCGGCGTGGCGCTCGGGGCGCACGAATTCCACCAGCGAGCGGCCTTCCATCTGCTCGACGCTGCGGCCGAGCGAGCGTGCGGCGGCCGGGTTGATGCTGACCAGCCGGCCATGCATGTCGTGGGTGCAGATCAGGCCCAGGCTGTACTGGAACATCTTGCGGAACTTGCGCTCGCTGGCGGCCAGCGCATCCACCGCCCGATGCCGGTCGGTCACGTCCTGGACCGCGCCGATCAGGCGTTTGCGCCCATCCACATGTTCCACCGAGCCGGTGCTGTGTACCCATAGCCGCCGCCCGGTGGCGCTGGTCAGCGGCAGCTCCAGATCCCAGGACGTGCCGTCCCGCACGCAGGCGTCGACCGCTTCGGTGATGACCGCTCGCGCCTCCAGCGGGTAGAAGCCGATCGCCTCGGTCAGGCTGGGCCGGTAACCGGGCGGAACATCGTGCAGCCGGCAGGTCTGGTCCGACCAGATCAGCGTGCCGCTGGCCACATCCACCTCCCACCCGCCGACCCCGGCCACCCGACCGGTGCGCTCCAGAAACGCCTCGCTCTCGCGCAGCCGCTGCTGCAGCTGGGCGTTGGCCGCCTCACGCTCGAGCATCACGCGGCGTTGCTCCAGGCCTTCGGCAGCCACCTTGGCCAGTTGCTGCAAGGCCTGCAACTGCGCCGGCTCCAGCGCGCGCGGGCGCTGGTCGATCACGCACACGGTGCCCATGCGTAAGCCATCCGGCAGCACGATGGGCGCACCGGCGTAATAGCGGATACCGGGCGCATCGGTGACCAGGGCGTTGTCGTGGAAGCGTGGGTCGGCCGGCGCGTCGCGCACTTCCATCACCGCATCGCCCTGGATGGTGTAGGTGCAGAACGCCAGCTCGCGTGGGGTTTCCGAAACCCCCGGCAGGCCGATGTTGGCCTTCCACCACTGCCGACGTTCGTCCACCAGCGAGACCAGTGCGATGGGGGTACCGGCGATCGCCTGCGCGGCAGCGGCCAGCGCATCGAAGAACGGCTCGGCGGCGGTGTCGACCACCTGCAACAACGCCAGACGTGCCAGGCGCTGGGCCTCGCTGGACGCAGATGACACGACGGTATCGCACTGGTTCAACGGAGCGCTCGCAGCCGGGCAATCCGCGCAGTCTAGCGGACTGCGCATACCCGCCAAGGCGGCGTTGCGTGCGCCACCGCACAGCGCAGCGTTACGGCGGGTGTGGCGTCGCTCGGTCGGGGGCGTGCGCGTCGGTGTTCGCCACGGTTGCGGCGCTGTCGTCGCGCATCTGCAGCGCCAGGTACAGGCGCATGCAGTCGTCGGTGTTGCCCAGGTCCACCGCGCACAGTTCCTGGATGCGCTGCATGCGGTAATCCAGGGTGTTGCGATGAATGCCCAGCGCCTTGGCGGTGGGGGCCATGCGCATGCCGGCGCCGAACCAGACCGACAAGGTCTTCAGCAACTGACTGCGACGGTCCTGCGCCAGCAGTGCCTGCAGCGGCTTGCGCAATTCCTCGGCCTGCCAGGCCTGGCGCAGGTCGTCGACCAGCACCGGCAGGCGGTAATCGTCGTAGAAGAATGCGTCGGCGTGCGGGGTGCGCGCCTTGCCGATGCGCATGGTGGTGCGCGCGATCTGGTGCGACAACGCCAGGCCATTGGACTGCGGAAAATACTGGCCCAGGGCCAGCCGGATCCGTAGCCGGCTGCTGGCGCGCATGCGCTCGAGCAGGCTGTGCGCGCGACGGCGTTGCTCCTCCACGTCCCAGTGGCCACGGCGGTCCAATGCCGGCTTGAGCACCACCAGCTCGTTGAGCGCAGTGGCGGCGATCAGGTTGCCGCGCTCGGGCGTGGACAGCAGGGTGTGCAGGCGCTGCAGTTCCACCAGCATCGCGTCCAGGTCCAGGCTGTCGCTTTCCACTTCGATCACCGCGGCCACGCGCGGCAGCTCCAGCGCGATACCGAGCCGCTCGGCCCAGCCGGCCAGCGCCGGGGTCGGGCCGTCGGGACGGATCAGGCCCAGCGTGACTTCTTCGCGCAGGCGCGCGTCGCGGGCCAGCAGGCGCAGCAACCCGGCCTGTTCCAGCATCGCCTCGGCGGCCATGCGCACCAGTTCGGCCTGTTGCCCGATCCGCTGCGGGTCGCCGGTCAGCCCGACGCAGCCGACGATGCGGCCCTCGGCGATCAGCGGCAGGTTGACGCCCGGGCGCACCGCATCCAGCTGCTGCGCCAGCGCAGCGTCGATCTCCACCCGGCCCTGCCGGGACAGCACCAGCAATGCACCTTCGTGCAGCTGGCCGATCCGCGCCGGCTCGCCGCTGGCGATGATGACGCCGGAGTGGTCCATCACATTGACGTTGCCGTCGATGATGGTCATCGCGCGGTCGACGATGGACTGCGCCAGGGTGCGGTCGAGCGTGAGCATGGGCAGGGGTCTGTTGCCGCGATCAGGGGCGGTCACGGTGGCATGTTCGCTGCGCGCGTGTTCGGCAGGTGTGTGACGGGAGGAGTTGCGGCCGATGCCCGGGATCGGTGCGAAGAATGCTGACCGCCTTCGCGGTTCGTTAGGCCTGCAGTGGGCGCGCCCCCTGTCCGGGAGGCCGCCGCGCACGCGAGCGCATGCGCCCCGCCCGTCCGAGCCACCGGGCGCCGCCGTCAGCCCCGCTCGCCCTCCGACCGGACCTGTGCCAATGCGCCGCCCAGCTGCAGCGTCGCCGCCACGTTGCGCGCGGCGATGCGCACGTTGCTGGCGGCGTCGGCCAAGGCCTGTTCCACCGTGCAGGCGCGATGCACCACCGCGAACATGGCATCGATGCCGTGGCCGTGCAGCAGCGCGGCACCATTGCCCAGGCAACCGGCGATGGCGATCACCGGTTTGGCATGCCGTTGCGCCACCCGCGCCACGCCGATCGGGGTCTTGCCGTGCAGGCTCTGGCTATCGAGACGGCCTTCGCCGGTGATGACCAGATCGGCCTGCGCGACCAGCGCGTCCAGCCCGAGCGCCTTGGCGACGATCTCCACGCCGGGCCGCAGCTGCGCGCCCAGATACGCCACCAAGGCCGCGCCCAGGCCGCCGGCCGCGCCGCCGCCGGGCAGCGCGTGCAACCGCACGCCCAGGTCGCGCTGCAGCAGGTCGGCGTAATGCTGCAGGTTGCGATCGAGCTGGCGCACCATGCTGGGGGTGGCGCCCTTCTGCGGACCGAACACCGCCGAGGCGCCGGTCGGCCCGATCAGTGGGTTGTCCACGTCGCAGGCCACTTCGAACTGGCAATCCTGCAGCCGCACATCCATGCCGTCGGTGTCGATGCGCGCCAGCGCGGCCAGCGCGCCGCCGCCCGGCCCGATCGCCTCGCCCTGGCCATCCAGCAACCGCACGCCCAAGGCCTGCGCCAGGCCGCTGCCGCCGTCGTTGGTGGCGCTGCCGCCGATGCCGATGATGAAACGCCGTGCGCCGGCGTCCAAGGCGGCCAGGATCAGCTCACCCACGCCTGCGGTGCTGGTGCGCAGCGGCGCGCGCTCGGCCGGCGGCAGCAGCGCCAGCCCGCTGGCGGCGGCCATTTCGATCACCGCGGTGCGGCCGTCGCCGGTCAGGCCGAAGAACGCCTGCACCGGGGCGCCGAGCGGGCCGCTCACGGTGCAGGCGATCACCCGCCCGCCGGTCGCGGCCACCAGCGCGTCGACGGTGCCTTCGCCGCCATCGGCAACTGGCACCTTGCGGTACTGCCAGTCGGGGAATACCTCGCGAAAGCCCGCCTCGATCTGCGTCGCCACGTCCAGCGCGGACAGGCTTTCCTTGTACGAATCGGGGGCAATGACGATCTTCATGCGGACACTCGCTGGGACGGGCACATCACTGGTTCACCGCGCGCGCCGGCACCCGCAGCACCAGCGCGGCGCCCAGCAGCATGGCGCCGGCCAGCACGTACAGCGCCACTTCGGTGCTGTGGGTGGTGTCCTTGATCCAGCCCACCAGATACGGGCTGACGAAGCCGGCGACCTGGCCGGTGGAATTGATCAGCGCCAGTCCACCGGCGGCGGCGGCGACAGTGAGAAAGCCGTTGGTCAGCGGCCAGAACAGCGGCAAGCCGCTGACCGCCCCCATCGTGGCCAGGGTCATGCCGAACAAGGCCAGGCCCAGGTTGTCGCTGACGCTGGCGGCAATGCACAGGCCGGCCGCGCCCATCAGCAACGGAATCACCAAGTGCCAGCGACGTTCGCCGCGGCGGTCGGCCGAACGGCCCATCAACACCATGAACACCGCCGCGGCCAGGTACGGGATGGCGCTCATCAGACCGATGCGGATCGGGTCGGTGACGCCGCTGCCCTGGATGATCGAAGGCAACCAGAAGTTGATCGCATACACCCCGCTCTGGATGCAGAAATACACCGTGCCCAGCAGCCACACCGCCGGGTTACGCAGCACCGCGCCCAGCGAAGTGGACGCACCGGCCGGCTTGCCGGCTTCGTCCTCGGCCAGCACGCGTGCCAAGGCCTGTTTTTCCTGCGGGTTGAGCCAGCTGGCCTGTTGCACGCCGTCGCTGAGCAGGAACCACACCCCGATGCCCAGCACCACGGTCGGCAGGCCCTGCAGCAGGAACATCCATTGCCAGCCGGCCAGGCCGCCCTGCCCGGCCGAGAAGTGACCCAGGATCCAGCCGGACAACGGCCCGCCCAGTACCCCGGAGATCGGGATCGCCGACATGAAGACGGTCATGACCCGGCCATGCCGGGCACGCGGGAACCAGCGCGTCAGGTACAGCACGATGCCGGGGAAGAAGCCCGCCTCGGCCGCACCGGTGAGCAGGCGCAGGGTGTAGAAGCCGGCCGGGGTGCGCACGAACAGCAGGCAGGTGGAGAGCAGGCCCCAGCTGACCATCATGATCGCCACCCAGCGCCGGGCACCGATGCGCTGCAGGATCAGATTGCTCGGCACCCCGCAGGCCAGGTAACCGATGAAGAAGATGCCCGCGCCCAGCCCGTACACGGTCTCGCTCATGCCCAGGTCGCCCAGCATCTGCAGTTTGGCGAAGCCGACGTTGACCCGGTCCAGGTAATTGAACAGGTAGCAGACGAACAGGAACGGGATCAGCCGCCACAGGATCTTGCGGTAGGTCGGGCCCATGCCATCGGAGGGCGGCAGGGGCCGGGTGGCTTGGGTCATCGCACGCTCCAGCAGTCGGTAGGCCCACCGGCACGCAGTGCCCTGGCATCGGCACCACACGGGGGTCGGCGCATTCTAGTTGGAGCTTTTTCCCGGAAGCATCGTCAGCCTGCTACCTGTCTGCGGGCATGAAGACGCCGGTTTTTGTGCAACTGCCCAAATCAGCCACAATCGCTCCAGGCGTGTGCCGGACTCGTAACGCAACAGCAACCATGCTGTTGGTGCAGGGCTGGCCGCCCCGGTGCAGCGACGGCGACCGGTCGACCACTTGCCTGACAACTAGCGCCGGCGCGCTCCGCGTGCGCCCTAATCATCCAATCCGGCGAAGAAGCCAGTCGCGGCGACGCGCCTTACCCCAGCCCTGCACCCACAACCAAGCCGGCGCCCCGCCGCCAGGCCCATGCAGAACCAGCCCCGCACGACAGACCGCCTCGGCTTTGCGAATCCCGATTCCCAAATCCCGCGCTCTACCGATTCCCCACTCCCGATTCCCCATTCCCCGCCGCGTACGCCTGCGCCTGGTCCATCACGCGCAAGAGGTTGCCGCCCCAGATACCGGCGATCTGCTGCTCGGTGTAGCCCTTGCGCAACAGCCACGCGGTGATGCGCGGCAGGTCGGAGACATCTTCCAGACCCACCACCCCGCCGCCGCCGTCCCAATCCATGCCGATGCCCACGTGCTCGGGCCCGACCACTGCCAGGATGTGCTCAAGATGCGCGAAGAAGTCTTCTTCGGTGGCGCGCTTGATCGGGTAGCGCGCATCCAGGTCCTTCAGCGCGACGCTGAGCTTGGTGCCGTCGGCGATCTTGACGTGCTCCCAGCCGCCGTACTGGTCGGTGAGCGCCTTCTCGGCGGCCTTGCGCTCGGGGCTGGCGCCGCTGTCCACCAGGTAGCCGCCGTAGGAATTGACCTGGATCACTCCACCATGCGCGGCCAGCACCTTCAGGCGTGCATCGTCGATGTTGCGCGGGTGGTTGTAGACCGCACGCGCACCGCTGTGCGAAAGCACGATCGGCACCGGCGACAGCGCAATCAACTGGTCGAACACCGCATCGGAGGCGTGCGATTGATCGATCACGATGCCCAACGCCTGCGCCTGTTGCACCAGCTGTTTGCCGGCCGGGCTCAGGCCGTTCCACTGCGCGCCCTTGGGGTCGGTGGCCGAGTCGGCGAACTCGTTGTTGAGAAAGTGCACGGTGCTCATCAAGCGCAGCCCCTGCGCGTAATAAAAACGCAGCAACGTAGGATCGGCCACCAGCGGGCTGGCGTTTTCCATGCTGATGTACACCACGCGCTTGCCGGCGGCCTTGATGCGCGCGGCATCGGCCGGCGTGGTGGCCAGTGCAAAACGCTGCGATTGCGCGGCCACCAATGTGTGGATCCTCAGCAAGCGCTGCAGACCGGCATCGCGATCGTCCAGGTGCGCGGCCGCACTGCGATCGCCCTGTCCCGTGTAGACCGCCCAGAACCCGCCATCCAGCGCGCCTTCGACCATGCGCGGGTAATCCACCTGCGACAAGCGGTTACCCCTATGCGCCTGCAATACGTCGAAGTCGGCGCGCTCCAGATTGGCCGGCGTGTCCAGATGCGAATCCAGCGTGACCAGGCGTTTCTGCAGGGCGGTGGCGCGCGCCAGTTCGGCCTTGGAAAACTCCAGCGCTTGTGCAGGCAGCGCAGCGGCCAGCAACAACGCGACAGACAGCGAAAGCGAACGCAGGTGCATGCGATCTCACAGGCAGTGGGGGTGAGCCGATCATAGCGGCTGGCCGCACGCGCACTACGGCCACATCTAGGATGCTGCAGCGCTGCGGTCGATCCGCACGGCGTGGCGGGCGATACGCGCGCTGCAAGCGCAGTTCTGCGGCGATTCCGATGGCGTGAGCCCGCGCGATGCTGTCGAGCCACGCCCGCCATGCCGGCAACCACGGCGCGACCAGCCGCTGGTCATCACGCATCGATTTGGTCCGCCTGGCAGCCCAGCGCGCGGAGACCGCCACGCGCGCGCATCGCTCAGTCGTCCAGTTCTGCCAGCCGCGCGCGCACGCTGTCCACATCGATGTGTTCGCGCACATGCGGCCACTGCCGTGCCCACACCGAACGGAACACGATCCACGCACCGAACACGCCCAGGCAGGTCGAGCCCAGCGCCAGCAGCAACGGGTGCAGCGGCGAACCGTCGCCAGTCTGGAACAGGTACATGAAGGCCCCGGAAAACAGCAGCCAGACCCCGAACACCGGCCAGTTGCTGGCCAGCAGGCTGGCATTGGGCCGCTCGATCTGCCGCAGCAAGCGGCGCAGGGCCTTGCGTTCGTCTTCGTCGCTGGAGGTCATCGGCTGCCGGCTCCTGGTTGCATGTCTGCGTTGACCTACTGCTTGCCGGCGATGGCATCGCGCCGCGAAAGACGCTGCCTGCAATGCCGCAGACCGCGTCCTCCGCCACCGAGCGCGCTTACACCACGCGGCAGAAAACGGCTTTCAAATAACGCGATTCCTGCACGTGCGCCATGAACGGGTGGTCCGGGCCGGCACCGGCCACTTTCAAAATCTGGATGGTGCGCCCGGAGAAATACGAGGCGCGCCGCAGCATGTCCAGGAACTCCTGCTCGGCCACCAGGCCGGTACACGAGAACGTGGCGAACAGGCCGCCGGGCTTGACCACGCCCAAGGCCAGCTTGTTCATGTCCAGATACTTCTTCAGCGCCGGAATCACCTGCTCGCGGTCGCGGGTCATCTTGGCCGGGTCCAGGATCACCACATCGAACTGCTCGCCGCGGTTGGCCGCATCGCGCAGCCACGGAAAGATGTCGGCCTGCACGAACTTGGGCCGCACGTTGTTGAGCTTGGCGTTGCCCTTGGCAATGGCGATCACGTCTTCGTCGATGTCCACGCCCAGCACTTCGGCCGCACCGCGCGCGGCGGCATACACCGCAAAGCCGCCGGTGTTGCAGCACAGGTCCAGCACGCTCTTGCCTTCGACCTGCTCGCTCAGCCACTGACGGTTGTCGCGCTGGTCGGCGAAGAAACCGGTCTTGTGCGCACCGGCCGGGTCGGCGCGGAACTTGATGCCGTGCTCGGTGATCACCGCCGCTTCGGTGGTGGTGTTGCTGTGGAAATCGAAGCTTTCCTGCTTCTGCACATGTTCGTCGGCAAAGCTGTGGAAGCGGCAGCCGGGGAACTGTTCGCGCAGCGCCTCGTAGATCCATTCGCGGTGACGGAACATGCCGGCGGCGAAGAACTCCACCACCACCAGGTCGCCGTAGCGGTCCACCACCAGGCCGGACAGGCCGTCGCCTTCGCTATGCACCACGCGCCAGGCGTCGGACACGCCGTCGAGCTTGAGCCAGTCGCGGCGCAGGCTCACCGCTGCGGCGATCTTGCGCGAGAACCAGCCCGCATCCACCGGCACCGACCGGTCGGTTTCCAGGATGCGCACGGCAATGCGCGAATGGCCGTTGTAGAAGCCGCGGCCAATCCATTCCCCGTCCATGCCGACCACGTCGACGATGCTGCCGGGCTTGGGCTTGGCGGCGGGCTTTTCCACCAGCTTCTGGAAGATCCACGGGTGGCTGGAGCGCCAGGCATTCTTGAGACGGACGACGGGGACTGGAATATTCATCGGCCCATTGTATCCGGCTGGATTGACGTGCCAGCGCCGGGCACGCAGAATCGGGCGCAGAAGGGGAGTAGCTCCCAGCGTTGTCGCCGTCATGACGAGCCCGCCATGTGCAGCGCTCCGGTGCAACGGCAACCGGCCCGGCCGGTTGCGAGCGAGACCTTCGCCGCGCAGGCGAAGGTCCGTCACCCGGAATCCACGATTTCCGTGTCACAAGGCCTCAGCCCGCCGGCTGTCCAGGCCGCTTTCACTTTTTCGGGATTCTTATGCAAACCATTGGCAACGTCTGGTTATGGGGTGGCTTCGCGGTGGTGGTGATCGCCGCGCTGCTGATCGATCTGGTGCTGATGCGCCACGGCGGCGCCCACAAGGTCACCTTCAAGGAAGCCACCTGGTGGAGCATCGGTTGGGTGCTGCTGGCGCTGGCCTTCAATGCCGGGCTGTGGTGGTACCTGCAAGGCAGCGTCGGCGACGCCCAGGCCGACCAGATCGGGCTGCAGTTCCTCACCGGCTACCTGGTCGAGAAATCCCTGGCGGTCGACAACATCTTCGTCTTCCTGATGGTGATGACGTATTTCGGCGTGCCCGAAGAACAGCGCCAGCGCGTGCTGATCATCGGTGTGCTGGGTGCCATCGTGCTGCGTGCGATCATGATCTTCGCCGGCTCGATGTTGCTGGCCAAGTTCCATTGGCTGCTCTACGTGTTCGGCGCGTTCCTGTTGCTGACCGGCGTCAAGATGTGGTTCTCCGCCGGCAAGGAGCCGGATCTGGAAGCCAACCCGGTGCTGCGCTGGATGCGCGGGCACCTGCGCCTGAGCCCGCAGTACCACGGCAACCTGCTCAGCGTGATCAAGGACGGCAAGCGCTGGTTCACGCCGCTGTTCGTGGTGCTGATCTTGATCGCGGTGATCGATGTGATCTTCGCGGTGGACAGCATCCCGGCGATCTTCGCCATCACCACCGACCCGTTCATCGTGCTCACCTCCAATGTGTTCGCGGTGCTGGGCCTGCGCGCGATGTTCTTCCTGCTGGCCGGCATGGCCGACCGCTTCCACCTGTTGCCGTATGGCCTGGCGGTGATCCTGGTGTTCATCGGCACCAAGATGATGATCATCGATCTGTACAAGATCCCGGTGCTGGTGTCGCTGGGCGTGGTGGTCGCCATCCTGGTCGCCACCATCGTGCTGAGCCTGCTGCGCCCGCCCAAGCCTGCCGGGCACTGACGGGCCGGGGATTGGGAATCGTGGCGCAGCCTGCACTGCTGGCGACCATGCGCACCGACCATCTCGACAGGCCCTTGCCCGCCCACCGTCGCGGGACCTTGAGCGGCATGGATGCCGCGCCAGAGCTTACAAGGACGTACTTGCAGCGTGTCCCGCGATGGTGGGCGGGCAAGGACCCTGCAGCCAAGCTGCAGATCGACCGCAAGTGGACTTTGCAGATGGCGGATGGCGCGGCACGTGCGGTGCCGCGCCTCATCACTTGCGTCATGCGCGGCAGACGACGCCAGGATTCGGCGGCGGGATTGGATTATCCCGCCGCCGGGCCTGCTTATCCCGAGTTTGAGAGGCTTGTAAAAAACCCGCGCGACGCCATTCGTGAAAGCATGACACCGCATCCTGTTGCCGCCGCCGACACCACCACCCAAGCTCGCCTGGATCGTTCCCGGGTCTTGCGTGCCTTCAATGTGAGCCTTGCCGCCGTGCTGCTGCTGGTGGCGGTGTTCACCGCCCAGGGCATGTTCGACTGGCGCGCCTGGGCGGTGGCGCCGCTGCAGGCCGACGGCCTGCGCGGCATCCTCACCGCCCCGCTGCTGCATGGTTCGCTGGCCCACCTGGGCGCCAACGCCGCCGCGCTGCTGATCCTGGGCACGCTGGCCGGGAGCGTGTATCCGCGTGCCACCGTCATGGCGCTGCCGCTGCTGTGGCTGGGCTCGGGCCTGGGCGCATGGCTGCTGGGCGAGCCCGGCAGCCGGCATCTGGGTGCCAGCGGCGTGACCCACGGGCTGATGTTCCTGGTGTTCGTGCTGGGCCTGCTGCGCCGCGACCGCCCCGCGATCGCCACCAGCATGATCGCCTTCCTGTTCTACGGCGGCATGCTGATGACCATCCTGCCGCACGAAGCCGGCGTGTCCTGGCAATCGCATCTGGGCGGTGCGGTGGCCGGGTTGATCGCCGCCCTGCTGCTGCGCCTGCGCGACCCGCAACAGGCAAAGCCGCGCTACAGCTGGGAAGACGAGGACGAAGACGCTGCCTGGGACGTGAGCAACCCCGAGCACGCGATGCTGGAACCGCCACCGCCGCGTCAGGTGCCCGTGCTGTGGCAGCGCCAGGACGATGGCTCGCAGAGCGTGGTGCTGCATTTCCCACCGCGCGAACGCCCGCCCGGTAGCTGAGACGTTCCAGGCGGCCGCAGAACCGATCAATGCCCTGCCCTGCCCTGCCCCGCGTAGGCGCGTGCCTGCGCGCGATGGGCTTTACCGATACAGCCCCGTCGCGCTCGCGCGCGCTCCTACGCGACGCTGCTCAGGGATGCCCGCTCAATGCACGCCGCGCCAGGCCCGGGTCGTCGGCGAAGAACGCATCGATCCCGGCATCCAGATACGCCTGCAACTCGAGCAACGCACCGGCGTCGTTGCGCTCGGTCACCGCGCCGCTGCTGCGATTGTTGGCGGCGAGAAAATAATTCTCCGGACGGAAGGTGTATGGCTGCACCTGCAACCCGGCCGCATGCGCATCGCGCACCAGGCTGGTGGGCGTACCCAGGCGTTGCTGCGCATCCAGTGGGATGATGCTGCGGATGTCGGGGCCGATCGCATCGGCATAGCGTGCGACCTGCTTCAGGCCGTCGGGCGTGATCATCTGCCCGTAGGTCTTCGGCGCACCGTCCGTGCCGGCATCGGGCAGCGCGATCTGCGCGCCCCCGAGCAACTGCAGCAGACCGATGTTGCTGGTGCGGCCAATCTTGCCGCGCAGATAACGCAGGTTGCCGGTCTCGAACGACTGGATGATCACCGGCGCAGTCAGCGTATAGGCATGCGCCTGCAAGGTGGCCAGCACCTTGTCTTCCATCGGCAGGCCTAGCGCCTTGAAATAACTGGGGTGCTTGATCTCCGGAATCAGCCCGATGGGGCGCCCGGTCGCTGCCGATTCTGCGGCGACGAAATCGATGATCTCGTCGAAGGTCACGATCTGGAAGTGCCCGTCCCAGCGCGTGCCGCGCAGCTGCGGCAGCCGCTCGCGCGCGCGTAGCGTCTTCAACTCGGCCAGGCTGAAATCTTCGGTAAACCAGCCTTCCATCGCCTGACCATCGATGGTCTTGCGCGTTTTGCGCGCAGCGAACTCCGGATGACTGGCCACATCGGTGGTGCCGCCGATCTCATTCTCGTGCCGCGCGATCAGCACGCCATCCTTGGTGGACACCAGATCCGGCTCGACAAAATCGGCACCATCGACAATGGCTTTGGCATAGGAGGCCAGGGTGTGTTCCGGACGCAGCGCACTGGCACCACGGTGCGCAAAGATCTGCACTGTCTTCGCCAGCGGCGCTTCGGCAACCGCCGGGCCGCTCATGCCAACCATCATGGCTCCCACCAACCAGGTACGACCGAACTGCATCATGCATCTCTCCAACGAAAAACAGTTACCGAATCGACGCATGACCGCCAGGCAAGTCTGGTCGATAGGCGGCGGAGGTACGACTGTACATCCCGCTTCCGCTGCATCGTCCGCACCCGCCGGAAAATCACGCGCGAGGTCTTGTTAGCCAGCCTGAAACTGTCTGCGTCGATCGAAACCGGGAATGGGTAAGCAATCGCAAGACCGGCTCTTACGATTCCCGATTCCCGATTCCCGTCCTCAGAACTTCGCATCCAGCGTCAAGAACACCTGCCGCGGCGCACTGGCATGGAAGGCCAGCTGACGCCCGTTCGGGTCGGTGTTGGCGAACGCGGTGAGGTTGGAGGCGTAACGCTTGTCGGTGAGGTTGGTGACGTTGAGCGAGAGCTTGAGCCCCTGCAGCACGCCAACCTGGCCGAAGTCATACCCACCGCCCGCATCGAATGAGGTGTAGCCACCAAAGCCCTGATCGTTGGTGTAGGTGTAGTAGCGCTGGCCGGTGTACTTCCCGCGCAGGTTGAGATTCCACGGCCCGCTATTGAAGGCCAGCTCGCTGGCGAACATGCGCTTGGGCGTGTCGACGGTGTACTTGCCGGCGGTGGGAATCACCACGCCGTTCTGCACGTAGTTGTCGTCGTAGGTCGAACGATTGATCGAAGCCGAGTTGTACCACTGCAGGTAGCTGGTCGGCTTCCAGATCACGGTCAGTTCGCCGCCGCGGCTGCTCACCGAGCCAACATTGAAGAAGCGCGTGGTGCAGGCCGGCGTGGTGCCCTGCTGGATGCTGGCGCACGGATTGAGCGAAAGCAGGCGGTTGTCGAAGGTCACGTCATAGCCGACCAGCGAGGCTTCGAAGCGGTCGCGCACGACGCGATAGCCCGCTTCCAGCGTGCGCGATTTCTCCGGCTCCAATGCGCCGACGCTGGCATCGAACGAGGCTTGGGTCACCAGTAACGGGCCGCCCGCGCCGCCCCCCTGGAACGCTGCAATGTTTTCGGCGTACGAGGCGAACACTTCCTGGCCGTCGGCCAGGCGATAGCCCAAGCCGATCTGCGGCAATACCGATTCGCTGGCCTTGAGCGAGCCGGTGGCCACCGGCGCTTCCACCGCCACGCCCGGCGTCTCGCGCGCGGTCATTTCGGTGCTCGGGCTCTTGATGCCCAGGTCCAGGCTCAGGCGCTGATCCAGGAACTTGAAGTTGCCCTGCACATAGAACTGGCGGGTGGTGATCACGTAGTTCTGCGAGAACAGGCGACGGTTGGGATTCTGCAGGAACTTGTCGTCGCTGACCGGGCCGGTAATCCAGTAGAAGTTGCGCTCCACGTCGTGGTGATTGCGCTCGTACCACAGGCCGGCTTCCAGATGATGCGGGCCCAACTCCCACCCGAGCGAGGCGATGCCGCCGGTGCGGTTGATCCAGTAATTGGTGCTGCGGATCGAGATCGGCAATGCCTCCGGCGTGCCCGGATTGGACGCCTGGCCCGGCGACCACCAGTGGCCCTGGCCCTTGTTTTCATGGTGATAGACCTGCGTGTGCAGGCTGATCGCATCGTTGGGCTGGAAATCGCCGGCCACATAGAACAGGTCGTCGTCGCGCAAGGCACGGCTCTGGTAATACGCATCGTCGATGTTGTCGACACCGCCGCTGAAACCGCAACGCGCGGCATTGCGCGTGGCCGGTGCGCAATACGCTGCGGCCAATGCGCGGTTCCAGTCCGGCGCGTACAGATTCCAGTCCCAGCCCAGGCCACGCGCCATGCCGCTCTTGGACAGGTACGCATAGTCGGCCTGCGAGGTACGCGAGGTATCGGCGAATGCGGTCAGCTTGCCGCCATCGAACTGGTACACGCCCTTGGCATTGAACTGCCGCGTGGTGGTTGGCGATTCCGGGCGCGTCCACATGTCGGCTTCGGCATTGATGCCGGACACATACGCCGAAAACCCGTTGTAATCGCCGGTATCCACGCGCAGGAAGGTGCGGCGGTTGGCATCGGAGCCCACCGTCTGCGACACCTGCCCGCCGAACACGCTGGACGGATCGGCCGAGTAATACTGGATGGTGCCGCCCAGGTTGCTGGTCGACGCGGTGCCCAACGCACCGATGCCGGAGGCCAGCTCCACGCCGCCGAAGTTTTCCGCGATCAACGCGCGGCTGATGTTGAGACCGTTGTAGTTGCCATAGGCGTTGTCGCCCAGCGGCAGGCCGTCGAGCGTATAGCCCAGGCGCGTGCCGTTGAAGCCGCGCAGGCTGATCGTCTGCGATTCTTCGTTGGCCCCGAACGCATCGTTGGATTGCACGTTCACGCCCGGCATGCGGTTGAGCAGCTTCTGGATGCTGGTGCCCGGCGGCAACACCGCAATGTCCTGCTGGGTGATGCGCTGCACCTGGCGCGTTTCGCCCTGGCCGATCACCGACACCGCATCGAGTTGCTGCACGGTCGCACCGGTATCGGCAGACACTTCAAGGTCGGCGGCGTAAGCGGCAGGCGCGAGCACGAGCGCGGCGAGAACGGCGGCACTTAACTGATGGGTCTTGGGCATGAGCGGCGTTGGGGACGAGTCAAGAGATGGCGGCAAGCGTGCGACAGTTGTCTTGCGTCGATGCGACCGAAACATGACAGTGCAACGACAACCGTTTCGCATCCCTCGCCGTTGCTGCGTCGCGTTGGCATGCAGCTGTCATCGAGCCGTCGTAATCTGCGAGCTCTTCCATTTGTGTTGTCTGAGGTTGCTATGTCGCAGCGCATTGCTTGCCACTCTCATCGGACGCTGGTCAGCGTTGCCATCGCCGCACTGTTGATCGGCAGCGGCATCGCAAGTGCACGAGACAAGGCAGCCTCGAAAGATTCGGTGCTCGCCACCGACGCGCATGGGTATCTAGAGAACCAACAACTGCCCGACAGCGTGCAGCTGGTGCCACCGCCACCGCAGGATGGCAGCGCTGCGCTCGCCAACGACGAGGCGGTCGCCAAGGCCATGCTCGCCCTGCGCGGGACACCGCGCTGGGAGCTGGCCGCGCAGGACGCGGTCCTGAGCTTTCCGGCTGCGGCCACGCACTTCAGCTGCGCGCTCGGCATACAGATCGACCAGGCCAGCACCCCGCATCTGATCGGTCTGCTCGAACGCAGCATGCGCGATGCCAGCACCGCCACCAGCGCCGCCAAGGCACGCTACCAACGCCCGCGTCCTTTCATGCGCAACGCGCAACCGATGTGCACTCCGGCCGATGACGCGGCCCTGCGCAAGAACGGCTCCTACCCCTCCGGCCACACCGCCATCGGCTGGACCTGGGGCCTGATCCTGTCCGAAATCGCCCCCGCCCACCGCGACGCCCTGCTCGCGCGCGGCCGCGCCTTCGGCGACAGCCGCCTGGTCTGCAACGTGCACTGGCAGAGCGATGTCATCCAGGGCCGCGTGGTGGGCGCCGCCACCGTTGCCGCCCTGCACGCCAATCCTGCGTTCGAAAAGGACCTGGCCGCCGCACGCCGCGAGATCGAACAGGCGCAGTCCAAGCAGCCGGCCGCGTCATCGGTGGCTGCGTGCAACGCGGAAAGCGAAGCACTCAAGACCGCATTGCCTGGGGTGATGTAGTCCACGGCAAGCGCACGGGCGGTGCGCCTGCGGTGCTCGGACGATGTGCGACAGTTTGCGCCCGCATCGCCGTCCACGCAGCTGATGTGCGGCGGCAGATGCGTTTGGGTGCGGCTGATTCCGACGGTTTCCGCGCGCCTCATCGCGCTGGGCACCACCGCATCACTTGCCGATGCAAAAACTCGAGAAGATCTTGCCGAGCAGGTCGTCGGCGCTGAGCTTTCCGGTGATCTCGCCGAGCGCTTCATGTGCCAGACGCAGTTCTTCGGCAGCCAGTTCCAGTTGTTCGAAACCGAGCTCCAGATCGGCAGCATCGGCGTGCTGTTCGGCGCGACGCAGCGCCTGAACATGCCGCGTGCGAGCAGAGAACTCGCCGTCGACGCTGTCCACGCCATCGCCGAGCGCAAGCGCGCGCAGGCGGATGTGCAATTGCTCCAGTCCTTGTCCGGTCACGGCAGAGACAGCGATCGCATTGGCATCGAGCGATGCGGCATTGCCGAGCAGATCGCATTTGTTGTGGATCCATAGCTGACGCGGCACCGTGTCGATGGCATCGCCGATGGCATCGCGGGCGGCCTGCAGGTCGCGTGCATCCAGCACCACCAGCGCCAGGTCGGCGCGCTCCAGTTCGGCGCGTGCGCGGCGCATGCCTTCGCGTTCGATCGCATCGCCGCCATCGCGCAGGCCGGCGGTATCGACCAAGGTCAACTCGAAACCGTCCAGCTGGATGGCTTCGTGCAAGGTGTCGCGGGTGGTGCCGGCAACATCGGTGACGATTGCGCGGTCGCTTCCGGCCAGCGCATTGAGCAGGGAACTCTTGCCGGCATTGGGCGGACCGATCAACACCGCATGCAGGCCGTCGCGCAACTTACGCCCGCGTTCGGCATCGCGCAGCAGCTGTGCGAGCACGTTGCGCGCCTGACCCAGACCATCGCGTACTTGATTGCCGCCCAAGGTGTCGAGCGGCTCATCGGCAAAGTCGATGGCTGCCTCGACATGGATACGCAGGCGCGTCAGGGTCTCGGCCAGTGCATCGACCCGTTGCGAAAACACGCCGTCCAGTGCGCGCCGCGCGGCGCGTGCCGCCCGCAGGTCGCCGGCCGCGATCAAGTCGGCAATGGCCTCGGCCTGCGCAAGATCGAGCTTGCCGTTGAGAAACGCACGTTCGCTGAATTCGCCGGCGCGTGCCTGACGTGCACCCAGTTCGATGCAGCGGGCAACCAGTTGCCGCAACAGCACCGGGCTGCCATGACCTTGCAGCTCGACGACATCTTCGCCGGTGAAGCTGTGCGGCGCGTTGAACCACAGCGCAATGCCATCGTCGATGACGGCGCCGTGCCCATCGCGAAAACGCGCGTAGTGCGCATGCCGCGGCTGCATCCGCGCAATTCCGAGGTGCGCTGCGATCTGCACCGACTGCGGCCCGGACAAGCGCACGATGCCCACGCCGCCGATTCCGGCAGCACTGGCGATGGCAACGATGGTCGAGGTGGAAGACGACATGGACACTGCTCTATGGTGGATTGAACAAGGACACGTGGATTTTAAACGGCGCGGCCAGCAGTGCCGAGCCACATGTTTGCGGGCACTTTTGAGTCGCCTACCGTTGCGACAATCGCGCTGTCTGGCATCTGCACGCCATGTCGTGTCGCTACTTCAGTCACAACGATTGCAGCTGCGTACGCGCCTGCTCCGCACCACTGCCTTGCGGCTGCAATTCCAGGTACGTGGAATAGGCCTTGCGCGCCTTGTCGCGATCGCCTGCCTTTGCATATGCATCGCCGAGATTGAGATAGGCCACTGCGCGCGAGGGATCGATCTTCAAGGTATTTTCCAGCCAACGCGCCGATTCGGCAAAGCGCCCCTGACGGTAATACACAAAGCCCAGGTTGTTGGCCGCCAGCGCGAAATCCGGGCGTAGCTTTAGTGCTTCGGCAAATTGCTCGGCCGCATCGACATAGCGCTTTTCCTTGTACAACTGCAGGCCGCGTTCGTTGGCCAGTTGTGCGCGTTGGCGATCGCTGCTCTTCACTGCGGCGGGCAACACCAGCGTAGCTTGTCCGCCTTGCAGCGTCTTCACCGTCACCGGCGCCGCAGCCACTGTCGCACCGGCTGCGGCCGACGCAGGGCGCGCTGCGTCCACGCGTCCGTTGAGCGCAATCGCATCGGCCGACAGCTGCGCGGTCTCTGCAGTGAGGAACTCATCGCCGCTGGGAACCTGGAACACGAATTCGCCGCCTTGCGAACCGGGCAGGCTGCCGAATGCCGGCGTCTGCGCCGAGACTGCCGACACCGCAGGCGCCACGTACGCGGCCAGTTCGGTCCCGGTGATCAAGCCGTCGCCATTGAGGTCGCCCTTGCCGGCCAATGCCTGCAACAGCACCCAGGTGAACACCGAATGCCCATTGGGCCCGCTATCGGCCACCTGTTGATCGGCGCCGCCGGCGGTGAGCATCTGGCGCGCGATACGCCGCGCGTTCTCGCGCAGATACGCGCCGGACGTCGGCCCGCCACGCGTCAACCCCAGCCCGCTGTAACACGCATCCATCACGAACAAGACGTGCTTGGCCTGCAGGCTTTCGGCGATGTTCTGCAAATCGCTCATTGCGATCGCATCGCTGGCCAGATGCTGTGGGTCCGAGTCGACCGGAATGATGTAGCCAAGATCGCGACCGGAAGCCAGCCGTCGTGTGGCGCCATGCCCGGCAAAGAACACGAACACGCGGTCGTTGGTTTGTGCACGGCCTTCGCCGAGGCGGTCGTGGAATGCGGCCAGGATGTTGTTGCGCGTGGCCTGCCCGTTCTTGAGCACAATCACTTGCGAGGATGGAAATCCCAACGGCCCGGTCAGGGTACTGGCAATCGCCTGCGCATCGTTGGCGGCATATTCGAGCCTGGGCCACTGCGCGTAGTCGTCGATACCGATCACGATCGCCCACGATTTCGCATAGCCGGTGGTCACCGTGGCATCGGCTAACGCGCTGGGCGCGTGCGCCACCGAAAACTCGCGGCCATTCCAGCCGGCGAACTGGTAACCGTCGGCGATGAGACGATCCAGAATCTGCGGCAGCGCTTTCACTGCGCGGTCGTGGATGTCATGGAACAGCACGATGCCGCGCTGCTCCTTGTTCACTTGATCGAGCACGCGTTGCACGATGGATTCCGGCACCGGGTCGGCCCAGTCCAACGAGTCGATGTTCCACATGATCGATTTCAGGCCGGCCTCGCCGAGCAACTGCAAGCCTTCCGCATTACGTGCGCCATACGGAAACCGGAACAGCGGCGCACGTTTGTCGTCCACCGCACGCAGCAAGGCGTCGGCATCCAGTACCTGGCTGCGTAGTGCATCGCCGGTGGTTTTGGACAACTGTGCGTGCGTCAGGCTGTGGTTCCCCACGGCGTAGCCTTCTTCCATCAGCGTGTGGCTGATCTTTGACAGCGGCGCAAGTTTCGCTTTGCCCTGGGCATCCAAACTGCCGAGATTGCGCCCCACTTCGAAGAACACGCCTGGCACATCGTAGCGCTTGAGAATTGCCACGATCTCTTCGGTGTAGGCCCTGTGCGGGCCATCGTCGAAGGTAAGCACCACCGTCTTGGGCGGCAAGTCGCGGCCGAACACTTCGCTGTCGCTGTCGCGCGCGGCGAACGGGTACGGCTCTACCACGCCATGGTCGCGCAGGATGTTCTCGCGCGTGTACAGCGTGCGCAGATGCGCCACATAGTCGTCCCATTTCTCGCGCTTGGGCACGATGGCGCGGCTGCGGTCGAAACGACTGAAGATCTGCGTCAGCTCCTTGTTGTAGCTACGCTCGATCTCGTCCAGCGCCTCCAGATCCTCGCCGATGCGCTGATGCAGTTTCACCGCCGGCAATGCAGAGTCGCGGCCGATGCGCGCATGTAGATCGCGCAGCACCTCGGCAAATGCCAGGCGGTCGGCATCGAACAGATCCGGCGCAGATTCCACCTCGTCCAGCACCGCGGCAATCGTCGCGAACCGGCGCGCGTCCTGGGAGATCAGCACGGTGTCGAAGGATGCGGCAATGCGCTCGCGCTGCTCCAGGTTTTCATGAAACAACTGCTGGCCCACGCTGCTGGAGGTGGCGCGATCGCGTGGCCTTTGTTTGTCCTCATCGGCCAGCAGCACGATGATGCGGCGGTGCCGGTCCAGTTGTTGGCGCAGTTGCGCGATCAAGGCGGGCGTGGCGTCCCCGGCCGTGCCCGCCTGCGTGCCAGCGCTCGTTGCAGCAGCGGGCTTGGCAGCGGCGGCAGCATCGCTCGCGTCATGCCTGCCGCAGCCGGCCAGCGCCAGCACTCCCATGCAACTTGCGCACAGCAACAGGCGATGCAACGGCGATGTGGTCACGACGGCGTCCTTGGCGAAAGAGACAACAGGCAATAAATGCGGGCTGACATGCAGAAAGCCCGCCTTGCGGCGGGCCTTCTTGAACTTACTTGGCGTTGGCCTGGATGATCTTGCTCGGCTTCTCGCCGTGCTGGCGGATCATCCACCATTGGATCAACAGGCCCAGGCCGCCATTGACCACCCAGTACAGCACCAGGCCGGCCGGCATGAAGGCCATCATGACGCCGAACACCAGCGGCATGAACTGCATCATCTTGGCCTGCATCGGGTCCATGCCCGGGGTCGGGGTCAGCTTCTGCGTCGCCCACATGATCGAGATATTGAGCAACGGCAGGATGAAGTACGGGTCGCGCGCAGTCAGATCCTGGATCCAGCCCAGCCACGGCGCCTGGCGCAGTTCCACCGACTCCACCAGCACCCAGTACAGCGCGAAGAAGATCGGCATCTGGATCAGTAGCGGCAGGCAGCCGCCCATCGGGTTGATCTTTTCCTTCTTGAACAGCTCCATCGTCGCCTGCTGGTACTTGACGCGATCGTCGCCGTAGCGCTCCTTGAGCTGCGCCAGGCGCGGCTGGAAGCGTCGCATCTTGGCGCCGGACTTGTACTGCGCGGCCGACAGCGGATACAGCGCCAGACGCAGCAGCACCACCAGGCCGATGATGGCCCAGCCCCAGTTGTGCAGGAAGCTGTGCAGGTGGCTCAACACCCAAAACAGGCCCTGGCCGATGATGGCCATGATCGAGAAGCGGCTGTAATCGACAACGCGGTCCAGGCCCTTGACGTCTTCCTTGGCGATCAGGCTGACCAGCTTCGGGCCCACCCACAGGCGCGCTTCGGTGCTGGCGGTCTGGCCAGGCGCCACGGTGAAGGCCGGGCCACGCAGCTCGGCCACGTCGCGCGGGCCGTCCTGAGCCAACACATACAGCGAGGCCTGGTCCTTCTGCGGAATCCACGCGGTGAAGAAGTGGTGCTGCAGCAGCGCCACCCAGCCGCCGGTGATCTGGCGATTCAGGCCACCGTCGTCCATGTAGTCCTTGAACGCACGGCGCTCATAGCCTTCCTGCGGGCTGTACCAGGTCGCGCCATTGAAGCTGAAGGAATCCGGATTGGTCATGCCACGGCTGAGGATGGTCGGCACCCGGCTCAGCTTGCGGAAGACGTAGCCGTTCCACGGCGCGCCACTCTTGTTGATCACCTCGTCCTTGATCGAGATGGCATAGCGGCCGCGCTCCAGGGTAAAGGTGCGACGGATCGAGACGCCGTCGGGGCCATTCCAGACGAACGGCACCACCAGCGTGTTCTGGCCCTTGGCCATGTCGAACGTCGTGCCCGGCTGCTCGGCGCGGAAGCCGCCCACGCCCGGCACCGGCGAATGCTCGCTGGCCCAGCCGCTGGTGGCGTTATACGGGTGCGCCGGATCTTCGGTCAGCAGACTGACCGGCGCGGTGCCGTCCTTGGTCTGCGGGAATTGCAGCAGCTCGGCATCGAGCACGCTGCGGCCATCCAGCTTCAGGCGCAGCACGTCCGAGGTCAGGGTCACCACTGGTGCGGCGCCGGCAGCAGCCGGTGTCGCGGCGGTGGTGCTGGTCGCCGGCACTGCACCTGGCGCGCCGGCCTGCGGAATGGCCTGAGCAGCGGGCACATTGGCCGCACTCGGCGTGGCCGCATCCAGATCACGGGCCGCCGGAACCGACTGCGTTGCAGCGACCACAGGCGCATTGGCAGCGGCCTTGTCCTTGCCCCACTCCATCCACAGCAGCGCCGCGACCATCAGCCAGGCAAAAATCAGGAAAACACGGGTCTGGTTCATCGGGCAGCAACTCGCTCAGTCGGAACTACAGTTCCGGCTCTGTCGGGGAAAGGGAGGATGGGTGCACCGTCCTGGCGGGCGGCATTGTGCCGGCCGCAGCAGGCAGGGGCAATGCGCCAGCACGGTGCAGCAGACGCAGGAAAGCGTCGCGAATCTGTGGATTAGTCGCTTTTGCAGCTGCCGAGCGCGCCACGATGACGTAATCGCCACCGGCCAGCTCAGGGAGTAGATGCCGCATGGCGTCACGCAACACGCGCTTGATGCGGTTGCGCCCGACCGCCCTCGTGTCGACCTTGCGCGACACCGCCATGCCCAGGCGCGGCGGCGTGTCGCCGGTGCGCCAGTGCAGGCTCAGGAGTGGGTCCGAGGTGCGACGTGCAGTATCGAATACGATCGTATATTGCGCACGCGTACGAACCCGGGCAGAGCGAGGAAATCGCCTGCACGGGTTCGATGCGTTCACGGTAGGGACTGCCTCGGCCGCAGGGAGCGGCGCGGCAATCAAGCGCTCAGGCGCTTGCGGCCCTTGGCGCGGCGGCGAGCCAGGATTTTGCGGCCGTCGGCGGTTGCCATACGTGCGCGGAAACCATGGTCGCGTGCTCGCTTGAGATTGCTGGGTTGGAAAGTACGCTTGGTGGCCATGGGGCCCTCTGCATGAATGGAGACGAATAGAACCGGCAATTCTATAGGCCTTGCGCGGCGGCGGTCAACACCCTGCTCGCTTTACCGCCGATAAGGACACCATCGGCCTGTGGATTGCCCTGTGAATAACTCTGGGAAAACCCTGCCCTCGGTGCTAGGCTGGTCCATACTCTTTTCACTACCGGGCTGCGAGCACGGCGC
>NZ_CP008996.1:0-33703 GCF_000961215.1 Xanthomonas citri pv. citri
ATGGCCTCCTCGAAGTCCGGTTAATTACTCCCTGCTGACCCGTTTTTGCTTTTTGCAGGAGGGAACCGCCGCCGTTGCGCACATGGGTTGCTTGAGGCAGCAATGCGGTTGGTGCGCAACGGCGGTGGGAGGGGCGCAGCCCCTCCATTGAGCTTCTAACGCTGTCGTCGGCGCGTAGCGGCGGCGACGCCGATTTGCTGTTGAGTGCTCTACTGACTGTGCTTTCAACCAAAGGTTGACTGGATGGCCTAGCAATTAAGGGTCACAAATAACGTTACTTCCCCACAGGCTTATCCCCCGAAGCGGGGTGGAACTCGGTTCGGGGGGTGTAGTTGAGGGCGGCGGGGTGGTGATCGAGGCCGCCAAAGTCAGGGCGGCTCGCCTTTTCGCGGCAGATTTGCCGGCGTGTGCGCCTGTTTTTGCGGCATCGGGCAGGGGCGAGCCTGCCGGCGACGGCTATTTGAACAGGGCGAGGATGTCGGAGATGTGCTGCACGGCACTCTGCGCGCCGCCTGGCGGGTCGCCCGTGGCTCGGTGCGCCGCAGGGCGGGCAGCGCCCGTGCGCGGCGTAGTGCCCGCGTCCTGGGGCGACTGCCGGCGTGCGTGCGCCTGGGCGAAGGACGCAACACCGGTCCCACGCGCCTGGTCAGCGTGCTTGCGGTCGCGCTTGAGTAGCCAGCTTGTGCCGGCCATGTCGCACAGCCGTTGGAAGTTGAGCCGGCGCACGCCCGGCTCGCTGCACCACCCGTCGCGGCCTTCGGCGTCTTTGGTGTGCCGGCGCACCTGCTTGGTGGGGAATGCCCAGCCAAGGCTCACCATCATGTCGATCGAGCGTTTGGCGCGTTCCAGCTCGGCGCCGGTCTGTGCGCCATAGGCGAGCTGGGCGAGGTCTCTGAGGGTATATCGCTGCCAGGGGCCGCCGCCCTGGCGCGGCTTGCCCACAAACCCGGTGCGCACGTCGGCCAGGTAGAGCAGGGCGACGGACATGGCCAACAGTGATTCGGCGCCGTCCTTGCGTAGAGCGCGCACCCGCGTCAGCGCCTTGTCCAGGGCATAGCCGGCCACGATGACGTTGCGGCTAATCCGCATCCACAGCGAGCCTCGCCGTTGTTCCAGGCTCCGCACCAACGCTTCGCGGGTGGCATCGAGGACGGCCGGCCGGCGCTTCTTGCCGGACGGCGGCTTGGGCTGACGCCAATGCACACGCTTGTGCGGCCGGCCGCTGGTGGCGGTCGGTTCGGGGCCTGGCGTGTGGGAGCCTGGATCTACTGCTGGCATGTCCCGCGCCGATGAACGGCAGCGGGGCAAGGTGTTCGGCGTTTAGGCCTTTGCATCCTTTTCCTCTTGCACGGCTTCGCCGGCGGGATTAGGATGGGGGTACGTTAATGCCCATTGACTGGTGTTCCCGCCAGCCCAGTGATGAAAAAGCCGCCCTTGCAGGGGCGGTTTTTTCGTTTTCGGCCTCCGCTGATCACACCAGCAGGCTGCCTCGTTGTTTTGGTACGTCTGGTGCTGAATCTACCTTCTTGCAGGAGCGAGTGTACTCGCAGGAAAGGTGGTGGACGGTACGCGGCTATCAAAACCGGATAGGAAAAGAGCGATAACCGGCAGGCCTTGCAGCCTCCGCGCACCGCCCACCATAGAACTGGTGAGCCAAATAAAAGCGCCAGCATCGAACGATGGGCGCTTGCGCGCTCTTTTCCACCTTTTGTCGGTTTGATAGGCCGAATCGCTGATTGTGCAGCGATAGGCCAATCCTCTCGCCAACCGGCGAATAAGTCAACCGCCTCTCTTAGAACCGTCGCCTCCTCGACCGCCGCCGCCGCTTTGGCTTGCAGATTGAGTAGCGTAGCGATGTTTGACACATTTCAACAACCGCAGGATTGCATCCGCCTCACGATTGTGATTCGATACTTCATGAATCGTTTTAAACGTGATACGGGCGACGTGAAGCGTGAAAAACCTAAACCTAAGCGTAGAAAGCTGAACTTGACCGTGGCATTACTTCCCTCTTTGTTTTTCAACGATGAGGAAGCAATGCTCACCCTGACCAAGAAAGAGGGTAATCCCCCCGCCCATTAGCAGACGCCAGAAGTGGAATTTTCTCGTACCCTTTCCCGAGGAGGTTCCATGAAGAAGTCCCGCTTTACCGACAGCCAGATCATCGCCGTGCTCAAGCAGGCCCAGGCCGGTGCGCCCGTGCCGGAGCTGTGCCGCGAGCACGGCATCAGCTCGGCCACGTTCTACAAGTGGCGTAGCAAGTTCGGCGGCATGGACGTGTCCATGGTCGCACGCATGAAGGAGTTGGAGGAGGAGAACCGCCGGCTCAAGAAGATGTACGCCGAGGCGCAGCTCAGTACCGACCTGCTGAAGGAAGCGCTCGCAAAAAAATGGTGAGGCCATCTCAGCGACGCGAGATGGCCCAATCGGCAGTCACGAGCGGGCGCACGAACATCCGCCACGCCTGCCAGACCTTCGCGGTGAGCCAGACCTGCTTCCGCTACCAGGCCAAGGCCAGCGAGCAGAACGCCCGGATCGCCGACTGGCTGGTCCGCCTGACGAGCGCCCATCGCGACTGGGGCTTTGGCCTGTGCTACCTGTACCTGCGCAACGTGAAGGGCTTTGGCTGGAATCACAAGCGGGTCTACCGGATCTACCGCGAGCTGGAGTTGAACCTGCGGATCAAGCCGAAGAAGCGGCTGGTGCGTGAGCGGCCCGAGCCTCTGGCGGTGCCGGAGGCCATCAACCAGGTCTGGTCGATGGACTTCATGCACGACCAGTTGGCCGACGGCCGCAGCTTCCGGCTGTTCAATGTGCTCGACGACTTCAATCGCGAGGGGCTGGGGATCGAGGTGGATCTGTCGCTGCCGTCAGCCCGGGTGATCCGATCGCTGGAGCAGATCATCGAGTGGCGCGGCAAGCCCGCCGTGATCCGCTGCGACAACGGCCCTGAATACATCAGTGGCGCGTTGCTGTCCTGGGCACAGCGGCTTGGCATCCGGGTCGAGCACATCCAGCCGGGCAAGCCACAGCAGAACGCCTACGTTGAACGCTACAACCGCACCATCCGCTACGCCTGGCTCGCCCGCACCCTGTTCGACACCATCGACCAGGTGCAGGACAAAGCCACCCGCTGGCTATGGACGTACAACCACGAGCGCCCGAATATGGCGCTCGGCGGCATCACGCCTGCCATGAAGTTGGCGATGGCCGCTTAGCTCCACTTCTGGCGACCGCTAGAAGTGGGGGGATTACCCCTGCACTGGTGGATTGCAGAGCTGCATACAAGGCTGTTTTACTCACCTTGAGCCGTGTAGCGGCCTCCCGGACATTTATCCCGTTGGCGATGTGTTTACGTGCCTGCTGCAACTTGTCGGCGGTGATGACTGGTTTGCGTCCGCCCTTGCGCCCGCGAGCGGCGGCGGCACTCAACCCGGCCTTGGTGCGCTCGCGAATCAGATCGCGCTCGAACTGGCCCAGCGCGCCGAACACGTGGAAGATGAGCCGCCCGCCCGGCGTGGTGGTGTCGATGGCTTCCGTCAGCGAACGAAAGCCGACGCCTCGCGCTTCCAGCGCGCCTATCGTTTCGATCAGGTGCGGCATGGAGCGCCCAAGCCGGTCCAGCCGCCAGACTGCCAGCACGTCGCCGTTGCGCAGGTAGGCCAGCGCATCAGCCAAACCGGGGCGGTCAGCCTTGGCCCCGGAAGCCGTGTCCTCGAAAACGCGCTCGCAGCCTGCTTTGCGCAGCGCATCCGTCTGCAAAGCGGTGTCCTGTTCCGCCGTTGATACCCGCGCATAGCCGATCAGTGCCATTTGCCACCCATCTTGTCCGCCATTCCGTCCGTCTATCTTGGTGTCCGACAACCCGTTGCACAAGCAGTTTTCAGGACAGCGTCCGGCACGACCGACAAACGATCGTTTGACGGACAGCACAAGTAAGGCTTTTTTGCATTACTATTACGTCAACCCATGAGATTGCGAGGCACATCACCATGACCACATTGACCGTTACCGCACGTGGACAAGTGACGTTTCGGAAGGACGTACTGCAACACCTCGGCATTAGGCCAGGCGACAAGATCGAGCTTGACTTGCTGCCAGATGGTCGGGGAGTACTCAAGGCGGCACGGCCCGCAGGGACGATAGCCAGCTTTGTCGGCCTGCTCGCAGGTAAGACGCAGAAGGTTGCCACCATCGAAGAAATCAACGAGGCGGCTGCACAAGGATGGGCAGGCAAGCAATGAAGGTCGCAGTCGATACCAACGTCCTTGTGCGTGCTGTTGTGCGTGACGATCCCGCACAAGCGGACGTTGCCGCCGCAGTCTTGACCGATGCCGAGTTGATCGCGGTCGCGCTGCCGTGCCTATGCGAATTTGTTTGGGTGCTGATGCGCGTCTATGGCTTCCAGCAATCTGACGCGGCCGATGCGATCCGGGCGCTACTGGCCGCCGCCAACGTGGAAGTGAACCGGCCCGCCGTGGAGGCCGGTTTGCTGGTGCTCGACGCAGGCGGTGACTTTGCCGATGGCGTCATTGCCTACGAAGGTAATTGGCTTGGTGGGGAAACCTTCGTTTCCTTCGATAAGAAGGCGGTGACACTTCTCTCTGTCCAAGGGCAATCAGCGCGTCTTTTGTGACGGACATGAGAATGAACGAATTTCGCCGACTGGCCACGAAGATCGACCAGCATATGCAACAGCTTACCACCCAAGGTGTCAGTGAGGCCCATTCCAGCATCAATCACATGATGGGGTACGTGCCTGACAACCGTGCAGCTGGGCCAGGTCGAGGGTCGGCTCACACGATCTTGCAAGGGATAGAAGCGTCCTCGTCGAAGCTATAGACGGCGCACAAACGGTGGTAGCCGTCGGCAACTACGGTGCGCTGGCCTTCCTGGCGCACCAGCAGCAGCGGTGACAGAGCGGTGCCGGACTGGATTTTTTTGAGGTCCCTTTCCACGTGTGCATTGCTCATTCCTAGCGGCGAGAGGCCGCTGGCGCGCAGGATGTCCTTGGCCTTGAAGGCCGACATGGGTGCCGCGTGCAGCTCACGCACCAGCTTGGCGCAGTGGGCGTCGTCATACAGCAGATTGAGATAGGACTGCGCAGCCGGATAATCATGTTCCTCCGGTTGAGCCAGCCAGGCGATTGTGTTCTTGTCGGTCTTGTCACCCATTAAAGTGCTCCCTCGTTGGTAGGTTGAACCACTGCTTCTGCTGGCGCAATGTTGGGTTCTACCCCGAAAGCACGGACGGTTGTGGAAAGGTGGGCGAATTCAAATCCTGCCTTGCGCTCCTTCGCCCCATCCTCGGATTGTGGCGCCGTTCGATCTATTCGAACACATCGGTCCTTGCCGCATCGAGTGTCGGGTATTTCGTGCGGTAGATCCGTTTGCGTTTGAGCATGCCGAACAAGCCTTCACAGGCCGCGTTGTCCCCGCAATGGCCCACTGCACTCATCGCGCACACCAGAGGGGAGGCAGGGATTTGTGTAAAAAACAGCCAAAAGTGAGCTAACTCGCTGTCAGCACAGAAATTTTTCACAACTTCCTGCCGGCCCTATGGATGCGCTAGTGGAAGGGTTGGAGCTGGGGTGACAAAATTCCGGCGTACTGCCCCATCCCGTCCCTATGACGGCCTGGCCGAGTTCTCCGAAGAGCACAAGCCACGGGTAGCTCAACTGCTGGTTACAGCGGCAACCCTTGAGCGTGGTTACCAAGCGTTTCGTGAAAGCGGCAACCTGCAAGTCTTCCAGCCACACGACAACGAGCTGGGCAGCCTGCACCGCCAATGGCTATCCGATCTGGACAGCTTAAAGACTTTTTACGCGCGGCGCGCACTGACCCCAAAGCATTGGAGTATGTGAACGAAGCGTTCGCATGCCTTGCCGGAGGTATCAAGCAACTTGCCGAGTGATCGCTCGGAACGGGTGGCGGAAATTTCGGCGGTTCCGGCTTACAACCCCAAAGAGCAAGGTTGCGCTTTCGACTTCGTGCTTCTGCATTGCTTACACCCTCCTGGAATCACAGCGGCGACCCAACAGGTCGGCCAGCAGCGTGGGCCGCATCAACGCAATCGCGGTGCAGCGCATCGGTGAGCGCCTCATTAAGCCAGCGCCTCGTCGCCAGTGCGCGATCACGGCATTGATTTCGGCCTCTATCTGGCCGGTGGTCTGTGGCATTACGAATCCTCCGTAAAGCGGGTTAGCAGTGCAGCCAGCTCGGGCAAGGAAACGGCGAGCACGTCGGCCGGCACGCCGACGGTCTCGCAAGCGAGAACCAGCTCGTTTAACTCGCCCGTGGTCGCCTTCTTGCGCACCAGAAAAAGCAGCATTGCCAGAAGCGCATGCGCGCCTTTCTGGCTGCGCTCGATCTCGGCCAGACGGCCGACAAGTTCCTGTCGGTCGGCCCATGCTTCCATGCTGTCGCGGCCCGACTCACGGTGGCTGCCACGGTCCAGAGACTTGTCGCGGATGTACTTCGACAGGTGTTTGTAACCGGCTAGCGCGGCCGCTTCCTCGACCCTGCGGCGATCCTCTTCCGAGTACCAAACAGGGATAGATTTACCGCTGCTCATGGATGTTTTCTCAAGCTATAGAAAATCCTATAGGCATGAACCTAGCAAAAATAAGGCATTCCGGCTACTTCCTATAGAGTAGCTATAGTCATCTATGCGGTGTAAATCGCCCGCAAATCCATGTTTGACAAGGCTTTAGCAACCCCGAAGGGGTGCGTGATGTGTATTGAGATTTGGGCCTGTTAAGGACCGAAATCTCTAGGGGTTAAGGGCGTACAAACTATCAAGCCCGAAGGGCGTAGGCAAAAAGGATGCACGTAGGTTGTAAAGCGCGTGCAATCTGGCACCATTAAAAATGCACACATCATGCATATAGAGTGCGTAAAGACTGCTGACAGGATGCATAAATGCCTAAATCTGACCTGACACAGGCCTTGACGGCTATAGAGCCGAAAACCAAGGCGGCTAAGGTGCGCGAAGTGATGCCGGTGATTGAACAAAGGATCGCGGCAGGTGTGCGTATCGCGGACATTCTCAAGACCCTGAAAGACAGCGGGATTGATCTGACCGAAGCCACACTAAAGAGCTATCTGTATCGATACCGAAAGAAGCATCAAGCAAAGACCAAAGGGCAGCAATCGGCCTCGCAGACGGTCGGCATGCCGGCACCACCTCAACCTGGCGAATCCGAATCTGTATCGCACGAAACAGATTCAGCCGAAACACCACCATCTCGCGGTCCGATCTCGATGCAAGAGCTTGACCGCGTGATGAAACCCGACCCGGAAGAACAGGCCAAGGATATCGCCCGTTACGAGCGCTTGGCCAAAGAGAAATGGAGAAAGCACAAATGAAAGTCGCCGTCATAAATTTCAGTGGGAATCCAGGTAAGACCACGTTGGTCGATCACCTGCTTGCACCGCGCATGAACGCACCGAAATTCGAGATTGAGACCATCAATGCAGGATCATCAGCCGACAGTGACGCACAGCGTCTCAAGGGAAAGAACTACGGCGGGCTGCAAGAGGACCTGATGACACTCGACTCGGCCATCGTGGACGTGTGGGTGCATCCAACGTCGAAGAGTTCATCAAGCAGATGGGCCAGTTCGATGGCTCCCATGAGGAATTCGACTACTTCGTTGTGCCGGCTGTCAGTGAGAAAAAGCAGCAAATCGACACGCTGAATACCATCCGGACGCTGGCAGACCTGGGCGTACCGGCGAAGAAAATCCGTGTGGTGTTCAACAAGGTCGAATTGGAAGACGCGAACGACGTGCCGCGCCTCTTCGCGATGATCTTCGGCTTCCACGAGGCCGAGAAACGCTTCACGCTGCGACCGGAAGCCGTGGTGTTCAAGAACGAGATTTTCGACCGGCTGCGGACGCTGAAAAAGACCGTCTCGGAAATCGTGGCCGATGAAACGGACTATCGGGCAATGCTTCGTGAAGCCAAGGACGAGGACGCCAAGGCGCACGCGGTCAGCATGATCTCGGCGCAGCGGCTCGCCAAGTCGGCTAACAAGAACCTCGATGACGTCTACAAGGCGTTGTTCAAGTGATGAGGGGACGTCATGGGGAGTAACGTATCGACGGCCCGCGAAGCGCTCATGGCCGAGCTGCTGCAAGATGCCGACGCCCTCGTACGTCGCTTCGAGCAGGCAGACGAGGCACTGACAGGAAAGATCGAGAAGGCGACAACGGACGCGGCCGGAAAGGCGTTCCTGGCCGCCAAGCTCAATTTCGAGTCGGTCATCGACAAGAACGCCGAGAAGCTCACTGAAGCTGGCCGACATGCAGCCGCGCAGATCGGAAATCAGCTCAATAGCGGCGCGGCGCAGGTCGTCGCCGCGAATGCGGCGTTTGAGAGCAAGGCGCGGCG
The DNA here is from genome assembly GCF_000961215.1 of Xanthomonas citri pv. citri. NCBI lineage: Bacteria > Pseudomonadati > Pseudomonadota > Gammaproteobacteria > Lysobacterales > Lysobacteraceae > Xanthomonas > Xanthomonas citri. Next base: position 8,394 of record NZ_CP008996.1, read on the forward strand.
GTTCGTGCTGCTGCTGGCTGGGTTCGCGTTTGTCGCCGGCGTGGTGGGCGGCTTCGTTGGCGCCAAGCTGGCCGGGATGTAAGGCGCAGGGGCGGGCAAGCCCCGTAGGGGCGCGCAGGGACGCTGAACAGCGGCCCGGAGGCTGGCCACCCCAAGGGTGGCCAGCTCAGGTGCGCGTCCGTCCACGCTTCGTCCACGGCCGGCGCCAGCGGCGCCGCCCCGGCCCGTCGGGGGTGCCCCTTGCACCCCCAGGGGCGGGGGAAGCGGTGGGCGAAGGGTGGGCGGACCTGCCGATTGCCGAACGTCCACGCCTGGTCCACGGAGCGCGGCCGCAAGGCCCGCCGGTGGGCGGTTCCGCCCGCCGGCGGCGATCGGTGGGCCAGGGGTGGACGTCTCGGCTCTCGCGCCGGCGCACCTGCATCCGGACGGGCGCTCCAACACGAACGCCGGCAGCGCCTGAGCCGCGCCGGGCCGGCTCAATCTTCTGCGAGCTTCTCTAGCGCGAATTGCACCGGATATGGCGCTGCGCGGTAGCTTGGGTGTTTTTCTGCCACTAAGTAATAGCGCAGCAAGCGTTCGCTGATACCAATTCGATCAGCGGCCTGCCGCTGAGACAAACCGGCGCGCTGGATCCGCGACCGAAGATATTCCGGTCGCGGATCGTGATGCGAAGCGTCGGGCTTCATGGGGATAGTTCGTCGGCGAGACAGTACGCGTCCGATAACGCGTAGATATTGACCCGGCAGCCGATGTTCTTGACCCGGAACACCCCGCGATCCACCAGGACATTGAACGTTTCGATATCGACCGACTTCGACTCGCCACCAGAACCGATTTCGTTCTTTTCGAGCCAGCACGTCGGAGCCAGTCCGGGGCGGACTCTCAGTGCCATTTCCCAGCCATTGCGCATAAGCCCGATGACCTCAAGCCGCTCCGGTTGCAGCAGGACGAGCTGCTGTTCGACTAGTTTGGAAAGTTCGATGGTGTGCATTGGGAACGCCTTGGTTTCGCCCCGCCGGGGTGGCTGGCATGGAATTATATTAGGCAATATGTTCCTAAATTACAAGTACCGTTCGTCGGGATATCCCCGTTTTTGTGGGCTTTACGTATATATATACCTACCTATATACTTACATACCTACTCGAACAGTCGCGCTCGAACTCGACGCCAGCCACCACCAGCGGCTCGCCGCTGGGCCAGCGCTTGGGCGACTGGTGGTCACTGATGACCTGCACGTCCGTGTCATCGTTGACCACTGCCACGTCGGCGGCGTGCAAAGCGGCTTGCTTGCTTGCTCGAAGCGACAGGTTTTGGGGTCGGATGTTCAAAAGCGTCGGTAGGTATATATATACTTACCGAGTCACAGGGCCGGGGATGCACCCGGCAGGTCGAGGGCCAGCCGCCGCGCTGCCCATCGGTATGTATATACATAGATAGGAGCACCCATGATCTTCGCGTGTGTCAACACCAAGGGCGGCGTCGGCAAGACCACGACCGCCGTGCATCTGGCAGTGATGCTGGCCCGTCAGGGCAAGACGCTGCTCATCGACGGCGACCCGCAGGCCTCGGCCGCGAGCTGGGCGGCATGGCGTCGTGAGACGCAGTACGACCCGTCGCCCACCACCACCTGCCTCGCTGGCAAGGCGATCTTGGCCGAAGGCAAGCAACTGGCCACCGGCTTTGAGCACGTCGTCGTCGATGCAGGCGGCCGTGATTCCGTGGGCCTGCGCTCCGCGCTGCTGCTGGCCCAGAGTGCCGTGATCCCGGTCGGTGCCTCCAATCTGGACGCAGCGGCCATGACTGACCTGCTGGAAGTCGTCGAGCTGGCCCGCGACTACAACCCCGAGCTGGACGTGCGCGTGCTGCTGACCCGCGTCGATCCACGCACCAAGGATGCGGTCGAGATGCTGGAATTCTTGGCCGAGCAGAAGCTGACCGTGCTGCCCACCAAGGTCTGCGAGCGCGTGGCCTTCCGCCGCGCCATTGGCGAGGGTGCGACCGTTCAGGAGTTGGGCCGCGATCAAGCCGCCATCGCCGAGATGGAAGCCTTCTTCAAGGAGGTGATGGCATGAGCATGAAGGGCAAGCCCAACACGGCGCAGTTCAAGCCGCCCAAAGACCCGACCGCCTTCCTCGAAGGCGGGGAGGCGGACAAGGCCGAGAAGCCGCTGGTGGCACCTGCTGCCGTGACCACGACACCGGCAGCCACGCCGCCCGCTGCTGAGGAAACGCAGCGCTACGGCCGCGCACGGGTGCAAAAAATCTTCAACTTCCCCGAGGAACTGGCTGATCACCTGCGGCGCGAAGCGCTCAAGCGCTCGGAAGAGAAGGGCGGCAGGGTCACGGAGAAGGACATCGTGATCGAGGCACTGGAAGCCTTCCTCAAGGGTTGATAGGTATATATATACTTATCTATGTATATATATAATGATTTCCAGTATCGACTATAGTCCATACAAGCGACGACACCAACGCCATGCAGCGGGAGGTGCAACGAATTCTGATATTGTTGCGGTTGGGCGCGGAACAGGGTATAAATGATGCTGACGACAACTGCTAGTGTGGTCGCGCCGAAGGTTTTGAAGGAACTCATCGCCGCTGGGTCGGTTTCCGCCGCCCGAGTGGAACCCGGTGACAAGGGCCTTCTGATCCTAGTGCGGGCCGGAATGAATGAGCGAGTGCTGGGGGCTGCCCGTGGCGGCCTCCGGTACTTCCAGAGTCTCGATGGCGCTGCAAGCGTTTTGCAGGGCTACGGGATCATGAAGTTTGATGTGAACACGGAGCACTGGGTGCCCAAGACGATGGTGCGGGGCTACAAGCAAGCCCCGGCGTCTGTGGATGCCGACGAGTGACCGTCATGGCAAAGGAGAGAGCTGACCAGACAGCAGAAAACTGTAGAGTCAGAAACGACAAAGCCCGCTTTGGCGAGCGGGCCTTGACAGATAAACAGGGCAGGGTGTCCAGACAAATACAGCGTTCGCTTTGGCGAGTGAACTCTGTACCAGTGCAATAAAGCAACTGAAAGTGCTTCCATTGTACGAATCTTAGCCCCTGCGCGCAAGCGTGCGCACGCCCCTACGGGACGTGTGATGAGGGGTCATGGCAGGTACAACGGCACAGAAACTAGACAACCAGACAGCAGACCGCTTTTTCCAGTCGGGCACCGCGCTCAATCGCGTGCTCACCGAAGCGCCCTATCTGCCGCGTTGCTCTGACGACAAGACGGCCACCCGCGTCCGGCCGCGCGAATACGCCATTCGCTACCCCTACATGCAGGTCAATCGGCCCGGCTTCGTGAGCTGGCTGATCTTCGACCTCGACCACACCAAGGCGATGATCTGGGAGGACGCTGGGCTTCCTGCTCCCAACCTGATCGTCCGCAACCGCCAAAGCGGCCACAGCCACCTCTACTACGCGATTCCCCCGGTCTGCACGACCGAGGCCGCCCGCAGCAAGCCCATCGCGTACATGAAGGCCGTCTACGAGGCCTTCGCTGCCCGGCTCGATGCCGACACCGACTTCCACAGCGGCCCCGTGGCCAAGACGCCCGGCCATCCTTGGTGGCTGACGCACGAGCTGCACGCCCACATCTATGAACTGGGGGAGTTGGCCGACTACGTGGACTTGGCTGTGTCCAGCCCGTGGGGCAGGGGGCCGCAGCTCGACGAGGTGAGCCATTCCCGGCACTGCATCCTCTTTGAGCACCTGCGCCACTACGCCTATTCCATCGTGAACCGTGAGCGCGAGCGCGGCTCGTTTGCCACCTTCACGCGGCTGCTCGAAGCCTACGCGCACAACCGCAACAGCTTCCAGAAGCTGGGCTTCATGGACAATCTGGCCCAGTCCTCACTCAAGGCCACGGTGAAGTCCGTTGCCCGCTGGACGTGGGATCGCTACACCGGCAGCGGCCGGTGCCACCGGGGCGTGATGCAGCTTGACAAGGACTTGCCGCTGATCGAGCGGCAGCGCCTCGCCGCCGCCCGCACCCACGACGTGCGCCACAAGGCCACCGAGTCCAAGGTACGCGCCGCGTGCCGCTTGCTGCAACAGAAGGGCGAAGCCCTCACGCAAGCCGCTATCGGCCGCGTGGCGGGCCTCACTAGGCAGACGGTGGCCACCTACAAGCATGTGCTCGAAGAAGTGCTCAGGCCCATCGCCATGGCGATTTTGGGGGGCGCTTCGGGCAAGGTTGAGGATGTTAAACATGGTGCAAATCAGGTATCTGCCCCCTCGCAGGGGGCAGGGGTTCCGGGTGCTGCTTCGGTGTCCCTTGAGCTGTCTTCTGCCGGGCCTGGTGTCGTGCCTGTGCTCGATGGCTGAACCCCGATGTGTCGTGGCCGACGCTCATGAGCCAGTGGATGCGCGGACGGCTTTAGCGCGGCATCGGCGCGCTATCAGCAGCTGGGAATCAGTTCAATTCACGTGTTGCCCTTGCAAGTTGATATCGCCGACCCTCTATCTGCCCGGGCAGCATGCTTTACTCTTGGGCGGCCGCATAGCATTTAGGCCGCTCAAGGAGTTCATTATGGCAATGAAAGTTTTTATGCCTACTCGTAGCCCGCAGAGACGAGATTGAGGGGAGGCAGGGATTTGTGTAAAAAACAGCCAAAAGTGGGCTAACTCGCTGTCAGTAAAGGTTACTTACACCAATCCCTGCCGACGCTCAGGTAGTCACCGACTGAGCCTCACTGAGGCAATAGCTCCATCAACCATGCGAGCTCCTCTTCGTTGAATGCCGGGAAATCATCCGCTGCCCCTGCGAAGGGGTCCTCATCTTGTTCCCGCATCACGGTGCTGGACGCTGCCAGGTCGGCAGCCGTGGGCGTACCAGGATCCGGGAGGCCGCCCCCGATACTGGTACGCGGGCGTTTTACCCTCCAACTGAGGGGCAAATGCAGCGCATCGCGCTGTTCGGGAACGCGCACCTCGAACGATTGCTGTGCGGAGGGACCGGTGACAGCACGATCCGATCGGGACCGTTTACGGCTGCTTGCCCGCCTCTGATCTCCCTCGTGCGTTGGGCTGGGCGCATCAAGGTCACGCTCCAGCGAATCGGCGAATGCATGCAAAGACGCCTGGTCCGGCGTTTGAGTTGAAGTAGGGGACGGTTTGGCCCTTTTCATCCCTGATGCCTGGAGGATACGGTCCCAACGCTGCGAGGCTGGGGGGAGCGTTCCACTGCGGGCTTCGAGTTCGGTGACGCCCACTCTGCGAAAGAGCTGTAACAACCCGTGCCTGCTCATCCCGAACTGCGTCATGGCGTCATCAAATGCTTGCGCTGGGTGGGAGTGGCACTGGAAAAAACCCAGCACGCGAACCACTTGCGCGTGGTCGGCAACGCGATGGGATGTGCGTTCGGGAATACGGCGATTGGTTCTTTTGATCAAGGCCGGCGCGTGCGGCAATCCCTTTTTCACTGCATCCAGCGCAGGACGTCCGCCGAGGCAGGCCAAGGCGACGAGGTGGTCGTTGGTCAACGCGGCCAACGCCGGATCAGGGCGAGATAACTGGGCAACAATGCTCTCCAGCGCCGGCCTGCCGCCGCCATTGCTGGCGATGGCCACCACCTGCTCCGGGGTCAGGCCATGGGCCTGGCACAGCACCGGCAACAGCCGCTGCACCGTCTCCAGCGCCTGCTTGCCGCCATCGTGGCTGGCGATGGCCACGACCTGCTCCGGGGTCAGGCCATGGGCCTGGCACAGCACCGGCAACAGCCGCTGCACCGTCTCCAGCGCCTGCTTGCCGCCATCGTGGCTGGCGATGGCCACGACCTGCTCCGGGGTCAGGCCATGGGCCTGGCACAGCACCGGCAACAGCCGCTGCACCGTCTCCAGCGCCTGCTTGCCGCCAATATTGCTGGCGATGGCCACCACCTGTGCCGGGGTCAGGCCATGGGCCTGGCACAGCACCGGCAACAGCCGCTGCACCGTCTCCAGCGCCTGCTTGCCGCCATTGCTGGCGATGGCCACGACCTGCTCCGGGGTCAGGCCATGGGCCTGGCACAGCACCGGCAACAGCCGCTGCACCGTCTCCAGCGCCTGCTTGCCGCCATCGTGGCTGGCGATGGCCACGACCTGCTCCGGGGTCAGGCCATGGGCCTGGCACAGCACCGGCAACAGCCGCTGCACCGTCTCCAGCGCCTGCTTGCCACCAATATTGCTGGCGATGGCCACCACCTGCTCCGGGGTCAGGCCATGGGCCTGGCACAGCACCGGCAACAGCCGCTGCACCGTCTCCAGCGCCTGCTTGCCGCCATCGTGGCTGGCGATGGCCACCACCTGCTCCGGGGTCAGGCCATGGGCCTGGCACAGCACCGGCAACAGCCGCTGCACCGTCTCCAGCGCCTGCTTGCCGCCAATATTGCTGGCGATGGCCACCACCTGTGCCGGGGTCAGGCCATGGGCCTGGCACAGCACCGGCAACAGCCGCTGCACCGTCTCCAGCGCCTGCTTGCCGCCATTGCTGGCGATGGCCACCACCTGCTCCGGGGTCAGGCCATGGGCCTGGCACAGCACCGGCAACAGCCGCTGCACCGTCTCCAGCGCCTGCTTGCCGCCATCGTGGCTGGCGATGGCCACCACCTGCTCCGGGGTCAGGCCATGGGCCTGGCACAGCACCGGCAACAGCCGCTGCACCGTCTCCAGCGCCTGCTTGCCGCCATCGTGGCTGGCGATGGCCACCACCTGCTCCGGGGTCAGGCCATGGGCCTGGCACAGCACCGGCAACAGCCGCTGCACCGTCTCCAGCGCCTGCTTGCCGCCAATATTGCTGGCGATGGCCACCACCTGTGCCGGGGTCAGGCCATGGGCCTGGCACAGCACCGGCAACAGCCGCTGCACCGTCTCCAGCGCCTGCTTGCCGCCATTGCTGGCGATGGCCACCACCTGTGCCGGGGTCAGGCCATGGGCCTGGCACAGCACCGGCAACAGCCGCTGCACCGTCTCCAGCGCCTGCTTGCCACCAATATTGCTGGCGATGGCCACCACCTGTGCCGGGGTCAGGCCATGGGCCTGGCACAGCACCGGCAACAGCCGCTGCACCGTCTCCAGCGCCTGCTTGCCGCCATTGCTGGCGATGGCCACCACCTGGTCCGGGGTCAGGCCATGGGCCTGGCACAGCACCGGCAACAGCCGCTGCACCGTCTCCAGCGCCTGCTTGCCACCAATATTGCTGGCGATGGCCACCACCTGCTCCGGGGTCAGGTTCAGGGGGGCACCCGTCAGTGCATTGCGCCATGCATACACTGCCTCCACTGCGGTCACGCCGCCACGTTTTGCAATCTTGAGAAGTTGGCCTGTGTCCAACTGTAACGGTGGACCTCTCAACTCTCCCGCCACCGTGAGCAAGGCCTCCAGGGCGCGTGCGCCGGACCACTGTTTGCCGACGCCAACGATCGCTTCGTGTGTCGCCTCTGGCAACGCTGCGATCATGTCCTGATACTTGACAGCGACGGTCCCTAACGCTGCCGGGTGTTGGCTGAGCGCAACGATGTGCGCGTGTGTAAACCCATGGCCGACCAGTGCCTCGTGGTGCTGCGCCACTGTCGAACGAACCTTCGGTTTGATCTTCTCCTGTTGCTGCTGGCTGTAGCCGAGCGTGCGTAGATCCACCTGCGCGGCCGGCGAAGCGTCGGAGGGTTGCGCAGCACGTCGTCGCGGCGCCGGCTTGGCGCGCGGCGGCCGCGCGGCAGTGACAGCCACGCGCATGGTGGGTGGGGGGGCGTCGGCTGCCCGCAGACCCGATTGCACCTCATCCCACTCGCCTGTGGCAGCCTCTGTATGGTGAGCGCCGAAGGGAGGCAATGAATCAAAAAGCGATGTATTAAAAAGTGACGGATCGAACTGACGTAACAGGTCACTGAAGCTGCCCGCCGAGAACGCAGGTGAGGGGGCAGGGGGAGATGGCAGCCGGGTCCGGGACATCGTCCGCCGAGCGGGCAAGCCATCCAGGGGGCCGCCGGCAGGCGGAGACACCCCACGATCTGCAGTCGGCTGAACCCCATCGGGTTGGGGTCCGGGCAGAAGCTCGCGGGCAGGACTTGGTGTGCGCGAACGAATGGGATCCATCAGGCATACCTCTTTACATGGTCGCCTCCAGACTAGCGGTCTGTGGTTCCTACATAGCTTCCGAGGCCGCATGGCAGTACACAACTTCGGGTGATCCTGGCAACCCTCGACGACCAGGGTGAGGCGCAGACATGAAGGCGATCACGGACCCGCATGGAGGATCGGCAGAAGGTTGTGAAAAATTTCTGTGCTGACAGCGAGTTAGCTCACTTTTGGCTGTTTTTTACACGAATCCCTGCCGACCCTCAGATTGGCTTAACGAAGAGCGTGAGTTCGGCCGCATTCCTATGATCGGCGAGTACGTTGCCATGTCTGAAGACGCTTGGTTCAAGGTTGAGCTGGTTGTCCACACGCCGTTCGCTTGCGAATTCGACGCTGAGGTGTATGCCGTTGGAGTAGATCACCTTGAGGTTGTCAGAGAAGCCTGTGTCAGCTAGCACGTCGGTGCAGTGGCCTAACAGTTTCATTTCGGCTTATCAATTTAAGTGTTCGTCACTCTGATGCCAATTCAAGCCAGTCGTGAAGACCTTACTGCCGCTCTTGCACGAGGCGACGAAGCGTCGCGGGGCGCTCGCGTTGAACGGATCGAGTGGCTGGCTCAGCACTACTTCAGTCCTGGTGCCGTGATGGGCGATCTGGCCGTGCTCCACATGTTAGAAGAGGCTCGGCGTTGTTTCATTTCCGGCCACTTTGTCGGCGCTCTATTACTCGCAACTTCCTTCATGGGGATGTAAGCCGGAACCCTAGAAAATTCCGTCACCCCGACGCCACGACGTACTCAGCCAGGCGCTCCCTGGCTTCCTCCATATCAAACGTCTTGGGATTGAACGGTCCGCCTAGCCACTCGACGAGTTCGCGTCGGCGGGCGTTGCGGTGGCCAGCGAGTACCCTGAGCATGTCCCCATAACCCCACGGCCCGCCACAATCTTCCGGTGGGCAGGCATATTTGCCGGCAATCACGCGCGGGTAGGTTCCCTTCGGCCTTGCCATTGTCTTCTCGACTGTCACCCGGTGCTGCCAGTTGTCGCCAAAGTCGTAGGTGTAGGTCAGCGCGTCACCGACGCGGCATACATCGCACAGCCGCAACTCGCTACTGATCTGGTCACCGTAGCCGCGCCCGTCCTGGTATGAGAACAGGTGCATCAGTTCCCAGCCCATCACGCCCTGGATGAAGTAGTGCAATTGCGAGAGTTTCACATCTGCGTAGGTGTCGAAGCGACGCCACACGGGTGGCGCGACATCCAGCAATTCGACCCTAAGACGCCACACGGAGGCCGGATTCTCAATCGTCATGTTTGATGATTGCAATAGCGGCTCGCAAGCCGCCGTTTATTGTGGAGACTTCACGTGCTATTGCGAAGAGGCGGTCACGGTAGCCAATAAAAAGGCCGTTGGCCGGCGTCATGAAGGCTAACGCTTCGGCTTCCTGGGCCATGTCGGCAAGTACATCGCCGAATTCCTGAAAGTCCTCGCAGAAGAAATCGGCCCGTCTCATGGTTCTCCTCCATCGCTTACGTAATCGCGCAGCACAGCCGCTACCTTCTCTATCGTCGCGCCAGAAAGCAGCAGCGCAGTGTTACCCACTTCGGAGAGGGGCCAGTCAGGATGGGAGTCGATGATGACGCCGATCAACACCTGTAGGCGTTCGTGCTCATTTGCCGGCGACCTGCTTCCAAGAAGAACGTGCCGGTCGCCGCCTCTACGCCGCGCTGATCGATTGGAATGACCTGATTTACGTTTCATCGGCAATTCCAGTACCAAGGCTTTACTCAAGGATCGCGCTCAGCTTCGCTAATACCTCATCCATGATCGGGGACGGCACGGTTTCCAGCTTGCGCGCGCGCCGCGAGGCTAGATCGAGAGCGCGGGGCTGATCGCAGCGAACTACGCCAGTTGTGTTGGTACCCGCACCCATGAGCGACACGGTAAAGCCTGCCGTGCGGGCGAAGTTACCCCCACTGGTGATCGGCAGCACGACCGGTGTTTTCGTCAGGCGGTTGAACGCGCTTGGCGACACAATCAGCACCGGGCGCGTGCCCTGTTGTTCATGGCCGGACGTGGGATCGAGCGAAACCAAATAGACATCGCCGCGATCCATCACAGCAGCTCGCTGCCAACAGGCTTGGCGTCGAGCCATTCCCGATCTTCGGTGGAGAGTTCGGCGGATGCGTCGCATTGGGCCAGCAGCTCATCCAGGCTGTAGTACGGACGCAGCGTGGGTTCGATCACCAGGCGACCATGATCGACGGCCAAGCCAACGGTAGCGCCGGCACGCAGACGCAGCATATCCAGAATGGCGGGCGGGACAGCCAACATGATCGAGCCACCGACCTTACGCAGATTGGTCGTATGCATGGACGCACCTCCATAGATTGGATTATATAAAAATATAACCTGATTGGGCCTAGACCGCAAGTGCCCTGCTGTCGGAAAACAAGTGTTTGGCGACATGAAGGCAACCTCCCAGCACAAGTGATCGCAGAACCCCGTAAAAAGTGTGCGGAAAACCCCGTCGCCACACGCTACCATGCGGAAACCGGTTCCCGATGGTTATTCGCCTATGTTGGTCGGCTACATGCGTGTGTCATCGGACTCCGACCGGCAGAGCACTAACTTGCAACGCGACGCACTGCTCGCTGCTGGCGTTGATGCCCGACACCTGTTCGAGGATCGCATCTCAGGCGCGAAGGATGACCGTGCAGGCTTGACGAAGGCGCTCGAATTCGTCCGGCCCGGTGACGTACTGGTGGTCTGGAAGCTCGACCGGCTTGGCCGCTCTCTGTCGCACTTGCTCGCCATCGTGACCTCACTCAAGGACAAGCAGGTGGCGTTCCGCTCGCTGACCGAGGGAATGGATACCAGCACGGCGTCCGGCGAGTTGCTATTCCATGTGTTCGGCGCACTCGCGCAGTACGAGCGCGCCCTGATCCAAGAGCGCGTCGTCGCGGGCCTAGCCGCTGCCCGGCGGCGTGGCCGCATCGGTGGGCGACCGTTGGCCATCGTCGGCGAAAAGCTGGAGGCCATCATTGCTGCGCTGAACGGCGGGATGTCGAAAGCGGCCGTGTGCCGCAACTTCGGCGTCAAACGCACCACCTTGATCGAAACGCTGGAGCGAGTGGGTTGGCGTGGAACGGGGAGCACGGCCGATGGGCAACAAGAATAAGCTGCTCACCGTCCTCTCGGACGCCGAGCAGGAAGCGCTGTATGGCCTGCCGGACTTCGACGATGCGCAGCGGCTGGAATACTTGGCGTTGTCCGAGGCGGAGTTGGCGAGGACTTCGAACGCGAGACGATCACCAAACATGAGCACTACACCCAGCGCGAGCGCATCGCCGAATGGTTCGGCTATCGGCTCTGGGCAGCCGATTTTCTGCCGCAACTCGCGCAGCAGGCCGCCCAGATCGCGCGCCGCGACGTGACGCCTAGCTTCGTCGCCGCCGAGCTGTCCGTAGGGGGTTCCCCCTACACCCCGGATCGGGCACCTGGTCGTCGGCAGCGCCGCCGGCGGGATCTGTGACCAAGACAGGGGTTGAGCCGACATACGTGTAAAAATAGCTCACAAGACTGGATTTCATCCATTGCATCAGTGAGTTAGCGGATATTTTGACGCAACAAAACTACACGACCAATGCCAGTTCAGTCTCATACGGCTCGGGGACTGCCTCCACATCAATCAGGTAATCCCCGAAGCGCTTCACATGGCTGGTCACGTACGGGCTGAGGAAAGCCACGTCCTCCCGTGTGATCTTCCACCCCTGCCGCATCAGAGACTTCATGATCCGGGTCTGTTCGACCACGTTGTAGAAGATGACGGCATTGGAAACGGGGTTCGGGGAGCAATGGAACAGGGAAGTCAGTTAAGCCGGTATCAATGAAATGTCGGAGCGCTGGTAGCACAGCAATGCTTGTACTTCCGCCCACTGCCACATGGGCACTGATCATTTCTCCCAATCTTAGGACCTTGTCTGCGTAAAGGCCCTTGGGTTGCCAATTGGCGATGTGAGGCAAAGTAGCGATAGATGTGCGTCAGTCCGGCAATCAGGGACTGAAGCAACTCATCGCGTTTGTCCGGCGCAATCTCTGGCGGGCGCATGGCGGGATCAGGATCATGTTCATGGGTCAAGATCATGATTGGCAGCATGGGCCCGCCAAATTCTTCGCTGCCGATCAACTCTTGCCAACTATTGGGCCGTAATTGAATGCCGCGCATGAAACCACGTGCCCAGTCGTTACCGTGTACGGCCCCATCCGCATCTTCGAGTAGCACGGGAAGGTAGACATCGTCTTTCTCCAGAGTGCGGAACAATTCTGATGCAATCGTGTTCCAGTGCCGCATGACCAAGCCAAGAATTTCGGCGGCTTGGTCATTGCTGTCGAAGCAATGGTCTTCCCCGAATACTTGTGGCAAGTGTTCGCTGGGCAAAACCGTTTCTGGACCTTAGGTATCCCCACGTTTTTAAAGCACCAGCGTCATCTGCTCACGCACTGCTTCGGGCAGTGTACGTAAGCGTTCTAGCCAGCGTGAGACAGGTTCCATCGGCCAGCGCCTGGCCAGCGCCTGGCGGCCGACACGCAGTGTCGAGTAGAGCTTGCGTGTACTGCTGCGTGGCGATAGCCACTGGGCGATACCGGTGGCTTCGCATCCCAGTCCTGCCAGCCAACTGGCAAAGGTGGCCAGTGTGTTGAGCAACAACAGGATCTGCAACCGCTCGCCGCGACGGGTCAGGCTGTCTTCCATCGCCTGACCGTAGCGATGCGACTTCAGATCACGAAATGCCAGCTCGATCTGCATCCTTCGTGCGTACAGATTGACCAAGTGTTTCGCGCTGGGTGCTTGTAACTGTGGGGAGGCAACGATCAACCACGGCTCGCGTTCACGCGCCGCTGCTTTCAAGCTGGAGGATGCACGCGAGACCTTCGCTGGCGAGCGGCGGTTGCGTTGCTGACGTCCCAGACGTGTCTTGGCATAGAGCACCAGACGGCAATCGAGTGGATCACTGCGATTGGCCTGCATCGGTGGCAATTCGCATGCACGGTTGGACGCCAATGCATGCAGGCGTCGGCTATCGATCCATTGCGCTGCATCATCGGGCACGTCTTGCGGTTTGACCTGCGTGCGTCCGCGAAGACGCCCGACCCAATCCCAGCCCATCGCCGACACCGCGCGAAACCATGGCGTGCGGAATCCGGCGTCCGTGACCAGGATCGGACGCACATCGTCTGGAATCATTCGCCTGAGCTGTTGCAAGAAGCGTTTTTCCGCGCCGGGCGATCCCTGCTGTTTCCCGGCAACCACCATGTCCAGCAAGGTGAGTGTGCGTCCACCGATCGGCACGGCTGCGCGCAGCAGACACCATGACTTGTCCGGCTTCAAATCGCTCCAGTCGATGACGATCACCGGCTGGTCGCCGCGCAACAGCCAATGCGCCATGTCCCGCTCGATCATGGATCGCTCGGCCTGCAACGTGCGATTGCACAGCAGGCGGTCGCATGCCTTGAGGGGCGCACGTACCCGCGTCGCGCCAGGCCACGCGCGTGCGATGTCGATCAGCGTCAGTCGGCCCCCGTGCACTAGCGCTTCAACCGCGCCCAGCAAGGTACGTTGGCGTAACGCATGCATCCCGGAGAGTGAGTTAGACAGGCACTTCTGCAATACTTCGCTGGCGCGCATGGTCGGCACTCTTCTCTGGCTTAATCACCTTGAAGCGTGCCCCATGCGCGCACCTTCTTCCACCGCCTGGCCCACCAAGCGCTTGATCTCGCAGGAAGAAATGTGGGGAAACCTCAGTTTCTGGACCACAAATGAGTGCGGCAAAGAACCCATCGAGCATTTCGAGATTCATTGCAGGTGCGCCGACTCCTTCGAGAAAGTCGCCCAGCCGATCAAGCTGGGCATCGTTCAACGGTTGTTGCGTCATTTGTTGCATGGTGAATCTCCAAGGTTTTTAAGGATCATTCGGTTTGGTCAACGGTCTCAGCTCGCCGCGCGCGACAGCTTCCGGCACCGAGAACGAATAGCGTCCGAGCATGTTGATGTGCTCGTGGCCGAACGGCGACAGCCGTGCCTCGTCTTCTGGCTTCACGGGGTAGCCTTCGCTGCGCAACTGCGTCAGCACCGCATCCATGTACAGCGTGTTCCAAAGCACGATCATGTTCACGACCAGGCCGAGCGCGCTCAACTGGTCTTCCTGCCCTTCGCGGTAGCGCTGGAACAGCTCGCCGCGCTTGCCGTGGAAAACCTCGCGCGCCAGGCTGTGGCGGCCTTCACCGAGATTCAGTTGCAGCAGCGTGGCGCGACGGCGGGCTTCGTCGTCGATGAAATTCAACGTGTGGATGGTCTTGTCGATACGGCCGATTTCGGCGATGGCTTGCGCCAGGCTGGTGGGCCGTTCATCGACCTGTAAGGTGCGCATGATGCCCATCGCCGGAACCAGACCGAGCTTGAGCGAGCCGACCAGACGCAGCACATCATCCCAATGCGGGGTGATACGGTCGAGATTCACACGCTGCCGGGCCAGCGCATTGAGGTCGCCATAGTCGGCGTCGGGATCGACGCGCCAGAAACGGGTACCGCCAACATCGGCCAGGCGCGGGCAGAATCGATAGTTGGAGAGGCGGAACAAACCGAACACCAAATCGCTGTACGCGCCGGTGTCGGTCATGATCTGGGTCGGCTGCAACTCCGTTTGCTGCTCCAGCACAACCGCTAGCAAAATCAAACTGTCGCGCAGCGTGCCAGGCACAGTGATCGCGTTCAGTCCGGTGCGCTGATCGGAAAGCAAGTTGTACCAAGTGACGCCGCGCCCGCGATTGAAATACTTTGGGTTCGGTCCAGCGTGGATCGTGCGCACCGGCACCACGAATCGCATGCCGTCGGCCGAAGCCACATCGCCACCTCCCCAGGTTCGCGCCAGTGCGATACGACTTTGCGCGGCCACCAGCACGGCATTGCAGGCTGTCAGCGTGTCGTCACGCACATAGTTCTGATCGACCCACATCAGCCGGTCGCGCTTGAGCGCCGGAGTGTCTGGCCGCACCAGTGGTTCCGGGCCGGTGTTGCAGGCTTCGGCCATCAGCACCGCGCACAGGCTGGTGGTCAGGTCGGCCGCGCGCGCGGTGCGTTCAGTCAGGTGCGTGAACGCTTCCATGCAGCCAGTACGACCGGCGACTTCCAGCAGGATTTCCGGAAGATCGACGCGCGGCATGCGCGCCTTGATTTCGTTGCGCAGCGCGATCAATGAAGGCGGCTCCTCCAATGCTTCAAGCGGACTGAGCACCAGTTCCGTCTTGTCGCCAACGTTCTCGAAGCGCACTGCGTCGTTCTGGGGCAGGCGCGCGGCGACGCGGCGGTAGGTTTCGTCCAGCTCGCGCGTCAGCTCGGACAACGTGGCCTCGGGCTGCGCCGACAGGCTCAGCGAGCGGCAGACGATAGGCCGCGAGGCCTCCCATTCAGCTCCGGCCAGCAGCCCGGCGCGTGGATCGGCGTAGCGCCAACTCGGGCTGATGAACACGTCGCGGCGGCGAATCGCACTGCGCAGCTTGTCGAGCGCGCAGAACGAATAGGCTGTGGCATTGATGCGGCCATCATCCTGAACGACATGGCGTTGCCACGCCTTGCCGACGATGGCCGTGGGCGGATCATGGTCGGGCTTCTCATGCAGCCATTGCAACGCCTGCGCCAAAGGTTGCGCGGCCGGATTGGCGTCAAAGCGGATGACGCGCAGCAACGCCGGCAGGAAGCGCGAGACGGTGGCCTTGCGGGCTTCCAGTTCGGTGTAGAACACATCGTTGGGCGGGCGCACCAGACCGCGCACTTCATTGAGCGCCTGGGCCAGTTCATCGTGGCCGATGGCGGCATAGACGCGCTCGCGCAGTTCGCCGTCCGGCAGGGCCGGATCGAGCAGCATCCGGCATGCCTCGGCCAGCGTCGAGGCGGCCCGATCCAGATCCTTGAGGGAGCGCTGCCTGACCTTACGATCTTCTTTCTCAGCCTTGGTGAACAGCTCGCGCAGCAGCAGGTCGAGCACATCGATGGCATCGTCTTGCGCGCTGGCTTCCAGGCAGTGGACGAAGGCCACTAGCGTGGCGATGCGTCGCACCTCCGGCAATCGAGCCACGGCGGATACCTTGGCAGTACTGGCGAAGCGGGCCAGCGCTGCGATGCGGCTCGGCGGCACATGGGTGCCTGGCAGCTTAATGCCCAAGCCACGCACGGTTTCGATTCGCAGCAAGGCCGCAACGAGCGCCGGAGCGCTGACGCGTACCGGCCCCTTGCGCAATCGATCCAGCCAAGACTGCCGGCTGCCTTCGACAAGCTTGAGCAAGTCATCGAGGCGTTGTCGCTGCTCGGGTGTCACGCCGTGCACCAGTAGTCGCCACAGACGCGACTCCATGCGTGAGCGTATCTCGGCGATAAAGCGCTCCAGCAAGGTGACGCCGGGTAGCAGCACCTTGTGGCCGACCAGCCAGCCGTTGGCGTAGTCGAACAGCGCACTCGGGCGGTCAGTGCCCGTCCAGCACAACGCGCACAACCAGCGGCCAAGGCGGAACTGGACGCCGGTACCCGTGAACTCGCGGTAGCCATAGCGGGTGCGAATCTCGCTCGTGTGCTGCCAGCGCTGCCGAGTTGTCCGGTAGTCAATGACGCAATCGGAAGGGTCGGCGATGCCAAGTTGCGACGACAGCGTATGCAGCACCGGGCTTGGCACGGCGGTAGGGTCTTCCAGAAAGGTGCCGAGAAACCGCGCCGTGGTCAGTTGCAGCGCATAACCGAGGCGACTGCTGTCGCGTCGCTTGGTGGCGATCCACTCGCGGTCATCGTCGTCCAGGTGGAAATAGCGCGCCAGCTCTTCGCTGGAAAGCGTGTCTGGATAGCGGCCGTAGCGTTCCCGTTGTGTGGTGGACAGGAAGCTGACCGGCATGGCGTCAAAGCGCCTCGGCGCAGAAGGTGACTGGCGTGACGATGCGCGTGCGGCCAATGCTACCGCGTTGCAGCAGCCCAGCGCGGCGGTCGCCAGTCACAAGGTAATCGGCCTCGCTGGCCAGTGCCATCGCCAGCAGGAACGCATCGTTCGGATCATTGACCTCGATGCGATCAGGCAGAGGCGGCAATACATGCAGCACAACGGCGCGCTGCATGTTGTTGATCATCGTGCCGACGCGATGCGCGGGCAGGATTGCCTTGATCTTCGGGTAACGGCTCACGCGGCGCAGTTCATCAAGCTGCGCCGTCCCTGTCACCAGTTCAAAGCGTGCTGCAAGCCAACCGCGATAGATGATGTCGGGTGGGCTGTGCGACGAGATCAGCGCGGCCAGCAATACGTTGGTGTCGAGGACGACCCGCATTAATGCTCACGCGCCCATTGCACCGCCTCATCAATGAGGTCGTTCAGTTCTGTCTCACCCATACCCACCGTAGCGGCTTTGGCTTGTTCCACAGCCCGCTCGAAGAGGTAGGCGCGCACCGCATCCTCGATGAAGCGTGACAGGTCGCCCTTGCGACCGCCGCCTTGCGCGGCGATGAACATGCGGACGGACTGATCCACGTCCGGCGATACGGCGATGTTCCAGCGCACGGTATTCATGAAGCTCTCTCCAATCAGAGTTTATGCACATCGGTGTTTATACACTCTTTAAGCGGTTTTTTTTGCAACGGTTCAATAAAACGATCGTTTTTATGAACTCTGATGGGGCGATCGGCGCGAGGTGTCCGTAAGCCAACAAGCAGTCTGTAATAGTGGTTTGTACAATCAAAGTTTGATATTATTAAAAATTAACGAGTAAAGCAAAATATTACGATGAAAATCGGCTATGCGCGCGTATCCACGCGCGAACAGAACCCAGCCTTGCAGGTGGACTCCCTCAAGGCGGCCGGCTGCGAGCGCATTTATCAGGACGTTGCGAGCGGCGCGAAGACCGCGCGCCCAGCGCTCGATGAACTGCTGGGCCAGTTGCGTGGCGGCGACGTGCTGGTGATCTGGAAACTCGACCGCATGGGACGCTCACTCAAGCACCTGGTTGAGTTGGTGGGTAGCCTGATGGAACGCAAGGTCGGGCTGCTCAGCCTGAATGACCCCATCGACACCACCAGCGCCCAAGGGCGGTTCGTGTTCAACCTGTTCGCCACGCTGGCCGAGTTCGAGCGCGAGCTAATTCGCGAGCGCACCCAGGCCGGGCTGACGGCCGCGCGGGCGCGTGGCAGGGTCGGTGGGCGACCCAAGGGCCTGTCGCCGCAGGCCGAAGCGACAGCGCTGGCGGCCGAGACCCTATACCGCGAGCGCAAGCTGTCGGTCGCTGCCATTGCGCAGAAACTGCACTTGTCCAAGAGCACGCTGTACAGCTACCTGCGGCATCGCGGCGTAGAGATCGGCCCGTACAAACAATCGGCGCAGTCGCCGATAAACGTCTCCGTGGTCGAGAGCGGAAACGCTGACCAGCCGAAGGTCGCCACCATCCTGCTGACCTTGCGCATCGAGAACAATAGCAAGTTCGTGCGCGGAAAGAAGCGCTCGATCGAGCATGTCGAGTTTTTTGATCTTGCCCAATACGATGCCACGCGGCGGCCGAACGGGGAATATGAACTGAAGGTGCCCTATGACACGGATGAAGAGCTGGATGAAGCCGTGAACGATTTGCTAACCGACATCGCCTGCGGTGCGGATGACCGCCACTGTTTCTCAGAGAGCCACGCCCGCATGGAAGGTACAGACCGGCACTGGTGAAGGCTTAACTGACTTCCCTGTTCCATTGCTCCCCGAACCCCAAAGTGGGCTAACTCGCTGTCAGTAAAGGTTACTTACACCAATCCCTGCCGACGCTCAGGTAGTCACCGACTGAGCCTCACTGAGGCAATAGCTCCATCAACCATGCGAGCTCCTCTTCGTTGAATGCCGGGAAATCATCCGCTGCCCCTGCGAAGGGGTCCTCATCTTGTTCCCGCATCACGGTGCTGGACGCTGCCAGGTCGGCAGCCGTGGGCGTACCAGGATCCGGGAGGCCGCCCCCGATACTGGTACGCGGGCGTTTTACCCTCCAACTGAGGGGCAAATGCAGCGCATCGCGCTGTTCGGGAACGCGCACCTCGAACGATTGCTGTGCGGAGGGACCGGTGACAGCACGATCCGATCGGGACCGTTTACGGCTGCTTGCCCGCGTCTGATCTCCCTCGTGCATTGGGCTAGGCGCATCAAGGTCACGCTCCAGCGAATCGGCGAATGCATGCAAAGACGCCTGATCCGGCGTTTGAGTTGAAGTAGGGGACGGTTTGGCCCTTTTCATCCCTGATGCCTGGAGGATACGGTCCCAACGCTGCGAGGCTGGGGGGAGCGTTCCACTGCGGGCTTCGAGTTCGGTGACGCCCACTCTGCGAAAGAGCTGTAACAACCCGTGCCTGCTCATCCCGAACTGCGTCATGGC
Source organism: Xanthomonas citri pv. citri (assembly GCF_000961215.1). Taxonomy (NCBI): domain Bacteria; kingdom Pseudomonadati; phylum Pseudomonadota; class Gammaproteobacteria; order Lysobacterales; family Lysobacteraceae; genus Xanthomonas; species Xanthomonas citri. The sequence goes on from NZ_CP008996.1 coordinate 27,875, forward strand.
GTCATCAAATGCTTGCGCTGGGTGGGAGTGGCACTGGAAAAAACCCAGCACGCGAACCACTTGCGCGTGGTCGGCAACGCGATGGGATGTGCGTTCGGGAATACGGCGATTGGTTCTTTTGATCAAGGCCGGCGCGTGCGGCAATCCCTTTTTCACTGCATCCAGCGCAGGACGTCCGCCGAGGCAGGCCAAGGCGACGAGGTGGTCGTTGGTCAACGCGGCCAACGCCGGATCAGGGCGAGATAACTGGGCAACAATGCTCTCCAGCGCCGGCCTGCCGCCGCCATTGCTGGCGATGGCCACCACCTGCTCCGGGGTCAGGCCATGGGCCTGGCACAGCACCGGCAACAGCCGCTGCACCGTCTCCAGCGCCTGCTTGCCACCAATATTGCTGGCGATGGCCACCACCTGCTCCGGGGTCAGGCCATGGGCCTGGCACAGCACCGGCAACAGCCGCTGCACCGTCTCCAGCGCCTGCTTGCCACCAATATTGCTGGCGATGGCCACCACCTGCTCCGGGGTCAGGCCATGGGCCTGGCACAGCACCGGCAACAGCCGCTGCACCGTCTCCAGCGCCTGCTTGCCACCGCCATTGCTGGCGATGGCCACGACCTGGTCCAGGGTCAGGCCATGGGCCTGGCACAGCACCGGCAACAGCCGCTGCACCGTCTCCAGCGCCTGCTTGCCACCGCCATTGCTGGCGATGGCCACCACCTGCTCCGGGGTCAGGCCATGGGCCTGGCACAGCACCGGCAACAGCCGCTGCACCGTCTCCAGCGCCTGCTTGCCACCGCCATTGCTGGCGATGGCCACCACCTGCTCCGGGGTCAGGCCATGGGCCTGGCACAGCACCGGCAACAGCCGCTGCACCGTCTCCAGCGCCTGCTTGCCACCGCCATTGCTGGCGATGGCCACCACCTGCTCCGGGGTCAGGCCATGGGCCTGGCACAGCACCGGCAACAGCCGCTGCACCGTCTCCAGCGCCTGCTTGCCGCCATCGTGGCTGGCGATGGCCACCACCTGCTCCGGGGTCAGGCCATGGGCCTGGCACAGCACCGGCAACAGCCGCTGCACCGTCTCCAGCGCCTGCTTGCCACCGCCATTGCTGGCGATGGCCACCACCTGCTGCGGGGTCAGGCCATGGGCCTGGCACAGCACCGGCAACAGCCGCTGCACCGTCTCCAGCGCCTGCTTGCCGCCATCGTGGCTGGCGATGGCCACCACCTGGTCCGGGGTCAGGCCATGGGCCTGGCACAGCACCGGCAACAGCCGCTGCACCGTCTCCAGCGCCTGCTTGCCGCCATCGTGGCTGGCGATGGCCACCACCTGGTCCGGGGTCAGGCCATGGGCCTGGCACAGCACCGGCAACAGCCGCTGCACCGTCTCCAGCGCCTGCTTGCCACCAATATTGCTGGCGATGGCCACCACCTGCTCCGGGGTCAGGCCATGGGCCTGGCACAGCACCGGCAACAGCCGCTGCACCGTCTCCAGCGCCTGCTTGCCGCCATCGTGGCTGGCGATGGCCACCACCTGCTCCGGGGTCAGGCCATGGGCCTGGCACAGCACCGGCAACAGCCGCTGCACCGTCTCCAGCGCCTGCTTGCCACCAATATTGCTGGCGATGGCCACCACCTGCTCCGGGGTCAGGCCATGGGCCTGGCACAGCACCGGCAACAGCCGCTGCACCGTCTCCAGCGCCTGCTTGCCGCCATCGTGGCTGGCGATGGCCACCACCTGCTCCGGGGTCAGGCCATGGGCCTGGCACAGCACCGGCAACAGCGCCTGCACCGTCTCCAGCGCCTGCTTGCCACCAATATTGCTGGCGATGGCCACCACCTGCTCCGGGGTCAGGTTCAGGGGGGCACCCGTCAGTGCATTGCGCCATGCATGCACTGCCTCCACTGCGGTCACGCCGCCACGTTTTGCAATCTTGAGAAGTTGGCCTGTGTCCAACTGTAACGGTGGACCTCTCAACTCTCCCGCCACCGTGAGCAAGGCCTCCAGAGCGCGTGCGCCGGACCACTGTTTGCCGACGCCAACGATCGCTTCGTGTGTCGCCTCTGGCAACGCTGCGATCATGTCCTGATACTTGACAGCGACGGTCCCTAACGCTGCCGGGTGTTGGCTGAGCGCAACGATGTGCGCGTGTGTAAACCCATGGCCGACCAGTGCCTCGTGGTGCTGCGCCACTGTCGAACGAACCTTCGGTTTGATCTTCTCCTGTTGCTGCTGGCTGTAGCCGAGCGTGCGTAGATCCACCTGCGCGGCCGGCGAAGCGTCGGAGGGTTGCGCAGCACGTCGTCGCGGCGCCGGCTTGGCGCGCGGCGGCCGCGCGGCAGTGACAGCCACGCGCATGGTGGGTGGGGGGGCGTCGGCTGCCCGCAGACCCGATTGCACCTCATCCCACTCGCCTGTGGCAGCCTCTGTATGGTGAGCGCCGAAGGGAGGCAATGAATCAAAAAGCGATGTATTAAAAAGTGACGGATCGAACTGACGTAACAGGTCACTGAAGCTGCCCGCCGAGAACGCAGGTGAGGGGGCAGGGGGAGATGGCAGCCGGGTCCGGGAAATCGTCCGCCGAGCGGGCAAGCCATCCAGGGGGCCGCCGGCAGGCGGAGACACCCCACGATCTGCAGTCGGCTGAACCCCATCGGGTTGGGGTCCGGGCAGAAGCTCGCGGGCAGGACTTGGTGTGCGCGAACGAATGGGATCCATCAGGCATACCTCTTTACATGGTCGCCTCCAGACTAGCGGTCTGTGGTTCCTACATAGCTTCCGAGGCCGCATGGCAGTACACAACTTCGGGTGATCCTGGCAACCCTCGACGACCAGGGTGAGGCGCAGACATGAAGGCGATCACGGACCCGCATGGAGGATCGGCAGAAGGTTGTGAAAAATTTCTGTGCTGACAGCGAGTTAGCTCACTTTTGGCTGTTTTTTACACGAATCCCTGCCGACCCTCTTTTCTGGCGCTTGGCCAGCGCGGCTTTTGACACGGGTTCCCCCGTTTCCGGGTCGATCACCTTCTTGCGCCCGGCCAGCGTGGATCTGGGAATTGGCCGGGCCGTGCTCGAGCCGGGAGCCTGTGAGGGAAGGCCGGGGGGAGTCGGTCCCTTTCCCGTGCTGGCGGTAGCCGGCATGACCGTCGCATGCGTGGACGAACTGGCTATCAATGAAGCTGAAGGTGAAGGGGCGGGATAGTGTCCAACGCCATGGGAATAGCTCGATGGAGGGGGGGGCGCGATTGCAGGGCAATCAACAGACTCTCCCGCAGGCACCGACAGCTCCGACTGGTTGGCAACCTCCTGGAATGCAGGGGCGCTTGAGGCAGAGATTGGAGTGTCTGGTATGTCCAGAAAGTCCATCGGGTCAAAGGCAAGCTCTCCGGACAACGCCACTGCCGGCGGTGGCGCAGGTGGCGCGGGCTCTCCCGCAGGCACCGACAGCTCCGACTGGTTGGCAACCTCCTGCAATGCAGGGGCGCTTGAGGCAGAGATTGGAGTGTCTGGTATGTCCAGAAAGTCCATCGGGTCAAAGGCAAGCTCTCCGGACAACGCCACTGCCGGTGGTGGGGCAAGTGGCACAGACTGTATGGAGGTGGAGGCGCGGTGGAGGCGGTGTTGCCGTATCTCCTGGATCCGATACGGGCTGGGATCGGCGGGCAGAACACGCCGTCTCCACGGAGGTGCCATCTCACCCAATTGCGTCAACGCGTCCTGACCGTGCTGGGTGCGGCGCCAATTGACGGTATCGGCGATTTCCTGATCGGGCGAATGAGGAACTGATGCAATGGATGAAATCCGACCTTGTGAGCTACTTTTACACGTATGTCGGCTGAACCCCAGGCTGGCCACCGATCAAGGGGCAAGCGGAGCGCGCAGGCCGCAATCGCGGCCGGACCGAGCGTTGGAATTGACAGTGGGAAGTGACCCGGCGCGCTTTTTAGCCGCTAAAACGCAAAGGCGTTTTTACTGTTTTCTGTATTTCTGCAAAAGCAGCTCGCGCACCTCATCGGCGATCTTGGTGCCGCGTTGCGCGCAAGCGGTCTTGATCTGCCGATGCAGGCTATCGGGCACGTCGATGGTGAGGCGCTTCATCTGCTCCGGCTCGTCGCTGCTGCTACGGCTCTCGACCCACGCATCAGCGGCGACCGGGGCGGGCTTGTTGGTCGGCTTGGTGCCGATCTGGACTTTCTTCGTGCTCATCGTGCGAACTCCATCAGTTCGGCCTTGACGGCCTCGATCTCGGCCGCTGCCGGCCCTGCTTGGTCGATCTCATGCACGGCCCGGCCCTGGGCCGCTGCCTCAGCGAACACAACGCGCTGCGTGACACTAGCCGCCAACACCGGCACCGGATAGGCGGCCAGGGCCTCGCCCACGTCGCGCCCAATAGCCGTATTGGCGATTTTACGATTTACCACAAATGCAGATTTCAATTTTTCTTTATATACGCGAGCTTCCTCAATCAGCTTCACAACCTCGTCGGCCGCCCAAATGTCGTAGGGGCTGGGCTGAACGGGGATCAGCACCACATCGGCGGCCATGATCGCGCTGCGCGCCAGGTCGGTGACGCGGGGCGGGCCGTCGATGACAATGTGGTCATAGCCCTGCCCGAGCTGGGCAATATCCTTATGGACGGTCGGCCGGGGGAACCCGACCACAGAAAACAGCGGCTCGCCCTCGCGGGCTGCTGCCCAATCCAGGGCGCTGCCCTGGGGGTCGGCGTCGATCAGCAGCACCCGCGCCCCAGTGCGGGCCAGACTGGCCGCGAGATTCACGCTCAAGGTGGTTTTGCCTACTCCGCCTTTTTGGTTCAAAACCCCGACGATCATGTTTTCATCCTTTCTTTTTTGTCGTTTCTGTAATTTTACGACGACACAGAAAAAAGTTAAAGCGTTATTGTAATTTTAAGTTTTAGCAGGAAAGCCCTGCCGCCCCACTTGACGGCATGCTAGCTGGCGCCGCGCCCGCGCGGCCTGGCCTGGCCTGGCCAGCCTTTGGCGAGGCGGCCACTGACTCAAACGCTGCTAGCCGGCCCCGCAGGTTCGCTGCCTCCTCGCGGGCCTGGCCGGCAGCGTTGCGCTGCTCGGCAGCAACCAGGTGCGCCCGATCCAGCTCGGTGCGTAACTCGCTGGCGCGGGCTTCGGCCGTGCTAGCCCGCTGCTGTAGGTCCACCAATGCAGTGCGCACCTGGTCAAGGGCGGCCTGGTGGGTCGCCGCTGCCGTGACGGCCTGCTGCAGGGCGGCGTCCAGCTCGGCGATGCGCGCTTGGGCCGCTTCAAGCTCGAGTGCCTGGGCCTCGTAGGCGTCGGCCATCTGCTGGCTCAGTGCCTCCACCTCCTGTCGCTCGGCTTCCCACCCGGCCTGGGCCGCGCGCAGCGCGTCGTTGGCCACCTCTTGGGCGGCCTGCCAAATGGCCACCACCGCCAAGCCTGCGGCCTGCTGCACCGGCTCGGGCACCTGGACGGCAACCGACGCCGGACGCGCCTGTGTGCGCCGCCATTCTTTCATGACGGTGCTTGCCTCGTTCATGTTGGCCTTGGCCGCTTTGCGCACGGCATCGACGGTCGGAAAGACCTCACGGCCGGCCTGTTCATACAGCGCATCAGCGGCGGCGAGGATGCGATCACGTGCGTCTTGGGAGGGGTCCATGTACGGTTCCGATACTTGTATGATAAGAAGAATAACAGTATTATTCTTCTTATCATACAAGCGGTTTTGCGCTTGATTGCATACCGTTCGGCGGGCACGCAGCAGGCTTGTGTGCGCGTAGCGCACGGTGACCGCTTTTCAACGCAGGCAACCCGAAGCCGACAGCCTTTCTAGGGTC
>NZ_CP008997.1:0-63721 GCF_000961215.1 Xanthomonas citri pv. citri
ATGGAAAGTGATATCGCAGTAGCCTTCATGGCGCGATAGACGCACTAATGTGCCCATGTTGTGTTGCAGTCGAGTGGTCTGCTCTTCTTGCATGTCAATCCTTAGGCGTTGGTGTAGGTCCGAATGCCTTGTTGCCAGCTGCAAGCTCAGCCAACCTTGCGGAGCATGATAGACAGCGCTTCCCAGCCATGATCGCGCAGATCGATCCAGTCCGCATCTTGGGGTGGTAAGCCGGAACCGCCGAAGGCGAGCGGCAACGCCAATGTGATGCGCAGCGATGAGATACGCGCCCCCCGGTAGATTGGTGTCCTTTTCGAAATTTGTAAGACTTGGCAGATAGCATTCTGATACACGGCATTGACCTTCTGCCAACCGTAAAACCAAGGTGAGAAGGCCCGCTAATTACCAAGTCAGCGTTTCTCGTAGGCGTTTTGTCAGCGCTTCATTGACCTGCAAGCGCAGATCAATGCCCCAGATGACCAAAAAAATGCCCAAGGCGATTTTCCAACCCGCTGTAGCCCACAGGAAGGCGGTACCACCGTAAATGAGGATGACAGAGCATAGGAGCCGTTTTGTGAGCCCTGGAGGGTCCTTCATCGTCGGTATCTCCCTCCATTGCCTCTCCGCCTCAGACATTAACCGTTCGCCCCGCTCGCGGGTGTCCAGATCATCGGACCCCATCAGTTCCCTAGCCCGTTCGGCCAAATGGTCGGCTGCTTCTTTGTTCTGCATTCGCTTCCCCTGAGAAAGTTCCACCAAGAGGCATGGACGCTGCCCCACTACGCGCAATCTCCCATTGTCAACCTTGTCCCTCTCACGCGGTGCCCGCATGCTGGCGACTGTGGCAACAGCTGACCGGTGACGAGGAACATGCATCGATGAAGGAGAAGTATTGGCCCGACCACTTGGCCAAAGGGTACATCGCGATTGAAGGCGCTCAGTTTTCCTTGGCGCATCTGCAACCATTCAATTATCAGGTGGCTGTCCAAGCCCCTAACCAGGCAGCGGTGACGGTGTCTGTGCAGGTGGAATTCAGCTCGCACTGTGTCAGCAAGGGGCCACCCGAGAAAGGGCCTGCGCTGGTCTTTCGCGAAAGCCACGATGACCTGGTGATCGACGGGCGCCGCATCTGGCGCTGTTTTCATCCCGCGCGTTATGCAGCCTCAGCGCTCCTGCCCGACATCATGCGGACGCTCGATCAGCGCCCCTGCTTGTTTACCAATGGCGACAATTTCCTGACGATGGAGCTGCAGGAGCTGATTCCCGGCTACCCACCAGGCGCGCAATACGAGGTGTATTTCAACGTTGCCCAGCGCGGCGCCGGAAAAGTCCGGATCTACGTTGAAAGCGCCTACGTACGAGATGAGGATGCCGATAACGATCCCTATAAGTTCAAGAAGGACGATCGCATCAAGGGGTGGCGGCTGCTGTTGAATCGCGCGACCGGCAAGCCGGTCCGCCGGCCGCCGAAGCGGTAGAAAAAGCAAACCCCCCTTTCGGGGGGTTTCGCGGAAGCCCTTAGGGATTGCTCCCATCAACCGGCAATAGCCTGGAACCAGTGGCGGCGTCTGAACACCTAGAGGTGACTACTAGGCTCCGTATATATCCAGATGCGAATACTCTAAAGGGTGCGCCCGGGCTATGCAACATCTGGACTACGTTTGGTTCATGTGTGGAAGAAGGCCCCCGCCCGCCCCACTGCGTGGAATTTCGCGTTATGTGCGCAGCCGGCCTCGCCGCACTAGGGCTTGCACGTTAGGTTCAAATGATTGACCATCAAACATCGAAGTTTGACAGGTCGATCATGCCATCCCCCATTTCCATCGCCACCCTCGCCAGTGCCGGGGCGCTGCGCACCGTGCAGCTGGTCGGCCAGGTCGGCGGCTACGCGGTCATGGTGCGCGTGGGCCAAACCGAAAAGCAACTGACCGGCCAGCGCGGGGAGCCGCGCGTATTTGCTTCGCTCGACACTGCCGCCGGCCAGTTGCTGGCGCTGGGCGTGACGGTGTTTGAGGTGCTGCCGGCCAACTACGTGCGCGCCCCCAAGGTCTACCGGCGCGGCCGGCCGGCCGCGTTGAAAGAGTTGGCCAAGATCAAGCGCGAGGACAAACCCGCCAAGCGCACGCCGGCCAAGAAGCCGGCCGGCGCGGCGGCGGTGGCCACCAAAATCCTGCCCAGCGACCGGGCGCAGCTGAAATTGCCCGGCCTGCCGCGCACCCGCAAGACCGCCCGCACCGTGGGTGCCGGCGCATGAGCACAACCACGCACCGCCAGCTGCAACGCTCAGTCGATGCGATCGCCGCTCACGTCGATATCGTTCCGCCGCGTGTGCGGCTCTGGCGTCACCGTAACGCGCGCTACTCCGCGCTTACCCACACCATCGCAGTTTCTAGGGTGCTCGTAGGCGCACTCAACGAGTCCCAGCTTCGGACCTTGCTCGCCCACGAAGTGGGCCATGCCATGCGGCGCGCGACGATGCTCAAACGGGTCGGCAGCTACTTCTGGCCACCAGCGCTTGCGCTGGTGGTTGGCGCGATGACTGCTGCCGCTGTCTGCAGCTTCGCCGCAAAGCCGCTGGCCATCACCGACCCGCAGACCTTATGTGCACTTGTGCTGGTCATTGTTGCAGCTGTGGTCGCTGGGCAGCTTGCCGAGCGCACCGATCGACGCGCCCGCCGGGACAGCTACGCCGAGGAACTGCGCGCTGACCGTTTTGCCAATCGCATGGTCGGTGATCCGGATGCTATGACAGCTGTGCTGCACGCATGCGCCCGGATCGAGGATGGCGGCGAGCTAGGTGCTCAGGCAGAGCGACGCATTGCATTTGTTCACCACACCGCTGGTGCCCGCAGATGAACGAACACGACGAACTCCACCAGGTGACCGCCGAGCGCGATTTTCTCGCCGGCCTGGTCGAGCAGCACGAAGCCCGGCTGCGCACCTTCAGCGCGGATCTGCAGCACGTGCTGCTGGCTGAGTTCAGCGGCGAGGACACGGGACCCGAGTACGTAGGCGCATGGCAGCGCCTGCACGCCCTGATTACGCCCGTGGCCACCGGCTACACGCCAACACCGGATGAAACAGTGCCGGCGTCAATCGCCCGCTTTAATGCGCCAGCGGCGCTCGGCCAAGACAGCAGCGCAGATGCGTGCCCCGCGCGGGCAGATCCGCACGAGACCTACGCGCTCAACGTCACGCTGTCGCGTGGCGATGCAGCCCTGTTCCAGGGGCATCGCTTTGCGCACGAGCGGCTCTCCCAGATCCTTGGCTCCTACCGTGAATTGGTCCTGCGGCACATGCCGCAGTTCACCCCGGACGAATGGGCTGCGCTGGCAGAAATGCTCAACGAGAGGGTCGACAGGGATTTGTGTAAAAAACAGCCAAAATTGAGCTAAATCTCTGTTAGAAAAGAAGTTTTTCACAACTTCCTGCCGGCCCTCAACCCCTATCGACCATCAAGATGGGCAATTCATCTTAGCCACTTGTGCAAATCCAGACGCTATTGATATTCCAGTAATCAGGATGCTTCCCCCCTGCAGTAACGGCCCAACTCGCTAAATATGCAGAGCTGGAATTTACAAACTGTTGTTTGCATTTACCCAAAGCTTGCTGCTGGTGCGCGCTCCGCACCTGATTATCTGTAGGATTGGCGGGTTGAATGTCACCATGCACAGAAACTGCCCCCAAATCGTCTGCCTGGCTTGGGGCCGATATCGATAAAAAAAGGAATCCGAATGCTATTGCAGCGAGAAATGACGATATTTTAGCTAAAATTATTGATTTTCTTAGCATGCTTAATGCATCGTTGTTGGTTAACATTTAAATATTTTGAAGCATGGCCAAGGTGAGGGATATCCCCGATCAGGGGGCCCGCAGACGGGCCAGCAGCGACGTACTGGCGTAACCGTCCTGCGGCAATTGCTGGCTACGCTGGAATGCACGGATTCCCTGGCGAGTTTGCGCCCCCAGCACACCGTCGATGCCGCCCACGTCGAATCCCTTGTCGGTCAGCCTCTGCTGCAGCTCGGTGATCTGGGCCGTGCTATTGAGCGGCGGATCGTCTTTGGGCCAGGGTTGCTTGACCCCGGCCCTGCCCGCATAGCCGTCTGCCAGCAAGCCGACCGCCAGGGCATAGGCGGTGGAATTGTTGTAGCGCAGAATGCTGCGGAAGTTATCGAACACTAGGAAGGCCGGGCCGCGGTATCCGGTGGGCAACAACACCGATGCCAACTGCTGCGCCAGTGCGGGCGCAATCGGCCTGCGGGGCGCCACGCCCAGGCGCTGCCATTCGGCGACGGTCTTCTTGATCGTCAGGTCGGCTTGCGCGTAGTCGAAGCCGGCTGACAGCTGGACTTCCTGGCCCCAGGGAACAGCGCTGGTCCAATTGTTCTGCTTGAGATAATTCGCCGCAGAGCCCAAAGCGTCCGCCTTGGAATTCCAGACATCCCGCTTCTGGTCGCCATCCTCGTCGACGGCGTAGTCGCGATAGGTGCTCGGAATGAATTGCGTCTGTCCCATGGCGCCGGCCCACGAACCCACCAGTTGCGAGCGATCAATGCTTTTTTCCGTCTGCAGGATCTGCAGGGCCGCAAGCAGCTGCGTGTTGCCATACGTGGTGCGCCGTCCCTCATGGGCCAGTGTCGCCAGGGAGCGAATGACATAAAAGTCCCCGATCTGCTTGCCGTACCCGCTTTCCATGCTCCAGATGGCGGTCAGAATGCCCGGATCCACACCGTAGTGCTGCCGCAACTTCTCGAAGAGGGCGTGCTGGCTGATCAGCAGCTGCTGTCCTTCCTGGATGGCCGAAGGTGTGACACGCGCGTCGAGATAGTCCCATAGATACTGGGTGAATTCGGGTTGCCGCTGATCCAGTTCATGCACCGCTGGATCGGGTGTGACACCAGCCAATGCGTTATCCAGCGTGGTGGCTCCAATGCCGGCGGCAAGCGCACGTTGGCGGAAGTCTGCCAGCCACTGTTCGAAGCTCGAAGTGGGTGCGGGATCCTGCTGTTGCCCACCGGCGTCGGTTGCGGAGGATGCGGTTGTTTCGGGAGCGATGGCTTGCGCTGCTACGCTGGTTGCGGCCACACAGACGCTGACACCGAGCGTTAAACGCAAAAGGCGCGAAGGCATGATCATGAGATACCCGAGGTGGTGGTTGAGCGGCCACTCTAGTCCTCCTGTTCCCAGGATGTAATTATTGCAGCTATGCGTTTTTGACCGCGATGGGCAAGCAGGAATTCGCCCGGTAAAAAAACAGCTGATTGCGTCCTAACGCGTTGTCGCCGCAAGAATTCTCCGCGAGAAATCGATTGGCTCGACCTGCCGCTTGAGGTCCAAGGTGTAGTCACCGAACCGGTTGATATGGCTGGTCCGATACGGCGACAGGCCGGCCAGCACTTCCGGGCTGATGTTTGAGCCCTCGTCCCGCAGCTCGGCCAGCACGCGGGTCATCTGCTCCACGTTGTGCAGGATGACCAGGTTGGCCACCAACTGGTTGTAACGCACGATCTTGCGCTGTTCGTGCTGGACGTTCTCGGCGATGATCCCTTCACCGCCGAAGAAGGCCCATTTGACGAAGCCGTTGAACTCCTCGCTCTTGTTGGTGGCGGCGTGGATGGTCTTGCGCACTTCGACATCGTCGATGTAGCGCAACAGGAACAGTGTGCGTACCGCCTTGCCCAGTTCGCGAAATGCCCAGTACAGCTTGTTCTTGCGGCTGTAGGTGCCGAGCCGGCGCAGGATGGTGGAAGCGGTGATCTTGCCCAGTTTGATCGAGATGGCGACCCGCAGCATGTCGTGCACGTGGGTCTCGATGAGTGTCCAGTCGATGCTGTCCCCGAACAGCGCCTGGATATTCTCGTAGGTCCGACCTGGCTCCGGCCGGGAAAACACCAGGTCCTTGATGTTGCGGATGCGCGGCATGAGGTTGATGCCCAGCAGATGCGCCAGCCCGAATACCGGGAAGCTCTGCGCCTGGGTGTCGCCGTGTACGGTGTCGGGCTGGATGTCGGACCGGTTGGCCAGCATCCCGTCGAGGATGTAGACCGCTTCGTGTATGCCACACGGGATGAAGTGGCTGAACAACGCGATGTACTTGTCGGACACATGGTAGTAACCGATGCCACCATAGCCGCCGTAGCGAATGTGGTATTCCGACAGTAGGTTCTGCTCGTACACGTTCCACTTCGTGCCGTCGGCCGAGGCGCTCTTGCCACTGCCCCAGTAGCCGGGTAACTCGAACTTGTTGTACATGTTGATCACCTGGACGATCGCCTTGTCGAGCGTTTCATCGGTGACGTACTTCAAGTTCAACCACGAGATCTGGCGCCGGCTGAAGCCCTTGACCGAACGCGCGGTCTGGGTCGGCCCCAGATTGCAGCCGTAGCAGAACAAGGTGGTGATCACGCGCCGCAGCAGATCGTCGACTCGCGCGTCGGTGCCGGCGATCGGGCGGAAGTGCACGTGCAGGTCCAGCCAGCGGGTGGTGTCGACCAGGACATCGACGATGCTGGTCGGCGGCAGCCGGTCGGTGATCGCGCTGTCCACTGTGGCGATGGCCTGGGTCACCTGTGCGCCCTGCAGGCGCTTGAGCACCAGCCGCCCGTCGAGCATGCTGGCGTGCAGGTTGTCCGAGAACCGAGCGTCCACGGCATCGGCCAATGTCGTCAGTTCGGTGCGCAGACCCTGCACGAAGTCAGCCGCGTCGGTGGCGACGCCCGAGACCTCGCCGTAGGCGTCCAGTTCCTGCGCGAGTGTCGCCTCGTCGACTAGTTGCTCGCGGTAGTCGTCGTAACGCTCGCCGTGCGGGATGTACAGGTCGCCGGATTTGAGTTCGTCCTTGATCTGCGCGAGCACCGCCAGTTCGAAGTACTTGCGATGGATCCAGCCGGGGCTGGCGGCGGCCAAGGCTTTGGGCATCACATGCTTGCGCCAGGCTGACGATAACCACGTCAGGTCGGTTGTAGCCACGCCCAGGCTAGCGGCGTCGATCGTCTCGCGGCGCTGACTGCGCAGCGCCAGGACAGCGCCGATCATGCGCTCCATGCTGGGGTCCTGGCTGGCGGCACGCAGGCCCATGATTTCCAGGCAGTTGAACAGCAGCGGACGCAACGTCCCGTATGGTGCCAGCAGGAATGGCAGATAGTTGCGGCCGGCGTAGGCCATGTGCTCGTCGCACTCAGCCGTCAGCAGAGCGATGTCGGCGACCAGCACGCCCGCGATCGCGCCCACACGCTCGGTGTCTGTGCCCTCGACCTGATAGGCCTGCAGGATCTCCCGGAGCTGGCCGATCAGGGCATCGGCCCGTTTGCTGTGTTCGAGCTGATAAGCGATCAGCTTTTGCTGCGCAGTGTTCTCCAGGTTCTGGATCAGGCGGATGAACAGGTCGGCCGCATCGTCGAGCGTCTTGCGATACTGGGAGCGGATGAAGATCGCGGCCAGCGCATAGCGCTTGATCGGGACCAGTTCGGCCAACTCGGCGGCATCAAGTGCGCGGGCCATCGCCCGGAATTGCTTGAGCTTAGGCACCGAAACATCGATCGGCGGCAGCTGCTCGGCCAGGATGCGCAGGCGCTGGATGTGCCGCAGGTAATGGCGCACTTCCTTGTTGGTTGGGCGTTTGGGCTCGCGCTTGAGCGTGTGCCAATCACTGTGGTGGCTGCCTGGTGGTGTCAGCAGCAGGTTATCGATCAGCGTCCGCATGGTCGGTGACAACGCATCGGCGATCTGGCGGTAGTGCGCATCGTGGACACGTTCGCGGGCGGCGATCGCGATGCGTTCGAGCGTGCTGAAGGCCGGCAACTCAAAGCGGTGATGCACCAGCTCTTCAAGCATCACGTTCACGATATCGGGCACGATGTGCTTGGTCCGCGCAGCCGTTTCAGCCACGGTGCCGAGCCAGTCTCGCCCAGCCGCATCGAGCGGACAGACGTTGAGGAACGCCCGCAGTTGGGCCAGATGCCCGCGCTTGGCGCCGGAGGCGTCGTAGCCCGCCAACCGGTCGGCGGGCACGCGGCGCATTCCCAGCGTCTGAGCGACATGCTGCACGATACGTTCGGGCACCTCGATCAGGGTCGTGAAATAACCCAGGCGCTGGAACAGCTTCAGATGCAGTAGCAGGGCCAGCCGTGTGGCCGGGCCGGTAGCGATGTTCCGGACGCACTGCAGCTCCGCCGCAGTAGGCGTGTAGATATCCTGGAGTTCTTTGGCGGTGGGATCGGGCTTGAGGCGCGGGTAGGCGGTTTCGTGCAGCGTCGTCATGCCCAGCTCAGTCCCAATGGCGCCCGCCCGCTTCATCGCGCAAGGCGACGGCGAGGAAGCACTGGTGGTTGTCGGCGATGCGGTGCATCTCGTCGAGCAGCATTGCGATGGTTTCTTCAAAGGCCGCCTCGTCAACGGCGGCGATCGCCAACCGGTAGCGCGTGCCGTCGGCGTTGAGTCGCTGCGCCTGATGCGGTTGCAGGCAGATTTGCTCGATCAGCCGATGCGCTTTGGCCAGTCCGCGCACACGCGAGTTGAAGCGCGTCAGGGTGACAGTCGCTTCGACCGCCGTGGTCGGCACTGGATCGGGAGCCGGCGCCGCCAGGGCCAGCAGCGGTGGTGTGGCTGGCGACACGCTCGCCTCAATGCGCTGGCGGGCGAACGGATCGGCCCCGTCTAGGTAACGCATCGCCGAGTGCACGTCGCGCCAGCCGACGTACTCCATCAGCGCCTTGACGTCCCAGCCGTTGGCGTTGGCCCAGCCGGCAAAGCCGCGCCGCAGCGAGTGGCCGCTGTAGTCGTTGGGAGAACTCAGCCCCGCCTCGCGGAAGATCCGCCGTAGCAGCGGCACCAGGCTGTTGGGGTGGAGTGGCGCGGCGGCAATCCCGCCCCACTGGTTGACTGCGCGAAACAGTGGCCCCTCGTGGAGGGCGGCTGCCGCGACCCAGGCCATGGTGGCGGCAACCGGGCACCAGCGCGACAGCGCCGGGACCTTGTAGGTGGTGCCGGCGTGCTGGCGATCGCTCTTGCTGTGCGGCAGGAAGCAGGTCATGCCTTCGCCGGCCACCAACTCCAAATCCTGAACCTGGAGGCGAACCAGTTCGTCGCCGCGGAAGCCGCGCCAAAAGCCCAGCAGTACAAAGGCGCGATCGCGCATGTGCCGGAGCCGACCGGCCGCATCGTCACGCGTTCCGGCCGCAGTTGCGGCGCCATCGAGCCAATCCACGACCTGACCTAACTGCGTGAGCTGCAGTGGCGTGGCTCGCTTTTCCTGACTCGGATGCACCGTTTGGATGCCCTTGAGCACCTTGCGTACGACGGGCGCCCGCGTGGGGTCGGCGAAACCGTGCGCCTGGTGCCACTGGGCCAGTGCTGCGAGCCGGTGCCTGAGTGTGTTGAGCGCGAGTTGCCCGGCGTAGGCGGCCAAGTAGCGCGCCACCTGCTCTGCGGTCGTCGGCAGATGACCACCCCACTCGATCTCGAAATGGCGGGTCGCCGCGGCGTAAGCGCGTTCGGTGTTGGGTCGGGTGGCGGCTTCCAGGTATTGCGCAACGCTGATCATCGGCTCCTCCAGTCGCCCGATGGGCCGGGGTGTAACGGCCCGCGTGCGAGCTTAGCCGAAAAACCGGTATCAGGCGGGATAATTCTAGATTATCCCGCGTGAGCTCAACGCCTATCGACGGTCCGTTTAATACGTTGAGGAGTATGTAATTACATGGTATGTAATACGTTACGAAATACGTGGAGTGACGGATGGCAAGGTCCGGGCTGTACAAAAGCGATGTGCAACGTGCCCGCGATCGCCTGCGCGCCACGGGCACGCATCCGTCCGTGGACGCGGTGCGGGTGGCACTGGGCAACACGGGGTCCAAGACCACCATCCACCGTTATCTGAGAGAGTTGGAAGAGGAGGAAGGGCAAAGCGTTGGCGCGAAGATGGGCGTGAGCGACGCACTTCAAGACCTCATCGCCCGCCTCGCCGAGCGGTTGCACGCCGAGGCTGACACGGTCGTGGCGCAGGCCCAGGCGCGCTTCCAGGCGCAGCTGCAGGAACGCACCCAGGCGCTGGAGCAGGCCCGGCAGGAGGCTGGCTCGCTCAGGACGCAGCTGCAACGCTGCGAGACCGCGCTGCAGGCCGAACGCGAGGCGGGCGACGCTGCCAGGAGCGAAGTGGCCCGCCGCACCACCGAACTGGCCCAGCTGGAGGAGCGGATCGCGGGCCTCACGGCGCGATTGGCCGAGCACGACGCCCATGCGAAATCGTTGGAACACAAGCACGAACACGCCAGGGAAGCCCTGGAGCACTACCGCACCTCGGTCAAGGACCAGCGCGAGCAGGAACAGCGTCGGCACGAACACCAGGTGCAGGAGCTGCAGGTCGCCCTACGGCAGGCCAACGAGGCATTGACCGCCAAGAACCACGACCTGATGCAGCTCAACCGGGAAAACGGCCAGTGGCTGGAACGCCAGACCCGGCTGGAGCGGGAACTGGCGCAGGCACGCCAGCGGGCCGACGCCCAGCAACGCGAGCGCGACGCGCTGCGCCTGGCGGCCGCCGAGCACCAAGCCCTGCAGGTGCGCTGGACCCAAGATGTCCATGCGCTGGAAGGCGTGCGCACCGAACTGTCGGCGGCGCGGACCGAACTGGTCGAAGAGCGCCAGCGCCGGGAACACGCCGAGGCGGACACCTTGCGGGCCACGGTGCGCCTGAGCACGTTGGAACAACTCCTGGCGCAGCTGCGGCTGGCGCACTCCGTTGGCGAACCCGAAAACGCCATCGCAGCCGGTGCAATGCCGGCAGGCAAATGATCAGCCGCTTGGCGAAGGCTCGGGAATCCCCCGCGTCAATGCTTCGCCGTCCCAACCATGCCTTCGGTGAGGCGAAGCGAAGCGGAGCGCTCCCCGCCAAACTTGCTTCTACAGTCACTGCAGGAGATCAAGATGGGGCTATGCAGTTCAAAGCCGAGCGTGGCGGGTTCACCCGTAGCGGGTTCACCTGAGCATTATTTAACCCACACCACAGAGCAGACCACGCCCTCTACGCCTTCATCCCCCGAGGCGCCCATGTCACCCAGCCTGCATGGCTTGGTGGCACTCGGCTCTTCGGGAACGAGACGGGATCGCTTCCGGCAGCCAACCCTACAGCCGCACGAAGTTCAGCAGGCGGCCTACCAGCTTGGTATGCGACTCAGCGGCAGACCCATCGAAGACGCGAGCGACCGTCAACGCCTTGCCGACGCGACAGAGACGGTACACGAGACACGACTCGCCTTGCACCGTGGACGAGGCAATGTCGATAGCGATCTGCGGCTCAGCAACGGACGGAGCGCCACCTACAGCTCCCTGTCTTACTGTCTCGGTGAAAATGACGAAAATTTACTGGCGGGCAGCGCGCTGGCTGCCGGGGCAGGCAACTGTGATCACAATGCAGCGATTAACGCACGTCGGCATGCGGTTCGCATGGAGGATGGCGGGCAGATGATGAATGTACGCGACTATGAGCAGACCCACCTCTATGCGCTGTACCAGCCACCAAGCTCGGCAGAGGCGGAAGAATCACCTGTAGTCCTCGACTCGTGGGGCGACGGTCCGGCCGTTCTACTAAGGGATTCGCACTGGGCCGAAACGTACGGAACATCCACCAATGTAATTGAACGCTTCGACAAGCGCGATGCAATCGACGCGCTTGCCAGGACAAACGCATTCAGAGCCGAGATCGAGGATCCGCAAACTGATCTCCATGCGAATGCGCGCGACCTGGAGACAGCATTTCTAGCCAACCCCGCACCCGGCGATATCTTTTCCGCGATGCCGGTCATCGCGCCCGAACTGGCCCAGAGCACGCGTCAAAGGCTGCAAGAGTACTCACCGCGGACGCGTCAAGCTCTAGCCGCCGATGCTGCGCGGCAGGCCTATGGACTGGATAACGCACAGCCCATCTCGCCGCGCACAACTGCTGCGATCCTTCAAGATGCAGAGCGCCTGGATGCCTTGGGTCGCCCCCCCTTGAGTTGGTGACGATGGATCAAGCCGGATGAGCGTCGGCACGTCCATGATGCCACCGTAGCGCGCTTGGGCGCGCTACGCGCCCAAGCGCGGCCAGGACATGCGCGGTGCTATAGGCCGGACCTGACACGTCGCCAACGTGTGGCGCGAGGTGGACGCCGAATTGCGGCTCTCCGTGTTGGACCTGGTGGCGCACGTGCAGCAGTAGCCCAGCATGAGGGTCAGCAGGGCGTCGTGAGGAATCCTTAGCTGACAGGGAGTTAGCTCACTTTTGGCTGTGTTTTACACGAATCCCTGCCGACCCTCAGGTAGTGGATGAGCCGATGGAAGCGCCTTTTTATCCGGCAACTTCATGTTTTCACAAGAGAAATCGGATTCTGCGAGTCATTTTTACACGTATGTCGGCTGAACCCCAATATTGAATGAGCTTTCGCGCAAGCTCCGACGTGCATCGGGCGCCGTGGCGGGCTTCGGTCTTGGCGGCCTGACCTTCGCTGCGATCTTCGCCCGCCCGCAGCTTTGGGCGGCACCGTGGTTCCGGAAGTCCGGGAGCGCAGCAACTGAGTCCTGAGCGAGCCAACCTCATGCCGGGCCTACTCGGAGCTTGAAAGCGCACTTATCACGCCCCAGGGCGGTTCAACCGCCTTTTCTTGCGCGCGGCCAGCGCGGCTTTTGACACGGTTTGCCCCGTTTCCGGGTCGATCACCTTCTGGCGCTTGGCCAGCATGGAGTTGGGAATTAGCCCAGGCATGCTCGAACCGGGAGCCTGTGAGGGAAGAGCGGGCGCGTGCGTCGACGAATTGGCTAACAATGAAACGGAAGGGGCGGGATAGTGTCCAACGCCCTGGGAATAGCTCAATGGAGGGGGGGGCGCGATTGCAGGGCAATCAACGGACTCTCCCGCAGGCACCGACAGCTCCGACCGGTTGGCAACCTCCTGTAATGCAGGGGCGCTTTCGGCACAGGATGCAGCGCCTGGAGTGTCTGGTATGTCCAGAAAGTCCATCGGGTCAAAGGCAAGCTCTCCGGACAACGCCACTGCCGGCGGTGGCGCAGGTGGCGCGGACTGCATGGAGGTGGAGGCGCGGTTGAGGCGGTGTTGCCGTATCTCCTGGATCTGATAGAGGGTCGGCAGGGATTCGTGTAAAAAACAGCCAAAAGTGAGCTAACTCGCTGTCAGCACAGAAATTTTTCACAACCTTCTGCCGATCCTCCATGCGGGTCCGTGATCGCCTTCATGTCTGCGCCTCACCCTGGTCGTCGAGGGTTGCCAGGATCACCCGAAGTTGTGTACTGCCATGCGGCCTCGGAAGCTATGTAGGAACCACAGACCGCTAGTCTGGAGGCGACCATGTAAAGAGGTATGCCTGATGGATCCCATTCGTTCGCGCACACCAAGTCCTGCCCGCGAGCTTCTGCCCGGACCCCAACCCGATGGGGTTCAGCCGACTGCAGATCGTGGGGTGTCTCCGCCTGCCGGCGGCCCCCTGGATGGCTTGCCCGCTCGGCGGACGATCTCCCGGACCCGGCTGCCATCTCCCCCTGCCCCCTCACCTGCGTTCTCGGCGGGCAGCTTCAGTGACCTGTTACGTCAGTTCGATCCGTCACTTTTTAATACATCGCTTTTTGATTCATTGCCTCCCTTCGGCGCTCACCATACAGAGGCTGCCACAGGCGAGTGGGATGAGGTGCAATCGGGTCTGCGGGCAGCCGACGCCCCCCCACCCACCATGCGCGTGGCTGTCACTGCCGCGCGGCCGCCGCGCGCCAAGCCGGCGCCGCGACGACGTGCTGCGCAACCCTCCGACGCTTCGCCGGCCGCGCAGGTGGATCTACGCACGCTCGGCTACAGCCAGCAGCAACAGGAGAAGATCAAACCGAAGGTTCGTTCGACAGTGGCGCAGCACCACGAGGCACTGGTCGGCCATGGGTTTACACACGCGCACATCGTTGCGCTCAGCCAACACCCGGCAGCGTTAGGGACCGTCGCTGTCAAGTATCAGGACATGATCGCAGCGTTGCCAGAGGCGACACACGAAGCGATCGTTGGCGTCGGCAAACAGTGGTCCGGCGCACGCGCTCTGGAGGCCTTGCTCACGGTGGCGGGAGAGTTGAGAGGTCCACCGTTACAGTTGGACACAGGCCAACTTCTCAAGATTGCAAAACGTGGCGGCGTGACCGCAGTGGAGGCAGTGCATGCATGGCGCAATGCACTGACGGGTGCCCCCCTGAACCTGACCCCGGAGCAGGTGGTGGCCATCGCCAGCAATATTGGTGGCAAGCAGGCGCTGGAGACGGTGCAGGCGCTGTTGCCGGTGCTGTGCCAGGCCCATGGCCTGACCCCGGAGCAGGTGGTGGCCATCGCCAGCCACGATGGCGGCAAGCAGGCGCTGGAGACGGTGCAGCGGCTGTTGCCGGTGCTGTGCCAGGCCCATGGCCTGACCCCGGAGCAGGTGGTGGCCATCGCCAGCAATATTGGTGGCAAGCAGGCGCTGGAGACGGTGCAGCGGCTGTTGCCGGTGCTGTGCCAGGCCCATGGCCTGACCCCGGAGCAGGTGGTGGCCATCGCCAGCCACGATGGCGGCAAGCAGGCGCTGGAGACGGTGCAGCGGCTGTTGCCGGTGCTGTGCCAGGCCCATGGCCTGACCCCGGAGCAGGTGGTGGCCATCGCCAGCAATATTGGTGGCAAGCAGGCGCTGGAGACGGTGCAGCGGCTGTTGCCGGTGCTGTGCCAGGCCCATGGCCTGACCCCGGAGCAGGTGGTGGCCATCGCCAGCAATGGCGGTGGCAAGCAGGCGCTGGAGACGGTGCAGCGGCTGTTGCCGGTGCTGTGCCAGGCCCATGGCCTGACCCCGGAGCAGGTGGTGGCCATCGCCAGCCACGATGGCGGCAAGCAGGCGCTGGAGACGGTGCAGCGGCTGTTGCCGGTGCTGTGCCAGGCCCATGGCCTGACCCCGGACCAGGTGGTGGCCATCGCCAGCAATGGCGGTGGCAAGCAGGCGCTGGAGACGGTGCAGCGGCTGTTGCCGGTGCTGTGCCAGGCCCATGGCCTGACCCCGGACCAGGTGGTGGCCATCGCCAGCAATGGCGGTGGCAAGCAGGCGCTGGAGACGGTGCAGCGGCTGTTGCCGGTGCTGTGCCAGGCCCATGGCCTGACCCCGGACCAGGTGGTGGCCATCGCCAGCAATGGCGGTGGCAAGCAGGCGCTGGAGACGGTGCAGCGGCTGTTGCCGGTGCTGTGCCAGGCCCATGGCCTGACCCCGGACCAGGTGGTGGCCATCGCCAGCAATATTGGTGGCAAGCAGGCGCTGGAGACGGTGCAGCGGCTGTTGCCGGTGCTGTGCCAGGCCCATGGCCTGACCCCGGAGCAGGTGGTGGCCATCGCCAGCAATATTGGTGGCAAGCAGGCGCTGGAGACGGTGCAGCGGCTGTTGCCGGTGCTGTGCCAGGCCCATGGCCTGACCCCGGAGCAGGTGGTGGCCATCGCCAGCAATATTGGTGGCAAGCAGGCGCTGGAGACGGTGCAGCGGCTGTTGCCGGTGCTGTGCCAGGCCCATGGCCTGACCCCGGAGCAGGTGGTGGCCATCGCCAGCAATATTGGTGGCAAGCAGGCGCTGGAGACGGTGCAGCGGCTGTTGCCGGTGCTGTGCCAGGCCCATGGCCTGACCCCGGAGCAGGTGGTGGCCATCGCCAGCCACGATGGCGGCAAGCAGGCGCTGGAGACGGTGCAGCGGCTGTTGCCGGTGCTGTGCCAGGCCCATGGCCTGACCCCGGAGCAGGTGGTGGCCATCGCCAGCAATGGCGGCGGCAGGCCGGCGCTGGAGAGCATTGTTGCCCAGTTATCTCGCCCTGATCCGGCGTTGGCCGCGTTGACCAACGACCACCTCGTCGCCTTGGCCTGCCTCGGCGGACGTCCTGCGCTGGATGCAGTGAAAAAGGGATTGCCGCACGCGCCGGCCTTGATCAAAAGAACCAATCGCCGTATTCCCGAACGCACATCCCATCGCGTTGCCGACCACGCGCAAGTGGTTCGCGTGCTGGGTTTTTTCCAGTGCCACTCCCACCCAGCGCAAGCATTTGATGACGCCATGACGCAGTTCGGGATGAGCAGGCACGGGTTGTTACAGCTCTTTCGCAGAGTGGGCGTCACCGAACTCGAAGCCCGCAGTGGAACGCTCCCCCCAGCCTCGCAGCGTTGGGACCGTATCCTCCAGGCATCAGGGATGAAAAGGGCCAAACCGTCCCCTACTTCAACTCAAACGCCGGACCAGGCGTCTTTGCATGCATTCGCCGATTCGCTGGAGCGTGACCTTGATGCGCCCAGCCCAACGCACGAGGGAGATCAGAGGCGGGCAAGCAGCCGTAAACGGTCCCGATCGGATCGTGCTGTCACCGGTCCCTCCGCACAGCAATCGTTCGAGGTGCGCGTTCCCGAACAGCGCGATGCGCTGCATTTGCCCCTCAGTTGGAGGGTAAAACGCCCGCGTACCAGTATCGGGGGCGGCCTCCCGGATCCTGGTACGCCCACGGCTGCCGACCTGGCAGCGTCCAGCACCGTGATGCGGGAACAAGATGAGGACCCCTTCGCAGGGGCAGCGGATGATTTCCCGGCATTCAACGAAGAGGAGCTCGCATGGTTGATGGAGCTATTGCCTCAGTGAGGCTCAGTCGGTGACTACCTGAGCGTCGGCAGGGATTGGTGTAAGTAACCTTTACTGACAGCGAGTTAGCCCACTTTTGGCTGTTTTTTACACAAATCCCTGCCTCCCCTCAATCTCGTCTCTGCGGGCTACGAGTAGGCATAAAAACTTTCATTGCCATAATGAACTCCTTGAGCGGCCTAAATGCTATGCGGCCGCCCAAGAGTAAAGCATGCTGCCCGGGCAGATAGAGGGTCGGCGATATCAACTTGCAAGGGCAACACGTGAATTGAACTGATTCCCAGCTGCTGATAGCGCGCCGATGCCGCGCTAAAGCCGTCCGCGCATCCACTGGCTCATGAGCGTCGGCCACGACACATCGGGGTTCAGCCATCGAGCACAGGCACGACACCAGGCCCGGCAGAAGACAGCTCAAGGGACACCGAAGCAGCACCCGGAACCCCTGCCCCCTGCGAGGGGGCAGATACCTGATTTGCACCATGTTTAACATCCTCAACCTTGCCCGAAGCGCCCCCCAAAATCGCCATGGCGATGGGCCTGAGCACTTCTTCGAGCACATGCTTGTAGGTGGCCACCGTCTGCCTAGTGAGGCCCGCCACGCGGCCGATAGCGGCTTGCGTGAGGGCTTCGCCCTTCTGTTGCAGCAAGCGGCACGCGGCGCGTACCTTGGACTCGGTGGCCTTGTGGCGCACGTCGTGGGTGCGGGCGGCGGCGAGGCGCTGCCGCTCGATCAGCGGCAAGTCCTTGTCAAGCTGCATCACGCCCCGGTGGCACCGGCCGCTGCCGGTGTAGCGATCCCACGTCCAGCGGGCAACGGACTTCACCGTGGCCTTGAGTGAGGACTGGGCCAGATTGTCCATGAAGCCCAGCTTCTGGAAGCTGTTGCGGTTGTGCGCGTAGGCTTCGAGCAGCCGCGTGAAGGTGGCAAACGAGCCGCGCTCGCGCTCACGGTTCACGATGGAATAGGCGTAGTGGCGCAGGTGCTCAAAGAGGATGCAGTGCCGGGAATGGCTCACCTCGTCGAGCTGCGGCCCCCTGCCCCACGGGCTGGACACAGCCAAGTCCACGTAGTCGGCCAACTCCCCCAGTTCATAGATGTGGGCGTGCAGCTCGTGCGTCAGCCACCAAGGATGGCCGGGCGTCTTGGCCACGGGGCCGCTGTGGAAGTCGGTGTCGGCATCGAGCCGGGCAGCGAAGGCCTCGTAGACGGCCTTCATGTACGCGATGGGCTTGCTGCGGGCGGCCTCGGTCGTGCAGACCGGGGGAATCGCGTAGTAGAGGTGGCTGTGGCCGCTTTGGCGGTTGCGGACGATCAGGTTGGGAGCAGGAAGCCCAGCGTCCTCCCAGATCATCGCCTTGGTGTGGTCGAGGTCGAAGATCAGCCAGCTCACGAAGCCGGGCCGATTGACCTGCATGTAGGGGTAGCGAATGGCGTATTCGCGCGGCCGGACGCGGGTGGCCGTCTTGTCGTCAGAGCAACGCGGCAGATAGGGCGCTTCGGTGAGCACGCGATTGAGCGCGGTGCCCGACTGGAAAAAGCGGTCTGCTGTCTGGTTGTCTAGTTTCTGTGCCGTTGTACCTGCCATGACCCCTCATCACACGTCCCGTAGGGGCGTGCGCACGCTTGCGCGCAGGGGCTAAGATTCGTACAATGGAAGCACTTTCAGTTGCTTTATTGCACTGGTACAGAGTTCACTCGCCAAAGCGAACGCTGTATTTGTCTGGACACCCTGCCCTGTTTATCTGTCAAGGCCCGCTCGCCAAAGCGGGCTTTGTCGTTTCTGACTCTACAGTTTTCTGCTGTCTGGTCAGCTCTCTCCTTTGCCATGACGGTCACTCGTCGGCATCCACAGACGCCGGGGCTTGCTTGTAGCCCCGCACCATCGTCTTGGGCACCCAGTGCTCCGTGTTCACATCAAACTTCATGATCCCGTAGCCCTGCAAAACGCTTGCAGCGCCATCGAGACTCTGGAAGTACCGGAGGCCGCCACGGGCAGCCCCCAGCACTCGCTCATTCATTCCGGCCCGCACTAGGATCAGAAGGCCCTTGTCACCGGGTTCCACTCGGGCGGCGGAAACCGACCCAGCGGCGATGAGTTCCTTCAAAACCTTCGGCGCGACCACACTAGCAGTTGTCGTCAGCATCATTTATACCCTGTTCCGCGCCCAACCGCAACAATATCAGAATTCGTTGCACCTCCCGCTGCATGGCGTTGGTGTCGTCGCTTGTATGGACTATAGTCGATACTGGAAATCATTATATATATACATAGATAAGTATATATATACCTATCAACCCTTGAGGAAGGCTTCCAGTGCCTCGATCACGATGTCCTTCTCCGTGACCCTGCCGCCCTTCTCTTCCGAGCGCTTGAGCGCTTCGCGCCGCAGGTGATCAGCCAGTTCCTCGGGGAAGTTGAAGATTTTTTGCACCCGTGCGCGGCCGTAGCGCTGCGTTTCCTCAGCAGCGGGCGGCGTGGCTGCCGGTGTCGTGGTCACGGCAGCAGGTGCCACCAGCGGCTTCTCGGCCTTGTCCGCCTCCCCGCCTTCGAGGAAGGCGGTCGGGTCTTTGGGCGGCTTGAACTGCGCCGTGTTGGGCTTGCCCTTCATGCTCATGCCATCACCTCCTTGAAGAAGGCTTCCATCTCGGCGATGGCGGCTTGATCGCGGCCCAACTCCTGAACGGTCGCACCCTCGCCAATGGCGCGGCGGAAGGCCACGCGCTCGCAGACCTTGGTGGGCAGCACGGTCAGCTTCTGCTCGGCCAAGAATTCCAGCATCTCGACCGCATCCTTGGTGCGTGGATCGACGCGGGTCAGCAGCACGCGCACGTCCAGCTCGGGGTTGTAGTCGCGGGCCAGCTCGACGACTTCCAGCAGGTCAGTCATGGCCGCTGCGTCCAGATTGGAGGCACCGACCGGGATCACGGCACTCTGGGCCAGCAGCAGCGCGGAGCGCAGGCCCACGGAATCACGGCCGCCTGCATCGACGACGACGTGCTCAAAGCCGGTGGCCAGTTGCTTGCCTTCGGCCAAGATCGCCTTGCCAGCGAGGCAGGTGGTGGTGGGCGACGGGTCGTACTGCGTCTCACGACGCCATGCCGCCCAGCTCGCGGCCGAGGCCTGCGGGTCGCCGTCGATGAGCAGCGTCTTGCCCTGACGGGCCAGCATCACTGCCAGATGCACGGCGGTCGTGGTCTTGCCGACGCCGCCCTTGGTGTTGACACACGCGAAGATCATGGGTGCTCCTATCTATGTATATACATACCGATGGGCAGCGCGGCGGCTGGCCCTCGACCTGCCGGGTGCATCCCCGGCCCTGTGACTCGGTAAGTATATATATACCTACCGACGCTTTTGAACATCCGACCCCAAAACCTGTCGCTTCGAGCAAGCAAGCAAGCCGCTTTGCACGCCGCCGACGTGGCAGTGGTCAACGATGACACGGACGTGCAGGTCATCAGTGACCACCAGTCGCCCAAGCGCTGGCCCAGCGGCGAGCCGCTGGTGGTGGCTGGCGTCGAGTTCGAGCGCGACTGTTCGAGTAGGTATGTAAGTATATAGGTAGGTATATATATACGTAAAGCCCACAAAAACGGGGATATCCCGACGAACGGTACTTGTAATTTAGGAACATATTGCCTAATATAATTCCATGCCAGCCACCCCGGCGGGGCGAAACCAAGGCGTTCCCAATGCACACCATCGAACTTTCCAAACTAGTCGAACAGCAGCTCGTCCTGCTGCAACCGGAGCGGCTTGAGGTCATCGGGCTTATGCGCAATGGCTGGGAAATGGCACTGAGAGTCCGCCCCGGACTGGCTCCGACGTGCTGGCTCGAAAAGAACGAAATCGGTTCTGGTGGCGAGTCGAAGTCGGTCGATATCGAAACGTTCAATGTCCTGGTGGATCGCGGGGTGTTCCGGGTCAAGAACATCGGCTGCCGGGTCAATATCTACGCGTTATCGGACGCGTACTGTCTCGCCGACGAACTATCCCCATGAAGCCCGACGCTTCGCATCACGATCCGCGACCGGAATATCTTCGGTCGCGGATCCAGCGCGCCGGTTTGTCTCAGCGGCAGGCCGCTGATCGAATTGGTATCAGCGAACGCTTGCTGCGCTATTACTTAGTGGCAGAAAAACACCCAAGCTACCGCGCAGCGCCATATCCGGTGCAATTCGCGCTAGAGAAGCTCGCAGAAGATTGAGCCGGCCCGGCGCGGCTCAGGCGCTGCCGGCGTTCGTGTTGGAGCGCCCGTCCGGATGCAGGTGCGCCGGCGCGAGAGCCGAGACGTCCACCCCTGGCCCACCGATCGCCGCCGGCGGGCGGAACCGCCCACCGGCGGGCCTTGCGGCCGCGCTCCGTGGACCAGGCGTGGACGTTCGGCAATCGGCAGGTCCGCCCACCCTTCGCCCACCGCTTCCCCCGCCCCTGGGGGTGCAAGGGGCACCCCCGACGGGCCGGGGCGGCGCCGCTGGCGCCGGCCGTGGACGAAGCGTGGACGGACGCGCACCTGAGCTGGCCACCCTTGGGGTGGCCAGCCTCCGGGCCGCTGTTCAGCGTCCCTGCGCGCCCCTACGGGGCTTGCCCGCCCCTGCGCCTTACATCCCGGCCAGCTTGGCGCCAACGAAGCCGCCCACCACGCCGGCGACAAACGCGAACCCAGCCAGCAGCAGCACGAACCGCCGCGCCTTGCTCTCAAACGCCGCATTCGCGGCGACGACCTGCGCCGCGCCGCTATTGAGCTGATTTCCGATCTGCGCGGCTGCATGTCGGCCAGCTTCAGTGAGCTTCTCGGCGTTCTTGTCGATGACCGACTCGAAATTGAGCTTGGCGGCCAGGAACGCCTTTCCGGCCGCGTCCGTTGTCGCCTTCTCGATCTTTCCTGTCAGTGCCTCGTCTGCCTGCTCGAAGCGACGTACGAGGGCGTCGGCATCTTGCAGCAGCTCGGCCATGAGCGCTTCGCGGGCCGTCGATACGTTACTCCCCATGACGTCCCCTCATCACTTGAACAACGCCTTGTAGACGTCATCGAGGTTCTTGTTAGCCGACTTGGCGAGCCGCTGCGCCGAGATCATGCTGACCGCGTGCGCCTTGGCGTCCTCGTCCTTGGCTTCACGAAGCATTGCCCGATAGTCCGTTTCATCGGCCACGATTTCCGAGACGGTCTTTTTCAGCGTCCGCAGCCGGTCGAAAATCTCGTTCTTGAACACCACGGCTTCCGGTCGCAGCGTGAAGCGTTTCTCGGCCTCGTGGAAGCCGAAGATCATCGCGAAGAGGCGCGGCACGTCGTTCGCGTCTTCCAATTCGACCTTGTTGAACACCACACGGATTTTCTTCGCCGGTACGCCCAGGTCTGCCAGCGTCCGGATGGTATTCAGCGTGTCGATTTGCTGCTTTTTCTCACTGACAGCCGGCACAACGAAGTAGTCGAATTCCTCATGGGAGCCATCGAACTGGCCCATCTGCTTGATGAACTCTTCGACGTTGGATGCACCCACACGTCCACGATGGCCGAGTCGAGTGTCATCAGGTCCTCTTGCAGCCCGCCGTAGTTCTTTCCCTTGAGACGCTGTGCGTCACTGTCGGCTGATGATCCTGCATTGATGGTCTCAATCTCGAATTTCGGTGCGTTCATGCGCGGTGCAAGCAGGTGATCGACCAACGTGGTCTTACCTGGATTCCCACTGAAATTTATGACGGCGACTTTCATTTGTGCTTTCTCCATTTCTCTTTGGCCAAGCGCTCGTAACGGGCGATATCCTTGGCCTGTTCTTCCGGGTCGGGTTTCATCACGCGGTCAAGCTCTTGCATCGAGATCGGACCGCGAGATGGTGGTGTTTCGGCTGAATCTGTTTCGTGCGATACAGATTCGGATTCGCCAGGTTGAGGTGGTGCCGGCATGCCGACCGTCTGCGAGGCCGATTGCTGCCCTTTGGTCTTTGCTTGATGCTTCTTTCGGTATCGATACAGATAGCTCTTTAGTGTGGCTTCGGTCAGATCAATCCCGCTGTCTTTCAGGGTCTTGAGAATGTCCGCGATACGCACACCTGCCGCGATCCTTTGTTCAATCACCGGCATCACTTCGCGCACCTTAGCCGCCTTGGTTTTCGGCTCTATAGCCGTCAAGGCCTGTGTCAGGTCAGATTTAGGCATTTATGCATCCTGTCAGCAGTCTTTACGCACTCTATATGCATGATGTGTGCATTTTTAATGGTGCCAGATTGCACGCGCTTTACAACCTACGTGCATCCTTTTTGCCTACGCCCTTCGGGCTTGATAGTTTGTACGCCCTTAACCCCTAGAGATTTCGGTCCTTAACAGGCCCAAATCTCAATACACATCACGCACCCCTTCGGGGTTGCTAAAGCCTTGTCAAACATGGATTTGCGGGCGATTTACACCGCATAGATGACTATAGCTACTCTATAGGAAGTAGCCGGAATGCCTTATTTTTGCTAGGTTCATGCCTATAGGATTTTCTATAGCTTGAGAAAACATCCATGAGCAGCGGTAAATCTATCCCTGTTTGGTACTCGGAAGAGGATCGCCGCAGGGTCGAGGAAGCGGCCGCGCTAGCCGGTTACAAACACCTGTCGAAGTACATCCGCGACAAGTCTCTGGACCGTGGCAGCCACCGTGAGTCGGGCCGCGACAGCATGGAAGCATGGGCCGACCGACAGGAACTTGTCGGCCGTCTGGCCGAGATCGAGCGCAGCCAGAAAGGCGCGCATGCGCTTCTGGCAATGCTGCTTTTTCTGGTGCGCAAGAAGGCGACCACGGGCGAGTTAAACGAGCTGGTTCTCGCTTGCGAGACCGTCGGCGTGCCGGCCGACGTGCTCGCCGTTTCCTTGCCCGAGCTGGCTGCACTGCTAACCCGCTTTACGGAGGATTCGTAATGCCACAGACCACCGGCCAGATAGAGGCCGAAATCAATGCCGTGATCGCGCACTGGCGACGAGGCGCTGGCTTAATGAGGCGCTCACCGATGCGCTGCACCGCGATTGCGTTGATGCGGCCCACGCTGCTGGCCGACCTGTTGGGTCGCCGCTGTGATTCCAGGAGGGTGTAAGCAATGCAGAAGCACGAAGTCGAAAGCGCAACCTTGCTCTTTGGGGTTGTAAGCCGGAACCGCCGAAATTTCCGCCACCCGTTCCGAGCGATCACTCGGCAAGTTGCTTGATACCTCCGGCAAGGCATGCGAACGCTTCGTTCACATACTCCAATGCTTTGGGGTCAGTGCGCGCCGCGCGTAAAAAGTCTTTAAGCTGTCCAGATCGGATAGCCATTGGCGGTGCAGGCTGCCCAGCTCGTTGTCGTGTGGCTGGAAGACTTGCAGGTTGCCGCTTTCACGAAACGCTTGGTAACCACGCTCAAGGGTTGCCGCTGTAACCAGCAGTTGAGCTACCCGTGGCTTGTGCTCTTCGGAGAACTCGGCCAGGCCGTCATAGGGACGGGATGGGGCAGTACGCCGGAATTTTGTCACCCCAGCTCCAACCCTTCCACTAGCGCATCCATAGGGCCGGCAGGAAGTTGTGAAAAATTTCTGTGCTGACAGCGAGTTAGCTCACTTTTGGCTGTTTTTTACACAAATCCCTGCCTCCCCTCGACTTCGTCATCTTTGCCTCCAGCACGCTCACCGGCCAGGTCAACGGCACCACGTTCCCCTTCGTGTATGGCCCAGCCACCTATCTGGACAAGTCGGGAAGCACTGTCTACATCCAGAACTATTCGTGTGCCTCCAACGACATCCCTGGGTTGTACTCCAGAGTGTCCATGGTCAGCCACGAGATGGGCCACCTATACCTGGATCAGGGCTGGGTGCTCGGCACACGGGAGGACTACATCGCCAAGGCCTGCACCAATGAAGGACGGGCCGTGCTCAACAACTCCACGGCGCGCAACGAGATCCTGGACACCTCCCAGGGAGGCGCCGACATCAGCCTGATCGCGGCGAACGCTCCGGCGCTGCTGTCCACGATCGCGGCCGGGGGAGCCGATCTGGCGCAACGTGTGGGTGATGCATTCTGCGAGGTCAATGTCACGTCCACTACCGGTGAGAACTACAAGGTGTACTACGGCAACGAGTACGACAAACTCAATCCCCCTTCGCAAGAGGAGCAATAAACCATGAAGACTCTCGTCGCCGCCCTTGGCGCGGTCGTCCTCGCGACTGCTTCGCTCGTGCCTGCCACAGCCGCACCGCACGCCTCCGCCGCCGCTGAAAAGCAGCTCTGGGCTTTCTCGGAAAAAATTGCATTGGCTCTTCCAGGGAATGGAAAAGACGTACTGACGCTCGTCTCCCCCCACCCTGACTCGGTTGCCCTGACCAATGGGCAGGAGCCTCGCAAGACGTCGAAGCAAATCGCTCCGTCGCTGTTCGCCTCGAACGCCGTGGTTGTCATGGGCGCGGACAATCGCGCAGATTCGGCATCCTTCGAAGTGACAGGCAGCTGCGTCTCGATGGCAGCGCTGCGGAAACAGTATGCGAGGCTCATCGTGATGGACTACGCGCGCGGCGTCAATGAGCATGCCGTCTACACCTTGGGCGCGCAGATCGGCGATGCAATCGTCGCGTACTCGTTTCCTGCCAGCAAGCTCGATTGCATGAGCCGCGTGTTCATCACGCCCGCAAAGATCACGAAGAACAAGCTCGGAATTGCATAGGCGACGAGCACGAAATTCGAGGGCAGCGGTCTTATTTCTATGCGCTGAAGTACGAAGCCGCTTGCTCCGGGGTGACATTGGGGGTCACGGACCACCGGCCAGATCGAGGTCGGAATCAATGCCGTGATCGAGCACTGGCGACGAGGCGCTGGCTTGAGGGGGCGATCACCGATGCGCTGCACCGCGATTGCGTTGATGCGGCCCACGCTGCTGGCCGACCTGTTGGGTCGCCGCTGCGATTCCATGAGGGTGTAAGCAATGCAGAAGCACGAAGTCGAAAGCGCAACCTTGCTCTTTGGTGTTGGCCTGCCGCTGGCCGGCTGGCTGGCCGGCACATACATCGGCAATGTGCCGCTGTCGCCGTTCCCGCAAGCGCTCACCGCTGCGCTACACGCGACACCGAACAATCCGTTCATCGTCGGCGGGGTTGTGGCCGGTTTGGCACTGGCCGCGAGCGCCGCGTATTTGTTCCACGAGTACGGGGACGATGGTTTCCGGGGCGCGCCGTATCGCCGCTGGATGCGTGGCTCAAAGATGGCGAACTGGCACAAGGTAAAGAGCCAGGTCAACGCGGCCAATCGCGGGGAGAATCGCCGCCGACGGGCCGAACAGAGGGGTGCGAAAGATTTGCCGCCCGTCATGATCGGCCCCATACCCATGCCGCTGCACCTTGAAAACCGTAACACGCTGATTTGCGCGTCCATCGGCGCGGGTAAGTCGGTCGCGATGGAAAGCATGATTTCGTCGGCCGTGAAACGGCGCGACAAGATGGCCGTGATCGACCCGAACGGGACGTTCTACTCGAAATTCAGCTTTCCCGGCGACACGATCCTCAACCCGTTTGATCGTCGCTCGTCGGGATGGACGTTGTTCAACGAGATCAAGGGCGTGCATGACTTCGACCGGATGGCAAAAAGCGTCATCCCGCCGCAAATCGATCCAAGCGATGAGCAGTGGTGTGCCTATGCTCGCGACGTGCTGGCCGACACCATGCGCAAGCTGGTCGAGACGAACAACCCGGATCAAGACACGCTGGTCAATCTGCTGGTGCGCGAGGACGGCGAAGTCATCCGCGCGTTTCTCGTCAACACGGATTCGCAGGGCTACTTCCGCGATAACGCCGAGAAGGCCATCGCGTCGATCCAGTTCATGATGAACAAGTACGTGCGGCCGCTGAGCTTCATGACCAAGGGCGATTTCTCGTTGCACAAGTGGGTGAATGACCCCAACGCCGGCAACCTGTTCGTCACGTGGCGCGAAGACATGCGAGCCGCGCAGCGCCCGCTTGTGGCGACATGGATCGACACGATTTGCGCGACGATTCTCAGTATCTCCGACGACGCGCAACACCTCTCCCGGCGTCTGTGGCTGTTCCTCGATGAGCTGGAATCGCTCGGCAGGCTTGAATCGTTCGTGCCGGCCGCGACGAAGGGCCGTAAGCACGGGCTGCGCATGGCAGCCTCGATACAGGATTGGGCGCAGCTCGATGAGACCTACGGCAAGGATGCGGCCAAGACCTTGCTCGGCTGCTTCCGCAATTACCTCATCTTTGGCGCGTCGAACGCGCTCAATGCTGACAAGGCGAGCGAGATTCTTGGCAAGCAGCACGTTGAGCGCATCCAGATCACGACCAACGCGGGGGGGATCGGTGGAGGCGGCCGCAGCCGCCATGTTATCGCCAGCCCACCGGAGCCGGTGGTATTGGACTCGGAAATCTCGAACCTCAAGGACTTGGAGGGCTACGTCATGTTTGCCGAGGATTTCCCCATTGCGAAGATCAAGCTGCCCTACGTGAAGTATCCGCATCGAGCGGCCGCTATCGACATCAAGTGACCGAGGCCGGGCCATGCTCAATGTGACGCCGATTCGCGGCAACAACCAGTACGCGGCCGCGCATTATTTCTCGGCGGCCGACGACTACTATGCCAAGGAGAACCCCGGCGAGTGGCAAGGCCAAGGCGCACAGGTGCTTGGCTTGACGGGGCCGGTGGAACAGGCGCAACTCTCGCGGCTGCTGGACGGCCGGCTCCCGAACGGCGAGCGTATCCAGACGACCTTTGACCCGACCGACAACAAGAAGCGCATGGGGCTGGACCTGACGTTTTCCGCTCCGAAGTCGGTTTCCATGCAGGCGCTTGTTGCTGGCGACAAGGACGTCACCGCTGCGCACGACCGCGCCGTGACGCGCGCACTGGAGCAGGTCGAGCGGCTGGCCGAGGCCCGGAAGAAGGTCAAGGGAAAGAGCTACCGCGAGCGCACCGGGAACATGGTCATCGGCAAGTTCCGGCACGAAATGAGCCGCGCCAAAGACCCGCAGCTTCACACGCATTCTGTCGTGCTCAACATGACGCAGCGCGCAGACGGCGCTTGGCGCGCACTGTCGAACGAGGACATATTCCGCGTGCAGCACGAGGTAGACGCGCTCTACAAGGCCGAGCTGGCGAGGGGCTTGCAAGCGCTTGGCTACGCGATACGCCTGGTCGATGACCAGGGCAATTTCGAGCTGGACCACATCAGCCGCGACCAGATCGAGGCGTTTTCGGCGCGTAGTCGCCTCATCGAGGAAGCGCTTGCCAACGAGGGCAAGACGCGAGCGACGGCGACCACGCTTGAGAAGCAGATCATTTCGCTTGCCACGCGGCCGCGCAAAGATGAGTCCGACCGCGACCTGGTCAAGCAGTATTGGGTCGAAAAAAGCCGCGAGTTTGGTATCGACTACGGCCCGCGCTCGCAGCTCGACGGCCGTACTTACGAGGCAGGCGACAGCTTCGGCGGTCGTGGCCGTGAGCGAGGCGACGCCGGCGACCGCATCGCAGCGACGAGCCTGCCGGCGCGCCTCACACCGGCGCAAGCCGTCGTGCAGTACGCCATCAACCACCTGACCGAGCGCGAAGCCGTTGTCCGCGAAACTGCGCTCACCGCCACCGCGCTGCGCCGAGCGGTCGGGTTGGCAGGCCCGGATGAGGTTCGCGCCGAAATCAAGCGGCTCGTCGGCCAAGGCGCACTGATTGAGGCCATGCCGGCGTACCGCATGGCCGACCGCAAGGATGGGCCGGCGCTCTCGTCGGCCGGCTGGAAGAGCTACCTGCAAGACCTGAAAGGCTGGTCCGACAAACAGGCGCAGCAGTACGTCAGCAATGCGATCAAGCAGGGTTCGCTCGTGCCAGCAGAGAAGCGCTACACGACACAGAAGGCACTCGCCCGCGAGAAAGCGATTCTCGCCATCGAGCGCACCGGGCGCGGAGCTATCGAGCCGATCATGACGGCGGCCGCCGTCAAAACGGCGCTGGAAAGCTCGGCATTGAACGCTGGCCAACGTTTCGCCGTGGAAACCATCGTGAGCACCAAGAATCGGTTCGTCGGCATCCAGGGCGACGCCGGCACCGGGAGAACCTACACCGTGAATCAGGCAGTTGCACTCATCAAGCAGGCGTCGGCCGTGAGCGAGGGCTACCGTACCGTTGCACTCGCGCCCTACGGCAATCAGGTCAAGGCGCTCAAGAACGAAGGGCTGGAAGCGCACACGCTGGCGAGCTTTCTACATACCAAGGATAAGCCCATCGACGGCAAGACGATCATCGTTCTGGACGAGTCGGGCGTCGTTGGCGCTCGCCAGATGGAACAAGTCATGCGAATTGTCGAGAAGTCGGGCGCTCGCATGGTCCTGCTCGGCGACACCAAGCAGACCGAAGCCATCGAGGCCGGCAAGCCGTTCGCGCAGCTCCAGCAGGATGGCATGCAGACCGCACGAATCAGCGAGATTCAGCGCCAGAAAGACCACGAGCTGAAAACCGCTGTCGAGCAAGCGGCCGAGGGCCGCGTCACGCAATCGCTCGCGCACATCAAGCACGTTGAGGAACTGAAAGAGCCGACCGAGCGGCACCGGGCCATCGTGAACGACTACATCCAGCTCACTGAACCCGAGCGCCGCGAGACACTGATCGTTGCCGGCACCAACGAGGCTCGCCGCGAGATCAATCGCATGGTGCGCGAGTCGCTGGACCTGACCGGCAAGGGGCGGGAGTTCGAGACGCTGACTCGTGTAGACCTGACACAGGCGCAGCGCCGCTTTGCGCCAAGCTATCAGCCGGGCATGGTCATCCAGCCCGAGAAGGACTATCAGAAAGCCGGCCTGACGCGAGGCCAGACCTACCGCGTCAAGGAAGCGTTACCCGGCAATGCACTGGTCTTGCAGCGGCAAGACGGTACCACCACCACGATCAACCCGCGCAAGGCGACGCAACTGAGCGTGTACCACCTTGAGCGCGCCGAGCTGTCGATAGGCGATACCGTGCGGATCAACCGTAACGACCCCGGGCGCGACCTCACGAACGGCGACCGCATGCGTGTCGCCGGCGTGATCGGCGGTACGGTCAAGCTCGAATCGGTCGAGCAGCGCGACGGCCGGCCGGCTCGCGCGCTCGAGCTGCCGACGAATCGACCGCTCCACCTTGAGCACGCCTATGCGTCCACCGTCCACAGCGCGCAGGGCTTGACCAACGACCGCGCCCTCATCGCGCTCGATACCAAGAGCCGCACCACGTCGATGAATCTGTATTACGTGGCGATCAGCCGTGCGCGACAAGAGGCCAGGGTGTACACGAACAATCGGGGCGAGTTGCCGGCAGCCATCGCGCGGCGCTTCGACAAGACGACGGCCCTAGCGATCCAGCGCGAACGCCAATTGCAGCGCCGCGCCGCCGGTATGCAACCCAAAGGCACAGCCGACGGCAAGCAGGCGTTGCAGCGTCAGCAGCTCCAACAGCAGCGCAAGCAGCCGGCGAGCGGCAAGAAACCGTCCGAGTACGGACGCTTTGGCTAGGGCTGGAGGCCGGGGAGCAACGGAACAGCCAACTCAGTTAAGCGGTTTGGTCGTCACTTAGCGATGCCCAAGAACACGGCCAGGCAGCGCTCAATTTCCACCAACGCATCAGCGTCTACGCGCCCAAAGGCTCGACCTACCTTGTCACGCTTCACGGTCATGGCCTTGTCCACCATCACCTGAGACGGCTTCTGCAAACCATTGTCGGTACTTGGATGAACGGTAATACGCAGCAGCGGCGCAGCAACGAGCGTGCTTGTCACCGGCAGCACCGTCACGGTGGTGTGTGCGTCAAACTGGTCGGCCTGGATCACCAGAGCGGGCCTTGGTTTTCCGAAGTCGCCTTGCATGGCGATGGTCACAAAGTCACCCCGCATCATTCCGTCCAGCCATCCATGTCTGCTAGCGCCTCATCCATGAAGCGCTGCATGTCGGTATCCGCCATGTCCGCTTGTGCAGCAAGACGACACTGACGGCGGCATTCCTCGGCGAAGTCAGGCCGCCGTGTGTCCGGCACCCAAATTTGCACCGGACGCAGCCCTGCCATGCGCAGGGCGTCGCGGTGCTTTTGAACTCGTGAATTGACGTGTGCCATGTTGGCCTCACCGTTACATGCAACGAGTTTACGCCTTATTTTTGTTACATGCAACAAAAGCGGGGCTTTCGGTGGTTCCGGCTTGGTGCCTCAAGAAGCCGCCGACACCGCGCAAGCCGCGCCAGTTCCAGTGACTCTACTGGTGGTCAGCTCGATCGTCGGGCTTTGGGAGCCGGTCATAGCGCACGATGCCGTCGTGCGTAATGGTGAAACGCAGATCGGAAGCGACAAATGTCTCAGCAGCAAGGCCGCCATAGACGGAATCGCAGACCCATACCGCCATGGCCAAGCTCATCATGGAGCGTTCCATCTCACGGTCGCGATCCGGCTTGTTCGACTGGAACGCTTTGAGGATCTCCGTGCCGAAGAACGTCACGGCACCGGCTGCCCAGTCCGCGCCGTGCTCCCGTGCCATGTCCTGCCGAGCCTCGGCGGCGACGGTGAGCATCAATGCATTCATCGAGATCGCCATGCGGTGGGCGATCTCGCCGGCGGTGTCGAGTAGGATGGTTGTGACTTTCATAGGTTCTTCTCCTGAGCCAGCTTTCTCGCATGCGAGAGAAGCTGGTCACCGCCTGGGCCATAAAGCAGGTCGTCCACTATTGTTCCGGGTAGCTTGTGCCGTCGATTTTCACCGAGGCCCAACCGGAAATCTTCTTGGCGGTCTTCACGGCCTTGTCGAAGTCCTTTTGCGTGTCACGCAGCAATTCGAAAGTGCGGGCGTTCCAGAAATGGCCGTTCTCGTCTCGGTAGCCTTTCGGCAGCTTGCCGCGCAAAGCGTGCATGCGCTTTTGCACGTTAGCCGTCATCTGGTAGGCAATCATCATGGCATTGTTCACCTTGGCGAGCGAATCCGGTGTCAGCAACTCGGCACCGTCGAACACGTCGAAAATCACCTTCGCGTAGCTTTGCTGTATTGAAAAGAACCGCTCCGCTTCTTGTTGAAGCGCGACCAGTTCGGTGACGAGTTCAGGCGTCAGGGCGTTAACTTGTATCTTCATAATTTCGGCGTTGTTCATCGATAGATTTCCTATAGCAGTAGTTGGCTGTACCGCCGCGCCAAGACAGTTCCAGCGCGGCAGGTAGGGATTCAGGATGTGGATGGCTCCAACTTCTCCTCGTCCGGCCACGCGCGTCGGGCTTGTCAATTCACAAACTGCACGAAAGGCGCGTCCTGCTGAGCGCTGTTCGCCGTCGCCCGTTGCACGGGGACGGCTTGCGCTTCGCGTTGGGTCTGCACTCGCTCGGCACGACCTGCCGTAGCGGCCGGTGCAGCGACCGGCGTCACGAGCTGGACCTGGACGGCCGGCTCTTTGGCCGACTCCGCATGCGTGGGTGCGACCGACTGGCCGCTTGGCTGCGCTCCGTCCGCGAAGATCACCCATTCGCTCGGCGCCGCAGCCTGTTTCGCCGGCCCTGCAGGCCGACCAGCAGGGCGAACGGCTACGGAGCTTTCGGGCTTCACGGCAGGCACAACGGGGATCGGCTGAGCCGCCCCCGTCGCCTTCGCTACGACCTTCTGCACATAGCTCGGCTGCCCCGCTTTGTCCGGTCGAAAGCCGCGCGTGAAGTTGCCCGAGTAGTAGCAACTGAACGCGGCCCGCAAGGCTTGCTGATCGTCACCCATCTGCGCCTTGGCGCGCTGAAAGCAGTCTTTGAGGATCACGCTGCCCGCCTTGAGATTGCGGCACGGCTCGAACACGGTCTCGTAGCTCTCGCCATATTTGGCGAGGTTGTAACGATTGACCTGCCCCAAGCCCATCGAGAAATTGAAGCCCTGCCGCTCAAGCTCACGAGCCGTGGCCACCGCTTCGGCCAAACTACGCGGCTGACGATCGAGGCGGCCGCCCACGACGCCGATCGCATAGGGATTCCACGACGATTCGGTGCTCACCACGCCCTTGAGCGTGGTCGGGTGAACGTCCGGGGCGCACTCGGCAGCCAGCTTTTCAAACGCCAGGGGCTGCGCCGGCGTTTGTGCGCCGGCGAACAGCGGAACAGCGGCCAACAGCCCTGCCGCCATCGTTATCGCGTTACGCACCTGCATAGATGATCTCCGAGATGTAGCGGCCGTTGCGCTCGGTGTATTTCCACTGCACAACAACATCGATTCGCCGCTTGACGCGCGCGATGACCTGCTCGCGCGTCATGGATGTGTGACCGTCCATCAACTCGCCAAAACGGTCGTACATTTCGGCCGGCGAATCGGTGTGAATCGTCGTGAGCGACCCCTTGTGGCCCGTGTTGAGCATGTTCAAGAACTCAACCGCTTCCGGGCCGCGAATCTCGCCCATGATGACCCGGTCGGGCGTGAGTCGCATGCACGAGCGAAGCAACGTTGTGGGCGTTACGGCAGCTTGCCCCGACGCCTGATGGCGCGCGTAAGAAAGTCGCACGCAGTTTGGTTGCGCAGGTTCGATCTCCCGCGAGTCTTCAATCGTGACGATCCGCTCGTGTGCAGGGATTTCCTGCACCAACGCATTGAGGCACGTGGTCTTGCCGCAGTACGTTCCGGCCGATATGACAATGTTCTTGTGGGCCAACACTGCGCCGCGCAGAAATTCGTCCCACTCATTCGCGCGATACAGGTCCAGCAAGCGAGCATCGGAATACGGCTCATCGAGCACGTCGCTATTCACGAACCGAAAAGCGCCCTGCTCCCTGTACTTCGGCAGGCTCATCCGAACCAGCGACTGTTTGCGAATCGTCATCGCGATGGTGCCCTCCGGTACGACAGGCGGAAGAATCATTTCCGTGCGATACGTTCCGCGCTCGAAGTCTGGAACACCGTCATCGAGGTTGACCGGGATTTCGGCCGAGAGAATCGGACTATCCCGGTCAACTTCCAGACTCTTGAAAGACGCCGTGACTTCGGCCAGCGACGAGAGCAACTGATATGTCAGCCCCGGCACTTCGATTTGCTCGGCGTAGTACGCGTCTTTCTTTCGCAGCCAAAGCTCTCCCGGCTTGTTGACCTGAATCTCGGTGACCTGCTTGTCATCGAGATAGTCGGCCAGCAAGGAGAGCTTGGTACGGAAGGAGGCAATCTGCGACATGGCTCGACCCTCACTGGATGAACGTCACGCCGTCGCCGCGCTTGGCTCCGTCGATTTCATCCTTGTAGATCGCCGTGAAATCGAGGTCTTTGTTCACGTAGATGCGAACGCGCGAGCCGGCCGGCACGGTGATGGTCGGCGGGATATTGATGTACGGCTGTAGCACCGACTGCGAGGTTTGCGCGGCCGCCTGTTGCACCGATTGCCGATAGGCGGCGGCCGAGTTGTACTGATCGCCCGAACTCACGCCGGCGTTCGACGCGCCAGCGCCGATGATCGACAGCAGCGCGGACGTGCCGAAGATTCCAGCAAAATGCGTGTCCACGATGCCGCCCATGCCGGCAGTGCCGAGCTGGTCAGCGCCCGCACTGTCGAGCGCCACTTGCACGCCATCCGGCCGGCGTACGGTGTTCCAGATCACGAACAGCCGGTCTTGCCCCTTGCGGACTTCGGCGCTGTACACGCCGCATACGCGCGAACCCCACGGAATCAGCTTGTTCCGGTCTTGCGCGCCGTACACGTCGCGCTGAACGGTCGCACACACCATGCCGGGCAGATCGGAGATTGCCCGCGGCTCAAGCACGGCCTCGATGAGCTTGCCCTGCAAGACCTTGTAGGGCAGGTTGTCGATTTGATTTGCCTTGCTGACCGCCACGTCATCGCCAGAGACAGCCCGCGCAAAACGCGAATTCGGGTCTTGCGCGCCACGGTCGCCACTACCGCCGCCTAGCATGCCGGCATTCGACTGCCCTTGGTCGCCGCTGTCGCCCGCCGGCTGCGCAGACGCTGCCGCCTGGTTGTTGGAGTTCGGCGGGATGATGGCCGACTTCCTGCGGGCTTCGAGCATCCGCCGCTCTTGTTCCTGCCGCTGCATTTCCATCTGTTCGCGTTGGGCTTTCATCGGGTCATCGGCCTGCGTTGCGTTCGCAGGCGTCGCGGCCGGAGTGGAAGTCACTGCCGCCGCGCTGGCCGACTCCTGCTCCTTGAGCTTCGGCACCGGCTTACGCTCTGGAATGCTCAGTTCGCTGTTGCCCACAGGCTTCGCCGGCTCGCTACCGCCGTGCTTCATGTACCAGACCGCACCGAGGCCAACGGCCGCGATGGCAGCAATCGCGATACCGCTCATCTTCTTCTTGCGATCATCGGCCACCAACGAGGCATTGGCCTGCTTTTCCCACTCTCGCACGGCCGCCTCGCGGTCCTCCTGCGGCTTGTTTGTCTGATCGCTCATATCAGTTACCCCCGACAGTGCTCACCGGGCCACTCACAGCGCGCTTGTAGGGATTGGCGTTGTTCTGCACGCAGAGGTGGGAGTTGCCATTGCGCAGCGTGAACAGGCTTGCCGTGCGTTCAACCACAAGGTATTGCCCCTCGCGTCGCGTGTTGACGATGGTCTCTGTGCCGTCGGGGCCAACGGTGTACACCGAAGGGATTTCTGCGTTCTGGTCGAACATGAAATAGGTGAACTGGCCATCATCGAAAGCCCGCTTCAACGGGATGGCCGTCTTGTTTCCCGACGTGCCGTAGCCAAGGTTGAGCTTGGCAGGATCGAACCCGTTGCTCATGCGCTGCGAGCTGCCCGCGCCGGCGTATGTCTTCACGTTCGAGTTCGGATAGACGAAGCGGACAAGGAACGTCATCGCCGCTTGGCTCTTCGAGCTAGTCAGCTTGAAGTAGTACGTGCGCTTATCGGTAATCACGGTCAGGTTCGTGGCCGCGTTCGGCTCCACCGGCTTGAGGAAAAGGCGGTTCTGGTACGGCACGGTTTGCCATGCAATCGAATCGCCCAACGTGACAACTTTGACCGTTTCGTCATTGGCGAACTCGATAGAGGTCTGATAACCATACGTGCCGACGATCTCGTAGACCTGATTCGGGTCATACGGCACTTGCTTGACACGATCATCCGTCACCAAGGAATGCGGCAACTTCGCCGCGTGAGCCGGCACCCACGCCAGCGAAATCGACGTGCCCGCAATAAGGGCAACAGCGAGAGGAACAGGGTTGAATTTCATGGTCTGTTTCCTTGTACAAGTCGGTTACTGGCGGCTCAACTCTTGATCTTTGCGGTATGCCGTCGTCGCGTAGCCCAATGCGTTTTCCCACCGGTCGCCCAGGGCGAGCGGCTTGAAGGTGAAGGTGTAGCGAACGAGCGCGGTGTAGTAGTCCGTCTTCGGCGGACTGCCTGCCTTCTCTGTAATCGACTGGAACGACACCTGATAGGCGTCCTTGCCTAGCGACGTAATGCCCGTGATCTTCGGGTAACGCCGGCCGCCCTGCCCGAGCTGGTAATACGGATTGTTCGGGTTATCGGGGCTGGTTTCCGCGTCGTACTGGCCTGCTACCGTTTGTGTCGAGTGCAGCCGGCAGAGGTCGGCAAAGTGCTGCCGCCAGTCCGGGTCGAACGTGTTGCAGTACATGATGAAGTCGTACACCTGGCTCTGGACGAAGCTTTCCTGCCCCGTGATCGCTTCCTTGTTGACCACCTGCTGTTTCACCACGTGCCCGTTCGCGTCAATGACCGACACCACTGGAATGACCGTGTGAATGTTGGCGAGCACCGTGACCGCACTCGCCATGCCGCCGACGACGAACAGCAGCAACCCGATGAGCAGATACGCGCGGTTACGTTCCTGTTTGAGCTTGTTCGAGCCGCCCAATTGGGCCGACTGCGTCTCTTTGTCGCCCAAAAAAGTTTTCTTGCCGAATTTCATTTGCCAGCTCCCTTGGTCATTACCATGCGAGCGATCATCACCAGCGTGCCGGTAGACGACGAGGCACCACCCGACAACGCCGACGCCCAACCGCGGACACCCAACATGAACAGAATCAACACGCCTTCCACGATGACGAGCTGCGCAGTTTGCTCAGACGTCACAAGGTCGGGCGATGCAGCTTGTGCCGCTTTCCCTGCCTCATCGATAGCGTCACCGAAGGCCAGAAAGCCAAAGCGGACGATGGCAATCACGAGGATGTACATGAAACAGAAAGTCAGCATCTTGCTCACCCAATTCATGAACCACTGTCGCGTTTCAGGGAACATCAGGAAGCAGAGAAACAGCGGGCAGAGCACCATCGTGATAGCCAAGCCGAACTTGGCGATGGTCATGTACGCAAGGGCGAGCACGAACAAGATGCAGTTCAGGACAAACAACACCAGACCATCAAGGATCATCCCTATCTGGTAAGAGTCCGCCGACCGCAACGTGTCCGAGACCTTTCCGACGTTGCTATACAGCGCATCGAGCATCTGCGATGTAGGCTTGCCGGCCATGATCGTGGCGGCCGCGCCTTCCATAAACGACACGAAGGCGTTGTAGAGCTTCTGAGCCAGCCCACCCCAATTGAGCGTTCCAAATACGGCCACCGTCATGACGGTCTTCGCCAAGAGGTCTTTCCACTGCATAGGGGAGTGCCCGGCATAGACCTTGTAGCCATGCAGCGCCCAATAGAGCATGGCCGCGTAGGTGATCGGCGTCGAGATTGCCCCTGCGATGGCCGGGTACGTCTGCGATAGGAACGACTGGGTAACGCCATCGGCAGCACCGAGCAAGCCCTGTAGCGTCATGTTGGCCATGCTATTTCGCTCCCATCACTTCCCGCCAGTGCGCCTTGACGCGCGAGTCGAGCACGTCAGCGCGAGACAACTTGATGCCGGTAGCCGAAGCAACGCGCTGCACCGTACCGTTCACGCACACATCGACCTTGTGCGGTTCCGGTTGGGACTGTAGGAAAATGTCTGCGCCGCAGTACGGCGGAAGCCACTGCCGAAACTGAGCCTTGTCAGCCTTTAAAAGCGGGTTCCCGGCCGGCACCACGAGCACACGGTTATCAGTCGATGGCGGTTGCGGCACGTTAGAGGTGGTAGCGGCCGACTGCTTCGGAAAGAAGTAGTAGACGGCTCCACCGATTGCCACGACAACCGCAAGGCCCGAGACGATCATCCAGACATTACGCATCGCTCTGGCTCCCATAGTTGTCCGTGTTGACGTTCTCGAATTTGGATGCGCAGGGCGACTTGTTGAACTTGTTGGACGTGCTTGCGCAGCCGGAGATGAGGGCCGCGAAGAACAGCACTGCGAACAAGCGCCATCCTTTTTGGATGAGCTTGAGCAACGGCCAGAACAAGATCAGCCCAGGCAGAAGTGCGAAAAATAATTGCATTGTTGCGAGTCCTTTGGGTGTTGGTGTTTCTCGCATGCGAGA
Source organism: Xanthomonas citri pv. citri (assembly GCF_000961215.1). Taxonomy (NCBI): domain Bacteria; kingdom Pseudomonadati; phylum Pseudomonadota; class Gammaproteobacteria; order Lysobacterales; family Lysobacteraceae; genus Xanthomonas; species Xanthomonas citri. The sequence goes on from NZ_CP008997.1 coordinate 37,998, forward strand.
AATGCTTATTGGCCGGTGCGGCGGAAATACTTCTGCGTCGCGGCCGTCGCTTGGTTCTGCTGGTTCACCATGTTCGCTTGCAAGTTCATGTTCATCGCGTTGAGCTTGGCCATCGCGCTTTGCATCATTCCGTTCTCGCCCGCAATGCGGTTCTGCAAGTCCTGAGCGTCCTTGATGTTCACCGTCGCATCGACCTGCTGGCTCATGCGCGCCAGATTGTTGAGGTGTGTTTGCACTTCGGCATACAACGAGTCACCACCTGCAAGCGCAGCCCGCACCGCATCGGTGCTCATCTTGTATGTCGTGGCGTTCTGCGCCTGGGGATTGGCGAACAGGTCTTGCGGCATCGTGTTGATGAGCTTCTCGTAGGCGGCCTGCTTCGACCCGAACGCCCCACTCTGTTGCTGCGCGACGACCTCCTGCCACGAACCGGGCACCACCGATGCCGCGTTGATGGAATCGCCCAGGCCGATTTGCCCACGGCCATAGCTGCCCGTAACAGCGGCGTACTGGTCCTTGAGTGTTTTGTATTGCTCCTGCAACTGCTGGAACTGCTGTTGCAACTGCAACACCGCCGCCGCGTCGAACGTCGGCATGCCGGTAGCGAAGGTGGGCACCGAAGCGCCGAGAGAAGCGGCCACCGCGAGGGCTACGAGGGGTTTTTTCATGGTCATGCTCCTTTCTGCTTGAGGTTGTGCGTGTTCTTGGCGAGCGCACGCTCCATAAACACCGGCACCCACTGTTCGGGATCGTCGGTTTCCAGCTCACGAATGATTTCCTCCATGAGCGCCACGCCCTTGTCGTTCGAGGACAGCACAGGGATGAACTCGGGCATATCGGAGAGATCGAACTTCGCCTTGATCGACTCATTACCGCGTCGAATCAGGAACGTCCGGTTCTCGGGAGGGGTGTCGCGCACGAATTCGTACTCAGCCGGTGTCAGGCCGAGCACATCAACAAGGTCCGTGCGCTTGGCTTCGCCGTTCGGCAAATAGATCTTCGTTGCCGTCTGCTTCTGGATCGAATCGGTTTCGCAGTAGAGGTACTTGGCATCCGGCGTGACAAAGACCAGCAGGCCGTTCTTGCGGCGAATCTGCATGATGTAGCTGTCAATCTTTTCGCGCCAATACGCGTGCTTGACGAGGTTCTGCCCTTCTTCCAGCACGAGGATGAACGGCTCGCCGTTCATGGACTGCTCGATGCGATGGAATGGGTAGCTCAACACCACCGGCAGCTCAGGCCGAGCCGTGCCGTCCTTGATGAGCTGCCGCATCTCGTAGCAATAGTGCCGGCAATTGGTCAGGTCGATGTTGTCGTGTTCGTTGTCGAACACGCCCCAGTTCGCACCCTCAATGCCGTTGGCTCCGTGCCATACCCGCATGTCCTTCGCCAACTCGCCTTGGCCGAAACACCACGCCACATTGAGCAGGCGGCGATCTGGATAGGCCAGCGCGTAGTTCTCGTGGACAGCCTTCTTGAACCGATCAATGTCGTCAGGCACGATCTTGCCGCCGTAGCATGTCCGCATCAGCGTGAGCAGTTCGACCAGATAGGCGCGGTTCTCCGGCGTGTCGGGCAGCTTCATCGGATTCCAGCCCGTACTGCCCTGCACGGTCAGCGTCGTGTGCTGGCCGCCCATTGCGCACATGAACACCTTCGCGCCTTCGCGGTTATCGAACCAGAACACACGTGGGTAGGCCTTGTCACCCATCGCGATCAACGCGGCCAACAGAGTTGTCTTGCCCGCGCCGGTGTCCGCCGTGAACGCCGTGTGGCCGGCGACCATCCCTTCCATTTCACGATGGAAGCTGAAGTAGTAGGCGGTGCCGCTCTCCGTCTCGAAAGGCATGATGGCCGGCCCCCACAGGTTGCCGTCGATCTTGCCGACTGCGAAGTTGTGCAACGAGGCGAAGCCGGCGAAGTTGCCCGACTTGATCTTGCCGCGCCGGCCCATGAAGTGCTGCGCCTGGCCGGGAAGCTGCGCCCAGAAGAATGTCTCCATCGCGAACCACTCGCGAACCGGCTTGACGCCGAGATTCACGAACGCTTTCTTCAGCAGCCCGACCGCGCCATCGAGATCGGCAATCGTCTGCCGCTTGTTTTCGATAGGGTCGGCAAATTGCGTCGTGGCCGGCACATGCACGAGCATGGTCAGGTGATGCAGACCGTTGACCGAGCGGCCGCGCGTCAAGTCTTGCAGGCCCTTGGTAATCTCGTCCTTGTCCTCTTCCGCCACGCCCTCACGGTCATTGACCGCAATGCGTCGGCGCTCCTGCCGCATGTCGTGCTCAGCGCTGATCCGGTCGGTAAAGAAAAACGACTGCGTGATGATGTACTCCACCGGCTGCTTGAGAAATTCGTCAAGCATCCGCGACGGCGTGCGAGCCGGCCACTCGGCCATGCTCAGCATGGCCCCGGCCCGCGTACCGCTCAGGTTCTGGACGGCCATCATGTTGCTGAGCATCTTGAAGTCGAGGTACGACACCGCGAGCGTGCGGTCTAGCTGCATCTCCGTAACCGGCACGCGTTCATCTTCCAGATTGACCAGGTAGTGCAGGAAACCACCAATCTCGCTGAAATCCTCACCGAGATAGTCGAGCACTTCGTCGCGGCTATACACCTCGTGATGACCGTGCGAGCGTTGGAATTCTTGCCAGCTCATCTTGAATCGCTCGACGGCAACCTGCGCATCAGCACGGCTTACCCTGTCGAGAACGAATTCCGGCCGCCGCTGGATGCGCAGCTTGCGAGCACCGTAGCCCGACAAGGTTTGAACGACGAGGTTAGCGGCTTCGTTGACGTCTTTTGCCTGTTCCTCGAACGATTCGAGGTCCTCTTTCGTAATCTTGGAGCCGGACACCAATGAGAACGCGCGATCCAGGATGCCGGGCGCACCTTGCCGGAAGCGATTGCGGACGATGGAGATATAGATTTCGTTCACGTAGAACGAGCGCTTGTTATAGCGCTCGCGCCACGCCTGATTGAAGCGCCGTGCGAACCATGTGCCGCCCTCTCCTGCCGGATACAGGTTCACCTTGCGGCGGATCAGGTGGACATAGACGCCCCGGTCGCTGTTGGCGATGGAGCGCAACACCGTGTTGCGCCGGCGCTCGAACTGCTTGATTTGCTCGGCAGTCAACGACTCGAAGTACAGGCCATCGAGCTTGATGACCTGCACCAGACCGTCATCCTTGGTGATGACCGATTCGTCGTCGTAGTGAACGGTGTACGGGATCATGTCGCTCAGGGCCATTTCCTTGGCGGCGGCGTCGGCACCTTCCGGCACCGGCATCGACAGCGACATGTCGAACTTCTCTTTTAAAACATCAACGAGGCGCATAGCGTCGGCATCCCCAAAAACGTTTGTTCGGACACGTTTTCAAATGGGTTGCGGCCGACATGATGTCGAACAGGTACACGTCTTTCAGGCAGACCAGATAACTAATCAGCAGTAAGACTGGAATCAATGCCGCAGCCCAAAGTGATCGCGTGATTAACGCGGCCATGCCGGGGAAATAAAAGCTCATCGCAAGACTTGCCAGCGTCAACCCGCCCACCATTGTGGGGCGGGTCATCGCAGCGACGAGCGACTCCCCTTCATCGTGGAATTGCTCGTCGGCACTCATTGGATCGAACCGGAGGAACGCGCCTTGAGGTCGGAAACGATATTTGGCGCGAAGAACACGAGGCCGATACCGAGGCCCCAACCGCCGAGCGTCATCAGGTCGATGCGGCCCGACTTCCAACGATACCCTTGGATCGCCAAGGTGATGATGCCGATGTAGTAGCCCCACTCATAAATGAGCAGTTGCGTGATCGACTTCAGGAAGGCGGTGATCCCGCCGAACGTGCCACCGACGTCTTGTGCATATGCGAGCTGCGGAAGAAAGACGAGGGCCATCACGAGGACGTTAGCCGCCAGATCGAGCACCCTGTCTACCTTGTCGCCCTTGCGCGGGCCTGCTGTCGTGTCCTTTTCAATCGCTTCATTCTTTTCCACTCTTAGAACCTCTCAGATTGTTAGTTGTGCCACGGGGCAAAAACTACGAACACGCTCTTTGTGTGCGGGCAGCTCTCCTTGATGAAATCGACAGCTATGTCCAAACGTTTCCAGAGCTTGGTTTTACCGAGCGCGGTAACGACCTCATAAACCTTGTCCTGCGTGGGTAGCTTCAACGTCATCCGCCACCACCGGCTGTTCTCGTGCTCCGTCTCAACCAGATAAACCGCATAGTCCGGTTGAGCCTCATCGAGCACGGCCAGCTCTTTCTTGGTCAGGGTGAGCATTGCTTCCTCATCGTTGAAAAACAAAGAGGGAAGTAATGCCACGGTCAAGTTCAGCTTTCTACGCTTAGGTTTGGGTTTTTCACGCTCCACGTCGCACGTGCAACGTTTTATACGATTCGTGAATTATAGAATCACAATCGTTCTGCGGATGCAATCATGCGATTGTTAAACTGTTTGATTCGCGTTCTCCTGTGCTCTGTCCGCCATTCCCAACCTCCCCGCGTTTTCCTACACTGCCTAGGCTAGGCACCGACTTTTGAGCTTAAATATGCGCATATCTATGGGCATAGTCAACCCCCAGAGAAATTTAGGACTCCGATGAGCAAAGCAGCCCCCGTGAACATCACCTTGCCGGCTGATTTGCCAGGATCCGTGGTTCAGAAGTTCATAGATCCCATCGACCGAGCCGCTTTCTTCGGCCGCCTGTCCAATTCGATGATGGTCCGAGCCCTGCTCGAGCTCGCCCTGGAGCACGCCGACGCTTACGACGCCTCGGCCATCAAGGACTACGAAAGCCTGAAAGCAGAACTGAGACGGACGCTTAAGTCCTAGGGGTTGTAAGCCGGAACCGCCGAAATACCGGAACGCTGAGCGAGTAGCGGCCTCCGACATCCTCCGTCCTCAGCCGAGGATTCAGCGGGCTGTATGCTGGGAGCCAGTCCAGGCCACGCGACGATGGGTAATCCCCCCGCTTTTAGCGGTCGCCAGAAGTGGAGCTAAGCGGCCATCGCCAACTTCATCGCTGGCGTGATGCCGCCGAGCGCCATATTCGGGCGCTCGTGGTTGTACGTCCATAGCCAGCGGGTGGCTTGGTCCTGCACCTGTTGATGGTGTCGAACAGGGTTCGGGCGAGCCAGGCGTAGCGGATGGTGCGGTTATAGCGTTCAACGTAGGCGTTCTGCTGTGGCTTGCCCGGCTGGATGTGCTCGACCCGGATGCCATGCCGCTGCGCCCAGGACAGCAACGCGCCACTGATGTATTCAGGGCCGTTGTCGCAGCCGATCACGGCGGGCTTGCCGCGCCACTCGATGATCTGCTCCAGCGACCGGATCACCCGGGCTGACGGCAGCGACAGATCCACCTCGATCCCCAGCCCCTGGCGATTGAAGTCGTCGAGCACATTGAACAGCCGGAAGCTGCGGCCGTCGGCCAACTGGTCGTGCATGAAGTCCATCGACCAGACCTGGTTAATGGCCTCCGGCACCGCCACAGGCTCGGGCCGCTCACGCACCAGCCGCTTCTTCGGCTTGATCCGCAGGTTCAACTCCAACTCGCGGTAAATCCGATAGACCCGCTTGTGATTCCAGCCAAAGCCCTTCACGTTGCGCAGGTACAGGTAGCACAGGCCAAAGCCCCAGTCGCGATGGGCGCTCGTCAGGCGGACCAGCCAGTCGGCGATGTGGGCGTTCTCCTCGCTGGCCTTGGCCTGGTAGCGGAAGCAAGTCTCGCTCACCGCGAAGGTCTGGCAGGCGTGGCGGATGCTCGTGCGCCCGCTCGTGACTGCGGATTGGGCCATCTCGCGTCGCTGAGATGGCCTCACCATTTTTTTGCGAGCGCTTCCTTCAGCAGGTCGGTACTGAGCTGCGCCTCGGCGTACATCTTCTTGAGCCGGCGGTTCTCCTCCTCCAACTCCTTCATGCGCGCGACCATGGACACGTCCATGCCGCCGAACTTGCTGCGCCACTTGTAAAACGTGGCCGAGCTGATGCCGTGCTCGCGGCACAGTTCCGGCACGGGCGCACCGGCCTCGGCCTGCTTGAGCACGGCGATGATCTGGCTGTCGGTAAAGCGGGACTTCTTCATGGAACCTCCTCGGGAAAGGGGACGAGAAAATTCCACTTCTGACGTCAGCTAATGGGCGGGGGGATTACCAGACCTGCCGCTACGCTAGTTCTCGCATGCGAGAAAGATTGGAAATTAGTAGACGCGCCAATAGGCCGGTTTGCGCCGCAATCGCGCCCGGTGGATCTGTTCGATGGCGTGCCGGCCCTCTGTCTCGCCGGAAACCAAGTCGGGCTTTTCGCCGTGCCTGTGCGAATCCTTGCTGCCCCATCGGCGCATCACAACCCAATCGCCCAACAGGTCATGCGCAAGCTCGACCTCGTACCATCGTTGCGCCGTTTCCCAACGCGCACGCAGCACGATACCGGCCATGGCCTAGCCTTTTTGCGAGAAATATTTCATGCGTTCCTGCTCGACCTCGGCCAAGAACCGGTCAAGCATGTCTTGTGGCGCACACACGGACGCCCTAACCCAATCGGGCGGCACGAGAAGGTTCTCCATATATCCGGCATAGAACCTCTTTTTGATCTCAAGCGCTTGTTGCTTGCTCATACCCGACTGTTCGGCAGCCTCCGTTACGCCACGCCCTTCGACCACGATCTCACGCGCAACTTGCAGGCTGCGCTCCATCATCTTTTTCTTGCTGGCGATTTGCTCGAACTCGTCCTCGGTTAGACGAAAGTTGGCAAGTGTCTGGAACTGCATAAATAACCTCGATCAGTACACGGCGACCTTCCTAGGCCGCCGTGGAGTTGTTCACTCGGGCTTCGCCAGTACGGCCAGTGCATGGCGAGTGCGGAACAGCTCTGTCTGTGCATGTACGACGCTTTGCAGCGCATCGCCTAGCGCGCTAACCACATCCGGGCGCTGTTGCAGCATCTTGGAAAGGGCGCTGACCTCTGCGCAAAGCGTTTCTGCTTGCTTGGCCGCGAACGCAACAAGCTGCGCCGCTTCGGGGTCGAGCTGTGCAGGCTTGCCCTGCTTCTCGTGGTCAAACATGCCTTGTTGGCGAGGGTCTACTTCCGGTGTGGCAGGCTCGGGTTCTCGCATGCGAGAACCGGCCTTGCCGCCCTTCTCCTTTGCGGCTGGCTTCGCGTCTTGCAGCTTGTCGCGCACCACTTTGCGCACGTTGGTGTTCGGGTCGGCCTTGGCCTGCTCGATCACGGCTTTGGCTGCGGCTGGGTCGGCCTTCTCAAGTCGGTGCAGGTCATTGACGGCCGTAATGTCGGCCGTCACGCCTGCCGCAACGGCTTGGCTCGCGTGACCGTCCGTTTCCACTACCTCAAGAAACTTGATGCGCTCGGCTACCCAATTGATCCCCTTGTTCCACTCGGCCGCGACCTTTTCCAAGGTGCCTAGGCGTTGCTTGTCATCGCGCAGCGCAACCGCGATTTCGAGCTGTGTTAGGTTCTCGCGCTGGATGTTCTCGGCCCGCTGCACTCGACGCGCCTGCTCGTCGTCCATGTCGCGCACCACGGCCTTAAGCTTGATGCCGGCGATCTTGCAACCGCGCCAACGGCGCTCGCCTGCCACCATCAGATAACGGCCCGGCTTCTCCGGGTTCTTGCGCAGCACGGCCGGCTCATGTTGGCCGTCGCGCTTCATGTCGTTGCCGAGTTCGGTCAACGATTCAACCGTGAAGCCGGGGTTGTCCTTGCTCCGAATCTGCTTCTCACAATCGACCAGCTCCGGGTCGATCTCCTCGATGCGTTCGCCCGGCAAAGCAGCAGCTGCGCCCTGCTTCTGAATTTGCGATAGCTTGCTGATCTTGTTTCCGAATGCACTCATGGTCGGGACTCCCTTAGTTCAAGCCAAGGCGGGCCAGAACGGCATCGCACGCCTGCCGCATTTCTTTTGCTGCTGCACGTTGGTTGCCGCTGCGTGCGTGGTGCCAAACCGCGCGCCCTTGCGCGAGTGCTGTAGCGACGCACGCGCGGGCGATGATGGCCTCATCGAAAATCAGTTCGCCGTAGGCTTCGCGCAGCTCGGGTAAAGCCTCGATCTCGTTCACCGACTTGCTGTTGACCATGTTCGGCAGAAAGCCAAGATGGCGCAGGTCAGGGTTGTATTCCGACTTCACGCCGGCAATCGTGGCTTGCAGCTTCGGCATGCGTGCAAACGAGAACGGCGAAATGTTGAACGGCGAGACAACGGCGTGCGAAGCGGCCAGTGCGCCGAGCATGCGGCGCTGCAAGTTGGGTGGGGTGTCGATGATGCAGATGTCGTAATCGGCGGCCAGTTGGCCGAGCGATGCTCGCGGCTGTGAAATGACTTCGAGCGGCATGTCGTCCACGTCGAGCACATCTACGTCGGCCTCGATTAGTGCGATGCGCTCGTGAACTTGGCGCGGCCTGCGACCGTCGATCTCGCCCGTGAACAGGTGGCTGGCTTTCAGGTACTCGGTGTTGTCGCCTTCCTCGATCTCCGCGAACACTTCGGAAATATCGCCCTCGTCAATGTCGGCCAGCAGGACGCGGTAGCCTCGTTCAGCCGCGCGGAAGGCAAGATGCACGCTGAACGTACTTTTGCCGACGCCGCCTTTTTGATTGCCTACCGTCAGGGTCAGCATGACAGCTTCCACCAGTTGTTTGAGTGAGTGGTTTGCTCGCATGGGTAATCGACCTCATGAAATCGGGTTGAACATTGGAAGTAGTGTTATTGATGTTGTGTTGCCAGTATAGTGTACCGTCAACACGTCGTCAATACATTTTCTCGCATGCGAGAAAGCGGACTGGCAAGGCTGCATTCGAGGCGCTGGGCGTCCGTGGCTCTAGGAGGGAAAAGGGGATGCTGTTACCCACCGTCCGCCGTTGGCGTCCCGTGGATAACAGCACCGCGCCCCTGCCTCTTGCGGGCCGGGCGCTTCCCCTTTTTTCGCGCGCCTCGAATACAGCCACGTCGTGCGGTTTTCGGTTTTCAGGGGAATCTATAAAAACATGGTTGGGAAAGCGCAGTGTGGGCAAAAGCCCGCTTGCGGGCTGGTGCGCGTAGCGCATTGTCCATACGGAGCGGTGGGCGGTGGAGCTTGTGGGCAGAGGCTCACGGCGGTGGGCAACCGCTTGCGGTTGTCCACGGACGGGGGCCGGTGCGCGTAGCGCACTGTCCACAAATCCACGGCCCCAACTATCGGAGATATATATAGGCAAAAACTAAAGGCAATAACCTATCGGTTTAGGGGGGGTCCGATTCTGCGTGGCAAAGGGGTCCGATTCTGCGTGCTTTTCGGTGTGGGAGGGGTCCGATTCTGCGTGACTAGGGGGGTCTAATTCTGCGTGGATAACTTGCTGTATCCACCGACTTACCCACAATCGAATCGAGGGGGGTCCGATTCTGCGTGGCAACAGCCAAGGGCTGTCGCCAGCGCTGCGGAGTGCTATGAGCCTTTGTAGGGTATCGGCGGGGGCGAAGCCATCAGCATGATTCCGCCTGTCACCTGCTTGACCTTCGCATCGGGGTAGACGGCAAGCACGCGTCGGAGTGAGGGCAGGAATTTCTTCTTGAAGTCCTTGTCGGCTTCCTTGCCCTGATACTCCTGTCCGAACTGATCACGCAAATTTGTCCAATACAGCACGACCGGCCGGCCCTCGATGCGATGCAGGCGCTGGGCAAGCCACGCGTACACGTCAAGATCGAGCGCCGAGCCTTTCAGCTCCATGAAGGCGCGCAGGTCGAGTGGTACGGCGTGGTCTTTGAGCGTCAGGTAGTAGTCTTGCGAAAACGTCACGGAACCGGGCCAAAGAGCGCGCTGCTTCTCTTCCAGATTGATCCATGCTTCGAAGTGTTTGATGGGCTTGCCCTCGTAAGTGTGGGCGCGGCCGTTCGCGTTGAAGCCCAAGGTCATACGGCAGGCGGACAAGGCTTGTACCTGCTTGCGGAAATTGGTGAAGGTGCCCCGTTCGCCGCCTGTGATGTTCTTTTGACCGAGCATCCGCAGAAATTCACTCGCGCTGTCGCCTACCGGAATCTCTGGCGAGTTGAACCGAACGGCATAGGTGTTCATCCACGCCAACATCAGGCGCGGCATGGCCCCGTAGGGGATTGGTTGTTGCACGAACTGCTTGCCGTCCCATAATTTGCCAGCTTCAACAAGTAGCGCTGCGCCGCCCGAATGCCGCTCAAACGATGTGCCGTCCACCTTGGATCGTGGCAAGCCGACTTGGCACATGATCGAGTGCATATAGGCGCGGTCGTCGTCATCCGGACGTTCGCCGGCAATCTCTGCGGCCGTTTTGATTAGACGTTCTTCGCGCGCGGTAGCTGGCGTAGTTTTGGGCTTCCGCTCAAGCGCGGCCGGTTCTACGCGCTTAAGTTTTGCCGCCTTAGTGGGCTTTGCCTTGTCTGGCCGGGAGTCTTTTAGCGGGGGGACTTTGGCATCCGTGGCTTGTTCTCCCGGTGCGGTCGGCGGTTCGACCTGGAATAGGGGGCGCGTCGCGGCTAGGTCGGTAGGGTAGAGGTCGGCCCGATAGCTAACCTTGGCTGCCAAATCTGCGGCAGATTCTGGTGGGATACCCTTTGATTCAAGGTGGTGCCGGTATCCGTCACGCCATTGGAGCATTTCGGCCGATGTTGGCTGGGCGGTTAGTTCGCTGATTTTCTTCATTTCAAACGTCCTTCCTCGTCTCTGTTCTTACAACCGCACGGCTGCTACAATTCCGACCGTTAAGCCCCTCTTGATGAGGGGTTGAACATTGGAATTTAATCCCGGCTCCGGCCGGGATTTTTTATTGGGCGCTTGCGGTTGCGTTTCGCAGACGTGGCCACACCCCTTTGCTAGAATGCTTTCAGCCCTACGGATGTGCCACATGGTCTGTTTCCTTGTACAAGTTCGCACGGGTTAGGCGGGGTTGTAGGGCGGCTCCTTCAACCTCGCCGCTTACATCTATCTCTTGCCAAAATCCTTGGGTTCGATGCCCTTGGATGCCGGCCCTTGAATCTCTTTTGCTCCCCATTCCTTCACGATGCCGACCCGGTTGTACGGGTAGCGAATCTCGACGTTAGTGCCGGCGTTCAGCAGCTCGCGGCGGTCGCTGTTCAGTACAAGTCGTTCGTGCTGGATGTGCAGCTCGCGGCCGGCTTCCCTGACTGACTGGATGACGTGCTTGTCGTCGGCCGACACAATCGGGCCTTGGTAGGTCTTGCCGGTCTCGGGTGCGCGCAGCTCTGGTTGCTGCCGGCCGTAGTCCTGGCGCTCGTACTCGGCCGGCTTATGCTCCGGGTATTGCTGCCCTCCGTATTGGCGCGCTACGTCGCGCACGCGTTCGATCTCGCGTTCGTCGGCTCGGCGTGCGGTCATCATCGCAAGGATCGTTGCCCATTCGGCCTCTTGTTGTCGGCGTTCCTCGGGCGTAGGCGGGCGCTCGCGCTCGGCCTCGATGGCGGTCTTTGCTGCCGGCTGCCGTTTCCATTCGTTGCCCTGCAGCTCGTTGTCGTACAGCACGTTGCCCTTACGGTCGTAGACCTGCACGCGGTCAGCCAGTTTGTTGTGCTCGATGTATTCGAGCGTCGCCGGCATCCCTTTGTAGGCGTCGTCATGAGCCTGCACATTCGACCAGCGGCCGAAGCCCTTGGCCGCCTTCTGTTCTTCATAGCGGCGGTGGATGCCGGCCATGCTGTCGCGTTCGTTGGCCGCGATTACGCGGGCGACGACGTAATAGCCGGCTTCTTTGAGGCGTCGCATCGTCTCGGTGATAGGACCGGCTTCGCGCATCGTGCCTTCAAACACGACGTTGCGACGTGTCTCGATGGTGCGGTCGAATAGCTGCTTGGTCCACGGCCGGGCGTGCGGGTCGGTCAGCTCGGCAAACCGGCGCTCGTCGGCCTTCTGAATGTCTCGGTATTGAGGGTGGTAGTAGCGCAGCTCGTCGCCGTTGATCGTGACAACGTTGCGATCTGCAAAGCCCTGTTTGCTGGCTTCGAGCAACCCGCTTTTGCCTGCGCCGGGCTGGCCGCCCAAGATGATTGCCTGCGGTTGGTCGGCCGGCGCAGTGTCCTTGAAGTGATGCCGCTCGATTTTCTCGTAAGCGGCCGTGTGCTTGCGTGTGCTCAGTTGGAAGCGTTTTTCGTCCATGCCGCGTCACCCGTGCATCGGTTTGAGCAGGGGTGCGTAGACATACAAGGCCCGGTTAATCAGGCTGAGATTGTCGGGCGTAATGGCGCGGCGCTCGTCAACCACGATTTCTAGCTCGTGCTCTAGCGCCTCGATGCGACCAGCGTTCGGCTCGGCCTTGTCCTGCTCGGCGTCGATCTCGCTGTTCAGGTAGCCGATGTACTCGGCCAGTGTCTCCGTTGCGGCCTCCAAGCGGGCTGTTTTAGCAATCGGTGAAAGGGGAGTGTTCATGGTCTTTATCCTCGGTGATGCACGTTAGCTGCGTGTCCAATCTTCCACGGTCAAACCAACAACACGACTAAATGCGGCGTCATTGGTAACGAGGACAGAATCCGTTTCCAGTGCATGTGCTGCGATAAGCATGTCGAGCGACCCAAGCGCTTTACCTTGCTTTTCTAGGTCCGCTCTTACGCTTCCGTAACGCTCCATTACCGCGCCATCCCAAGGCAGCACATCCACGCGCCGCAGGAGTTCCATGACGGCTTGCTGAAGGCGTTTGGCGTCTGGCACCTTAGCCAAGCCGAACATCAGCTCCCCACCGGTAATTGCGGACATACATAGCGCAGTCATAGGCACTTCAATGACCCGTCGAGAGACAGCCGGATGGCTCTTGACGAGATGGCTCACGGTGTTGGTATCAAGCATGTACCGCTTCATTCGCGCCATCCCGCAAAAGGATCACGGTCCTGCGTGCCCTGATTGCGCTCGGCGGCATCTAGAAAATTAGCAGGCACATCTGCGCTCTTGAGTACGATAAAGAAGTCCTCCCACGTTGCAGGCTTCCGAGACAGGATGACGTCACCGGTCTCCGGGTCTTGGCGAATGAAAACCTCTTTCTCGGTAAAGCGATAGGCGGCAGGCAAGCGGACTGCCTGGCTGCGGCCATTGATGAACAGCTTGGCAACTTGGCTCACGATTTCCTCTCTGGGTGAAGGTTGGGATATACCGTAGGATATGCCAATGTTTGGTATATATCAAGGCGTATGCCTGTCCGACAAACGATCGTTTGTCGGTCGTGCCGGACGCTGTCCTGAAAACTGCTTGTGCAACGGGTTGTCGGACACCAAGATAGACGGACGGAATGGCGGACAAGATGGGTGGCAAATGGCACTGATCGGCTATGCGCGGGTATCAACGGCGGAACAGGACACCGCTTTGCAGACGGATGCGCTGCGCAAAGCAGGCTGCGAGCGCGTTTTCGAGGACACGGCTTCCGGGGCCAAGGCTGACCGCCCCGGTTTGGCTGATGCGCTGGCCTACCTGCGCAACGGCGACGTGCTGGCAGTCTGGCGGCTGGACCGGCTTGGGCGCTCCATGCCGCACCTGATCGAAACGATAGGCGCGCTGGAAGCGCGAGGCGTCGGCTTTCGTTCGCTGACGGAAGCCATCGACACCACCACGCCGGGCGGGCGGCTCATCTTCCACGTGTTCGGCGCGCTGGGCCAGTTCGAGCGCGATCTGATTCGCGAGCGCACCAAGGCCGGGTTGAGTGCCGCCGCCGCTCGCGGGCGCAAGGGCGGACGCAAACCAGTCATCACCGCCGACAAGTTGCAGCAGGCACGTAAACACATCGCCAACGGGATAAATGTCCGGGAGGCCGCTACACGGCTCAAGGTGAGTAAAACAGCCTTGTATGCAGCTCTGCAATCCACCAGTGCAGGAGATCTCCAAAAATGACAACTGATACGCCCAGGGTTCCGTAGACACTCAAGACCCTCGTTGCGCGTAGCGCCGTTCGAACTCTACAGGCGATAGGTCGCCAGTTGAACCGTGGCGGCGTTTTGGGTTGTAGAACATCTCGATATAGTCGAATACCTCGGCGCGTGCGGCGTCCTTTGTGGGATAGGCCCGTCGCCTGATCCGCTCGCGTTTGAGCAGACCAAAGAAGCTCTCCACCGGTGCGTTGTCATGGCAGTTGCCACGCCGACTCATGCTGCACACCAAGCCATGGGACGCCAGGAAAACTGCGCCAGTCATCGCTGGTGTAGACAGACCCCTGGTCCGAATGAACCAGGCAACCAGCGCTGGGTTTGCGCCGCCACACCGCCGACAGCAAGGCCTGCACGACCAACTCGGTATCGGCTCGATCGCGCATCGCCCAGCCGACGACCTGCCTGGAAAACAGATCGATCACCACAGCCAGGTACATCCAGCCTTCATGCGTACGGATGAAGGTGAAGTCGCTCGCCCAGGCCGTGTCCGGCTCGGTCACGTCGAACTGTCGATCCAGCAGGTTGGCTGCCGCCTTGCACGGCGTTCCGCCATGGAAGTGCGGCTTGCGGCCATAGCCCACCTGGAGGGTCGGCAGGGATTCGTGTAAAACACAGCCAAAAGTGAGCTAACTCCCTGTCAACTAAGGATTTCTCACGACGCACTGCCGACCCTCAGATCGGGCACCTGGTCGTCGGCAGCGCCGCCGGTGGAGTTGGCGACACGATCGCGGACCTGGTGAGCTTGATCTGTGACCAAGACAGTTTTCAGCGTGCCGGCCATTGGCCCTGGCGACGCTGGTCATCGCGGCGCCGGTCGGAAAACGGCGTGCTGGAGGGGGTGCGGTTTTGCTTCTGCAAGCGGAGCGCGCAGGGGCGAGGATTAGGGCCGACTGGCGATGACGCGGCACGCGGCATCGGTGCGCAGCACCCCAAGCCGGTGACCGCTTGCGGTCACGCCCCCGTCTGGATTGGAGCAGAGGCCAGCCACTGCACCGGTTTCGCATGTTCTGCGACATCGGCATGGGTAATCTGACGCATGGGTAACCGCAAACGACCTCGACTAGACCCCTGGCAATTCGGCCCACCTGGCGTGTGCGACGCATGCGGGAGTCCCTGCGGCACGATGGATCAAGCTGGAATCGTCTGCTACGTGTGCTCGGCCGGCGTGTTCATCCAGCGCGGATTCTGGCAATTTGCTCGCTGCCCGAACTGCAAGGGCGTAGACCCATTTTGCACAGACTGCGGCGGCCGGGCTTACGTTGCGACACCTCGCGAAGACATCGATATGAGGGAGCTAGAAGGTGCATGGGCAGCAGCGGTCGCGCGCCACAGTGCATTCGGGGAAGAGTTGCCCGCGCCGATTGCAGACCTGAAACGCTTTCTCTGACCGAACGACGCCGCCCTGCGAACCTGAGCGCGGCGAGTGCTTTGCACTCGACCGCTTCATAAGGTGGCCTTGCAAGCTGCAAGCCCTATCGCGGCGAGGCCGCCAGCGCACATAACGCGAGATTCCACGCACTGGCGCGGTGCCTCCGTGGCCCAGCAGGGCGGTCGGGCGGTCGCATGACGGGGTTTATGCATTCTTGCATCGCCCGGGCGCAACCGCTATTGTGCACATGCACCACCGACCGGACCCTGGAGACAGGTGTGGTGCCTCGATAGATCGATAGCTTCACCCGATCTATCCCTTGCCTGGAGCGGGATACGGCAGAAATGCCCAAAGAGCCTACCGAGTAGTGAATACCGAAAGCGCTCCAGCGATGGGGCGCTTTCTTTTTATAGGGCAATGGTCTGTTCGGCCAAGCGCCGCCGGTACACAGTCTCAACCTTGTAGAGCTTCCCGCGCGGGAGTTTATGGATGGTTGTCCCGTCGACGGGGTAGCAGGAGATGAGGGTCGGCAGGGATTGGTGTAAAAAACAGCCAAAAGTGAGCTAACTCGCTGTCAGCACAGAAATTTTTCACAACCTTCTGCCGATCCTCCATGCGGGTCCGTGATCGCCTTCATGTCTGCGCCTCACCCTGGTCGTCGAGGGTTGCCAGGATCACCCGAAGTTGTGTACTGCCATGCGGCCTCGGAAGCTATGTAGGAACCACAGACCGCTAGTCTGGAGGCGACCATGTAAAGAGGTATGCCTGATGGATCCCATTCGTTCGCGCACACCAAGTCCTGCCCGCGAGCTTCTGCCCGGACCCCAACCCGATGGGGTTCAGCCGACTGCAGATCGTGGGGTGTCTCCGCCTGCCGGCGGCCCCCTGGATGGCTTGCCCGCTCGGCGGACGATGTCCCGGACCCGGCTGCCATCTCCCCCTGCCCCCTCACCTGCGTTCTCGGCGGGCAGCTTCAGTGACCTGTTACGTCAGTTCGATCCGTCACTTTTTAATACATCGCTTTTTGATTCATTGCCTCCCTTCGGCGCTCACCATACAGAGGCTGCCACAGGCGAGTGGGATGAGGTGCAATCGGGTCTGCGGGCAGCCGACGCCCCCCCACCCACCATGCGCGTGGCTGTCACTGCCGCGCGGCCGCCGCGCGCCAAGCCGGCGCCGCGACGACGTGCTGCGCAACCCTCCGACGCTTCGCCGGCCGCGCAGGTGGATCTACGCACGCTCGGCTACAGCCAGCAGCAACAGGAGAAGATCAAACCGAAGGTTCGTTCGACAGTGGCGCAGCACCACGAGGCACTGGTCGGCCATGGGTTTACACACGCGCACATCGTTGCGCTCAGCCAACACCCGGCAGCGTTAGGGACCGTCGCTGTCAAGTATCAGGACATGATCGCAGCGTTGCCAGAGGCGACACACGAAGCGATCGTTGGCGTCGGCAAACAGTGGTCCGGCGCACGCGCCCTGGAGGCCTTGCTCACGGTGGCGGGAGAGTTGAGAGGTCCACCGTTACAGTTGGACACAGGCCAACTTCTCAAGATTGCAAAACGTGGCGGCGTGACCGCAGTGGAGGCAGTGCATGCATGGCGCAATGCACTGACGGGTGCCCCCCTGAACCTGACCCCGGAGCAGGTGGTGGCCATCGCCAGCAATATTGGTGGCAAGCAGGCGCTGGAGACGGTGCAGCGGCTGTTGCCGGTGCTGTGCCAGGCCCATGGCCTGACCCCGGAGCAGGTGGTGGCCATCGCCAGCAATGGCGGCAAGCAGGCGCTGGAGACGGTGCAGCGGCTGTTGCCGGTGCTGTGCCAGGCCCATGGCCTGACCCCGGAGCAGGTGGTGGCCATCGCCAGCAATATTGGTGGCAAGCAGGCGCTGGAGACGGTGCAGCGGCTGTTGCCGGTGCTGTGCCAGGCCCATGGCCTGACCCCGGAGCAGGTGGTGGCCATCGCCAGCAATATTGGTGGCAAGCAGGCGCTGGAGACGGTGCAGCGGCTGTTGCCGGTGCTGTGCCAGGCCCATGGCCTGACCCCGGCACAGGTGGTGGCCATCGCCAGCAATATTGGCGGCAAGCAGGCGCTGGAGACGGTGCAGCGGCTGTTGCCGGTGCTGTGCCAGGCCCATGGCCTGACCCCGGAGCAGGTGGTGGCCATCGCCAGCCACGATGGCGGCAAGCAGGCGCTGGAGACGGTGCAGCGGCTGTTGCCGGTGCTGTGCCAGGCCCATGGCCTGACCCCGGACCAGGTGGTGGCCATCGCCAGCCACGATGGCGGCAAGCAGGCGCTGGAGACGGTGCAGCGGCTGTTGCCGGTGCTGTGCCAGGCCCATGGCCTGACCCCGGAGCAGGTGGTGGCCATCGCCAGCAATGGCGGTGGCAAGCAGGCGCTGGAGACGGTGCAGCGGCTGTTGCCGGTGCTGTGCCAGGCCCATGGCCTGACCCCGGAGCAGGTGGTGGCCATCGCCAGCCACGATGGCGGCAAGCAGGCGCTGGAGACGGTGCAGCGGCTGTTGCCGGTGCTGTGCCAGGCCCATGGCCTGACCCCGGAGCAGGTGGTGGCCATCGCCAGCAATGGCGGTGGCAAGCAGGCGCTGGAGACGGTGCAGCGGCTGTTGCCGGTGCTGTGCCAGGCCCATGGCCTGACCCCGGAGCAGGTGGTGGCCATCGCCAGCAATGGCGGTGGCAAGCAGGCGCTGGAGACGGTGCAGCGGCTGTTGCCGGTGCTGTGCCAGGCCCATGGCCTGACCCCGGAGCAGGTGGTGGCCATCGCCAGCAATGGCGGTGGCAAGCAGGCGCTGGAGACGGTGCAGCGGCTGTTGCCGGTGCTGTGCCAGGCCCATGGCCTGACCCTGGACCAGGTCGTGGCCATCGCCAGCAATGGCGGTGGCAAGCAGGCGCTGGAGACGGTGCAGCGGCTGTTGCCGGTGCTGTGCCAGGCCCATGGCCTGACCCCGGAGCAGGTGGTGGCCATCGCCAGCAATAGCGGTGGCAAGCAGGCGCTGGAGACGGTGCAGCGGCTGTTGCCGGTGCTGTGCCAGGCCCATGGCCTGACCCCGGACCAGGTGGTGGCCATCGCCAGCCACGATGGCGGCAAGCAGGCGCTGGAGACGGTGCAGCGGCTGTTGCCGGTGCTGTGCCAGGCCCATGGCCTGACCCCGGAGCAGGTCGTGGCCATCGCCAGCCACGATGGCGGCAAGCAGGCGCTGGAGACGGTGCAGCGGCTGTTGCCGGTGCTGTGCCAGGCCCATGGCCTGACCCCGGAGCAGGTGGTGGCCATCGCCTGCAATGGCGGTGGCAAGCAGGCGCTGGAGACGGTGCAGCGGCTGTTGCCGGTGCTGTGCCAGGCCCATGGCCTGACCCCGGAGCAGGTGGTGGCCATCGCCAGCAATGGCGGCGGCAGGCCGGCGCTGGAGAGCATTGTTGCCCAGTTATCTCGCCCTGATCCGGCGTTGGCCGCGTTGACCAACGACCACCTCGTCGCCTTGGCCTGCCTCGGCGGACGTCCTGCGCTGGATGCAGTGAAAAAGGGATTGCCGCACGCGCCGGCCTTGATCAAAAGAACCAATCGCCGTATTCCCGAACGCACATCCCATCGCGTTGCCGACCACGCGCAAGTGGTTCGCGTGCTGGGTTTTTTCCAGTGCCACTCCCACCCAGCGCAAGCATTTGATGACGCCATGACGCAGTTCGGGATGAGCAGGCACGGGTTGTTACAGCTCTTTCGCAGAGTGGGCGTCACCGAACTCGAAGCCCGCAGTGGAACGCTCCCCCCAGCCTCGCAGCGTTGGGACCGTATCCTCCAGGCATCAGGGATGAAAAGGGCCAAACCGTCCCCTACTTCAACTCAAACGCCGGACCAGGCGTCTTTGCATGCATTCGCCGATTCGCTGGAGCGTGACCTTGATGCGCCCAGCCCAACGCACGAGGGAGATCAGAGGCGGGCAAGCAGCCGTAAACGGTCCCGATCGGATCGTGCTGTCACCGGTCCCTCCGCACAGCAATCGTTCGAGGTGCGCGTTCCCGAACAGCGCGATGCGCTGCATTTGCCCCTCAGTTGGAGGGTAAAACGCCCGCGTACCAGTATCGGGGGCGGCCTCCCGGATCCTGGTACGCCCAC
This sequence comes from Xanthomonas citri pv. citri, assembly GCF_000961215.1. Taxonomy (NCBI): domain Bacteria; kingdom Pseudomonadati; phylum Pseudomonadota; class Gammaproteobacteria; order Lysobacterales; family Lysobacteraceae; genus Xanthomonas; species Xanthomonas citri. Next base: position 57,381 of record NZ_CP008997.1, read on the forward strand.
GGCTGCCGACCTGGCAGCGTCCAGCACCGTGATGCGGGAACAAGATGAGGACCCCTTCGCAGGGGCAGCGGATGATTTCCCGGCATTCAACGAAGAGGAGCTCGCATGGTTGATGGAGCTATTGCCTCAGTGAGGCTCAGTCGGTGACTACCTGAGCGTCGGCAGGGATTGGTGTAAGTAACCTTTACTGACAGCGAGTTAGCCCACTTTTGGCTGTTTTTTACACAAATCCCTGCCTCCCCTCACCTGGGCACGCAGTCCCTCGGTGCGCATCAATCGATGCACCCGATGGCGACTGCAACGCTCACCCAGATCGCGTAGATCCTTGGCAATCTTGCGATGCCCATAGACACTGCCGCTGGCCAACCAGTGGTGCTTGGGGTTCGGGGAGCAATGGAACAGGGAAGTCAGTTAAGCCGGTATCAATGAAATGTCGGAGCGCTGGTAGCACAGCAATGCTTGTACTTCCGCCCACTGCCACATGGGCACTGATCATTTCTCCCAATCTTAGGACCTTGTCTGCGTAAAGACCCTTGGGTTGCCAATTGGCGATGTGAGGCAAAGTAGCGATAGATGTGCGTCAGTCCGGCAATCAGGGACTGAAGCAACTCATCGCGTTTGTCCGGCGCAATCTCTGGCGGGCGCATGGCGGGATCAGGATCATGTTCATGGGTCAAGATCATGATTGGCAGCATGGGCCCGCCAAATTCTTCGCTGCCGATCAACTCTTGCCAACTATTGGGCCGTAATTGAATGCCGCGCATGAAACCACGTGCCCAGTCGTTACCGTGTACGGCCCCATCCGCATCTTCGAGTAGCACGGGAAGGTAGACATCGTCTTTCTCCAGAGTGCGGAACAATTCTGATGCAATCGTGTTCCAGTGCCGCATGACCAAGCCAAGAATTTCGGCGGCTTGGCTCGCCGCGCGCGACAGCTTCCGGCACCGAGAACGAATAGCGTCCGAGCATGTTGATGTGCTCGTGGCCGAACGGCGACAGCCGTGCCTCGTCTTCTGGCTTCACGGGGTAGCCTTCGCTGCGCAACTGCGTCAGCACCGCATCCATGTACAGCGTGTTCCAAAGCACGATCATGTTCACGACCAGGCCGAGCGCGCTCAACTGGTCTTCCTGCCCTTCGCGGTAGCGCTGGAACAGCTCGCCGCGCTTGCCGTGGAAAACCTCGCGCGCCAGGCTGTGGCGGCCTTCACCGAGATTCAGTTGCAGCAGCGTGGCGCGACGGCGGGCTTCGTCGTCGATGAAATTCAACGTGTGGATGGTCTTGTCGATACGGCCGATTTCGGCGATGGCTTGCGCCAGGCTGGTGGGCCGTTCATCGACCTGTAAGGTGCGCATGATGCCCATCGCCGGAACCAGACCGAGCTTGAGCGAGCCGACCAGACGCAGCACATCATCCCAATGCGGGGTGATACGGTCGAGATTCACACGCTGCCGGGCCAGCGCATTGAGGTCGCCATAGTCGGCGTCGGGATCGACGCGCCAGAAACGGGTACCGCCAACATCGGCCAGGCGCGGGCAGAATCGATAGTTGGAGAGGCGGAACAAACCGAACACCAAATCGCTGTACGCGCCGGTGTCGGTCATGATCTGGGTCGGCTGCAACTCCGTTTGCTGCTCCAGCACAACCGCTAGCAAAATCAAACTGTCGCGCAGCGTGCCAGGCACAGTGATCGCGTTCAGTCCGGTGCGCTGATCGGAAAGCAAGTTGTACCAAGTGACGCCGCGCCCGCGATTGAAATACTTTGGGTTCGGTCCAGCGTGGATCGTGCGCACCGGCACCACGAATCGCATGCCGTCGGCCGAAGCCACATCGCCACCTCCCCAGGTTCGCGCCAGTGCGATACGACTTTGCGCGGCCACCAGCACGGCATTGCAGGCTGTCAGCGTGTCGTCACGCACATAGTTCTGATCGACCCACATCAGCCGGTCGCGCTTGAGCGCCGGAGTGTCTGGCCGCACCAGTGGTTCCGGGCCGGTGTTGCAGGCTTCGGCCATCAGCACCGCGCACAGGCTGGTGGTCAGGTCGGCCGCGCGCGCGGTGCGTTCAGTCAGGTGCGTGAACGCTTCCATGCAGCCAGTACGACCGGCGACTTCCAGCAGGATTTCCGGAAGATCGACGCGCGGCATGCGCGCCTTGATTTCGTTGCGCAGCGCGATCAATGAAGGCGGCTCCTCCAATGCTTCAAGCGGACTGAGCACCAGTTCCGTCTTGTCGCCAACGTTCTCGAAGCGCACTGCGTCGTTCTGGGGCAGGCGCGCGGCGACGCGGCGGTAGGTTTCGTCCAGCTCGCGCGTCAGCTCGGACAACGTGGCCTCGGGCTGCGCCGACAGGCTCAGCGAGCGGCAGACGATAGGCCGCGAGGCCTCCCATTCAGCTCCGGCCAGCAGCCCGGCGCGTGGATCGGCGTAGCGCCAACTCGGGCTGATGAACACGTCGCGGCGGCGAATCGCACTGCGCAGCTTGTCGAGCGCGCAGAACGAATAGGCTGTGGCATTGATGCGGCCATCATCCTGAACGACATGGCGTTGCCACGCCTTGCCGACGATGGCCGTGGGCGGATCATGGTCGGGCTTCTCATGCAGCCATTGCAACGCCTGCGCCAAAGGTTGCGCGGCCGGATTGGCGTCAAAGCGGATGACGCGCAGCAACGCCGGCAGGAAGCGCGAGACGGTGGCCTTGCGGGCTTCCAGTTCGGTGTAGAACACATCGTTGGGCGGGCGCACCAGACCGCGCACTTCATTGAGCGCCTGGGCCAGTTCATCGTGGCCGATGGCGGCATAGACGCGCTCGCGCAGTTCGCCGTCCGGCAGGGCCGGATCGAGCAGCATCCGGCATGCCTCGGCCAGCGTCGAGGCGGCCCGATCCAGATCCTTGAGGGAGCGCTGCCTGACCTTACGATCTTCTTTCTCAGCCTTGGTGAACAGCTCGCGCAGCAGCAGGTCGAGCACATCGATGGCATCGTCTTGCGCGCTGGCTTCCAGGCAGTGGACGAAGGCCACTAGCGTGGCGATGCGTCGCACCTCCGGCAATCGAGCCACGGCGGATACCTTGGCAGTACTGGCGAAGCGGGCCAGCGCTGCGATGCGGCTCGGCGGCACATGGGTGCCTGGCAGCTTAATGCCCAAGCCACGCACGGTTTCGATTCGCAGCAAGGCCGCAACGAGCGCCGGAGCGCTGACGCGTACCGGCCCCTTGCGCAATCGATCCAGCCAAGACTGCCGGCTGCCTTCGACAAGCTTGAGCAAGTCATCGAGGCGTTGTCGCTGCTCGGGTGTCACGCCGTGCACCAGTAGTCGCCACAGACGCGACTCCATGCGTGAGCGTATCTCGGCGATAAAGCGCTCCAGCAAGGTGACGCCGGGTAGCAGCACCTTGTGGCCGACCAGCCAGCCGTTGGCGTAGTCGAACAGCGCACTCGGGCGGTCAGTGCCCGTCCAGCACAACGCGCACAACCAGCGGCCAAGGCGGAACTGGACGCCGGTACCCGTGAACTCGCGGTAGCCATAGCGGGTGCGAATCTCGCTCGTGTGCTGCCAGCGCTGCCGAGTTGTCCGGTAGTCAATGACGCAATCGGAAGGGTCGGCGATGCCAAGTTGCGACGACAGCGTATGCAGCACCGGGCTTGGCACGGCGGTAGGGTCTTCCAGAAAGGTGCCGAGAAACCGCGCCGTGGTCAGTTGCAGCGCATAACCGAGGCGACTGCTGTCGCGTCGCTTGGTGGCGATCCACTCGCGGTCATCGTCGTCCAGGTGGAAATAGCGCGCCAGCTCTTCGCTGGAAAGCGTGTCTGGATAGCGGCCGTAGCGTTCCCGTTGTGTGGTGGACAGGAAGCTGACCGGCATGGCGTCAAAGCGCCTCGGCGCAGAAGGTGACTGGCGTGACGATGCGCGTGCGGCCAATGCTACCGCGTTGCAGCAGCCCAGCGCGGCGGTCGCCAGTCACAAGGTAATCGGCCTCGCTGGCCAGTGCCATCGCCAGCAGGAACGCATCGTTCGGATCATTGACCTCGATGCGATCAGGCAGAGGCGGCAATACATGCAGCACAACGGCGCGCTGCATGTTGTTGATCATCGTGCCGACGCGATGCGCGGGCAGGATTGCCTTGATCTTCGGGTAACGGCTCACGCGGCGCAGTTCATCAAGCTGCGCCGTCCCTGTCACCAGTTCAAAGCGTGCTGCAAGCCAACCGCGATAGATGATGTCGGGTGGGCTGTGCGACGAGATCAGCGCGGCCAGCAATACGTTGGTGTCGAGGACGACCCGCATTAATGCTCACGCGCCCATTGCACCGCCTCATCAATGAGGTCGTTCAGTTCTGTCTCACCCATACCCACCGTAGCGGCTTTGGCTTGTTCCACAGCCCGCTCGAAGAGGTAGGCGCGCACCGCATCCTCGATGAAGCGTGACAGGTCGCCCTTGCGACCGCCGCCTTGCGCGGCGATGAACATGCGGACGGACTGATCCACGTCCGGCGATACGGCGATGTTCCAGCGCACGGTATTCATGAAGCTCTCTCCAATCAGAGTTTATGCACATCGGTGTTTATACACTCTTTAAGCGGTTTTTTTTGCAACGGTTCAATAAAACGATCGTTTTTATGAACTCTGATGGGGCGATCGGCGCGAGGTGTCCGTAAGCCAACAAGCAGTCTGTAATAGTGGTTTGTACAATCAAAGTTTGATATTATTAAAAATTAACGAGTAAAGCAAAATATTACGATGAAAATCGGCTATGCGCGCGTATCCACGCGCGAACAGAACCCAGCCTTGCAGGTGGACTCCCTCAAGGCGGCCGGCTGCGAGCGCATTTATCAGGACGTTGCGAGCGGCGCGAAGACCGCGCGCCCAGCGCTCGATGAACTGCTGGGCCAGTTGCGTGGCGGCGACGTGCTGGTGATCTGGAAACTCGACCGCATGGGACGCTCACTCAAGCACCTGGTTGAGTTGGTGGGTAGCCTGATGGAACGCAAGGTCGGGCTGCTCAGCCTGAATGACCCCATCGACACCACCAGCGCCCAAGGGCGGTTCGTGTTCAACCTGTTCGCCACGCTGGCCGAGTTCGAGCGCGAGCTAATTCGCGAGCGCACCCAGGCCGGGCTGACGGCCGCGCGGGCGCGTGGCAGGGTCGGTGGGCGACCCAAGGGCCTGTCGCCGCAGGCCGAAGCGACAGCGCTGGCGGCCGAGACCCTATACCGCGAGCGCAAGCTGTCGGTCGCTGCCATTGCGCAGAAACTGCACTTGTCCAAGAGCACGCTGTACAGCTACCTGCGGCATCGCGGCGTAGAGATCGGCCCGTACAAACAATCGGCGCAGTCGCCGATAAACGTCTCCGTGGTCGAGAGCGGAAACGCTGACCAGCCGAAGGTCGCCACCATCCTGCTGACCTTGCGCATCGAGAACAATAGCAAGTTCGTGCGCGGAAAGAAGCGCTCGATCGAGCATGTCGAGTTTTTTGATCTTGCCCAATACGATGCCACGCGGCGGCCGAACGGGGAATATGAACTGAAGGTGCCCTATGACACGGATGAAGAGCTGGATGAAGCCGTGAACGATTTGCTAACCGACATCGCCTGCGGTGCGGATGACCGCCACTGTTTCTCAGAGAGCCACGCCCGCATGGAAGGTACAGACCGGCACTGGTGAAGGCTTAACTGACTTCCCTGTTCCATTGCTCCCCGAACCCCGTATTGAGCTGGCGAAGGCCAGAGACAAGTACCGTGGCCGCCCGGCCGATCAGGCCATACATGCTCGCATCGTCGCGTTGCGCGGTCGTGGGGAGACCATCGCCAACACTGCGCGCCTCGCCGGCACGAGCGTGACTACCGTAAAGCGGGTGTGGGCCGCTCACCAGGCGCAGCAGGAATCATGATCCCTGGTAGCGGGCCTGCCTGTAAAAGGGGCAGCGGCAGTGTCGAGTGAGGCAAACACGCGCGGGTGCCGCGCTGGCCGGTCAGTTGCTTTTCGGTTTCGTCTACGCGCAGCATCTAGCGCGACCGATTTTAGGCGGCAAGGATGCGGCGAAGCATTCGTTCCGCCGCCAAGTCATCACGACATCGATAGACCTCTTTGGCCATCTGCCGCATGGAAACGCCGGGGGCTACCTCAGCCTCTCCATCTGCCAAATCAACCCTAGCGAGATCTTCATCCGATGGCAGACCATTAGGAAATTCAACAATGACCCATACATCTACAGCACGGAATACGTCGCCGTCTCGCGTCTCAATACGATCAAGCATTTCGGTCATTTTTCTTGCTCCTGCACCATACATCAGGGCAGCGTTCAGAGCGGGACTTAGACGTACTCCGATCAAGGGATCGCGATC